>JAFSPS010000004.1 GCA_017451385.1 Bacteroidales bacterium
CGGCGTTCACCTTTGCCTTCGTGGCATAGTCGTCAAGGTCAGTAGCATCAGCTTTACCATCTATTCTGCTATTGATGATAGTTACTGTATCGTGGATTGCTGCAGCGACGTCGCTCATGTCGGCTTTGCCTTCAACGGCGGCGTTGATACCGCTGATGCTGTCGTGGATGGCTCCGGCCACCTCGGTGATGTCCGTCTTGCCGTTGATTGCTGTAGCCAGTGCTACGCTGTCGGCATTCACCTTTGCCTTCGTGGCGTAGTTGTTGAGCTCTGAAGCATCTGCCTTGCCGTCTATCCTACTGTTGATAATAGTTACAGTGTCGTGGATTGCAGCAGCAACATCGTTCATGTCAGCCTTGCTATCTATTCTGCTGTTTATGATAGTTACTGTGTCGTGGATTGCAGCAGCGACATCGTTCATGTCGGCTTTCCCGTCTATTCTGCTATTGATTATAGTAACAGTGTCGTGGATTGCGGCTGCAACGTCGTTCATGTCAGCCTTGCCTTCAACGGCGGCATTGATACCGCTGATGCTGTCGTGGATGGCTCCGGCTACCTCGGTGATGTCCGTCTTGCCGTTGATAGCTGTAGCCAGAGCAACGCTGTCGGCGTTCACCTTTGCCTTCGTGGCATAGTTGTCGAGGTCGGCGGCATCAGCCTTGCTGTCTATTCTGCTGTTGATGATAGTTACTGTGTCGTGGATTGCGGCAGCAACATCGTTCATGTCTGCCTTGCCTTCAACGGCGGCATTGATACCGCTGATGCTGTCGTGGATGGCTCCAGCCACCTCGGTGATGTCCGTCTTGCCATTGATTGCTGTAGCCAGAGCAACGCTATCGGCATTCACCTTTGCCTTCGTAGCATAGTTGTCAAGGTCGACAACGTCGGCTTTGCCGTCTATCCTGCTGTTTATGATAGTTACTGTATCGTGGATTGCTGCAGCGACATCCGTCATGTCTGCCTTGCCTTCTACGGCGGCATTGATACCGCTGATGCTGTCGTGGATGGCACCAGCCACCTCGGCGATGTCGGTCTTGCCGTTGATTGCAGCAGCCAGTGCCACGCTGTCGGCGTTCACCTTTGCCTTCGTAGCATAGTTGTCAAGGTCGGTAGCGTCAGCTTTGCCTGCGATTGCTGTAGCGAGAGCTACACTATCTGCATTCACCTTTGACTTCGCGGCATAGTTGTCGAGGTCGGTAGCGTCAGCTTTGCCTGCTATTGCAGCAGCCAGTGCCACGCTGTCGGCATTCACCTTTGCTTTAGTAGCATAGTTGTCGAGGTCGCTGGCATCTACCTTTTTTGCAAGATTTGCATTGATAACACTGATACTGTCATGAATCTGAGTACGAACAGTCTCTACATCTGCCTTACCTTCTATTATCGAACTAATGCTATTCCTATAACTATTAAAAACCGTCGTATCGAGTTTGCCATTAATGGCTGTCTGTAAATCGCCAGTCTCGGCGGAGATGAGTGTCAGCACGCTGTCGTACACCTCCCTATTGACAATGCTATGAACAGTATCATAGACGGCAGTAACCACCGTCTGATTGATATTATCATAAACACTCTGATACACTGCGTTATGCACAGTATCATAGAACACGCTCGTAAGCAGTGACCGCACACTGTCATACACCGTAGTACCCGATGCCGACGGTGTTGCCACGCGTACGAGAGCCGTCCTAATAGAGTCGGCGAGTCCGTCAACTTTCTCCGCCCGCTCTGCCAATCGTGTTTTGTCAGAATATAGGGCGTATGGCACGCTGGCAATCTGACTTATGGATGACGACGAGAAATCGCTACCTCCATCTGGGTCTATCTCGCTCTTCAAGAAATAGGGACCATTAGACCAGTCTATGTCGCTCATTCTTGCACGTCTCGAAGGAGTACCCTCGCCGAGGAACACAGCCACCAAGCCATTCTGATTAGTTGTGACGGTATGTACCTCGCGATATACAGTTACGCCATCGGGGCTGCCATACAGTATGGATAAACGCACAGAAACCGTCTCACTGGTAGCAAGACGATTATTCGCATGACGTACAACAGCCTGATAGCTTACTCGCTGCGGCACTTGTGCAAAAGCGCACACAGCCACAAGCAGACTCCAGATGAGTACTAACAGTTTTTTGCTCTTTTTCATAGGTATATTGGTTTTCTTTTTATCATTCATCATATTTCAGGGCAGGGCAATCATAGACCCTAATCCGTTTTCTTCTTTTTCTTCTTCACCAGGTCCCCGAACCCGATGTGGTAGCACAGCCGTGCACCACATTCGTAGAACGAGAGGCTCTCCACAATACTCGTACGTTCCGGAGGAATGTTGCCAGTACGACTCTTGTTGGTGCCGTCAGAGAGGTCAACGATGTCGCTATTCTGATGCTCCACCTTATACTTGTTGAGCGAACGGCGCAGATAGACACCGAGCGACACGACATTATTATCGTTAAAATAGAACTTCCACCCGAGGTCCAAAGCCAGATTGCAAAAGACTGGCTGCACCGTCGACCCCATATTGTGATGACCGTTGCGTCCATTGACATAATCGCCAAAGACCGGCAAATCAGCAGTAGAGACACTCAGGTCGTTGAACGACGTAATCCTATATTCTGATGTCCCATAGCGAAAAGTGCCATAAGTGGTGATAGGCGTTGCCAGCGTCACTCCGAGCCCGAGATATATGTGGTTAAACTGTGTCATGACCTGAATAGGCACATGCACCATAGATACTGTCTGCTCCTCCATAGCCGTACTGGTGACAACATTCGCCGTACAGTCTATCAGACGCGTCTCTTCGCTGTTCTCTACCTCAAACATGCCTTCAGAAATCGTAGTCAGATTGCTGGCATGGTTAGTGTACTGAATGTAGGAGAACTCCACCCCGGCATGGAATCCGATATGATGCGTCAGCCAATAGGTATAGCCAACACCACAGTTATAGAACCACGCATGGGTAGGACTCCCCCACTGCTGCGGACCGTTGAAGAGGATGGCCGAAGAGCCGAGTGAAACAAAGTCAAGCATGATGTCATGCTGGCGCAGACGACGGTCGTAACCAAAGATGCCATCAGACTCTGCAGCACCGCATGTGGCGGCCACTCCGCACACCATGGCAAAAGTAAGGACGAGTTTTCTAAAAGAAGCAAACATAATATAACACTCTTATTTATTTCACAACAATCTTACGCACCCAACGGCCACCCATAGCCAGCTGCACATGCACAGTGTAAACACCCGTAGCAAAATTGGCAGTAATAGTGTTTTCCTTTCTTGCCGTCGTCTCGCTCATTACTACTCCATGCACATTGTATATGGTTAGCTTTGCATCATGCAGTAGGTTTTCGTCAGCATCAATATAGACCCTGAATGTTTCGCCGTGGCGCACGGGGTTAGGTGCCATCGTGATTTGGACAAGGCTCACCACCTCCTCAATATCCGTAGCTCCTATGCATATAGTGTTAGAACGCACCCAGTCGGTCATATCAAACGAGGTAGGCACCTCAAGATAGAAACAGCCGTTCAGATTGCTGCCAGGAGTCTGATAGGAGTCTTCCAGAGGTCCTTCGGCAACCACACTGCCGTTGCGGTACCAACGATAGTAGGTGTAATGCACATCCTCGAACCCGTTAGCGTTGTGGTCTATCATGACCACGCGGTTACGGAAGGTATAGATGACGGGGATAGGCACATCGTCAATGATGGTGAGCTTCATACGCACCACGCTGTCGCAACCATTGCTACCGACCAGCACCTGCTTGTAGATATCCGATTTAGTCAGCACCTGTCCATTCCAGTCATATTCCTGCGAAGCCTGCGCATACACCATCGTGTCAGTAGTACCATTGACAGTAACATCAAGCCACACAATAGAATCACACCCCCCTTCGGTGAGATAGTTCAGCTGCAAAAGGAAATGTCCAGCCGTTGCACAGCTCACTCCATCGGGCAGCAGATAGTCCTGTGGCAGAAGGGCCATCAGAGCCGTAGAATCGCCTGTACACAAAGTTATATCTATAGTATCGAACGTGGGGATACAAAATACCTGTTGCACACCTTCCTCTACTATAGCCGAACCGCCATAGTGCATAAATGCCGTCTGCCCCAACGTCCAACTGTGCATTCCGCCCTCCGTAGCCGTAACAGAGGCTCCCGACGTGGCAAACGCCTCCATACGCGGATTCTCCTGCTGCGCACATACTATGACACAGAACAGAAACGAAAGCAGAAATACATAAAATCTTTTCATAACAAAAAGAATTTTCTTTTCAAAACACATCCAATACCACGTCTATACAGACATGGCACAAAACAAGAAAAAAAGAATAGCTATATAGTTGATTTACAGATATTTGCCCCCCCCAAACAAGAATGGCAGTTTTTAAACATCTGATAATTGAAAACTATAATTGTTCCACTTACAAAGCGGTCTTGGATGGCATTATTTTTTGTCAAGCAGGAGGGAAGAAATGGAGTTTTGCTATAGTTTTTTCGTAGTGCTTTTTGATATATTTTTGTAGTTGTCAAGTCAATAAGTTTTTTTTAGTTTTTCAAAGAGTTTGCAAAGGTACATATTCGAAACGAAACAAACAACCTTTTTTTCCACTCCACGACTGACAATTAGACGCAATTCACTCATACTTCTCTCATTACAAAAACATAATATATGTTAATCCATGCAAATACCGTTGATAAAATTGTTGAAAAATATCGCAAGCATAGCCATAAAGCCGTTTTTCGACGATAGAAACATCGTCTGTAGCGCTTTTCATTACAACACCATTTATAACGATACTAAGACGGGCTGCACTGGCATTTGCTTGTGCAACCCGTCTTTTATTCATTGTATGGTATATTACAGCATGAAAAAGAATGATGATATTATATCATTATAGCATTTACTCTTCCCTATTATCAACCTTTCTGCTTACCGACGACATGTCGCCCTCACACCCATACCTCACTTCTCCGCCACATAGAGGCGACACACTCCAAAGGTGAACGAATAATGCTCTACCTTCGAGAACCCTGCCGTCTGCAGCATCGGCACAAAGCGGTCGGGCTTCGGGAAGCGCAATATAGAGTTGGGCAGGTACTCGTAGGCCGCTCGGTCATGGGAGATGCGCTCGCCAAGCCACGGCAAAAACCTGAGAGCATAGAGTTTGTAGAAACTGAGGAGCAACGAATTGTCGGGATATGAGAGCTCAAGGACCGCGAGGCGTCCTCCAACTCGCAACACACGGCACATCTCATCCAATCCTCGTTGGAGATTGACAAAATTGCGCACACCAAAACCTACAGTGACACGGTCGAAACTCTCATCGGCGAAGCTTATACGCTCTGCGTCGCCTTGCTGCAAGGTCAGCCGCCGTGCGGCATTGGCTATTCTTTTATCGTTTTCTATCTTGCTTTTGGCAATATCCATCATAGGTTGCGAGAGGTCTATACCCGTCAGACTGCTCTCGTCGTGTGCCCTGCGAAGGATGTCTTGCGCAAGGTCGCCAGTACCTGTAGCAACATCAAGATAGCGCAACGGCTGCGACATATCAACAATCATACTCACCGCACGCCTGCGCCAAGCTCGGTCAATGCCCATTGTCATCAGATGGTTAAGTCGGTCGTAGGTGGGAGCAATATTGTCGAAATTGTAAGCCATAGAGGTATGTTAAAACAGATTCAATAAAACAATTCACAAGATAGCCATCATACCGATGCCACTATCTGCCCCACTCCAAGCAGGATGGACAACAAGAACGTTGCAATGACAAGCATGGGGAGCATGGGGTCCAACGCTCTGGCTGTATGGCGCCACACGCCTCGAACATGTACCACATAGACCGGCAGCATGATGCAATAAAGATATGCCACCCAGCAGCAACGCGTGGGCATGATAAACGAATAGGCCAACAGCGACAACCATCCCGCAGCTATCAGACACGTATGGTATATTTTAGCTCGTCGTTCACCAATACGCAGAGGGATGGTCATGCGCGTGCCAGCATCGGTAGCCATATCGCGGATGTTGTTAACGTTGAGCACGCCGATACTGAAAAAGCCTATTGCGGCTGCCGGCAACATCACGGCCGTCGGCGGCAGTGCAGTGGACACCACGTAGTAGCCTCCAAGCGTGGAGACCAACCCGAAGAAGATGAACACAAATAGGTCGCCCCAACCACGATAGCCGTAAGGATTAGCGCCCAACGTATAATGCACCGCAGCCCACACAGCAGCACCTCCGAGAAGCAACACGGCAACAGGTTCCAAGGCCCACAGCGTGCCAAAAGCCGCCCATGTCATCAGACCTCCACTCACAAGGCATAGTACCACGAAGAGACGTATCAGCCCTCGCAGTCCCCGCTCTGACAAAGCACCCTGCGCCACGCTGTATTGTGGTCCCTGCCGTTCGTCGCCATCGGTGCCGCTGAGGTAGTCCCCCAGCTCGTTGCTCAGGTTGGATAGCACCTGCAGGCATACCGTTGTGAACATCAGTAATGCCACCGTAGCACCCCCGACCGCATGCCCTCCGGCAACAGCCAGCAGAGTGCCGCATACAACACCTGCCAACGAAAGCGGCAGGGTACGCAAACGCATAGACCGTATGGCTGGCAATAAACGCATAGGGGCTTTGCCTCTTTTATAATAATTGTTGACGACAATGACGTGCGTCGCACACACCTCCTATTTCACATCCACTTTTATCTGCAACTCGTCGAGCTGTTCCTGCGAGATTGGTGAGGGACTGCCACTCATCACGTCACGACCGCTGTTGTTCTTGGGGAAGGCGATGAAATCGCGTATGCTGTCAACGCCACCAAAGAGCGAGCAGAGGCGGTCGAAACCGAACGCCAAGCCAGCGTGAGGAGGCGCTCCATAGGTGAAAGCATCCATGAGGAAGCCGAACTGAGCTGCCGCCTGCTCATCGCTGAATCCAAGGGTGTGGAACATCTTGTTCTGCAATGTGCGGTCGTGAATACGCACACTGCCACCGCCTACCTCTACACCGTTGATAACAATATCATAGGCATTGGCACGTATGTCGCCCCAGCGGCTGCTATCGTCCAGTAGCGACTCATCCTCCGGCTTGGGAGCGGTGAACGGGTGATGCATGGCATAGTAGCGCTGAGTCTCGTCATCCCACTCCAAGAGAGGAAAGTCTATGACCCACAGCGGCGCATAGTTGTCGGGATTGCGCAGACCGAGCTGGTTGCCCATCTCGAGGCGGAGAGCACAGAGCTGCACACGCGTCTTCATAGCAGGACCGCAGAGGATGAGCATCAAGTCGCCAGGCTCAGCGGCAAACTTAGCAGCAATGGCTTTGAGGTCGTCCTGAGTGTAGAACTTATCCACGCTGGACTTGAACGTGCCATCGGCATTGTATTTCACATAAACCATTCCGCCGGCACCCACCTGCGGACGTTTGACAAAGTCAGTCAGCGCATCGAGCTGTTTGCGCGTATATTCGGCACAGCCCTTAGCACAGATACCTACCACCAGCTCGGCACCATCAAAGAGTCCGAAGCCTTTGCCCTTGGCGACATCATTGAGTTCTACAAACTGCATCCCGAAACGGATATCCGGCTTGTCGCTGCCATAGAGACGCATAGCGTCATGCCACGACATACGTGGGAAATCGCCAAACTCCAACCCTTTTACCTCCTTGAAGAGGTGCTTTGCCAATCCTTCAAACATCTGCAACACATCCTCCTGCTCCACAAAACTCATCTCGCAGTCTATCTGCGTAAATTCGGGCTGACGGTCAGCACGTAAGTCCTCATCGCGGAAGCAACGCACAATCTGGAAATAGCGGTCCATGCCAGCCACCATGAGCAGCTGCTTGTACTGCTGCGGGCTCTGCGGCAATGCGTAGAACTCGCCCGGATTCATGCGCGAAGGCACCACAAAGTCGCGTGCTCCCTCCGGAGTCGATTTGATGAGCATGGGGGTCTCTATCTCAAGAAAATCTTTCCCACTCAAATAATTGCGTACAAGCATAGCCATACGGTGACGCAACTCGAGATTGCGGCGCACGGGATTGCGGCGTATGTCGAGGTAGCGATACTTCATGCGGAGGTCGTCGCCGCCATCGCTGTTATCCTCTATGGTGAAAGGAGGCACCTTGGACTCGTTGAGAACGTTCAACTCGCTGACCTCTATCTCTATCTCACCCGTAGGTATCTTGTTGTTCTTGCTCGAACGCTCTATGACACGCCCTGTGGCCTGAATGACATACTCGCGTCCCAGACGGCGAGCCTGCTCACACAGAGCAGCATTGGTTTCCATATTGAATGCCAGCTGCGTGATGCCGTAGCGGTCGCGCAAATCTATAAACGTCATGCCACCCAAATCACGACTGCGCTGCAGCCATCCGCAGAGGGTCACCTGCTGACCCACATTGCTAATATTCAACTCTCCACAAGTATTGGTACGATACATAATATGATTGTGTTATGTTTGTTTGTTATTGTATGCATATATTTTTGGAGGTGCAAAAATACATTTTTTTTGTCTATCTTGCACCATTCACCCACTATTTGCATTTACAAATAGCTGATATATCCTAATAAGGGCTGTAACGCCATCGCAATCTAAGCGTCATTGTGCATACAAGACACAGGCAATCGATTAGCGAAATAACGAAAGGAGGAAAATTAGCGAGAGCTAATGCCATCCTGATTTTCAACAGGGACATAGATTTGCAGCTGCAGACGCTTGTCGTTGATGAGGGTGCAGTCAAGCCGTATAAAGATAGGTGCGCCACGCTCTGCACGTATCAACTGCAGAGTACCCTGCTTCAGCATGTCATGCTCATAAAAGTCATCACCTATCATGCCTCTCCAATCGCCTTCCGTGCACGACGCAGTGATATTCATATCTCCTATCACGCTGATATCGTATGGATAGTTGCTGGGCACCATCAAATCTACCGTATCATTCCACGCGTCTGCCGGCACATATATTTCGGGAAAAATCTCTCTGCGCTGACCATCCACGAGAGTGTCTATCAGTTCGCCAGCAACCATCGTCATGCCATTCTCAAAGTAGGATGCCACGCCACGCAGGGCATAGGCCTCGCCATCATAGTCAATATAGCTCTCCGTCGGCACATCATCGCCTCCTTTGCTGCTACACGAATAGGAGATAATGACCATCGCTGATAATGCAATCAAAAATATCTTTTTCATATTATTGTTGTTAGTTTTTTTCAAAAACAAACTCATTCTATTTATGATAAACAAAAAATGTCGAACGTTTTATCACCCTCACACTACAAAGTGCAAATATAAACATATTTCAAAGATAGATTATCACTATTCGCCATATTTTTGTAATTTAGCACGCCGTAAAATGATATGCAAACGCCATCAAAGCGATAGATTACAGCATATTACACCACAACATAGAACGACAATAAAACACAATAACCATGAAAAAAATCCTTATCGTTGGCGCCGGCGGACAGATTGGCTCGGAACTGACCCGCGTATTGCGCGACACCTATGGCGACAACAACGTCGTCTGCAGCGACCTCCGTCCGCTAAAAGGCACCCCCTATGAGCGCGGCCCCATTGAGCGCATTGACTCGACACAAATCATGCAGATTGCAGAAGCCGTGAAGAAATACAACATCGACACCATCTACAACCTCGCCGCCATTCTCAGTGCCACCGCCGAACTCAACCCCATGCTGGGCTGGAACGTAGGCATCGGCTCATTGGTCAACTGCCTCGAAGTGGCTCGTCTCTTCGGCTGCGCCGTCTTTACCCCCAGCTCCATAGGTGCCTTCGGCCCCTCCACGCCTCATGACAACACTCCGCAGGACACCATCCAACGCCCCAACACCATCTACGGCGTAACGAAGGTGACAGGCGAATTGCTGAGCGACTACTACTACACGCGCTTCAAGGTTGACACCCGCTCAGTGCGCTTCCCCGGCCTCATCAGCTACCAGACCCTCCCCGGCGGCGGCACCACCGACTACGCTGTAGAAATCTACTATGCCGCCGTGAAAGGTGAGAAATTCATCTGCCCCCTCAAGCAAGGCACCTACATGGACATGATGTATATGCCAGACGCTCTGAAGGCTATGGTTGACATCATGGAGGCCGACCCCACCAAACTGGTGCACCGCAACAGCTTCAACGTGACCTCTATGAGCTTCGACCCCGAAATCATCTTCGCCGCCATCAAGAAACGCTACCCCAACTTCCAGATGGAGTATAAGCCCGAACCTATCAAGCAGGCTATCGCTGACAGCTGGCCAAACAAGATGGACGACAGCTGCGCACGCAACGAATGGGGATGGGCTCCGCAGTATGACCTTGAGCGTATGACCGATGATATGATTCTCAACCTCAAAAAGAAACTGCTCTAACAGCACCCTCATCACAAAACGAAAGAGTGTCCTTGCCTTCGTCGCAATGACACTCTTTTCTTTTATCAAGTCCATGTGCCGTTATCTCACACATATACAACGTCACGACATACAGTATCAACCACTAAGTTGTCGCTGTGAAAAACATTATCATTCCATTTCAAAAAATTATCGTACTTTTACAAACTCAAAAGAATAACAAACAACAAAAAAATATGAAAGTAAAACATTTTCTTGCAGGAATGCTGTTCGCAACAGCCATGCTCACTGCCAGCGTGGCCGATGCCTGCACCAACTTCCTCTTCACCAAAGGAGCCACCAAAGACGGCTCGACGATGATTACCTACGCTGCTGACAGCCACACACTCTACGGCGAGCTATACTATCGCCGCGTGGCCGACTATCCCGCCGGCACCATGTTCATGGTCGTAGATTGGGACAGCGGCAGACCGCTCTTCGAGATACCGCAGGCAGCACACACCTACAACGTGGTAGGCAACATGAACGAGCATCAGCTCGCCATTGGCGAGACGACCTACGGCGGTCGTAAGGAACTGGGCGGAGCTCGCGGCATAGACTACGGCAGCCTCATCTACATCACCCTCCAGCGCGCCAAAAACGCACGCGAAGCCATCAAGACCATCGCTGAGCTCATGGACACCTACGGCTACGGCTCCTCCGGCGAGTCATTCTCCATCTGCGACCCCAACGAGGTGTGGGTCATGGAGCTCATCGGCAAAGGCAAGTTCGAATATGACACAGTGAAAGGCAAACCTGTTTTGAAGAAACAATACAAAGGCTTCCGCGAAGGCGCCGTATGGGTGGCTCGCCGCATCCCCGACGGCTATGTCTGCGGCCATGCCAATCAGGCTCGCATCACCACCTTCCCCCTCGCCACAAAGAAATCCACCAATGTCATCACCAGCAAGAACCTCGACAAAATATTCAATCCCGAGGTAGAATGTGTATATAGCGATGATGTCATCACCTTCGCCCGCATGAAAGGCTACTTCTCAGGCAAAGACGAGGAGTTCAGCTTCGCCGACACCTATGCACCGCTCGACTTCAGCGGTATGCGCGGCTGCGACGCACGCGTCTATGCCATGTTTGCACGCGTCAAGGAAGGCATCCGCGACCAGTATGCCGACTATGCCCTCGGACGCAACCCCTCCAACCGCCTGCCTCTCTGGATTAAACCCGACCACAAAATCGACGTACACGAGGCCATGAACCTCATGCGCGACCACTATGAGGGCACACCTCTCGACATGACGCAAGACGTGGGCGCAGGCCCCTTCAAATGCCCCTACCGCTGGCGTCCTATGGACTTCGAGATTGACGGCCACACCTACGTACACGAGCGCGCCACCTCTACCCAACAGACGGGATTCAGCTTCGTAGCACAATGCCGCGGATGGCTGCCCAACAAGGTTGGCGGCATACTCTGGTTTGGCGTTGACGACACCTACACCACTGTCTATTGCCCCATGTACTGCGGCCTAACCGAGATACCCGAATGTTTCCGCCAAGGCAACGGCAGCCTTACCGAATGGAGCGAGACGGCAGCCTTCTGGCTCTTCAACCGCGTGAGCAACTTCGCCTACAGCCGCTACGCAGACATGATTGTCGATATCCAACGCGAACAGAACGACCTTGAGAAAGGCTTCATCGACGAGGTGAACAAGAACGACAAACGCCTTGCCGAATCCTCCGAACAGGAAGTCGTCATGCTCACCAACGACCTCTCAGCACGCATGGCAAAACGCATGATGCAGCAGTGGACCAAACTCGACCACTTCCTGCTGATGAAATATATCGACGGTAACGTCAAACACCACCACGGCTACGACCTCGACAAAACCGAGACCGGCAACTGCGCATGGCCCGACCAGCCCAAATACCCCGAATGGTTCTATCGTATGATTATCAAAGACCACGGCGATGTAATCATCGAGAAATAACAGCGCCGCAACCCATTAACCAAAATAACGGGCGGATGTGTTGATACATCCGCCCGTTATTTTTTCATTCGGCGTTATTTCATTCCCGTTCTACATGGCGGAAATTGACAAAACCATTCTCCGCCTTATCCCACTCCTGCTCACCATCATATATCAACTGGGTTGAAACCACATCCTCCCCATAAATCTTGCGCAGATAGTCAAGGTTACGGAAGAACGAAGCATGGAAGACCGTGGCGGATTTTACCTCGTAGGCATACATTTTGCCCCGCGCCTCTGCAAGAATATCCACCTCGTGCTGCGATTTGTCTCGGTAGAAATACATATTGTTTTCCTCCCCCACATTGTATCGCTGTTTGAGCATATCGGCAACCACCATATTCTCAAACAGCGCACCCCTCAATGGCGACGTGGCAACATCATCGGCATCACGCAGCCCTAACAGATACGATGCCAGACCGACATCGTAGAAATACAACTTGGGTGTCTTGGTGAGGCGTTTACCCATGTTGCGGTAATACGGCTGCAAGAGAAAGACAATATACGAAGCCTGCAGCACACTCAACCATTCCGAAATCGTCTTGGCCGAGACACCGACCTCCGCAGCAAGACTACTTGCCACAAACTCACAACCCACACGCGTGGCGCACAACCGCACAAACTTGCGGAACATGTCCATATCGCGTATATTCACAATCTGCCGCACGTCGCGCTGTATATAGGTCGAGAAATAACCATCATAGACCGGCATCGCCGGACGGCCCTTCCCCCATATTGCGGGATAGAAACCATTGTAGATTAAGCCATCAGTGCTCACGCTATCGGTAGAGCCAATCTCGTCAATCGAAAGCGGCAACAATCGTGCCAGCGCAACACGTCCAGCCAACGACTGACTGATGTTCTGCATCAAAAGCCAATTGCTACTGCCCGACAGCACATAGCGTCGTTTGTCGTCCTCATCGCTTACCACCTGCAAGGCAGAAAACAACTCAGGAAGATAGTGTGCCTCGTCAATAACAAGTCCATCGCCATGCGCTCGCAAATAACCCTTTATATCATGCTGCACAACGGCACGACTCTCCTCGTCCTCAAGGTTTATGTAGTCGTAATCATCATATAGCATACGACACAGAGTAGTCTTTCCCGACTGACGAGGTCCCGTGATGGAAATAATAGGGAAATGCTTCCCCATCTCCAACAAGTATTTCTCAATCTTACGCTTATACATCTTTTGGACAAATTGATACTTCAACTCCTAATTTGACTGCAAAAATACACTTTTTTCATCAAAACACGCTATATTTTTCGCTTTTTACGCATCCAGAAACATAGCACATTGGCACCTAACACAGAAATGCACAATTTCAAAACACTGCAAAACAAATACATAAATAAAAATTGGACAAATCGGAAGTACAACTCCAGATTTGTCCAATTTTATTAGCAAAAGGAACAGAGAAAAACTATTCTGCAAAATACTTCTTATACAATTCTGAATCCTTGTCAACGATGTCTTCCCAATAAAGGCATATTACATTACTCCTATCGTTAATCTTTTTAGAAAAAGCATCGTATTGTTTCTTTACGCCTTCATTCTCTTTTGGGAAGATAAATACAACGTATTTGTTTTTATCCGTAACACGCAGCACGTTGCGATAGATTTGATATGAATTACAGAACTCTTCAAACTCGACATCGTGATTTTTTTAACATTGGCACTTTTGTAACATCTCTTTATAAACGTTATCGAATTTTGTTTTGTAACTTTTAAATTCCTCTCCCTCATCGACAAATTGTTTCGTGTCGAATTCTTCCGTATATTTTATCTCAAAAAAGACTTTGACATCGCCTTCTTCAATATAAAAATCAAAATGTGTATATTCTTTTTTATCTTCAACATATTCAAACTCACACTCTGCCTTATTTGTTATTTTGACACCGATGTGGTTTCCTACCCAATCAATCAGTTCCTGTGTCGGATGTCCTTTGCCATCAATCATTGCGCCATCAATCATCGAACGGAAATAGTTGTAGCACAAGATTTGAGAAGAATTAAGATGATGAGCATACTTATGAATCTCCTTTAACCCATCAAGAGGATAGTTTCCGAGAATATTGAACTGCTGTATAACATCCTCTTGAGACTGTCCTTCTTCAATTTTAAGGATATGACCATACTCACCCTTGGAATTGAAAGAGCCACCAACGGGCAAATTATTTTCCTTAGCGTATTCTTCCAAATGCGCTGTTCTGTTTTCTGAATAATTTTCCATGTTATTAAATTTAGGTTAATAAATTGATATGCATTTTATAAAATCAAGAAGCCTACTAAACAAGACAAACAGACATGCCTCCCCAAAAGCGTATGACCCAAAAACGTATGATTTCTCGCATAAGCAGACTATATCGCGTCGGATTTTCAATTGCAAAGATACACTTTTTTCATACTGGCAACGCATCTAACCTTTTACAACAGATAGCCGTGGGCGTAGCAGTCGTCGACAAGTTCTTTGCAACGCTCGGTGTCTTTATTGCCTGCGGCGCGATGCAGTAGCACCTCCATATATTCGGTGGGATAGTGGGCTTTTAGGTATGCCGTCTGATAGACCAGCCATGTGTTGTACGTCGCGTGACTCTTGCACCAGTAATTAGGCCCATCTGCCACCCATTCGTTCCATATCGTGGTCAAAGTTTCCTTGTCATGACCTTTTGCCTGTCCACCCTCAATGAATTGAACCTTCAACAGGTCAAGTTCGGCAGCGTCCTTGTGGCGCAATGCTTTGTAGAGGCTGACGCTTTGCTCTGTCGAGAAATCGGCAATCTGCTTGCTTAACTCTATTATCTGCTCTTGATAGATAGTTAGGCCGTAGGTTTCTTTGAGGCATTGCTCCATCTCGGGCAGGAGGTATGAGATTTCCTCTCTGCCATATTTGCGACGGACGAGCGACTTTATCTTGTCCAGAGAACCACGGCGATTTAACGCATATAAGGCGATGAGGTCAGTGAACAAACGTGTGTCCAATTGGTGCATGAACGACCGCAGTCGCCTAGTTTCCGTTTGGAATACTCCAACGGTATTGCCCTCGGATAAAATCTTATAGGTGAGTTCGTCATCAATGGGTATGTTGTCTATATCGAACTCGATGCCGGTGGAATGTTTTATTCTGTTCACACAACGGGGGATGTCGGTGAGTTCTTCGAGAGGGAGAAAGTTGACCATGGCAAGTCCGCACTCCACCGACGAATCGCTGTCGTACTGCGATGCAAGAATCCCTTTCCCAGAAGGACCATCCTTTAGGGTGACGACAGGCACGATGTCGCTGATATCCGTGCCTGCCACCGCCACGTTTAACGAACTGCGCCATACTCTACGGATAGTCCCTTCCAATTCCGCCACCTGCGCTATCGCTTTCTTCGCCTTGCTATCACATTGCTCTACAACATCACGAAATTCAGGGATATACTTCATACAGTTTTTGATGTTTACCTCTACCTTGTTGCCATTCTCGTCTTCGAGGTCTTTGAAAAAAAAACGTTGTGGGGTGAGTTCTTTTAACTTGCTAACTATTTCGGCAGACAGTTGCCCACTCTCCTTCATATAGGTCAAACCGCCATACTGATATATCCTGCCATACATTATGGTGTGCGCCACTCGCTTCTCTCCATAAAGATTTGTCAGGCATTCTGTTATATCCTCTTCCGTTTCATCTATAGTGAATATTCCATGGGTTGGAACGTCAAACTCGATGACAGGGAGCGCATCATTTCTCTTGCCGTAGAATCGTTCTGCCGGCAGGTTGAATCGCAACGGGTCGATGTCGGTGATATGCAGACAATATGCCAGCAATGAGCATGCGACGGTGTTTCTGCCAAGACATAACCGCAGCCCCATCTCCTCGCGCACTGCTCTGGCAATGTTCCAATACATAAGGAAGCAACCTGCTAAATTTCTGTTCTTTATAATATCGAGTTCAGCAGTGATACGTTCAATATATGCGGCATTGAGTTCTTTCCCACAGCGTTGCTTGGCACCTGTCCACACAAGGTGTTCCAAATATTCCAAATCCGAATGTATGCTGTCGCTCAATTCGGTTGGGATAGGCGTTGCGGGCCATTGCGTGGGTTGGCAGATGCTATACGTCTCCACCTTGTCGGCAATCTCCGTTGTGGTTTCGAGAGCCTCCGGCATGTCCGCAAAAACAGATGCCATCTCTTCCGGACTTTTGAGCCACTCCGGTTCCGCATAGTGTTCAGTCACGCGTTTGTCCTGGTCGGTAGGCGATACCATTCGAAGAAACTGCTCATACATCTCTTCGTGTTCTTTCTCTACAAAACGCACATTACTGGCAGCCACTAACTTGATGCCATATTTGTGCGCTATCCTTATCAACTCGGCCTCCACGCTCGTCCGCAGATGACTAAGCAGCATCTTCATGAGATTGCTACGGTCGTTCACTTTTTTTGTCATGTAGCCATCATGTCGGGTCAGCACAATA
>JAFSPS010000025.1 GCA_017451385.1 Bacteroidales bacterium
CATCGTAGTAGGTATAGTCGCCGATGATGATACGCGGGTTCTTCACCACGTTCTTGATGAAGCAGAGGCTTGGAATCTTCGGATTCGGAAAAGCCTCATTGGGGTTGGGTCTATTATTGATTTCCATAAATTCCGATTTATGTAATTCGATAACCGGCTACAAATAAATTACTTTCTCTGCTGTAATTAAAGGATAATGCTACCGTATCACCTCGATGACTCCGGAGTGGTCTATCATGCCAGTGAAGCCGAGGGCACGGAAACGGAAGAAATAGGTGCCGGCAGGAGAGTGGGTGGCTTCAGGGCTCCAAAAATCATTCTCATCTTCTATGTTTTCAGCATGGAATACGCGGACTCCCCAATGGGTGTATATGTCTAACATATTGACAGGATAGGCGCCGCCACGCACGAGCCCCACTATGGCGAAAACATCGTTGATGCCGTCTCCGTTGGGCGTCACGAGGGTGGGATAGCGCAGCAGGTCGTTGATAATATAGACATAGTGATTGGTGGTGTCGTTGCATAGGTGCAGCTGTCCGCTGGGACCATGATGATGGCTGACAGCGACGAGGCGCACCTTGTAGCGTGCCGCATCAGCATCCTCGGCAAGAGGCCATGTAAATGATGCCGTATCGCCCTCAACGGTCTGGAAGGATAACGTGTCGGCGGCATCTGTCTGAACATCCCACAGATACTGCATAGTGTCGCCAGTAGCAAGCGACTGACTCTGCAGCAGGATTGTAGGGTCACTGACGACGGGTATGGAGGGCGTCCACTCGAAACGTGCCGTAGGATTCTTGAACACGCTGATGGCGGAAGGCATGACAATGGAGTCAACGCTACCGTTGTCGTTGTAGGCATAGTAGCGCAGGTCGTATGTGCCAGCAGCGAAGGTGTGGGACGGTGATGGCTCCGTTGAGGTAAAGCCGTCGGAGAACACCCATCGATGGGCATCGACATTCTGTGAGTGGTTGATGAAGTCGATGGTAAGCGGCTCGCAGCCTTCCATAGGATAGACGCTGGCATCGAAATTGGGGAGCGGACGCACGACACCCTCTACGGAGACATCGGCTGCCACACTGCCACCAACCGCCGCACGTGCGCCACCCTTGCCAAGGGCGGAAGCGGCGCGCACGCTGTCGTCGGCAGACGGGTGGATGGTGTCGCATCGCGCATTGCCGACATCGGCTGCGCCCTTGTGTGCCGCCGCCTGCTTAGCACCAGCCACAGCCCCCTGTCCGACAAGGGTCAGCGGCATAAGCAATACCGCCACAAGCAACACTATGCAACACCGCGAACGCATCAACAGAAGAGTTTGCGACAGTTAATCGCCATTGGTCAACCGCAACGCCTCATCGTAGGTGCGCAACACAAGGTACGCATGGGGCGACGAGGGTGTACGGAAATAGATGTGCGAATGATAGTGGCGATGCCGAAATTCGTTGAAATTAAAAGCATAGAAACTCATGCTATCAAGGTTGACGACATAGTCGGCAGGGAGAGCCTTGCCCGTAGCAAGGTCGCGCACCTCGCTGATGTTGTAAACGAAAGCATCGGCAGGCATAGTGTCTGCCACATACATGCTGTTGCGCGAGAACATGCAATGCCACTCGAGTTTTTCTAACGGATAGCTGTCCACACGGGCCTCATTGCCGCCCACCATCGGCAGCACCACATCACGGCAGGACATGGGGGACTGCGCAGAGAGCGAGAAAGCGAGAGCCAGCATAGAGAAGACTGCAAAACAAGCTATTATGTTTTTCATAAATATAATTTCGATATTAGATTCTGATACAGAACGGATAAAAAAGCATAATAATTATTGTGCAAATTTACATTTTTTTTCTCATTCAACGGCCAATTGTTGTTTTTATATGTATTTTTGCATCAAAAGAAGAAAAACATCCGCAGACCATGCAACAACGCAGACTGAGTATAATTCAAATCGTTACACTGACAGTAATACTACTGTTCTCGCTTTGCGACATAAAAGCGCAGAACAGCGGGAGCGTGAAGATTGTCGGCGACATGAGAGTGACGCTTCTCGTAGAACAGCACAAGGAATACAACCAGCGGCATCACACCACGGCGGGCTATCGAGTGCAGGTAGCATCGTTGTCTGGCACCGACTCCAAGCGCAGAGCTTTCGAGCTACGCGACAACATAAGGAATGCCTTTCCTGAGCATGAGGTGTATGTGAGTTTTGACGAGCCCAGTTTCAAAGTAAAGGTTGGCGACTTCTTAACGCGCCTTGAGGCTCACGCCTTCCTGAGCAAGATACGCGGTGCCTACTCCGGCACAATCATAAGGGACAACATCAACACCATGCCCGAGACAAGGTACACGTTCGACTTCGACCCAAACGAGGAATAGCAGGATATAAAAACATCCTACCCGAGCCGCCGCACAAACACCTGTTTTAGATGATTTCTATTATATGCAACCTCTATGAGGTTGAGGTCTGATAATACAATAGTTTCTAAGTAAGTGAGCAAATTAAGCTTACAGTCTTGTGCCGTATAAATTATTGATAGCGTTATTGTTGTATTATCCTATGAGGTATAACAATATTGAACAGTTACTTAATAATATGTAAATCTTAAGAAGTTAAGTAAGTGGTCAAGAACAAACTACATAAACGGCGGCTTCATGCTTTTGCCTTTTTCAGGGTGTGACGACGAGGCAACTTTCCACAAGGCGATGCCTTGGGCTATATGCTTTGTGGCCTTTCAGGCCGTTTACATTAGGTAATATGTTTTTGCACGATTACTTATTTATAGAAGTCACCTTTATATGTTTGCAAAAGACAGATGACATGATGCTGCCTGCCATCATAATAACAATATCAATACGTTACACAACACAGCAGTACGCCAAACATCCAACACATCCAACAAAGCAAAAAAAGGAGAGAGATTTCGTTGTGAAACCTCTCTCCTTTTTTGTAGCGGGGATGAGAATTGAACTCATGACCTCCGGGTTATGAATCCGACGCTCTAACCAGCTGAGCTACCCCGCCATATCGGTGTTTTCTGCTTCGTCAGGCACCACCACCCTCCCTTGAAAACGTTTGCAAAGGTACGAACATTTCACGAAATGGCAAAATAATTTTTCAAAAAAGATTACTTTTGTATCACGAATGATTTATGTCCATATTCCATATTGTCACGCTAAATGCTCATACTGTGCATTTTTCTCGGTTGCCGAGAGGAAGAGCATGGCTGAGACCGTGCAAGCCATTTGCCGCGAAATAGAGCAGCGCTGCGGCGAACAGCGAGACCATGCCATACGCACCGTGTATTTCGGCGGCGGCACCCCTACCCTATTGCCTATCGAGATGCTGCAGCAGATAGTGGAGCAACTGCAAAAATGTTACGACCTGTCGCATCTGGAGGAAGCCACCATCGAAGCCAATCCCGAAGACCTGACCACGAGCTACCTACACGAGCTGCGACAACTCGGACTATTCAACAGGCTAAGCATCGGCATCCAATCCCTCAACGATGACGCGCTGCGTCTCATACGACGCAGGCACACGGCGGCAGAGGCCATTGATGCCATAAAGAACGCGCATGCCGCAGGATTTGACAACATCAGCATCGACCTCATCTACGGCATCCCCAACCAAAGCCTTGAGACATGGAACAACAACCTCTCACTGGTGAGACAGATAGACCCTCACCACGAGTTCATACGCCACCTCTCGTGCTACGCGCTGACCATTGAGCCCCACACCATCATGGAGCACCAGATAGCAAGCGGACAACTGACGGCGACGAGCGAGGATGAGGTGCTACGACAGTACGACAGCCTCGCTGCTTGGTGCAGCGATAATGGCTTCGAACAATACGAAGTATCCAACTACTGCCAGAAAGGCTTTTCGTCACGCCATAACAGCCGCTACTGGGACCGTACGCCTTACACGGGGATAGGTCCCGGGGCGCACAGTCTCTGCGGCATGGTAAGACGCTGGAACGTGAGCAACATACGACAATATATTGACGGCGTAAGCCACAATACGGAATACTACGAGCAGGAAGAGCTCACGAGGTGCGATGTCTTCAACGAATACCTGATGACAGCCTTGCGGACAGCCATCGGATTGGACAAAGCCACACTCGACGCACTGATGCCCACGAAGCACGCACTGACAGCGCATGACAAGATAGCACGACTTGTCGCGAACGGACTGCTGACGGACGATGCCACACACTACCGCCCTACAGCAAAAGGGCTGCTACAGGCCGACAGCATGGCTGCCGACCTCTTCGCCGACAACGAATGAACGTGGCTTCTATAAATTAGATATATATGCAACCTCTACGAGGTTGAGAGATTTGGAAATCAAACAGTTTCAAACAAAATTAACTCCTACGGAGTTATATAGAAGACACCTGAAACAAAAGCGGATGGACAAAGTTTATTGCCCATCCGCTTATCCATTGCGTTATCTTACATACCGCTTTATTCGGCAGCCTCAGCAGGATACTTGTCGGGGTTGAAATACTGGTCGATGGCACGTGCCGCCTTGCGACCGGCCCCCATAGCAAGGACCACCGTCTGCGGACCGCTGACGATATCGCCACCGGCAAAGACCCCCTGACGCGAAGTGCGTCCCTCTTCGTCGGCAGTGATGAGGCCCTTGCGGTCGGTAGCCACATCCGTAGCTCCATTATTGACGATAGGTATTGCAGAGCTGCCGAGAGCAAGAAAGACATTGTCTATAGGCATCTCGAACTCGCTGCCCTCTATGACGCTAAAACTGCGGCGGCCGCTCTCGTCGGGCTCGCCCATCTGCATACGCACACAGCGCATGCCGCAGACGTTGCCTTTCTCGTCGCCGAGGAACGCCACGGGGTTGGTCTGCGTGCAGAGAGCTATGTTCTCCTCCTTGGCGAGTTGTATCTCGTCGCGGCGTGCCGGCATATTCTCCTCGTCACGACGATAGACGATGGTCACCTCGGCACCCAGACGACGCGCCACACGTGCCGCATCAATAGCCACATTGCCACCACCGATGACAGCCACATGCTTGCCGATAGTTATCTCGGTGCCCTTCTTCGGCTCGTTGGCATGGAGCAGCGTCACCTTGGCCAGCAGCTCGTTGGCAGACATCACGCCACCAAGTGTCTCGCCCGGGATACCCATGAAACGTGGCAGACCGGCACCAGCAGCGATATATACAGCCTCGAAGCCCTGACGGTCGAGGAGGTCATCGACCGTGACGGTACGCCCTCCGATAGCATTAGTCACTATCTCAACACCCATCTGGCGCAGCTTTTCAATCTCGTAGCGTACCACGCGCTTAGGAAGTACAAACTCGGGGATGCCGTACATCATGACACCACCAGCCTCGTGCATGGCTTCGAAGATGGTCACACGGTAGCCGAGTTCGGCGAGGTCATGAGCGCACGCCATGCCCGACGGACCACCGCCGATGACAGCCACCTTCTTGGCGTCGGCAGCGATAGCGGTCTTAGGTGCATCGGGATGATGCTCGCGATGCCAATCGGCGACGAAGCGCTCAAGGTTGCCAATGGACACCGGCTCGCCCTTCATGCCACGCACACAACTGCCTTCGCACTGTTCGTCGTGGGGGCACACACGTCCGCAGACGGCGGGGAGCGTGGAGCGCGTGCTGATTATCTGGTAGGCCTCCTCGTAGTTGCCTTCAACAATCTGATGGATAAACTCCGGTATGCGGTTGTGGATGGGGCACCCCTTCATGCTGCAACGCGGATTCTTGCAGTTGAGGCAGCGGCTGGCTTCGAGACGAGCCTGTTCCTCAGTGAAGCCGGCGGACACCTCGTCAAAATTGTGGATGCGCGTCGCTGGCGTCTGACGGCGCGGCTGAATGCGGTGTAGCTTGGTGGGGTCAAGGGTGGTCTGCATCTCCGTGTATTCATGCTGACCATCGGAAGGAGCAAAAGTGGAAGTATAGCGCTGACTGTCTATGGCAGCACGCTGCGCAGCCAGCTCGGCAAAATCGACCTTCTTGCCATCGAAAAAGGGTCCATCGATGCTGGCAGAGAGGACACGACCATCGACCGTGACGCGGCCATCGCCACCCATACCCGAACCATCAAAAGTGGTGCCCATGACATGCACCAAGACAGGCATCGTGGCACGCTCAGAGACGGCTTGCATCATAGCTATAGAGCCCATGGCGACACAGCAACCATAAGCGTTGGACTGAGCCATCTCAACAAGCGTCTTAGCCATATCAGCCACATAGTCGGACCCAGTGGAAAGCATGAGGTGGTCGGCCATTGCCTTTGCCTCCTCCATCATGCAGACGTGGGCGTTGTCCATGGCACCCATGAGGATATCAATGACGGCACCCTTAGCACGCAGCCACTGCGCCACCGGCAGCATATTAGCCATGCCGCTACGGTCAGCAGCAATCACCACACGCTGGCCGCTCACCTTGCCAGCCTCAAGCGGCAGTGCATTGCCAAGAGGACCAACGACAGCATAGAGCTGTTGGGAATCATTGGCGAACTCGCCGCTGCATTTGCTGCACACAGAGAAACTGACGGTGCCGCGCTCGCGGTTGATAGCGCAGATGCCCACAGGCATACGACGGCTATCGGCATCAGCCATTACAATCATGAACTGCCCAGCCTCGGCACTGGCGGCCACACGGGGGGCTTCAACTTCTATCAGCAGACGGTCGCTGCCGATAATGCTTTTGCTAACAATATTATACATGATTAAAAGAGTATTCTTATATCATAAAATTTTTGCAAAGGTAGCAATTAATTGTGAAATAAAATGAAATTTGAGTTGTACCATGATAAATTAAAAGACCGTTTATGTCTGAATAGCAGTAGCAATTTAATACGTCATGCCTTGAAGAAACTTTAAAAAGAGATATATAAACATGAGTTATGGTTAATGAACGTTAATGTTCGTTATGTGCATTTGTAGCGATGTTTTGGCGCATAATGCTAATACTTGTAACGTTCGGATTGCAAATCCGACGAGCAGGATGAAATATGCCGAAAAAAAACGGGCTCACAAGCCAGTTGTGACGCTGTAAGATTTAGTCACCCCGTAATTCCTCATTTACGCCACATTCATTATCCTGTTGGATAGCAAAAGCCTCAACAAGTTTTTATTATCTAATATTCCCATAATGGTTTGTGTGGCTCAATTGGGGAACAATTACCACACTGACAATCGGCATTGCAGCTGAAATCAGTAGTTTTATTCGTTTCATCGTCAATCATGATAATATGAATAAACCTGAAAAGACGCATCTTTGTAATGTTTACAACAAGCCACGCATAAATAAGAAGCGATGCCACATGACATCGCTTTTGTGTAAGATAAATTGGAATTTGCGATAACGCACAAGCTACTACTCGACTTGATGTAGATACCTTACCATTTCTTTGGATAGCAGATATTCCTGACCTCCCCGCTTATTTCTTCGAAAAGCCGCTTCATTGTATAGTTCCGCAAAAGTGGCGGGGTTGTCAAATGCTTCAATCAGCTCTTTCTGTAGTCCCTCTTCACAAATCAATCGAGCCATGTAATATCCAGTTGGGTGCCCATTGAAAACTAAGAGATCGGCTACGG
>JAFSPS010000026.1 GCA_017451385.1 Bacteroidales bacterium
ACTTCATGTGAATTGCATGAATGGATGTTCCTTCTTTGATCATTTGCATGTACTTCAGACATTCTGCATAACCATGCTTCTTTCTCTTTTGCATAATAAACCCCGAAAGTTTTTTGTCTAACTTTCGGGGTTCACTTCAAAGACAAGGACACTCTCTTTTAATTTAACCAGTAGTCCGAGTTTTGTCCCATACAAGCAATTCTCATTAGAAAAAAAAACATATGAGACATCCTCTTTCACTAAATGTAGTTTTTTTCTATTTGTCATTTTATAAAATACCTTACTCCACCATAAGTAAAATAGAGCTTCCCCTGTATGTTAATCCACGTATTTTTGAATTTTATGTATTTTTGATTCTTATGCAAATATACAGTGTACGTTCCTTTAGAGACACCGCTTTCTGAATGCACCGAAACTGTATACTGCGTACGCATATAATACCCATCTTTCTGATTTACATCGCAAACACTTCTATCCAAGGATGATTTATTATTCAAATCATAGGGTGTAAATGTTTGTGCTGTCAGAGTTGAAACACTGATTGAAATTGCACATATCACGAAGATTGCAGTTCTAGTTGTGATATGCAAAAAATGTTTTTTTGAATGAATTATGCTTTTCATAGTATAGTATTGTTAATGTTATTCCGTTTTTGAGGTTGTTAAACCTTCTTGAATTATCTGTATAGGGATGTTCTATAAATTAGCATACTAATAATCAGTAAATTGTTTGTGTATTTCAAAAAAAGTCGCACCTTTGTAGTAGGATTGTGTCTGACGGATCGACATCCACTCGAATTTATGAATTAATAGAACCTACCTATAATCAAAAACTATTCTTTTATTAGACGATATTCAACATTCCAATAAGGGGCATTCATATTAGTTTGAATCACTCGAATGTTATAGTTTTTATCTACAAAATATGTAAAACTCGTAGAACCAGTCGAGCCACCATACATCCGCTCCCCTCTATTTGTTGTCTTATCGTAATCATATCTAAAGATATCAACGACAATATACTTTTCGTATATCTTTATGTTATAAGTCATCTCCATCATTTCAATATATTCACCAGTTTCCCTCACAAGCCCAGATGATGGTTGCGAATAAAGACCTGAATAGAGTAACCCTTTTTTTGCTGGTTCCGATGGGGCTTCATCAAACTCAGTTATCTTTCCAGTACTCGCTACTGGCCTTTTTTTTTCGTGTTTGCATGATGCCATCGTTATTATTGAAACAATGGCAATGAATGTAATGATGTGTTTTGTTTTCATAAAAAATTGTTTTTAAATATTAATAAAAAAAATGCGGGCATCTTATTCATGTCCGCGGTCCTAGACATACCGGTGCAACAAACAAGAATGCTCGCATAAACTGCGAACGTTCCACTGTTTTATTGTTGCACGATGATGAAATTGTCTAAGTTTCGGACATGGCAATAAAAGCAGAAACGCTTTTAGTTTTTTTTTCTTCTATACTATGTCATATTGCATCCTCCATCATAATATAATTATCGCGGGCATCTTATTCATGTCCGCGGTCTTAGACTACCTCTCCATGCAAAATAAGAATGCTCGCGATGGTTGCGAGCGTTCGCTTTATGTTGCACGGAATGAAATTGTCTAAGTTTCGGACATGCAATAATGCTAAACGCTTAAGTTTATACTTTTTTATTTCTTTGATTTTCCGATATATAGCGATTTTGTGATTAATAGATTACCTTTTGCAAATATAATTTATTTTTTAAAATCAATCAAAATAATAAAACGCAACCAAATCGCTTTTTGCCGTTTGCGCTTTTTTGCGTACATTTGCCTTGCATTTATAGCATTGAGAATGTATGTTTTTCGCTAATCCATTGTTCCTCATAGCACTCATAGCCACAGCGATACCTGTGGTAGTGCATCTTTTCAACTTCCGGCGCTATCGTAAAGTCTATTTCAGCAATGTGGAGCGCATCGAGGAGCTACGCGACGAGACGCGTCGCCAGTCGCGCCTGCGCGACATCCTCTTGCTCGTCTGCCGCATCATGACCATCGTCTTTCTCGTCCTCGCCTTTGCTCAGCCCACCGTCATCAACGATAGCAGACAGGTGCATGGCTCCAGCGCGGTGAGCATCTATGTGGACAACTCCATGAGCATGAGGCTTACTGACAGCGAAGGCATCCTCCTGCAACGCGCCAAAGAAAAAGCCAAAGAGACCGCAGCGGCCTACAAGCACAGCGACCTCTTCCAGCTGATAACCGACGACATGGATGGTTCTCAGTTCCGTTGGATGAGCCGCGACGAGTTCCTGCTCGCTCTTGACGAGATTGATATAACACCCGTCACCACACCGCTGTCCACCATCGTGGCACGCCAACACGACTTTCTTGCGCAAAGCCATGCCGCCAACCGCTATGCCTACATCATCAGCGATATGCAGCAGTCCACCAGCGACTTGGAATCTCTGCCCGACGATACGACAGCCACGACAACCATAATACCCATTGCCGCCTCGGGCGCCGCCAACATCTATTTCGACACCCTCTTCACCGATGCACCTGCCTACCATCGCGGCTCTGTCATCACCGTCCATGCCGTACTTACCAATAGTGGCGAAACGGCCGTGGAAAAAGTCCCCGTACGGCTCTTCGCTGCAGGCATCCAACGTGCCATGACCTCCACAGACCTGCCTGCCCACGGAGCGGTAGAGCTGACGATGACTTTCGTGGCCGACATGGAGGGAGCGGCAGACTGCTATGTGGAGACCACAGACTATCCGTTAACCTTCGACGACAGACTTTATTTTTCCGTTAACATCTCGTCGTCTATGGCAGTCCTCGCCATAGGGCAACCCAACGAGTATATTGCCAAACTGTTCGCCTCCGACAGCCTTGCCTCCTACAAGCATATAGACCAACGCGAAGTGGACTATGCCACGCTCGACGACTACAACCTCATCATCGTCAACGAACCAAAACAGATACCGTCAGGATTGGCAGATGCCTTGCAGCACTACGTTGACGGCGGCGGTACCCTGCTGCTCATCCCTGCCTCCGACGGCGACATCACGTCATACAACAATCTGCTGGCACAGGTTCAGGCTCCTCGCCTCGCCTCGTGGAGTGCCACCACCGCCAAAGGCACCGCCCTCTACCGCGATGCCGCCCTCTACCGCGGTGTCTTCCACGGTAGCAAGACAGACGACATGGAGATGCCTACCATCAAAGGCCACTATCGCCTCTCATCGTCCGAAAGCACCATACACGAACCTCTCATCGCTCTCGCCGATGGCGACAGCTACCTCTCCGCCACCACATACGGCGAGGGATGTCTCTACCTCTTTGCCTCGCCTCTCACAGCAGAGCACAGCGACCTCATGCAGCAAGCCCTCTTCGTGCCCACCATCCTCAATATGGCAATCTTCAGTCGCACGCAGCAGATGCCATACTACGCCTTCGACCACCCACACCCCATACCTCTGCCTCACGATTTCGCCACAGGACACGATGCTCTACACCTCGTCAACGGAGACATCGACATCATCCCTCAGCTGACACTCGTAGCACGCCAACCGGCCATCATGCTGCGTCAGCAGCTGCACACCCCTGGCAACTATCGCCTGCTGAACGCTCAGGGGCAAAGCCTTGGCATCTCGTTCAACTACTCTAACGACGAATCGCTCATGCTCTTTCTCGACAACGACGAGATAGAGCAGGCTCTACGCCAACACGCCTCAGCCCGCTACGAGCTGCTCGGCAACAGTCAACGCTCCGTAGAGCAATACATCAAGCAACGGCGCGACGGCAGACCACTATGGCACTGGTGCATCATCCTCGCACTCCTCATGCTAATGGCTGAAACAGCAATACTTAAATGGCCCACCAGCAACACACCTACACAAAACAAAAGCAACAGGTGACGCGCCTGCACCTGTATAACACGACATTTCATCTTTTTTTTTGAATGACCATAGCGTAACACGGCAATACTCCAATCCCCGTAAAGAATACTCGTCAATGCCCGTCACACCAACACCACAACAGACATGCTACAGATAGAAAACATAAGCAAAAGCTACGGCACCTTTCAAGCACTGCGCGACATCAACCTCCACGTTGAGCGCGGACGCATCTTCGGCCTGTTGGGCCCCAACGGTGCCGGCAAGAGCACACTCATACGTATCATCAACCGCATAGCCCTTGCCGACAGCGGACGCATCTTGCTCGAAGGACACCCCATGACTGACGACGACGTGCGCCATATAGGCTATCTGCCCGAAGAACGCGGACTATACAAAAAAATGCGCGTGGCGGAACAAGCCATCTATCTGGCACGCCTCAAAGGACTCTCACGCAACGATGCTGAACAGGCTCTACACAAATGGCTGCAACGCTTCGAAATCACCAGTTGGGCTAACAAGACCGTAGAACAGCTGTCCAAAGGCATGCAGCAGAAACTGCAGTTCATCGTCACCGTGATGCACAGCCCCCAGCTGCTCATCTTCGACGAACCGTTCAGCGGCTTCGACCCCGTCAACGCCAACCTCCTGAAACAAGAGATACTGCGTATGCGCGACGAAGGCGCCACCGTCATCCTCTCCTCACACAACATGGCTTCCGTCGAAGAACTATGCGACGACATAGCGCTCATCAACGCCTCACATGTCGTGCTGCACGGCACGCTACAAGAGATTAGGGCTCAGCACCCCTCCATGAGTCTGAACGACATCTTCATTCAGACCGTAAGCCAGCAAAACAGCTGACCCCCTAACAGACCATATCCCGCAATCTACATCATAGACCACAGAACACCCATTATCCGACAATGAAAAAAATCCTCCTCGTCATACAACGCGAATACGCTACACGCGTACGCAAACTCTCCTTCTGGATACTCACCATCCTGGTACCGCTCCTGCTGGCTGGCGTCTATGCCATACCCATCTTCCTCGCCACTAACAGCATAGAACACGTCAATGTCATGGTCGTTGACGACTCCGGCGTGTTCAGCGGACAATTCGTCAGCTCACACGATATCACCTATATCGATGCCGCCAACCTCACCTACGCCGAACGGCAGCTCAAAGAGCAAGATACCATAGACGCCGTGCTCTACATCCCCGCACGGACAACGACGATACCCACCGACGCCTTCCTCTACTACCGCAGCGACAAACCCACCACACAGGTGCAGAGCGATGTGGACAACCAGCTGCAAACGCTGCTGCGCGACAACATATTGCTTGATGTGCACAACATCTCGGCAGAAGACTACGCCATGATAACCAAAACGCGCATCACGCTCCACCAACTCGACCTTGAGACCGGTCGCGACGGCTTCCTGCAGGTCAAGATTATCCTCGCTACAGTGCTCACCATCATCATCTTCATGATAATCTTCATGTTCGGCTCGCAAGTGATGCGCGGTGTAGCAGAGGAGAAAAACTCGCGCATTGTCGAGGTGATAGTGTGCAGCGTACGCCCCTTCCAACTCATGATGGGTAAAGTGATAGGCATCGGACTCGTGGGACTTACACAGTTCGCGCTATGGCTAACCCTTTCAGGCGTGGCTGTCGGTGTTCTGCAAGCCTCCAACAGTGAACTCTTCGAACAGGCTCGCCAGCAGATAAACATCAGCGAGGTAGCCACCAAAGGCAGCGAAGCCACAGCACAGATGGCAGCTGCCGACCAGCAAGGTCTCGCCTCAGAGCTTATGCAAGGCCTCGCCTCCATCGACTTCGGCATCATCCTCCTCATGTTCCTCTTCTTCTTCATTTTTGGCTACCTGCTCTATGCCTCTCTCTTTGCCGCCATTGGCTCTCTGGTCGATGCCGACACCGACTCGCAGCAGTTCACTCTCCCCGTAACCATACCGCTCATGCTGCCCATGCTCCTCATGCCCGCCATGATGAACGCACCCTCCGGTCCTCTGGCCACATGGCTCAGCATCATACCCTTCACCTCCCCCATCGCCATGATGTTCCGCATCCCCTTCGGCGTGCCCATCTGGCAGATTGCGCTCTCCATGAGTCTCCTCCTCGCCACCTTCCCTCTATGCACTTGGATTGCCGCTCGCATCTACAAAGCCGCCATCCTCTACTACGGCAACAAGATTAGCTACCGCGACCTCTTCCGCTGGATGAAACAGAAGCGATAGAAAACAACTATTTATACCAGAATACTCAGATTACTCTGACTACTCAGAATATTCAGGTTAATCAGACTACTCAGACCACCAAAAGCAGTACTCTATTGAGGCAACGACGACTTATCGTCTGGCATAGCAGCCTGAGCGTCCAAACGCTCTATCACGCGCTGATGGATAGCCTCGTAACGCTCGGCATGGTGCATATAGTACTCCACGCTGCGTTCGAAGTCTGCCTTGCTCATCCCGTGGCGTTCCAGCAAGTCGGCATAGGCGGCACGAGCCTCGTCCGTCACCGTCTCGCTGTGGTTGCCCGTCTCTATGGCATAAAAGCCCTCTATAAGATAAGCCTCGGTAAGGAAATCCACCATCTGGTCCTCACTCACCACGCTGCCTCTATTGCACGCAGCAAAGGCCATCACACCAACCAGCGCAAAAAGATATATGATTCTTCTCATAATCGTTTATTATTCCGTTCTCCCCCCCACAGCTCGCAACTCACAGAAAAAGAGACAGCCATCACATTCTCATGATGGCTGTCGGACTTTTTGTGGGAGTTATTGGGCTCGAACCAATGACCTCTTGCTTGTAAGGCAAGCGCTCTGAACCAGCTGAGCTAAACTCCCTCTCTTTTTGTACCCGGGGCCGGGGTCGAACCGGCACGGGTGTTACCCCATCGGTTTTTGAGACCGACGCGTCTACCTATTCCGCCACCTGGGCATGACTTCTCCCTCTCGAAATCGGGTGCAAAAGTACACACTTTTTCCTTAACGGCAAAATTTTTTTTCGTTCCATTTTGTAAGTAGAAAAAATAGTACTAATTTTGCACACTCAAAACGCAACAATCATGGGCGAAAAAATAAACGATAAAGTATTCATTTTTGCAGGACGTGCAACGCGCGACCTTGCAACCAACATCGCTGAAAAATACGGCATAGAACTCGGCAAATCGTCCGTCTTCCAGTATGCCGATGGCGAATTTCAGCCTTCTTTTGAAGAGAGTGTCCGCGGTGGCATCGTATTCTGCATCCAATCCACCATACCGCCCACCGACAACCTCTTCGAGCTTCTTATGATGATTGACGCCGCCCGTCGCGCCTCGGCGGACAAGGTGGTCGCCGTCATCCCCTACTACGGCTTCGCCCGTCAGGACCGCAAGGACAAACCCCATGTGCCCATAGCCGCTAAGATGATTGCCAATATGCTTACGGCTGCCGGCGTCAACCGCGTAGTGACCATGGACCTCCATGCCGACCAGATACAGGGCTATTTCGACATCCCCGTGGACCATCTTTTCGGCAGCTCACTCTTCATGCCCTACATCCGCGACACCTTCAACATCGAAGATGTCATCTTTGCCTCGCCCGACCTCGGCGGCAGCCGTCGCGCCGGACAGTACGCCAAGACGCTGGGCAACAGTTTCGTCATGTGCTACAAACATCGCAACAAACCCAACGAGATTGGCGAGATGCGTCTCATTGGCGATGTGGCTGGCAAACACGTCATCCTGCTGGACGACATCATCGACACCGGCTCCACCATCTGCAAGGCAGCAAGCATCATCAAGGAGAATGGCGCCAAGAGTGTGCGTGCCATGATTACACACCCCGTGCTTTCGGGACAGGCCATAGAGAAAGTTGAAGCCTCCGAACTCGAAGAACTCGTGGTTACCGACAGCATCCCGCTGAAGCGCACATCAGACAAAATCCACGTCCTCTCCTGCGACTGGCTCTTTGCCGAAGCCTTGAACCGCATCGTCAAACACGAGTCCATCGACAACCTCTACGAGACCACCATCCACCGCAAAGGTGTGCCCTTCAAGATGTAACAAGAGAATGAGAGACTAAAAATAAAGAGATTAAAATATATAAGATACTAAGAAAGAAAGGATAGACAAACCAACAGATTACAATCAAACATATCTTAACATCCGAACATCTTAACATCTTAAACACCTATCCGCAAATCCATTAAACCTCATATATTTATAACCTTTTCAAATTAAAAAAACAATGAGAATAGTATCAATGAGCGGTTCTCTTCGCGAGAACGTAGGGAAAAAAGATGCTAAAGCATTGCGCCGCGAGGACAAAGTCCCCTGCGTCATGTATGGTAAGACCGAGCAGGTGCAGTTCGCCCTCAATCAGGTCGATTTCCAGCGCATATTGTTCAACCCCGCACCTTGCTTCGTAGAAATCGAGCTCGGTGGCGAGAAACGTCGCGCCATGCTTAAGGACATCCAGTTCCACCCCGTAACCGACATCGTCTATCATGCTGACTTCTATGAGCTGAGCGACGACAAGCCCATCGTAATGTCCATTCCCGTCCACACCACCGGCACCAGCGTCGGAGTGATGAAGGGCGGCAAACTGGCTTACAAGCAGAAACGCCTCAACGTCAAAGCTCTGCCCGCCAACATGCCCAGCGAGGTGCTCCTCGACATCACCAAGCTTGACATTGCACAGCGCATCAAGGTTCAGGACATAGCCGTTGAGAACTATGAAATCCTAAACCCCAAGAGCAGCGAGGTCGTAGTGGTCAACAGCACCCGTGCTGCTGCCACCGCAGCTACCGAAGAGGCTGCCGAATAACAGCTCTCTCAACAAAATAAAAAGTGTATCTTTGGAATGACCAAAGATACACTTTTTATTTTACTGACTATAGAGCGGTTACAGAAAATTGATTGCAAGAAATGGCAACTTGAAATCACACCACATCGTGAGAAAATGGAGTTTACCTTTATTGAGGAAGAATTTCTCTGTATCTATAAATAGACTTCTATTACATGTTTTACAGACTGCTTACAAGCACATCCTGAAAATCGCCTCAACGTCGGAGGGCGTCAAGTCCGTAAGACCGTGAAGGATGCCTTCCGTCCCACAGGCCTTACGAGCCATTGCGGCGAAATTCTTATCGTCAATGCCAAGGTCCGAGAGGCGACTCTTCAGGCCCAACGTTTCATAGAAGAAAGTCTCAAGAGATTTTATAGCGGCTTTGGCACCCTCCATTACCGACAACGAGGCATCCACGCCCATAACGTTGATGCCAAAGTGCTGGATGATGGAGGCAGTCTCTCCGTCAAGCACATACGTCAGCCAGCGAGGAGTAAGAAATCTCTCATTTCTTTTTTGTTTTTGTTTTACGGATGCAAAATTACGACAATCCTACGAAGCCATGCTTACACATTTTACGGTGTTTCTTTTCAAATTTGACGATTCGCATCTTTCCACCGCAAAACCTACAACTCGCCAGCGATATATTTCAACTTGTAGTAGGCATACAGCAGGTTGATACGTGCATCGGAAAGGGCTATCTCTGCCGATAGTTTCATGTTTGAGGCATCCAGCATATCAGTCAGCAACACGAGGTCGCTTCCATAACGCCGAGAGACGATATCATAATTCTCCGCCGCCAGCTGCACCTGCTTGTCGCAGGTCGATACATCGGTCATCGCCGTTAGCATATTGTCGTAGCTCTCATACACCTCGTCGGCCACCTCCTTAGCTGCCAGCACCTGTCGCATCTGCGCCTGTCGCAAACCCACTTTGGCTTTGCTCTCGGCATGGCGTTTCTTCCACAAGCTGCTGAGGTCATATTTGACGCACAGCTCCACAAACCAGATGTTGACATTCGAATTGACAGGTATCAGGTCGTTGGTGTACGGGCCGAAGAGGTTATCCCCCACCACTATTGCTGCCGAGGGCAGCAGTTCGCCATGCGCCGCAACCAGCTGTTGCTCCGCCATGCTCGTTGCCACTGCCGTCTGCCGCATGGCGTTATTATTGGTCGTAGCACGCCGCATCCATTCTGTCAGCGACACAGCCGTTGCCGTCGCGGCGGCGAGGGCGGCAGTATCTGGCACAAAAGTCATGCTGTCCGGAGCATCCAGCATACGGGCTATATGATGATTCGTTACCCGTATGGCACTCTGCACGCGCGTGAGCAACAATCTGAGTTGCTGCTGCTGCAACTCGTAGCGCGTTATGTCGTTCTTCAGCACCGTGCCTTGCTCACAACGCGCCCTCATGTTGTTTATGAGACGCTGTGTCACGGCGATATTCTGTTCCACCACCGCCGACTGGTTGTAGAGGCGGCAGAGGTCGAGATAATGTCCTGTCAAAACAAAGCGCACCTGCTGACGGCTCTGCTCCATGCCTATCTCTGCCATCTGCCCAGCCAGTTCGGCAAGACGGACACCCGCCTTTATGCTGCCGCCGGCAAAGACCACCTGCGACGCCTGCACAGAGAACGACTGCCCCCAATGCGGCATAGGCTGCGCACCATTGGACACCATCTGAGGGCCCAAGCCGGGGACAATCACCTCACTGCTGCCACCCGTAGAGAACCCACGGCTCATCAGCAGCACATCGCCAGTATAGCTACCACTAAGCCCCACATTGACACTGGACAAGAGCTGGCTACGCGCCGTGCGTTCGTCATACTGCGACCCCTCGACATCCATCTGCATCACCTTCAAATGTATGTTGCTCTCGTCCGCCATCTGGAAAAGTCGTTCAAGACTTATCGTCTGACCAATGACGACAGGAGAAAAGACCATCAAAAATATAGACAAAAGAGAAATATATCGCATAGGTTGTTTGTTATGATTTGTTGTTATATGTAAAATGAAAATCAACTCACTTTCTGAGCCTCTTCCTCCATTAGGCGGCGGCGTTTGACAATATGGTAAACGCCGCGGAGACGCGGCAACGGGTTGCGGAAACTGTCGAAATGTCCTATCAAGATGACCATCACCATGCCTACGCCCAGCAATGAGGCCCATGCGTAGAGATTGCGCAGGCTGTCAAGCAACGCCGTGCCGCTCCCTGCCGCAAGGTGGAGAGACATCTGTGCGTCGAGAGCGTGCTCCCACAACGCAACGCCTGCCACATCGCCCACACCCATGCGAACAAAGCCCAGCAGGCAGAGTACCTGAAAATAGTACTTGAAATTACAATAGGCCTGAGCATACACCGTCAGCGCGATAAACACGCTCACATGGCCAAAACCCAAGAAGAACTGCGGCAGCCACAGATGACCAAGACCAACCGTGCCGCTCATCACCTGCATCATCGCAACCTCGTATGCCAGCATGGCAACAAAAGCACACAACGTGAGGCGCTTTAGGCTCCATGCGAAACGCGTGCGCATCTGCCAGCAGAAGAGGACTGCACCCGCCGCACCGATAAACTCAGGCCATTTCAGCACCGATGCCGCCATCTGGTCGCAGCCAAGCACCGACGAGGTGAACACCGTCTGCAGTACGTTCTGCGTCGAGAGCATCAGGTCGGCACCGAGAAACAGCACCAGCATATTGAAGAGGTTGGGACAGCGAAACGCCCCGTATTCAATAAAAGAGTGACGAATATGGTTCATGCGCAGGAAGCAGGTGGCCAAGGCGAGGCACATGAAGCCTGCCGCAAGGCGTATGCGACGGTCGTGGAACCACTCGTACTCATGGCCATAGCTGAAAATAAAGATTGCAGACAGGATGAAGATAGTCCACAGCAGCATCCCCAGCAGGTCGATGCCATACAGCGGCATCTTGGGCATTGGACGGAACGGACGCATAAACATCAGCACAAGGGCTATAACCATAGCGCACAAGGCCACTGCCAGCAAATGTATGTGCTGCCAGTCGAAATAGTAGATTATGCGCATCGTGAGCCAGTCGAAGACGCCCACACACCCTATGACGATGAAGAACACGAAGGAGAGAAACACCGCATAGTTGTAGGTTGGCGTAATCTTGGGCAACAGGTTGGAGAAGCACTCGAAGGTGCCATAGAGACGCAGAAAACCGCCCACATAGCACAGCAGCAACATCACGGCATAGCCATGCACATGAGGAAAAAGCAGATTGACTATCATCTGCCCCGTTGCCGCCATAATGAGCGACTGCATATTGGTGAAACGGAACTTGAGCCTGAAAGCCAGCGGGAAATAGAAACAAAGCCCCGTGAGCACTGTCTGCCCGAACATGTGCGTGTCGCTCATGGTGAGATTGCGTTCACCCACCAGCTGCGCCATAGTGGTGAAATAGAAGCCATTGGAAAACTGAAAGGCCACAAGGAATACAAGATACAGCACTATGCGGAGCCAGTCGGGCACCCACTCCTTGAAATTCTGCAACCTCACAGGTTCCTGATTATTCCACTCTGCCATCGCCTATCGCTTTACCGTACATTCCACGTTGAGTCCGGCTGAAAGCTGACGCAGCACCTCGGCATCATTGTCGTCAGTGAAAGCTATCTTGACGGGTATGCGCTGCTCCACCTTCACGAAGCTGCCCGTAGAGTTGTCCGGCGCCATAGGCGAATACTGAGCACCCGTTGCCGACGAGATGCTCACCACAACGCCGTGAAACGTAGTTTTAGGGAAGGCATCTACGGTCATCTCTACGGCACTGCCCACGGCTATGCCGCCGCGCTGCGTCTCGCGGAAGTTGGCCATAACCCAGCAGCCCTTGTCGCTCACTATGGAGAAGAGGCGCATGCCAGGCTGCACCAACTCGCCCTCCTGCACCATCCGGCGTGCCGTATGTCCGCTGCATGGAGCGACAACGGTGCAGTAGGACAGGTTGAGGCGTGCCAGGCGCACGGCGGCCTCTGCCACCTCTATCTCAGCCTGCTGCTGCTCTATGCGCTGCTGCGTCTGCTCGCGGACAATACCAGACCCCGCACGCTGACGGCGCAGCGTCTCCGCCTTGGCTTTGAGCGACGCATAATGAGTAGCCGCCGCCTCATACTGCTGCTTGGTGACGGCCTCCTGCTCATACAAAGTCTTGAATCGCTGATAGTCCTGCTCGGCATTGCTGAGCAATACCTCCATCTCGTCGATATTCGATTCGATGACAAAGGTCTGATTTTGAGCCACCCGTATGCCCTTCTCCGCCGACACCTTGCCGGCACGCACGTTGGCAAGCGTAGCCTCAGCCTGTGCAAGGTGCAGGACATACTCGCTGTCGTCGATGGTCAGCAGCGTGTCACCCTCGGACACTTGGCAGTATTCATCGACATAGACACGCTCCACAAAACCCTGCACGCGAGAGTTTACATCCACGATGTCCTGTTCCACCTGCGCATTGTTGGTATATTCGCCACCCACGTGCACAAACACACTGGCAATCCATACCACACCAATCACTATCAATGCAATTATCACCACATTGGCGACTGTTTTTTTCTGTCTTTTATTCATGTTGTTTGTTTTTATGATTGACATCCAAGAATGGTGCTGCATGGCAACAAGTCACGCACATACACACCCACTGCGGCTGTGCCTCGTTAGAAAGGCAAGCCTGCAAGAATGATAGAAAACAAAAAGGATTCTAAATCATCTGGTAGAACGGATAATCGCTACCCCACAAGAATGTCTTAGGGGAAGAAGCAACGTTCATTTTGTCAGCCTTTTGTCCGTTCATATACCATCCTGATAAACCGTGGCAAAGGTACGTTTTTATTTTCTATAGCCGAAACACTACATGAAAAAAAAATTGAACCAGACCCTTACGCAGAACTCTCAATGTCAGTTGAGCGAAAAGACAGCCACGACAGGATAGTGGTCTGATATATCAGTCTTTATGCGCTGATAGGAAAGGGCTTTCAGGTCGCGCGAATGAAAGATGTAGTCGATACGATAGACGGGGAAATCACCATGATAGGTGGTGCCGAGTCCGCGTCCGTGCTCGGTGAACGTATCTACAAGAAACTTGCTGACCTGACTATGCAGATAGGAGGTAGGGATGTCGTTGAAATCGCCCATCATAATCATAGGTCCCTCATAGGACGACAGCATTGGCTTTATCGACTCGTTCCACTCGCCTTCGTGAGTTATCACGGTGGAGCGCAATTTCTGGACTATGTTCAACGCCTCGTTGTCGGCTTTGCCACGCACCACGCGCTCCACGGTGCTGAGGTCCTTGTCGTTGAGACGATAGGAAGCCAGATGCACACCAGTGACACGTACCGTTCTGCCGTGTACTTTGATGTCGGCATAGTATTTGTTATGAGAGTCCAGCGTGGAGGAGCCAACAATAGGATAGCGCGAGAAAAGCACCTCGCTCCCTATTGGTTTTCTCGCACTGTAACGGTAGCGATAGCCCAAAGCCTTGATGGTGTCAGCAAGATTGATATGCTTCACGCTACTATACTCTTGGACACAGATGACGTCGGGTTGCTGCTGACGCAAGATGTCAATAAAGGCTACAGCACCCTCGCGCGCTTTCAGCGTGCCGTCGCGTCCACCGAATCCATGAACATTGAACGTCATCACCTTCAGCGTCTCGTCACCATCACCCACCTTAGCCTCGCTGGTGCCGCCAATCTGAAAGCAGAGCAGCACGGTGCTGAATCGCAACGCAATGACCACTATGGAGAGCAGGCACTGCCAACGCTTGAAAAAAATCCATAACAATGCAAAAACAACATTGACTATCAGCAACGGCAGGAAAGCATAGCTCAGCAGCGAGAGTATGACGAACCGACTGGGCGACACCGCATCTGCCATGGTGGAAAGGAGCAACAGCACAGCAACGATGAGGTTGACAAGGAACAGTATATGACGGAGCAATCGCATAATGAGTTACGGTAGCAAATGGGGATGCAAAGATAATGAATAAAATCGTACCTTTGCACGACAAGTAAGCCTCCGGACAGCAAAACAAATCTGAAACATCTTTGTTTCAGTCACTTATATTGAAAAAAAACGCAACAAATCACTATAACGACATGGAAATGAACGAACATGAGACATTCATGGCAGAGGCCATACGTCTGGCAACAGAGAACGTGACAAACGGTGGCGGACCCTTCGGCGCGGTCATTGTGCGCAATGGAGAGATTGTGGCGACAGGTGTCAACCGCGTAACGCCATCCTACGACCCTACGGCACATGCCGAAGTTGTCGCCATTCGCAACGCCTGCCAGAAGCTGCAAACCTTCAAACTAACGGACTGCGACATATACGCCTCCTGCGAACCCTGCCCCATGTGCCTCAGCGCCATCTACTGGGCAGGACTGCGCCACATCTACTATGGCGGCACGCAGCAGGATGCCGCCGACATCGACTTCGACGACCATTTCATCTATCAGCAGATACCGCTGCAACCATCCGAACGCTCCATTCCAGCAACCAACATCATGCGCCAACAAGCGCAACAGCCTTTCGACGCATGGCGCAACAAGGAGGACAAAACACCTTACTGACCAAGTGCTAACAACAAATTGCAGGACAAGGGAAAGCATCGCACAATGCAAGGATTGAGAACACCGTTTTTACTGCCACCGCCAGAATTAAGACTACGCCACATCCCCATGAGACAGAGCGGCTCGTCATAAACGTTGCACCCCGTCCATACAGCAGACGTAAATAAGCTGAATCATACTAATAGTCTGTCTCTTACAAGGCGTTTTATGAAAGAACTCCTCCGATTCAACTTTTTTTTGTAATTTTGCTTCTTTAATCCAAACCCTACAACAACAGCGTAGGACTTTAACAACGAACAAAGCAAACAACTATGTCACAAGAAACCTTTGTTTACGACATACCGCAACCCACTCTCACCGACGACCTTCAGCTGCACCTGACGCTGCGCGACCCTGAGGTCGATGAGTCGATAGACGCCCTCATGGCCCACGGACAATATGCAGCCCTGCGCCGCGTCATCGACGACTTGGCACCTGCCGACGTTGTTGAACAGATGAAACAGAGCGGCCTGCGCGGCCGTGGCGGCGCCGGATTCTCCACGGGCGAGAAATGGGAGGTGTGCTACAACACCAATGCCGACCAAAAATACATCATCTGCAACGCCGGCGAAGGATTGCACGTCGCTCATGCCGTACTCGAAGGCATGCTGATAGCCGCCTACGCCGTAGGTGCCACACGCGGCATAATCTTCTACCGCTCGGAGAGTGCCGAGTCGGTCCCTCGTATGCGCAAGGCCATCGAAGAGGCTCGCCAGCACGGTTTTCTCGGACGCGACATCATGGGACGCGGCATAGAGTTTGAGGTCGAGCTGCGCTTCGGCATGGGTTCCTTCGTATGCGGCGAAGAGACAGCCCTCATACGCTTCCTGCAAGGCGACCGCTGCGAGCCGCAAATCAAACAGCCTTTCCCCGCTGTTCGCGGACTCTTCAGCAAGCCCACGCTTATCAACAACATAGAGACCTTCGCCACCGTGCCGCTCATCTTCTACTACGGCGTTGAGTGGTTCCAATCCATAGGCACCGAGACCTCCAAAGGCACCAAGGTGCTCTCCCTCTCTGGCCAAGTCAAGAAAGAGGGACTCATCGAAGTGCCCTTCGGCACCACGCTGCGCCACATCATCTTCACCATAGGCAAAGGTATGAAGAACGGCAAATTCAAAGCTGCCGTGATAGGCGGTGCCACCGGCGGCGTGCTCACCGAGGCCGACCTCGACAAGCCCCTCGACTATGAGATGCTCGACAGCATCGGTGCTGTGCTCGCCTCTGGCAGCCTGCAGGTGCTCAACGAGAACTCGTGCATACCCACCCTTGTGAAAAACAACATACTCTTCGCCGCCGAAGAAAGCTGCGGCAAATGCACCCCCTGCCGTATCGGCACCAAACGCCTGAGCGAAGTAGTGACGAAAATCACCGACGGCAACGGCACCCTCGACGACCTGCAAGAGATGCGCAACCTCGCACAGGTCATGCAGGACACCTCGCTCTGCGCCCTCGGCCGCACGGCCCCCAACCTGCTCCTCACCACCATAGACACCTTCTGGGACGAATATGTGGAGCACGTCAACGCCAAACGCTGCGACGCCGGACAGTGCAAGACGATGGTCACCTTCGCCATCAACCGCGACACCTGCATAGGCTGCGGCCTCTGCGCCAGAAACTGCCCCGCCGAAGCCATCTCGCGCACCGACTATATTGCACCAGGCCACAAACTGGCGTCGATGCTCATTGACACCGAGAAATGCGTCAAATGCGGCACCTGCAAGAGCAACTGCAAGTTCGGCGCAATATTCGTGCAATAGCGGTTTTACCATTATCATCCCATCCAAATAGACTAATGGCAACCGTCCTCTAATCACTGACAAACAGAAAACAACGAATATGATAAACCTACTGATAAATAACAAGCCCGTGCGCGTAGAAGAAGGCACCACCGTGCTGGAAGCCGCCCGCATGATAGGCGTTCATATCCCCACACTATGCTACTACGAACTCGACGGCATAAAACTCAAGAACAAGCCTGCCGGATGCCGCGTCTGCGTGGTAGAAATCAAAGGCCATAAACGCCTCATGGCAGCCTGCGCCACAGAGTGCAAAGAGGGCATGGAAGTCGTCACCAACAGCCTGCGCGCCGTCAACGCACGCCGCACCGTGGTAGAGCTCATGCTCTCCGACCACCCCGCCAACTGCCTCACATGCACCAAGAGCGGCGACTGCGAGCTGCAGAAACTCTCCCACGACATGGGCATACGCCAGCTGCAGTTCCAAGGCGAGCACTCCAAACACCGCCGCGACGTGTCGCCAGCCATAGTGCGCGACATGGACAAGTGCATCATGTGCCGCCGCTGCGAGACGGTCTGCAACGACTATCAGACCGTCGGAGCTCTCAACGCCATAGGCAAAGGCTTCAATGCCGTCGTGGCTCCCGCCTTCGAGCAGGACCTCGTCGATTCGCCCTGCGTCTTCTGCGGACAGTGCATCATGGCATGCCCCGTAGGAGCACTGAGCACCCTCAGCCATACGCGCCCCGCCATGGCAGCCATCAGCAACCCCAAAAAGACCGTCATCGTGCAGACGGCCCCCGCTGTGCGCGTAGCCCTCGGCGAGGAGTTCGGCATGCAACCCGGCGAACTCGTGACAGGCAAGATGGTGGCAGCACTGCGCCGTCTGGGCTTCGACTATGTCTTTGACACCGACTTCGCCGCCGACCTCACCATCATGGAGGAAGGCACCGAACTGCTCGAACGCCTGCGCCGCCATAAGGCCGGCGACACCTCCGTGCGCCTCCCCATCCTCACCAGCTGCTGCCCCGGATGGGTCAACTTCTTCGAATACTATTTCCCCGACATGCTCGATGTGCCTTCCACTGCCAAATCGCCACAACAGATGTTCGGCTCCATAGCCAAAAGCTATTGGGCTGAAAAGATGGGACTGAAACGCGAAAACATCGTCTGCGTCTCCATCATGCCCTGCGTGGCAAAGAAATACGAATGTGGCCGCGACGAATTTAAGGTGGACGGCAATCCCGATGTGGACTACTGCATCAGCACACGCGGCTTGGCACGCCTCATCAAACAATACGGACTCAACCTCAACGAGCTGCCCGAAGAGGAGTTTGACCAGCCGTTGGGCGAGTCGTCAGGCGCCGGCGTCATCTTTGGCTCCACCGGCGGCGTCATCGAAGCCGCCGTGCGCACAGCCTACGAGCTATATACCAAAAAGACGCTGGACCGCGTGGAGTTCACGCAGCTGCGCGGACTGGAGGGCATACGCGAAGCCACAGTCGATTTCGACGGCACCCCGATACATATCGGCATAGCCCACGGCCTGGGCAACGCACGCCGCCTGCTGGACAAGGTGCGCAGCGGCGAGGTGGAGTTCCACGCCATAGAGGTCATGGCATGCCCTGGCGGATGCGTGGGCGGCGCGGGACAGCCCTTCCACCACGGCGACAGCGACATCATCCGCAAACGCCAAGAGGCCATCTACCGCGAAGATACGGGCAAGGCCATACGCAAATCGCACGAAAACCCAGCCATCAAACAGCTATATGACGAGTACCTCGGCGAACCATGCGGCCACAAAGCACACGAACTGCTTCACACCGAATATTTCGACAAATCAGAGAAAGCGGCAGTGATAGAAATATAATGGCGTTATTTATGATTCAGATACCCACATGATTTTGCATCATATAACCATTATCGCCCAACATCAAGAAAAACAACCAAGAACCGTGAGACGAGATTGCACAAAGCTCACTTCACCGTTCACAGATTACAAAGAAATATGTCAGTAATAAAACTATCCGAAGAGAAGATACAGAAAATAAAAGACATCTGCGCAGCCCACGACAACAAGCCTGAGGAAATCATCAACATACTGCGCGAAGTGCAGAGTGCCCTCGGCTACCTGCCTGCCGAAGTACAGGAGCGCATAGCATGGGAGATGCAGATGCCCGTGGCCAAGATATATGGCATCGTCTCGTTCTACTCCTTTTTCAGCATGCAGCCCAAAGGCAAGCACCCCATCGACGTATGCCTCGGCTCAGCCTGCATGGCTAAGGGCGGCGACAAGCTGCTCGAAGCCTTCAAACGCGAACTGGGAGTGGAGATAGGCAAATGCACGCCCGACGGACGCTTCTCGCTCAGCACGCTGCGCTGCGTAGGCTCCTGCGCCATGGCCCCCGTAGTGATGATTGGCGACAAGCTCTACCCAAAGGTAACGGAAGCTCAAATCCCCTCCATCCTCGGCGAATACGCTGAATGATTACAAGGCGTAGAATAGCGATAATCGCATCATCTGAATACCGAAAACATTAACCATAAAAAAACAGAAATATGAAAGAGTACAACCTCAAAGGAACGCGCACCGAAAAGAACCTGCAAGAGGCCTTCGCCGGTGAGTCCATGGCACGCAACAAGTACACTTACTATGCCTCCAAAGCCAAGAAAGACGGCTTTGTGCAGATAAGCAAGATATTTGAAGAAACCGCAGCCAACGAGAAAGAACATGCCGAGCTGTGGTTCAAATACCTGCATGGCGGCAAAGTACCCACGACGGTAGAGAACCTCGAAGATGCCGCCAACGGCGAGAACTTCGAGTGGACCGACATGTACGCCCGCATGGCTCGCGAGGCTCGCGAAGAGGGCTTCGACGAAATAGCCGACAAGATGGAAGGCGTAGGCCGCATAGAGAAAGAGCACGAGGAGCGCTACCGCAAGCTGATGGACAACATCAAGAAAGAACGCGTATTCTCCAAAGACGGCGACGTCATCTGGCAGTGCAGCAACTGCGGCCACATTGTGGTAGGCAAACGCGCCCCCGAAGAGTGCCCCGTCTGCAACCACGCACAAGCATACTTCCAAGTACGCGCCGAGAACTACTAATCATCAGCAACACAAGATTAAACTTTTAGAAAACGGGGGGCGGGAATTTGTTGAATTTCCCGCCCCCCCCCGTTTTCTATTCACCTGCTCAATCTGCCGTAAAAGGATAGCGTCACAAAAAGCCGACTATTTACACCATATCATATCACACCTTCCCCTTAGCCTCACGCCGTAACGGCCTTCAGAAACTACCCACCCACGAAAGTAATCGGCGAAAAGGCATACTAATCGCCGAAAAAATTCGGCGATTATTTCTATATCTGATGAAAAAGAAGTATTTTTGCCACCAAATAAGGATTTTTACATCGTAAATCGATAGATATATTCGCAAATCAATAGACATAATAGATGCCATCATCAAGAGTTTAATAAATAGTCAAGACGAATAGCATGATAACAAAAGAAAAAGTGCTGGAACTACTGCACAGTACAGAAACATATAGAGTAGAACGCACCACCTCTACTGGTGATATGGACAAATTCCAAGAGGCTATTTGTGCCTTCTCTAATGATTTACCCAATTCACGTAATAAGGGGTACTTGATACTCGGAGCGTACGATAATGGCACCTTATCCGGATTGAAAGTTGACGACGCATTATTAAAAAAAATTGCTGCCATTCGTTCTGATGGCAACATACTGCCGTTGCCCGTCATGTCGGTAGAACGCTTTGAGTTCGATGATGGAGATTTGCTGGTTGCGGAGGTATCGCCCTCGCTTGTTCCCCCAGTTCGCTATCGGGGTAGGACGTTTATCCGTATAGGCCCTCGCCGTGACATTGCTACGGAAGCTGAAGAACGTATTTTATTCGAAAGAAGGACTTCTTACATGGCCAGCTTCGATGCTACTCCTTGCTTTGGAGCGACAATAGATAATATTGATGTGGACTATATAAGAGCCAAATATTTGCCTCAAGTCATTGACGCTGATGTGTTAGCCAGCGACAACCGTGATATCAAAGAACAATTATCCTCCATCCATCTATTCGACATAGAACATGATTGCCCAACTAATGCTGCCATCATTCTTTTTGGCAATGATCCTCAATATTTTCTGCATGGATGCTACGTGCAATATGTCCACTTTGCCGGAAAGGACCGTGGAAGTGATATAGTCAATGAACGACAGATAAAAGGCAGTCTTTGCAAAATGCTTCCTCAACTGGAGGATTTTGTGCGAAACGCGGTGGTGACGGCTCGTCCCGTCTCTATAAGCATGCTACGCGAAAAGACTCTCCTAAACTATCCAGATTTGGCATTGAGGGAACTTCTGATGAATGCATGTATGCATCGTGATTACCAATCTAATATGCCCATTCGGTTATATCAATATGACGACCGCATTGAAATACTGAATGCCGGAGGACTATATGGTGAAGCACGCCCAGAGAACTTCCCGACTGTGAATGATTATCGCAATCCAATCGTGGCAGAAGCTATGCGAGGATTGAAATATGTCAATATGTTTAATCGTGGTATTCAGCGAGTAAAAAAACTTTTGAAAGAAAATGGTAATCCTGAGCCTGTCTTTACCGTGGACAAGATAACAGCATTCGAAGTTACCATAAGGCCATCCTTATCACTTAACTTAGTCACAAAGAAAGAAAAAATGACTAAGTCAGCGACCAAGTTAACTGAAACAGTTAATGACATTATATCTTTCTGCTCAATCCCCCGCAGTATGACAGAGATAATGGAGCATATCGGCCTCAAACATCGCTATAACGTGAAACACAAATACATTGACCCGCTTATTGATAGTGGCGTTCTGATGATGACCATACCAGACAAACCCAATAGTCGAAATCAGAAATACATTAGAACTTTAACTTAGTCACTTATCTTAGTCACATCGATGTGATATAGTTGATGCACTTGGTTGCTAAATCCACATATTCTCCGCAATTAATTATTGCCTTATTATATGACTTAAAAAATGTATTTTTGCCATTGCGCATATATATTGAATTTTTCAGATAGCAAACTGTAAAACATACATCCATCATGCTACAGATAGGTACAAAAGCACCCTACTTCGAGGGGACAGACGAGAATGGCAACCCTGTGACGTTAAACGATTTCGCTGGCAAAAAGCTGGTGCTCTACTTCTACCCAAAGGACAGCACGCCGGGATGCACCGCCGAGGCCTGCGACCTGCGCGACAACTACCAGCGCTTCCTCGCCTTGGGCTACGAGGTGCTGGGCGTGAGCCGCGACACCGCAGCATCGCACCAACGCTTCATAGCCAAATACGAGCTGCCATTCCACCTCATCGCCGATACCGACCTCACCATCCTCAAAGCCTACGAGGCGTGGGGATTGAAGAAGAACTACGGCAAAGAGAGCATGGGCACGTTGCGCACTACCTACGTCATCGACGAGCAAGGCTTCATCATTGACGCCATCGGCAAAGTGAACACCAAGCAGCACACGGCCCAGCTGCTCAAATAACGTTCTACCGGCTTTCGACCACTGGTTAACCAGCATCCGACTACCCTATTATATAAAAGAGACACTGCGATGCCACGCCTCATTATCACCTCACGCCTCGGAGCCATGATGAGCCGTATGCCGCACCGCATTTATGTCAACGGCCAGCTCATAGGGGTGATGAACACACAATCGGTGCGCATAGAGATGCCCGCCGGCGTTTACAGCATCACCATCCAGAGCGTTGTGCCTTTCCTTAGCAGCACCCAACAGGTAACACTACGCAGCGGGATAGACACGCACCTCGACTTCTACAGCCGCGAACGCGTGTGGGACATCCTCTTCTCCATCGACCTGCTCCTCTGCATCATCAAACTCTTCCTCACCTTTCCCACCCCGTGGAACTGGATATACGAGGTAGCCACCAACGGTTTCTTCATTGTGTGGCTCATCTACGAATGGAGCATCCGCAAGCACTACTACAAGACATCAGTGTCCGACAGCCTGCCATAGAGTGCAAAAAAACTGATTGGCGAAGTCTCATTTACATATCGACAAAGACAGAACAATCAAATAATAAATATGAAATTCAATGAGGTGAATTGTATTACTTCACTTACTGATACTGCTTCCATTTTGCAGGGATAGACAAATCATAATTGGCAGACTTCAAGTGCACAACATCCGGCATAACGCTTGCACGGAAACGGCTCTCATAACGCTGTAAATAAAGTGGCGTGCTATTTGTCGCATTCGCCAAGGCGTTGGAATGCTGGAATGGAGGGAAATAAACGAATACCTTTATTCCAGATTCTACGGCAAGTTCCACGGCGGGAAGCATATCGCTGTCGGCAGATACAATGATTGCAACATCGCAGTTACCACGGTTCGCATCATTGACTATCTGTGTTGCAATGCGAACATCCGATTCCTTTTCCTCAAAGGTGTGGATAATGTTTCCACACTTAAAGCATGTGATTTCCTTGCGAAGGTATTTGCCCAAGATAAGCTTAAACTCAGGATTTTCGGCATTCGCTTGAAAAAAGCGTTCTGATTTCTGCTCTTGTCAATATTGGTCGGACGTGCCGAGAAATACCTGACACAAACCAACTCTTGATTTGGCTTCAAAAACTGGGTAAACAGCTTCACAATATCAATCCAATAATACCTCTTCCATTGTCTTCTGCTTCGAAGACCATAGTAGAAATTAAAGCCATCCACATAGACAATAACTCGTTGCTTTTCCATAGTACAAAAAAATAAGCCCACCTTTGGTGGGCGGGCCTTGGTATTTTCCACCCAAGGGGGATATGATTTGCAAAAGTACAAACTTTTCTCGAATTGACAAAAACTTATTATGAATTTAATAAATCTTGAAGTCATCAAAAAGCAATAAATCAATACAATAATACTATTTCTTGAGTTCTAAAAGCGCACCCTACATAATCCATGGGTAAGCAACGCCTTGCGACTTCTTTGCCACGGAATATAGGTCGCTGCATTTCGGCGACTTTTTCATCAAGACGGGCAGTCGAGTACTTCTGCAAATTTCGCTTCACCTCATACACTTCGACATTGCCGTCAAGCGTTTCTGCCACCATGTCAATCTCGAAGTCTTCCTTGTTGCCCTTGGAGCTGACACTATCGGGTTGCCACCAACCCAAAACTGCTTGTAACGGCAACTCTCCATCATCCAGAAACTCATCAATAAAGACATTGTGTTTCCTTCGTTTCCCAATCTCCAGCATCATCTAAAAAACTCACGGAACGCACTCATTCCATCAGGAACATTGTCATAAACACAGGCAACAGTGTCGTTGACCCGTCCTTCCGGAAATCCTTGGTATAGATAAGATACCTTTCTCCAACTCGTGAAGAATATTTCTCGCAAAAGGCATCAAGAGACTTGTGAGTGCTGTATCCCGAAGATTTCACCTCAATGGGGTATAGTTTGGAGCCTTTCGACAACAAAAAGTCTATTTCATAGTTGTGGGTGGCATCTCTGGACCATGTGTAATAAAACAATTTGTTGCCAGATGCAGCAAGCACCTGTGCTATCATATTTTCATAGATGTAGCCAAGATTGGTGCTGAGTTTGTCGTTTAGCAACTTTTGATAA
>JAFSPS010000027.1 GCA_017451385.1 Bacteroidales bacterium
AAATATATTGATTGGTATAACAATAAAAGACTAAAATTGAGGTTAAAAGGAATGAGCCCGGCACAATACCGAGCTCACTACTATAGAGAGTTGAATAATTAATGTTTAATTTAATGTCCAACTTTTCGGGGTCACATCATTTGTGCACGCCTTTTTTATATCCCAAATATCAAATATCCTGCACGAGGCGGACGGAATATCCTACGCAACGGTTGGAGACATAGCCGTTAGTGTTGGTATAGCCATCATAGAAACGGAGAGCAGTAGCCCCATGCTGGCTGTAGCTGTCGGTTGACCAATAGTAGCCTGCAAGACCTGTATAATTCAAATCGTTCATAGTGCGCATTCCTGCCGCAGGGAGGAAGACCGCACCTGCCTTCTCTATGGTATTCCATGTCTCACTGTCAATTTCGTTGCGGTAATACTGACCATCGTACTGGTTGATGTCAAAAAGGTCGGAAAGGTCGGCGGGATGTACGTAGTTGTCGGGAAATATTATCATACCTTTGACATTGCATACTGTAGCCATGCAGAACATAGCACTGTCCATAGACGCAGAGTATGCCGGGGCGCGACGGTTGAGCAGATAGAACCACTCGTCCTGTGTGAGCGTGCGCCACTTGTTTGGAGCGTTGCCACCATTGGAGATAGCATTGAATACCCCCCAATCATAGTTCTTAAAATTGCCGGTGAGATTGTTGCGACTATCGTCCGAATACCACGGACCATATCCGTAACTATTGTTTATCTCATCATACTCTACCGACGTACTATAAGGCATATAATAGAGGTTGACGTTGTCAGAGGCATCATGATAGCCCGAAGTAGCCCAGCCGAAGAGGTCGATATATCCGGAATAGGAATCTGATATATACTGGTTATCCTCGCCAATGAAATCGTACTGACGGGCGGCAAAACGCCATGTGCCCTGCTGCGAATTGCCATCAGCACAGTCATGGCTGCCATCGGTGGAGAACTGAAGGTTGCCCATAGAGAAACGTACCTTCTTAGTTTCGGATACAGAGAACACGCCTGGCAAAACACCATCACGGATTTCAACCCTCTCACTGCCGCCGCCGTTATTGTTTCCGCCATTGCCACCATTTGCAGAGTTTTCGCCGTTGTCTTTCTCTCCACAAGAGACAAGCGACACCATACCAACGGCAAATAATGTCATTAAAAAGTGCTTCATTGTTTTCATGGTTATTATATTTATGATGTTATGTGAAAATATCTCATATACAGGTAACTTCTATAAATCGGTTTTTATATGCAACCCCTACGGGGTTGAAAAGCTGAAAATCAAATACTTTCTATTAATATGCAACTCCTCTGGAGTTATTTTTAGAAGTCATTTATAGTAACTTTATATACAATCTTTACAAGGCTGAGAAATACTAAAATCAACTATAGCTTCTGCCAGTTCTGGACAAGTAATTTTTGGCGGATACCATATTCCATTTGTCATTTCTCAATTCACCATTCACTATTCACAACTCACTATTCGCGTTTCACCACCCACTAAATCATCTCATACATCGCTTTTTGGATGAACTTATTGAGCGGCACGCTGGCGGCAAAGACATCCACCACACGCTCCAAGAGGTCGGGGGCGGCAGCATGCTCGGCAGCTATCTGCCCCATAGTGCAGTAGTCCTTGTACTTCAGCAGGTCGCCATCAGGCCAGTCGGCAGGGAACCCTTTGGGCACACGCGACAGTTTCTGCACGGTGAAGAACTCCGAGCCGAAGTATTTCTTGTATGAAGGCTCCGCCATGATGGCCTTGAACTCGTCGATGTTATAGAAAATCTCCTGACGGATAGCGGCGAGAGCCTCTGGCGACGTCATGAAGATGCCGCCGCCAAGGGTGATATTGCCCTGCAGCCCGTAGTCCTCCTGCCCTAACTGCATATAGTAGCCCGGCATACTGTTGCGCTTCACGCCGCCCGTTGCCAGAAAGAAAGAGATATGGCACTTGTAGGGACGCTTGTCTGGCGAAAAACGGAGGTCGCGATAGATGCGATACATGCAGTGCTTAGCCTGCGGATGACCTATGGATGGGTCGAGTGCCGACATGCGCTCTATCACTACCTCGGTGAAACGTTCAAAATCAGTCTTTATAGCCTCCCACCGATGCTTGTTGGCCATAAACCATTCGCGGTTATTGTTGCGCTCCAGCTCAGCGAAGAAAGGCAGGGTATCAGGATTTAATGTCGGTTTCATGAGTAAATGGTGGTCTAATGGTGGTTAATAAGTGGTCTAATGGTAGTTAATGATAGGCAAAAATACACTTTTTTTCAAACACGATGCCACATTTTTCAAAACAGACAGAAAAAAGGCTTATTGTGAATAAAAAAAAGAGTACCTTTGCACGCGTTTAGTTATAAGTATAAATCATTTATGTAATTGTGCAACCATTCCGTTTCTCCATGCCATACCACAAAGCAGACCAGAGCCCCAAGCATCCAATCATCACATGTATCTTGTTCGTAGCATTATGCATCTGCCTTTCATGTGCAGCATCAGCCCAGCAGCAAGGCATCACATTCCATGCCGTCATCTACGACCATCAGGGACTTCCTATAACAAACAGAAACGTAGCAATACGCATCAGCGTGAGACAAGGTGCCACCGACGGTAGCATCATTTACAGCAATGAGCAGTATGTCTCTACCGACAGCAAAGGTGCTTTCACCACCATCATTGGTTCACCGTTACTAATGCGGACACTGCGAGAAAATAGCGCCGAGACAGCCTTTTTCCTATGCTATGAAAGTGACATCAATGCTGATGGGACATACCTGACCAACAGCATACAGCAACTGGTATCATTAGCCGTCCCAGCCCTTACGGCAACAGCCGTGTGCAACAATAACGAGACAGAAATCACGTCGTCTGCCATAGCCGCTGCATCGCCCTACGGCAACCAAGCCAAAACTTCCACCGCCTCCAATCATCCCTCTACAGCCAACGCCACAGCCGCAGAACAGCCAGCAAAAAACATCCAAAGCAATACCACTCCTTCGCATTTGAATGCTGCAAGAATAACAGGTGCCAAAGCTGGCGAATTTAGCGTGAGCGAAAGACGAACGGTGCAGTTCTCTCAAGGCAATCTGCAGTATAATCCATATAGCCACACATGGCGTTTTGCCGAGGAGCAATACTCCACGCTACGCAACAGCAACAACAATATTGCTGACGACTACGACGGATGGATAGACCTCTTCGGCTGGGGCACGAGCGGATGGAACAGCGGCGCCAAAGCCTTCAAACCCTCAAGTACCGACACTATAGCAGAAAACTACTCCCCCGGCAACGACATGAACAACGACCTTACAGGCAAGTACGCCAACGCCGACTGGGGCGTATATAACTCTATCGAAAACGGCGGCGGACGCCCCGGCGAATGGCGCACCCTGACACGCGACGAGTGGCACTACCTCTTCTATAAAAGACAGACCAACACTGTTTGCGATGAACGCAACGCTCGTTTTGCAAAGGCCATAGTGTGCGATATTGAAGGAGTGATACTACTACCCGACAACTACATACACCCCGCCACGCTGACACCGTTGAAAAGCATCAACCTCGGCACTGCCACCTACAAACAAAACATCTACAACAACAGCGAATGGCAGCAAATGGAGCACTACGGCGCCATCTTCCTCCCTAAGACCTACTGCCGCTACGCCAACGAGGTAGATAACGGCAAAGTGCTATGCGACTACTGGACGAGCACCCACATCGACAATCGTTTTGCTTACTACGTCTATATCTTAGACTACTCACTCGACATAAAAGGCAACGGCAATCGCAACTACGGCCGTGCCGTACGCCTTGTCCACGACCTATGATATGTCGCTATATATAATCTGGCAGAGCCTACCAAAAACAAAAATGGCAAGGATGACTGCGACTGCGACAAAATGAAAGGCATCGGGCATCACGCCTATAGCCGTCGTTGCAACAATCCATAAGACTACTCGTTCGCCTCACGGCCTTGTTTCGGTATAAAATAGATATAGAAAAGGGCGGCGGCGGCCAGCAGCGTGAGGGCTACAAGATATAGCGGCATCGCATTCGGCACGCTGGGGTCCATACTCACAAGGCCATTGGAATAGAGATAGTAGAGCACCACGATGACTGCATTATTGACAAAATGGGCACAGACATTGACAATCATACTGCCGGACAGGTAGTAGCAGTAGCCAAGGACAACGCCCATGGCAAAACGGGGGACAAAAGCAAACATATCAAAATGGGCAAGGCTGAAGATGGCAGCCGCAATGATGATGGCCCAATGCGGCGAGCGCAACCCTCGCGCCAATACCTGCTGCAGCGCACCACGGAAAAACAGCTCCTCGCAAATAGCAGGGCACAGCGCAATGACAACAAGGTTGCACACCAGATGCCACACATCGGACTGCATAAGCAGCGACGCTATGACCTGCTCCGACATCTTGCCCATATCGCGCATTGTGGTCTCTAACGATGCCATCGACTCAGGCAGATGCCACCCGTCATTCCATATCGTCAGCCACTCTATGACAGGCACAAGGAGAAGGAAGACTACTGCCGCCACCAACGCCTTGCCCCAATAGGACGAAGAGAAACGAAACTGGAAATAGTTGCGCTCGTCGCCATAAAAGAGCCAAGCGAAGAGCACCGCCGGAAGGACAAAGCCAACCAGCTGCGACAGCAGCTGGAGCCACAGCAGGTTGTCGCTCGTTTTGACATCTACACCCATTGCGCTCGCCACAGCGACAATCCCTGATGCCACGATGGTCATCATCAGCCATAGCAGCAACAAGACGATAACTTGTACAAAGGGTTTGGTACTTTTGAAAAAATGCATTGAAGTAACCGTTTATTGTTGGCAAAGCACGAGGAAGAAACTAACGTTTACAGACTCCTCTTGAGCCAAAAGGAAAGCGAGGCTGCCGAGCATTGATGCTGAGCGGCCTCGCTGAAAAAACTTAAACACCAAAAACTATTTCACTATAAAGCTACGCGAGGCACCACCCATACGACAGGTGTAGATGCCAGCCGGATAGCCCATCACATTCAGACGCTGCACGCCCGACTGCTCGTTCAGCGCGACACTCGTCATCAGCACACCCTTGGCATTGTATATGTCCATCTGCTTTACCGTACCCTCGGTATGATAAGGGATATTGACATACTCCGTTGCCGGCGAAGGATAGACCGCGTCTATTGCTGCCACCTCTGCCATATCGTCTATACCCTTAGACACAGGCAGAGAGATATGAATACTGTCAGCCGGAGGCAAAATGTTGATGATAGCGCCCTGACCGGAGGAGTAGAGATAGGTGGTGCTGCCCAGCGTGGTGGAGAGACCGTCAATCTCGTTCATATCGCAGAACATAGGAGCTGCAGCACCTGTTCCGCCCCAGCCCCAGTTGACATGGAACATGCCGTTTTCGGGCTTGTAACCATCAATCACGAAAGCATGGCCTGAGTGTTCGCCACTATTGCCATTGTCGGCAGCACGATAGATTACGGGGCGTCCGGCAAGCATCTCCTTGCGCAGCAGCTCTACCCATGCGTCGTTGGACATACTGCGACGCTCCACTTGGTAGAAACCATAGTTGTCTTCCTTCATCGAAGGATATTTGAAATGGTCGTGCAACGCCTCGCCCACATATTCGAGGCTGCTGCCCGTGGCGTTGGCGCTATACTGCGAACGCACTGCCATACCGCAGTGGAAAAGGAACAATGCCGTAGCATTGCGCTGGTCTTCCGGACTGTTGGACTGCAAGTTGTTGGGCATCAAGGAATAGTTATAGCCCGAAGCACTTGCCTCGTACTCGGTACCGTTGCGCAGGGAGGCCGCACGGCTGAAATCGACAGTATAGGTAACACCCGACACACTGTTAGGATAGGATATGCCGCTACCAAAGGTAGGATATTCCCAGTAGCGAATCACCATGCCCATAGCCAGAGCCACGCATCCGACAACAGAACGAGCACCGCCACTATAGATGGGGCATTTGGCATTGTAGGGAGCGCTCTGCGACCATGTAGTGCCGATAAGATTCTTGGTGTTGGTGCTTTTTCTTGCATAGTTGCGCGGAATCTCAAAGTTCATGTATTTCTCCCACTCGCCACGATACTGGGCATCGGCAGGAATGTTCTCCATCTGTGCCTCAGAAATCATATCAGCCTGACTCTGAAGCCACGACTCGAAATACGGATTGGACGCGATATTCTCTTCTGAAGTGCTGCCCAGCAACGAGTAGGAGAGGACGGGACGCGTACACATACTGCCGGAGACAACGATAAAAGCATCGCCTACATTAAAGACGTAGAGCGCGTTAAGGTCTGCAGCAGGATTCTTGTAAACCTTCACCAAGGTCGTATTATTGAAGTCATGGAGTTGCTCACCTCTGAGAGCAGCGACATACGTCATTGCCACATTGCGTGCTTTCTGTTCGTCAATGTTTTCTGCTTTGACAGCCGTCGTAGCCCAAAGCATCATCATGCAACCGAAAATTAAGGCTAACTTTTTCATATTTATACTTTTTATTGTTTATCATTCCAATTAGCAGCCCTTCACTCAGAATCTGCCATACGATTAGTTTGCAAAGATACATTTTTTCGTTGGAATACACAAATAAAGAATAAAGGCTGCGAGACATCAATACGTTACGATGTCTCGCAGCCGCTATCTGAAAAGCATAGCATCAAGAAGTAGTCCTATCGGACTATCAGTTTCTCTGTCCCGAACACACGCTCACCGACAAGGTGCAGCACGTAGGGGCCTTTGGCAAGATGCGACACATCTATCCGTGCCTGCCCGTCGGCACCAAGCCTTCCCGACAGCGCCATGCGACCGCTCATGTCTATCAGCCTGTAGGCCGTAGCACCCTCTGCCCCTGCTACCGACAGCAGCACACTGCTGCCACTGGGATTGGGCATCAACGACAGTGCGACAGGACTGTCAACATCCGAAATGGCAAGCGGAGCTTCATCACGCCCGTAGAGGATATTAATCTGCGGTGACATGTGGCAACGGAAGCTGATTGTCAGACGGCTGCCATCCTCCGACAGGCTCAGCGTATAGTAGTTCAGCATCAGGATGGTCTGCGTCTCCTCGTCGGACTCCTGTGCGGCGGCATAGTTCAATCCGCCCTCACGCGACCACACCTCATTGCCATCTATGCGGACACTATTGACCTTCTCGTCATCGAGCAACACATAGTATTCGAGAGCCTTGTTGCGCATGGCGGAATCGATGGTGTTGCTGAGCGGCCTGTCGCCGGCAGCATCGAAGATGCAGTTGGCTGTATAGACGGTGTCAGCGTATCTGCCGGAGATGGCGTCGTAGCCGTCCTCATAGGTACATGTGATAGAGACGGTGTTCTTAAGATAGGGTATGTCGGAATGGACGACACGGATGCTGTGGTCGGCATTGATATTTCTGAAATAAATCCAGATGCAGTCGGCGCCATGCCCGTCCTGCACAGACACGAAATGGTCACCATCAAAGAAATACATGATATCCCACTGATGGTCTGCCGAACCGGCGACCTCCCAGTTCAGCCCGTCGGTGCTGCTCCACACCGCCATGCCATCCAGATAGATAGTGTCCACCGTAGTCTGACGCGTGAAGATGACATACTGCCAATGCTCGGTTCCTGCCTCCACAGAGTCCACAACATTGCACAGCGGATACCTAAGATTCAAGTCCGTCCTATTATTAAACACCTGACAGACAGGCTCTATCCCATCGGGATAGTCGCATTGGATATCCACGCCATAACGGACAATGCCGTCCCATTCCTGCTGGGCGAAGATGCCCTTCGCACCAAAAAAGCTGACTGTGAAGAGGATAAAAAATAGTAATCTTTTCATAATGTAAAATGCTAATTGTTGGTTATCAATTTGCAAATATAGTATTTTTTGAACACATGCTGGGACAACGGATAAATCACCACAAAATAATGTTGGGAAAACGGACAAAATATAGCAAAAACATATTGGAAAAACGGACAAATCACAGCAAAAACACATTGGAAAAACGGACAAATCACACCAATATCACGTTGGAAAAACGGACAAATCACACCAATATCACCCAAAAAGGGCAAAAGATTGAAAATTCAGTTTATGTAGTTTGTTTTGCCTCCCCACCCAATCTATATGGTGTCTCTCATTACGCCAGAGACAAAAAAACAGCCGTGGAATTGTTATAAACAACCCACCATTGAATCGCCTTAATCCAATATAAACGATAAAAAGACGATGAGACATCCATCCCTCACCGTCTTTTTTATAGACAACTTCTATTAATTTGATTTATATGCACCCCCTCTGGGTTGAAGGATTGAAAGCTAAAAGTTTCTATTGATATGCAACACTTACGGTGTTATTTTTAGAACATATATCTTTCAAGTCTTAATAATAGCCTAAAAACTTTCAGTCACGTTGCCTACGTATTCGCCCGTGCTGACATTAACTATCTGGACTTGCACATATTCATCGGTGATGCTGAGACTAATAAAGTAGCCTACGGCAGAGAAGTTATTTCCCTTGACAGTAGAATCTACGATTCTTTTTTTTGTTTGGAAAATGCAAAGATTAACCAAAGGGCTGGCATCGCAAAATGTCAGCCCTATCTTTTGTTATCTCTTTGTTGTTTTACTCAAAAAGTTTTATCGGACACAAATAAAAATGGCATACTGTAATTTGCGAAAAAAAGGAAGAGATCCCCCATAACAGACCCCTTCCATCACAATAAAGCCGGTTAAATAGAATTAACCTCCAACGATGCCTGAACACCCCATTCCGCACCAACTACAGCCTATTGATAAGATTTCATCGGCCTTGGAGTTCACCTCTTGCTGGTGAGCATTCAGCAGGGACATTGCATTCTGCAGTAAAATCTCATTTACTTTCATTTGTTTATTTTTTTTCGTTAATAAAAAAAATGAATTAGATACTTCAACCTCCAACGATGCCTGAACACCCCATTCCGCACCAACTACAGCCTATTGATAAGATTTCATCGGCCTTGGAGTTCACCTCCTGCTGGTGAGCATTCAGCAGGGACATTGCATTCTGCAGTAAAATCTCATTTACTTTCATTTGTTTATTTTTTGGGGTTAATAATAAAATGAATTAAATACTTCAACCTCCAACGATGTCTGTACAGCCCATTCCGCACCAACTACAGCCTATTGACAAGATTTCATCGGCCTTGGCGTTCACCTCCTGCTGGTGAGCGTTCAGCAGGGACATTGCATTCTGTAGTAAAATCTCATTTACTTTCATCTGTTTATTTTTTTTGGTTAATAAAAATATGAATTAGATACTTCAACCTCCAACGATGTCTGTACACCCCATTCTGCACCAACTACAGCCTATTGACAAGATTTCATCGGCCTTGGCGTTCACCTCTTGCTGGTGAGCATTCAGCAGTAAAATCTCATTTAATTTCATCTTTTATTTAAATGAAAAATCAGAATAACGCTGATAACATAATGTGGCGTCTTTCAGAGTAAGCAATTCTTCGTCAGTCAAACATTGATTCTCACTTTTTCGTACTAAATAATTAATCTGAAATGCCGAAATTACCTGTACTTCTGCCAAAAGCATAGCACAAAATGATTTATCCCGCAGGCTTACATCACCTCTATGATTATAGTTAAACCCATAGCAGGTGCGACATACTGGTAATAGATTGCATTGCTTACAATCGTCACTCACAAGTCTATCAGCATCGCTAAAATCAATTTCTGCTATCTTTTTATAGTCAGTTTTACCATTTACAAAAGGAAGAAACATATGGCACGGATACGCCTCACCATCAACATCGTATGTAACCATATTGCGCATGATGCCACAATTAGGAGGCGGTACCATTGAAGCATTATCTTCCACCGATAGAATCCCAGCATAGATACTTCTGAAAAGAGGTATCATATAGCAATCGGGGTGCTGTAAATAGTACTCTGCCAACTTTGTCAACTCCCGTTTATAAATAAGTGCATCATTATCTGACCATGGGATACCAACCCCAATGGTTGCAGCTACTCGATACCCACATTCCGTCATCCTAATTATATTATCAGCAAAATTAGGAAGGGTTTCTCTTGACATTGTAGATTTAAAATGAGAATCAGACCATGTGTTTTGCACAAAGTCAAGCACATCTTGCGACACAGCACGGCCTCTATTCCGAATCTGTTCATCCTCAATGCCATCAATAGATAGCGTAATACTTATTTTATCTTTATGCAGCGCAAACCAAGCTTGTTTTCTCTCGTCAAGCAACGTCCCATTTGTAGTAACCTTGAAACGATATTTTTTATTCTGCTTTGTTTTCCAAAAAAACTCTGAAACCTCTTCAATCAGGTCAAACCTCATTAACGGCTCTCCACCAAAATATTCAAAAACGATTGTATCATCCTCTTTTGTAGGATGAAATTGAGCCAATTCGCGTTCGATAATCTCTTTTGCAATCGACACTGACATTTTTTCGTTAGCGTTTTTGTGCAACTCAAAACAATATGTACAATGGAGATTACAACCATGCGTCAGCACAAGAGATACAACACGAGCAGTTTTATCACGAAATTGCATATTTATCTATTTTTATCTTTTTTGAAAAAAACTAAAACAATAAAGACTAACTCCATCTCCAGTTATAAGAAGTACTACATCCACAGTCACTGCAAAGCACAGTACATCCTTCAGATAGTTTTTCGTGTTCTTCTGAGATAATATAAGTATCGGAACTTCCACAAATAGCACAAGGGACTTCTTTATCTGTATCGTTTCCTGTGTCGCTATACTTAAATTTGAATTTAGTATTTCCCCTAAACAAAACTATCAGCATTCTTACAATAATTAATGCCGCAATCCCCCCCCAAATGCCGTTCGTCACCCATAAGATAATTGTTGGAACAACATAACAAAAAATTAAAAGTACGCGCCTAATTATTCTCCATGATTTCTCATCCTTCAGTTTATCAATATACGAAATATCCCAGCTGGCAAAAAAAATAGGAGCATAAACATACATATGTAATAAGAGAGTTAATAAGAAAGTAATTAAAATAGAACTACCCTCTAAAAAAGAAAAAGAAATAAGATCTGGTTGAGCATGAGTATATTGATAAAGAAAAATAGAAACAGGAATATGGATAATAGATATTATTAAAAAAATTTTTGCTTTTCTCCTATACTCCTCTTTTCTTACCGTCATTTCCTGATAGAAAAGAGAGGCTTCTTTCGAGCCATTTTTCGCTGCCTCTTCTAGTTCCTTTAGCCCTTGTTCCTTGTTTTTCGTCACGCCATATCCGTTGTAAAGACATACCCCCCACATTCTTCGACCATCTAAATCCCCCAAATCTGCAAGTTCATGATATAGTCTTGCTGACTTTGCATATTGTGCTTTAAGTACCTTCCCCTCCAAATAGAAACGGGCCAACTTCCTTTTCGCTTCTTTATCCCCATTCTCCGCCGCCTTATTGAGCCAAAACTCACCTTTATCTAAATCCTTCTCTATAGGAACGCCATGTCTTTTTGCAGTATCTGCATGAATATAATTAATCCCGAGCAAGCGCTGACAATAGGCACTCCCCATCTCTGCACCCATTTTTGTAAAATACAGAGACTTAACTCCATCTTTAGGCAGACCATTCTCGCCCCATAAGTAATCTTCGGCAAAATCCTCAATCTGTTCTAATGTATATGTTTCCATTTGTTTTATCGTATTTGCTTTGTTCTCATAGCGTCCTTTGATATTTACAGTATTGCACCTTTTTTACCCTATAAAATAAACAGCAAAGCCATAGCCACGCAGGCCAAGAAACCCACTATACCTCTGGCTCGGTCTGTGTGCTTTTCTGTGCTGCCATCCTCGAACACCTCAACCTCATAACTTTCGTTGGTAATAATCATTCCTATACTTATAAACGCATATATTATAATGGCTGCCCATTTACCGCAATTCCAGCCAGTAGAAAAAGTGCTGCCAAATAGCCACCACGCCAGGCCGAAAATCAACCCCATTCCAATCACGATCATTCCCAGATACAAAAAAGTGGGTAAGAATCCAGACTTCCATAATACACCCAAACCAATCAGGGCAATAAATATTTGTATTGCAGTTCCCACTACTTTGTTAATTAATAATCATACAAAACTACAACACTTCAGTATTGTAATTATATTGCAAAAGTCCGAAAAATGCGCCAATCTAATGGTGTCAGATGCTGTCGGGTGACAATATCTGACGGGTACCGAGGTAGTCGGAGTATATGCGGAAGAAATCAACGTTGAGAGCAGTGCTGATGAGTAGCAACTGCTGCGTGTCGATGGACGGCTTGTTGAAGAGGCGTTGGAGGGTGCGTTCTGATACTCCGATGCGTTCCATCAGCCATTGGTTGGTATGGCCTTGACGGCGTAGCTCGTCACGAATAAGGTTGCCTATATGTATCTGCATTTTGCTATTGTTTTTCCGCAGACAGTATGCCTGCTTACCACGTTGGCTACCGAATCCACTAAATCATTCCGACGACCACAAACAAAAAAGAAGGCGAGCAATCTCGTCTCCAGCTTGCGGTCGTAGGAAGTACCTTTTGTGGATAGACAAAATGCTCGCTTGTCGGCGAGCATTTGCTTTTGTCTCCCACAAAAGTAAACCAAAATGAAGTTTCCTACGTTTCAAGCTGGTCGGGACAATAGCAAACGCTATATTATTATATCAGTTTTGTATTCTATAATTATGCCATAATCCATTATTATTTCAACGCCAAAGGTACCCATAGGGACCTCTCACACGTTTCGTTTTCCTTATGCAAAGGTAAGATATTTTCTAAATATGCCAAAACATTTCTCAAGAATCTGCTCAAAGTCATGATAACGGGATTTGAAACATGAGATAGCAGGTAAGCGGAATGATGAAATAGGACGCAAAAAACATAAAAAAGAAACAAAAAAAGCATCGCTTTAGTGCGATGCTTTTTTTATTATTTATCAGACAACTGTTATTCAGCGACGACCTCGATGTCGAGCTCGGCCTTGATGTCGCGGAAGATGTTGACCTGAGCCTTGTAGGTGCCGACCTCCTTGATTTTGGAGCCGTCAACGACAATCTGTTTGCGGTCAATCTCGTAGTTGTGCTGCTCCTTGAGGGCCTCGGCAACCTGAATGTTGTTGATCGAGCCGAAGAGCTGACCATTCTCGCCGACCTTAGCCTTGAGGGTTACGGTCTTGCCTTCGAGAGCTGCCTGCAGCGTCTCGGCATCCTTGCGGATTTTCTCATCCTTGCGGGCGCGCTGGCGCAGGTTCTCGGCATGGATTTTCTTATTGCTCGGGGTAGCGATGATAGCCATACCCTGTGGCAGGAGGTAGTTGTTAGCATAGCCGTTCTTTACGGTCACGATGTCGTCCTTGTAGCCCAGATTGGCCACATCCTGTTTCAAAATGATTTCCATCTATTATCCTCCTTATTTTTTATTTGAGACAATCGGCCACATAAGGCATCAACGCTATATGGCGGGCGCGCTTGATGGCTTGGGAGACCTTTTTCTGATATTTATTGGATGTGCCGGTGATGCGGCGAGGCAGAATCTTACCCTGCTCATTGACGAACTTCAAGAGGAAGTCGGCGTCCTTATAGTCAATGTATTTGATACCGAGTTTCTTGAAACGGCAGTATTTCTTGCGCTGCGTCTCTACTGCTATCGGGGTCAGATATTTGATTTCGCTTTCGTTAGCCATGATGATACTCTTTTTAGGGTTTCTGACATTGATTGATTATTCGGCTGCAGGGGCTTCGTTGTTCTCGGCAACCTTTGCGGCATCAGCCTTCTTGGCGGCGCGCTTCTTCTCGTTGTAAGCAATAGCATGCTTGTCGAGAGAGACCGTGAGGAAGCGGAGCAGACGCTCGTCGCGTTTGTAAGCCACCTCGAGGTCGGCGATGACGCTACCCTCGGCACGGAATTCTATGAGATAATAGAATCCTGTGGTCTTTTTGCGAATAGGATAGGCGAGCTTGCGCATACCCCAGTTGTTGGTGTACACTATCTCTGCACCATGCTCGGTCAGGAAATCCGTGTACTTCTTTACCGTTTCCTTCATCTGTTCTTCAGACAAAACGGGAGTTGCAATGAAAACGGTTTCGTACTGTTTTACCATTTTGTTGTTTGTTTTGAGTTATGTTTATTATACAAAAAAAGCAGCCCATGTCATGATCTGCTTTATAGATTTTTTGAGCCACTTTGCGGACTCGAACCGCAGACCTACGCATTACGAATGCGTTGCTCTACCAACTGAGCTAAAGTGGCAAGAGGCGGTGTCCGCGGTAGAGGACCTTACTGCTTGGCGCAGGTTGCTTTGTCGGGGTGAGAAGACTCGAACT
>JAFSPS010000028.1 GCA_017451385.1 Bacteroidales bacterium
GTCGTAAGATAAAGTTCCACGATTTTCTTATGCCCAGCAACGAAAACACAAAATCACAAATCAAGAGCCGCCAGCGGGTGGCTCAGCATGGCGAGGTGTTCACCAATCCGCGCGAGGTGAATGCTATGCTTGACTTGGTGCGGGATGAGTCGTTCCGACTCGACAGCCGTTTCCTTGAGCCCGCCTGCGGCGACGGGAATTTCCTTATCGAGATTCTGCGTCGCAAACTATCCCTAATAAGAGACATCAAATCCCCTACGGAATGGGAGTTTCAAAGCCTTATTGCCGTAGGCTCTTGCTATGGCATTGAGCTGTTGGAGGACAATGCCGAGGCTTGCCAACTGCGACTGTTTACCGAGGTGAGGGAACAGGTGGGCAAAAAGAACTGCACACAGGGCTATGAGGAAAGCCTTCGCTATATGCTGCGGAAGAACATCGTCTGTGGGGATGCGTTGACCTATCGCACTGCCGACGGCAAGCCTATTACCTTCTGCGAATGGACACCCATTGCGGGCAGTATGCAGTTCTCACGACGCGACTTCCAGTTTGACTTTCTTGTCAACCAGACGCACCAATATTCCCTCTTCGATGAGCAGGGCGAGGCACAGAGCTTCGACGAACCTGTGCGTTCATATCCTCCATTGCATTACACACAACTCTACCACTATGAAGAACAAGATACACAATTCATATAAGCCACTATACTGCGCGGTGTGGTCTATGAGTGACTGGCTGCAACAAAACGCCTTGGATGCAACAACGAAGACAGGACTGTCGCGTCCCTATCGGGACGCTGTATACTATGGCAGTATCGGCACGGCACTGCGCCTTCGTCTTGTACCGTGTTATGCATGGTCTCGTCCCTTTCGGGACGTCCCCCCAGACACTAATAATACAACCTTATGAAACAAAAATATTCACCGGACATACTGAACTGCTTGGCCAATCTCAGCAGTGACGAGGTATTTACCTCGCCGGAGTTGGCAAACCGTATGCTTGACCTTCTGCCACAAGAGTTGTTCCAGAGTCCGAAGACGCGGTTCCTTGACCCGTGCAGCAAGAGCGGCGTCTTTCTGCGCGAGGTCGTAAAACGACTCTTAATAGGTCTGGAGCATCAAATACCCGACCTACAAGAGCGGATTGACCACGTGATGACCCAACAGGTCTTTGGCATTGCCTGCACCGACCTCACTGCCGAGATGAGCCGCAGGACGCTCTATTGCTCCAAACAGGCCGATGGCGAGTACAGCGTCAGCACCGCCTTCCATGACGTACAGGGCAACCTATTGTACGAGCGATGCCACCACACATGGAATGCGCAAGGCCGCTGTGAGTATTGCGGCGCCAGCAAGAGCGAGTACCTCCGCACCGAAAGCCGAGAGACCTACGCCTATCCATTTATCCATAAATCAATCAAAGAAATATTCAAAAAAGATATGCAATTCGATGTAATCATAGGCAACCCACCATACCAATTAAATGACGGTGGTGGCACCGGGTCAAGTGCTATGCCCCTATATCATCATTTTGTAGAGAGAGCAAAAAAATTACAGCCAAGATATTTACTAATGATAATTCCTGCAAGGTGGTATGCTGGTGGTAAAGGACTGGATGATTTTAGAAGTAGTATGCTAAGTGACAAACATATCGAATACCTCTATGATTATCCCAATAGTGCAGATTGCTTCCCTGGTGTGATTATTGCTGGTGGTATCTGTTATTTCCTATGGGACAAAGAGTATGAAGGCCCTTGCAAGATAACTAATATCAAAGGTGAAATAGTCTCCCCTGTATTAATGCGCAATTTAGATGAATACTCAATATTCATTCGCGATAATGAAGCAATAAATATCATTCGGAAAACAAAAAAAGTTTCGCCAAATTCTATGGATCGTTCCGTATATAGCAGAAACATTTTTTCTCTTATCAGTAGCCAAAAAGGGCATATAAGAGAAAACTCTGGGGACTATAGATTAGTTTCTCTAGACGGAATATCTTTTGTTTCAAAGAACGAATTCACAGACAATGAACATATAGCAGACAAGTATAAGGTTATCATTACTAAAGCAATGTCTGGGGGAAACAAACCAACAGCTGATGGAAATTACATGGTTACTTCGTCTTTGCAAATACTTGAGCCCAAGACAGTATGTACTGAGACATACCTAGTGCTTGGGGCATTAAACACATTAAATGAAGCCGAAAGCCTTTATTCATACGCTAAAACAAAATTCTTCAGATTTCTTCTTCTGCAAGCATTAACATCCATCAATATTTCTAAAGACAAATTCCAATTCGTCCCCCTTCAAGACTTCTCCCACCCATGGACAGACGAGATGCTGTATAAGAAATACGGCTTGGACAAGGA
>JAFSPS010000029.1 GCA_017451385.1 Bacteroidales bacterium
AAGCCGCTGACGGGGATGATGTTTCAAGCCTGTCTCGGTGAGATAGCGATTCAGGCTGATTCCACATTCCTTGGCAAGTGCTTTGAGCTGCGACCAGACTTCATCCGTACATCTGAAAGCATGTACTCTGGTCGCCGGTTTCTTGGTTATCTTCTTTTTCTTCATGTTAATATGATAGGGATGAATATAAACTGGATAGAAAGAAGGACAAGGTCTGCGAGCCTGCGAGTAGCCCAAGAAACTTTTAGGAGTGCAACAACAGGGACACCTGTTTTGTACTACAAAAGGATTTCTCGAAAAGTCCCTCTAATAATATAGGGGCTTTGAACTCCAATGTTCCCGTCAGGGCTTAGAGGTGCTTTGTAGTTTGTAAGGCATCCTGCATCGGCAAACTTCCCTTGGGATGGTTGGGTTGTGCAGGTCGCAGACCAGAGTCCTTCAAGGCTGTCACTCATCGCTATGGAAGCCATTAGGATTGGAATAGCCATTAGACATCTGACTGTAGTCTCCATTGCCATCAGACGAGGTGCTGTTTGATTGTAGTGACAATTCTCCTTGTCGTGCTGATGGTTCGTCTTTTCTTTTCCCTTCATTCTGGCTGCCATCGGCTTCTACATTCGAAGAAGGGATGTCAGCAGACTGAGGGGAAATGATGTTCTGAGAAAAATCGGAAGTCCTTCCATCCGTCACAGATTTACCCACATTGTTACTATCATTAGATGGTGGTGATGGATAGGGAACCCTGCTATCGGCAGACGGAGTCACACCCGCGTTTCCTCCTTGGGAATTGTCGCTATCAAAGTCAAAATGCGTAATCACCGATATGAGTGACGGAATTGGGGATGTTGATTTGTTTTAGTGATTTGCATCCAACAAATGCACCGTCACAAATTACCGTTGTACCTTGTAAAATGGTGTATTCTTCGAGATTATTAGGACCTTTTAGCAGGCGTTTTCTGTCTTGGCTGTATTTCGCTCCATATTCGTCTGTCCACGCATTCTTAAAGTCTTCTTCTGTGGGTGTTGTTATTTTGAGGTTGAGGAGTTCTTGTTCTGTGTTATTCGTTTCAATTTCTTTTATTGTTTTGTTTATTGCCGATTTCGTAAGGATGGTTTATATGCAGCCCTATTTGGGGTTGTAGTTATTGGGCGTTATATTGTGGTTATTGACATGTGACTCCTATGGAGTGGTTGTTTTCATAAATAATTCCTGCGGAGTTACTCATGGATGGCTTAATAACGCTATTGACTGCTTGTGCGCATCACACGTTTGCAACATTACTGTTGCATAATGGAGGACATCTTGACGCTATTGAGTACCTTGGTACTACTTGTAGAAAATGTACATGTCTTTGGGTTCGCGTGCCAGCACCATATAGAGCATTGCTTCAACGGCGACGCCGTGATGGGGGCCTATTGCTTCATTTTTAGCCAGAATGCTTCGCTTAGTGGGAATGTCTAACCAGTGCATGTTATTGCTGCCCGAGCCGGACTGACTAAGAATCTGTTCATACACATCGCGCGACAGCTGGTAGGGTAGTGTTTCGTCTTCTATGGCATGAGAGAAATAAAGCTCCGTGGTCGGCTGCCAATCCAAGTATTGAGCTTGCTGGCGCATTATTGTAAGCAGGTCTTGCACGGTCTGCGATTCTTTTTTCAGATGTAAATCGCTGTTGTACAGATTCTCGTTAAGGTATCTGACAAACAACGTGTCGGGTGAGTCTTTCTGCTTGTAGTCGTTGTAGTTGGGGAATTTATGCGATTCTGCATAATAGTACGGGTACTGTTTGCCGCGAAATTCTACCATTGTGGTGCACATGTATTTGCTTAGGAAGTCGGAGCAGGTATGCCCCATCATCTGTTCGTCGTTGAGGGCGTCAAGAGCGCATATAAATGTCACTGTGGCAGTCTTGTATGATGGGTTGGCATCCTGAAATTCAATCATGCCAGCCATGTCGAGAGGGCCTTCGCTAATGTAGGATGAGCGCAGCCGCACTGCTTTGCGTAAATCGGGAGAGGCTTCTCTGTCATAATAGCGGGCAAAGGCAAGGGCAGAAGTGGCGCCGAGCGAGCTCCCCCAGTTGGTGCTATATCCGTTGTCTGCAAGACGCACGTTGCGGCGTTTCAGAATGGTTAGGGCGGCGTTAATGCAGTCTGCCATTTGTCGTCCTCCGGCATTAGCCGAGATAAAAGCCACAGATTCTTCGTTTTCGGTAGCGCCATAGCCCTGCATGTCGGGTTCTATGACAGCCTCGTTGTATAATGCACGGGCACTCATAAGCGACTGCGAGTGGCTCGGCACCCAGTCGTTGCCCATTACGTATTGATGGCTAAACAGTGTGTAGGCATCTAATGTATGTGTTATGTTTTCTACGGTGTTGTTGGGGAATGTGATTCGTCCGGATAGCACTATGGGCTTGCCTGCGGCAGAAAGAGTGGTGAATGTGAAAACATAGCTCTCTATGCAATATTGGGAACGGTAGTGTTTGTCTAATCCCACACGTGTTGCAAACAGAGCATCCATCACCGGCTTGCGTGCGTTGATTAGTGTGCTGAGTACGGGGGTCACCACACTGGTGATGCCTGACGAGAAATTGTCAGCCCATTCAAACACGTGAGAATGAGTGATAGCCTGTGCGAGTTCTCTCACGGAGTAGGTGGTGCTGTCGATGATTTGCACCAGCTGGCCTGTTGCCGACTCTATTGGTGCACCGGTCGTATCGTTTAGTGCAATCTCCTGTATCTCATTCTCTTTCTTGCACCCTACGAGAAGCAATGTAAGCAAAGAAAAGAATATTAGTTTTTTCATTTCTAACAATAGGTCTGCTTGCAATTGTTACGGATGTAGTTATTGTAAGCAGACCATAAAATAAGAATGTGTAAGGTGGGGGGGAAAAACTACAAGTTAGAATGTGAAACTATATTTGCCGGAGCCGACCACTTTGTCGCCGTCGGGGAGGCAGATGGTGGCTGTGGTGTTGCAGGGGATGGTTACCTGCCACGAGGTCTTGCCGTCGTTGGATTTTGTATATTGGCTGTGGATTTCGCCGTAGAGCGATTTGTAGGAGGCGTTGACGCTGGTGAGGTCGCTGATGGAGAAGTCGGGAGCGAGACGGATGTGCTTGTAGCCTGGGGCGGCAGGTTGTATGCCGGCGAGGTCGCGGAAGAACCACGTGATGAGGTCTCCGAGGAGCATGACATGGTTGCCGCTGTTCATCTGTGGTGCTGCGGTGTTGCCGTTCCAGAGTTCCCAGATGGTGGTGGCGCCATGCTCAATCATGTAGCCATAGCTGGGCCACGAGGTGTTGCTGGCGAGACGGAAGGCGAGGTCGCCGTGGCCGAGGGAGGTGAGGAGGCGCTGGACCCACGACATGCCGACGACGCCGCAGCTGATATGGCTGTTGTTGTCGGCGACAATCTTGTTGATGAGGGTCTGCTCTACGGCGGCGCGGTATTCGTCTGGCACCATGCCGAAGGCAAGAGGCAGCACGTTGGCGGTGGCGGTGTTGTTGTCGTAGTAGGCGCTGTCGATGGTGCCATCGTCGCGACGGGAGAGGTGTAGGAATCGTTTGTTGAAGGCGCGCGTGAGGTCGGCGGCATAATGCAGCCATAGCGTGGTGTCGGTCTTATGTCCTACGAGAGGGGCATAGTGCGCCATCATCTGGCTTATTTTGACATAGTAGGCGGTGCTCATCAGAGCGCCGCTGGTGATGCGGCTGGGGTCCTTGCTGTGGATGAGCTCTTCGCGTTCGGGAGGCATGCACCAGTCGCCCCAAGTGTCTTTGGTGATGATGCTGTCGGCATCCATGAAAGACTGCATCATGAAGTCCATCCAACGGTGGATGTTGTCGTAGCATTGGCGCATGGGCTCGAGGTTGCCATACTGCTGATAGAGCATGTCGCATCCCATAGGCAGGGCGGCGGGCCACGTCATGTTGGGGCTCATGATGCGCCAGTAGGTGGGGCAGACGTTGGGTATGTTGCCAGAGTCCTCCTGCGAGTGGCAGATGTCGGTCATCCATTTGGCATAGAGCTTGTGGTTGCCGAAGATGTAGCTCTCGCCGTAGCACCCTGCTGTACGGTCGCCGAGCCACGGCATGCGCTCGTCGCGCTGGCAGCAGTCCATAGGCCATCCGCGGTAGTTGTCGGCGATGCCCCACCAAGCGTTGGCATAGATTTTGTTGATGATGTCGTTGGAGGTCTCGAAGGATGCCGTGGTCTCGATGTCGTCAAAGATGAGCTGTGCTGAGAAGTCGTCCAAGGAGAGGTTGTTCATGCCTGATACTTCCATGTAGCGGAAGCCGTGGATGACGAAGGTGGGGTGCCAGCGGTCGCTGTTGCCGTTGGAGATATAGCGGTCGGTCTGCAGTGCGGAGCGCAGATTGTCGGTGTAGAGGTTGGAGTCGTTGTCTTTGAGAATCTCGGCGAAGCGGAAGGTGATGGTGTCGCCACTTGCGGCATCGTGGATGTTCACCACGGCGCGTCCAGACAGGTTTTGACCGAAATCAATGATATGGCGGTTGTTGCCTACGTTGGTGATGGTCTTGGCGTTGATGGTCTGGCGGATGCGTATGTTGTCGTTAGGGTGTCCGGTGAGGATACCTGCAGGCGGGATGGCCTGCTCGGCGCGGAGCCACTGGCTGTCGTCGTAGCCTGCTGTGGACCAGTCGCCCAGCGTCATGCGGGCGTCGTACTCCTCGCCGTCGTACTCGTTGTTGGCGCGTATGGGGCCATTGGCAGAGAGACGCCATGTGGTGTCGGAGCATACGAGCTGCTCGGTGCCGTCGGCATAGGTGATGTGCATCTGCAGGATGAGCTTGGGCATGCCGAACATGTCCTCTTGGTTGAGCACATCCTCGGGGCGCATGGTCACATAGCGGCCGCTGCCGAGGATGACGCCGATGGCGTTGGCGTGGTCGGAGAGCAGGGAGGAGACATCATAGGTGTTGTAGAAGAGGCGTTTGCGATAGTCGGTGGGTCCTGGCGTCATCACGTCGTCGCCTACGCGTTGTCCGTTGATGTACATCTCGAAGAGTCCGAGTCCGCAAACATGGACGATGGCGCGCTGGACCTTTTTGCCGTCGAGGGTAGAGAACTCGTTGCGGAGGTGGCGTGCTGCTATGCGGGTGTAGAGGGTGTCCATGCGCTCGTTCTCAAACAGTTGCTCATGGCCTATCCATTGCGCTTTCCATTCGTCGGCATGGAGCAGGCCTATGGCGAAATGGGCGGGCTGGCTCCAGCGTGAGGAGCCTTGCGTGGTATAAACTTTCACCTTCCAGAATACCTGCTGGTTGCTCGTCAGCGGCGCACCTCCGTAGGGTACCCAGATAGAGGCATCGCTCTCGACGCGCTTGCTGTCCCAGAGGTCGGCTTTGCCCTCGTCGAGAAGGTCGGGCGAGGAGGCCACAAGGATATGGTAGGCCGTCTGCATGACGTCATTCTTGTTGCTCTCTATCAGCCAGCTGAAGCGTGGCGTGGTGGTGGAGAGGTTGAGTGGCTCGGCGAGTTGCTCGGTGCGTAGGTCGCTGACTTTGACTTTGCTACAGCCTGCCATCAGAAGGACGGTAGCGGCGAGGAAGAGTAATTTTTTTGTCATAATGAATGATGATTAGATAATAATCAGAAAAATGCAAAGGTACACAATTTCTATAATTATTGTATTTTTGCATTGCAAAAGTGGTGATGGGTGATGAGATGATTGTGGCGTGTGGAAAGAGAAAAGAATAGTTTTTTTTGTTATAAACAAAAGTAAAATATGAATATAGCGGTAGTGCTTGCAGGAGGCACGGGTAGTCGGTTTGGAGCCGACAAGCCTAAGCAGTTTCTGATGCTCAACGGCGTGATGGTCATAGAGCACAGCATAAGGCTCTTTGAGTCGATAGATGATATAGACGAGATTGTCGTCGTGGTGCATCGCGACTATGTGGGCTTCATGCGTCAGGTGGTGGCAGAGCGTGGTTGGCGCAAGGTGACGAGGGTGATAGAGGGCGGTGAGGAGCGCTACCACTCGACACTCAACGCTGTGCGCGCGCTGATGGACTATGTGTGGCACGGAGAGCGAGTGAACATCATACTGCACGATGCAGCGCGGCCGTGGCTGACGGCGGATATTGTGGAACGCACCGTGGCGGCCTTGCAACATTATGATGCCGTTGCCGTAGGCATACGCAGCACCGACACCATCTGGCGCTGCAAGGAGGAAGGTGATGTGACGGTGGCCGGCATACCGCCACGAAGCGAAATGTGGCGAGCGCAGACGCCTCAGGCTTTTGAACTCGGCGTGCTTGTTGAGGCCTATAGGAGGGCGTTGAAAGACAGTGTTTTCGTGGCAACAGACGATTGCGGCGTGGTGCATCGCTATATGCCGGAAGTGGAGATAAGCGTGGTGGAAGGCAGCGAGGCCAACCGCAAGGTGACGTTCAAGGGAGATATTTAGTAGCCGTGCGTTAGCCTTAAATAACATATGTCATCGCTGTTTTCTTTATGTGATGGTTGTATGTCGGTTAGTCGTTTAGTATCAGTGGATTGTGTGTAATGAGTTAATAAAGGGTGTAATGCGGTGAAATGAGTTCAAATGACGATTTAACACTAATGGGACGCGTAAGGAAGGCTTGTTTAGGCGTTGCTTGTGAAAGAAAAATGGTCGGGAAAGCGTTATGTTTTTCAGTAATTTGGAATGGATGAGTTTGGAAGAATGAAAAAAATATTTGCAGGAAAAGTAAAAAGTCGTATCTTTGCACTCGCTTTTCGGGGCGTGGCGCAGTTGGCTAGCGCACTTGCATGGGGTGCAAGGGGTCGGAAGTTCGAGTCTTCTCGCCCCGACAGAGTTGAAAAAATAGAGCGTTCTTGGCTTAATAAGACAAGAACGTTTTTTTGTAAACTTTTTTTGTGATATGATTTTTTTGTTATATTTGCATTATGTTTAATCAGTGATTAATTGCTGTTTGGACAACAAAAACACATAATATTAACGAAATAAAATGCCAATGAAAGAATAACGCATAATTAGTTTGCACATCATAGAATAGGAAAAAGCGAAGTAGCTTTTCTGGTTATTCTGAAACTTCGACACTTTCATGAGTTATCCCCAGAAAAAAGCGACGGCGCTCCCGCCTTTTGAGCGTGGGCTTGTACGTTGTAATTGGGGATAATAGGTAGTCGAAGACCTCAGAATAACCGATGAAGACTTAAGGTTCCACGCTCTTTTTATGTGTGAATTTTTCGGAACCACAATTACATATTATTAAACAAAAACCGATGTGCCGATGGTATATAACAGGTAACAAAAAAAATGAGAATTCTAAAACATTTCGGGTTTGCATTATTTATTATTGCGGCGGTTTTATTCGTCATGGTGGGATGCAGCAAGGACAATGACAATAACTCCAGCAGTGGGAATAATTCCTCTCAAACCGACAATGGCATTGCAGGTACCTCGTGGTCAGGTGGCCGCGATGATGGTGCTCGTATAACTATTACTTTTAGTACAAGTTCGACAGGCATTGCTGTTATTCGAGAAAATGGCGAATCACAAACTTTTGAATTTACCTATACTTACAATGCGCCTAACGGCACAATGATTATTGACGGCGACGCTACGCCATTCGTAATCAATGGAAATTCATTGACGTTAGCAAACACTGGCTATGTTTTGTATCGAAATTAGTTTGTGATTTGTAATCATCGAGAAAGAAATTGTTCTTCGAGAAAAGAGGGTGCCTTTCGTGCAGAAAGACACCCTCTTTTGCGCGATTAAGTATATCTTTCCTATCCATGCAAGGCTGTGCCTTTATCCACATATCTCGTCGAGTTCGAGCCAGCGCAGTTCTTTCTCATCGAGTTCTGCTATAAGTGTGCCAATACGGGTTGAGGCTTCGACGATTTTGTTTTGGTCGGTCTCTTCGCCACTGGCAAGCATCTGTTCTATGGCTTGTCGTTCTCGTGTTAGCTGTTCTATGTCGATAGTTAGTTGCTCATATTCCTTCTGCTGCTTGTAAGTAGGGCGCGTACGTTGTGGCTGTGGCGCAGTGGCAACCTCGTTCTGCTGCTGTCGGCGTTCTTCTCGGCGTTGCAGATTTTCTTGGCGTTGGCGTTGTTCGCGGTCGGCAAGATATTGGCTATAGTTTCCGTGATAGTCGCGAACGATGCCGTCACCCTCAAAGACGAAAGTGTGGTCCACGAGGTGGTCCATGAAACTGCGGTCGTGGCTGACGATGAGCAGGCACCCTTTGTAGGATGCAAGGAATTGTTCGAGGATTTCGAGGGTGTATATGTCGAGGTCGTTGGTAGGCTCGTCGAGAATAAGGAAGTTGGGGTTGGCCATCAGCACTTTGAGCAGGTAGAGTCTGCGCCGTTCGCCGCCGCTGAGGTTGCCGAAATAGTTGTACTGTGTGGCGTTGTCGAAGCCGAAATAGGAGAGGAACTGATGCGCCGTCAGTTCTTTGCCCCCTTCGAGAGCAATGACCTCCGCCACGTCCTTGATGATATCAATGACGCGCATATCGTCTTTGGCGCGTAGCCCGTTCTGCGTGTAGAAGCCGAACTGGATGGTTTGCCCCACGACTATACGGCCGCTGTCGGGGCGAATCTGCTCGGTGATGAGGTTGAGAAACGTGCTTTTGCCGATGCCGTTGGCACCGACAACACCTATTTTCTCACCTTTTTTGAACGTGTAGCAGAAGTCGGAAAGCATGGAGCGGCCGTCGAAAGCCTTGCTGACATTGTACATCTCTAATATTTTGCCGCCGATGCGTTCGGTCTTGACGCTCAGTTCGGGGCGTTTCTCGTCGAAGCGCGTCTTGGCTTTTGCTTCGAGCTCGTAGAAGGCGTCGATGCGCGCCTGAGCCTTTGTGCCACGCGCTTGCGGCATGCGTCGCATCCAGTCTAACTCGGTGCGGTATAGGTTCTTGGCTTTTTCTACCTCGGCTTTTTCGTTTTCAATGCGTTCGTTTTTTTTGCGCAGGTAGTAGTCGTAGTTGCCGCGGTAGTGGTAGAGGCGACTGTTGTCAATCTCGAGGATGTCCTGACAAACATGGTCGAGAAAATAGCGGTCGTGGGTAACCATGAGGATGGCGAGCCGTTGGCGGTTGAGGAAGTCCTCGAGCCATTCAATCATTTGTATGTCGAGATGGTTGGTGGGCTCGTCGAGTAGCAGCAGGTTGACATTGTCAATCAGTATGCGGCTCAGAGCCACTTTTTTCTGTTCGCCGCCGCTGAGTGTCTCGAGGTCTCGGTCGAGATTGCCGATGCCCAGACGCGAGAGAATCTCCTCCACACGATGGTCGTAGCTCCACGCATCCTCATCGTCGGGACGCGATGCACTCTCGACATACGAGCGTATGGTGATATGGTCGCCAAAGGAAGGATTTTGAGGTAGATAGGCTATGCGTGCCTCGCTGCTGAAGGTGATGCGTCCGTCGTCCTGCAGCATGGAACCGGTGATGATGTTGAGCAGCGAGCTCTTGCCATAGCCGTTGCGGGCTATGAGTGCTGTTTTCTGACCGGCATTGATGCCAAAAGAGATGTTCTCGAAAAGCAATTTGTCGCCAAACGATTTTGTGAGATTTTCAACAGTGAGCAGTGCCTCGGACATGGTTATATGTTTGGTAGAGTGTTGTACGAGTGATTTGTTGATTGACAATCTGTAGGGAACAGGCGAATATACATTTACTTTATTGTATCAGGTTGGACGGAATGTGTTTTTCTTTTTAGTTCAAGTTTCGCTCAGTATTGTGCTACAAGGTAAAGGTTCGAATAATCGTATATTTACCCTCTGAAAAAAATCATAAACAGCACATCCGCCATCTCGAAATCCGTCATTTACAGTTGACTCCCTATTGATAGAAAAAAAAGCAGCCAAATGGATAGTCTGACTGCTTCTGGCGGAGAGAAAGGGATTCGAACCCTTGGACCCCCAAGGAGGTCAACGGTTTTCGAGACCGCCCCAATCGACCACTCTGGCATCTCTCCGTATGGGTCAAAAGCGAGTGCAAAGGTACTAATTTTTTCGGTTGTGGCAAAAAAAATGTAAATTTGCACTTTATTTTAATCAAATATGAAAAAGATACTACTCTGCATGATTGCGCTATCAACGTCGGTTGCAGCATTTTGCCAGACCAAGAAAATAACTGTTGACGATATCTGGATGAACGGCACGTTCGCCACATCGTCGGCGCGTGTGGGGCGCTCGATGGCTGACGGCGAGCGTTTCTCGCTCATGAATGGCGACGGCATAGCCGCCTATAGTTACAAGACGGGCGAGAAGGTCGCTGACCTGTGCCGTTTTGCCGACATGGAGGGTGCGCAGGGCATCGACTTCCAGTCCTATGCCCTTGACGGGGCGGAACGCCAAATCCTGCTGAGTGCTAATTTCACGCCTATATACCGCTACAGCGGCGTGTCGGACTATTATGTTTACGACATGGCTATGCGCACACTGCGCAAAATCACTGATGGCGGCAAGCAGAGCCTTACGACTTTCTCGCCCGATGGCACCAAGGTGGCATACGTGCGTGACAACAACCTGTACGTTATGGACCTTGTCACACTGCAAGAGACGGCTATCACCACCGACGGTCGTCAGAACAGCATCATCAACGGCACTACCGACTGGGTGTATGAGGAGGAATTTGCTATCACGCGCGGTTTCCGATTCTCGCCCGACAGTAGGCGCATAGCCTACTACCGGTTTGATGAGAGCAAGGTGCGCCAATACACGATGCAGATGTGGGGCTCGCTCTATCCTACAGATTACACATACAAATATCCCAAGGCTGGCGAGGACAACTCGAAAGTGGAGATATTCATCCATGACCTCAAGACGGGTACGACTACCGCCCCAGCCCTAGGCAGCGAGAACGACCAGTATCTGCCTCGATTCAATTGGACTAACGACCCACAGAAACTGTGCGTGATGCGCATGAACCGCTTGCAGAACCACATGGAGTTGCTGCTTGTTGACGCCGTGAGTGGTAGCGTCAGCACAATATACGAGGAGAATGATGCGGCATACGTTGAGGTTCCGGAGACGTTGCATTTCATGCAAGATGGACGCTCGTTCATCATCAGCAGCGAACGCGACGGATATAACCAGCTATACCTCTGTGGCATAGGCGACGGCAGCATGCGACGCTTGACGCAGGGCGACTATGACGTGGTGCGCGTGTGTGGCATCAACGAAAAAGAAAAAACTATATATTACACAGCGCATAAAAGTTCGGCTATCAACACAGAGCTGCTTGCCGTGGACTACAAGAAAGAGCGCACCAAGCAGCTTAGTGGTGAGGCTGGCAGCTATTCGGCATCGTTCAGCAACGGATGTCGCTATTATATAGGTGTGTATAGTAATGCTAACAAGGCGCCACATACGGCAGTGTATGACAACAATGGCAAACAGATACGCACGTTGCAGGATAATGCAGCCCTGCAGGAGCGCATGCAGGAATATGGCGCATGCCGCAAGCAGTTCGGTACGTTCACCACGTCGCAAGGCACGGTGCTTAACTATTACCTTATTCTGCCAGAGGATTTTGACTCCACGAAGCGTTATCCGCTGCTCTTCTATGTCTATGGCGGACCGGGCAACCAGCAGGTTGTCAATGAATATAGGGGAGGCGACTACTACTGGTTCCACATGCTGTCGCAGCAAGGCTATGCCGTAGCCTGCTTTGACGGACGTGGCACTGGCGGGCGTGGCAGCCACTTCAAGAAGATGACCTACAAGCGTTTGGGCGAGTATGAGTGCGTTGATGCTATTGAGGCGGGACGCTGGTTTGGCCGCCAGCCGTGGGTTGACGAGAGTCGCATAGGAATCTTTGGTTGGAGTTTTGGCGGCTATCTATCGTCGCTCGCCATACTCAAAGGCAATGATGTTTTCAAGGCAGCCATAGCGGTGGCTCCCGTCACCACGTGGCGATACTATGACAACATCTACACAGAACGTTTCTTGCAGCGACCGCAGGATAATGCCGCTGGCTATGACGACAATTCGCCGCTCAACTATGCCGACCGACTGCAAGGCAATTATCTGCTGGTGCATGGCACGGGCGATGATAACGTGCATTTCCAAAACTCTGCCGACATGGTAACGGCTCTCGAAGCCGCTGGCAAGCAGTTCGAATTTCGCATCTATCCCAATAAAAATCATAGCATCTATGGTGGCAATACGCGTCAAAACCTCTATCTGCTGATGACGGATTTCCTGTTGAGAAAGCTGTAACAGAGTTTGTTTGACAAAAAAATGTCGCTATTAGACAGAAAATTTGTATTTTTGCAAGATATTATGAAAAAGATATTCTTGACAATATTATTGACGCTGACATTCACTGGCGTGTCTGTGGCTCAGATTACCAATTTTGGCATCCGCGTTGGCGGAGGCCTATCGACAATATATGACGACCTCACGGAGAAGACGCCCATCATGGGGGCGTCGGCGGGAGCGTTCATCACCATCGAGTTTAGACAGATGCGTTCGCCCTTAGCGTATATTTTCTCCATCCAGACGGGTCTCAACGTTGTGCGTCGTGGTGGCAAATTCCGTGAGGATTTTGACCAGCCCTATTCGTTACCTTCGGTGCATGAGGGAGGCTATGACGCCCTCTACGGCCAGCTGCCTGTGTTGCTAAACTTCCATATAGAGATACCGGGTTCACGTCGCAAACAGTTTGTCAAGCTCTTCCTCGGTCCTGCGGTGAGTTATGGGTTCTATGGCACTTATGAGGACCGCAAAGTGACGCCGCACTTGCCTCAGACGGATATAAACTATAAGATTCACAATGCCAAAGCCTTTGACTACCTCAATCGTCTTGATGTAGAGGCTATAGTCGGTGTTGGCTATGAGCATAAGAACTGGGATTTCAGCATTTATGTGGACCACGGATTCCTGTCGGTGCAGGATGTTAAGGATGCCGCGAGTGGAGAAATGCGTTCTGGCGCAAGTCTCAACTCATATATGCTTGCCGTTGGCTACCATTTCCCGATAGGCGACAAGAAGAAATAGAAAAGTATTGACACTTTTGCTGTGGCCTGCTGAGGGAGATGAGTTTTCGTCTTGTAATCTTTGACTTTGATGGCACATTGGCCGATACGCGTCGGCTTGTTGTTGCGACGATGCGTGATGTCTTGGCTGAGATGGCATTGCCGGTGGCGGAGGAGAGTTCTTGTATGGCTACAATAGGGATGCCGCTACGGAGATGTTATGCACAGCTGGTGCCGTGGCTCAGTGCAGAGCAGCTGGACCAGTGCTATGATGCCCATCAACGATTGTTTGACAAGAATTTGCAGGTCATCAGCCCTGCACTTTTCCCGAATGTTGAATCTACATTGTCTGTGCTTGCAGCACATAAGATACAGCTCTCGGTGGCATCCTCGCGTAGCACGCGCTCGCTGCTCGACTTGATACGACGCCTGCATCTCGACGGGTGCTTCAACTATGTGGTAGGGGCTGACGATGTGGAGCATCACAAGCCACATCCAGATGCGGTGCTGAAAACACTCGAAGCCCTCGGCGTTGATAGGGACGAAGCCTTAGTGGTTGGCGACACGGTACTCGACATCGCTATGGGACGCGATGCGGCGGTCGCCACCTGTGGAGTAACCTATGGCATAGGAACACGTGAGCAGCTTGTGGGGGAAGGTGCAACCTATGTGGTGGACAGCGTTGCCGCCATTGGGCCACTGGTGCTACCGTAATTTGACATTGGCTTGAACGCTGTTCAACCATTGTCTAATCGGCGAAAGAACAGCGTTTAATCGGTGTTCGAACAGTGTCAGAAAAGAATCCAAGCCAACAGCAGGAAGGTCAGTAGGCCGTAAATCATAATTTTGCCGGCAGGCATGGGTTTCATGTATTCTGGGTCTTCGATGTTGTAGCGGCGGCGTATGCGGACGCTGTGCTTCGTGCGTTGTTGGCTGTATTTCTCTTCAAGTTCCTCGTCGGAATGGTCGTCACTATCGTTGGTGTTTTGAAAACGAGGACGGTAGTTGAATTGAGGCATCTCGCGGCGGCGGAACAGGTCTTTCCAAGAAAGCGAAGTCTGTCGTTTCTGGCGGTCGATAGAGCGTACACGCTCTTCAAAATAGTGCAACTCATCGTCGCTATTGTCGGAAGGGCTGTCGTTTACAACAGTGGCATTGTCATCGCTGGCGGAATCAGCCTGTTGTGTGGCATATTTGCGTTTCAGAGCTTCCCATTTCTCCTTCTCAGGGTCGTAGTAGCGAGGCTCGTAATGAAATTGTCTCGGTTTTGGGGTGTAGAAGAGTGGCATAGGTCTATTGGGTATTGAATTACTTAATGATGATATGTCGTCAGCGAAGGGAAGTCTGAAAGATGCCTTAATATAATGTCATGCTATTAAATGGACATTCGTTTGTTATTATTTCAACAATAAGATGTTTTTTTTTCGCTGTTGGGCAATAGCATGATGCTGGATTGCTTGTGATTGAGTTGTCGCTTTGTCTTAATAGAGATAGATAAAGGCGACATGCTGTGCCGCCTTTATTCTATTTTAATAGATGTTGTTAGCTAAAAAGGAAGGTCGTCGTTCTCAGCAGGCATCGAGGGAGTTGAACTATCGGGCTGCGTTGATGCGAATGGTGCCGGATTCGGCATAGATGCGTTTGGTTGAGTGTTTGGAGCACTGGCGAAGGGAGAATTAGCTTGCGGTGCAGGCATTGCGCCGGGCTGAGGGTAGCCGTAGCCAGTGGCTTGTCCTGGCATCTGTCCCGGAGTATAGGGTTGTACGCGTGTGGCGCGCAGGTCGGTGTACCAGCGCTCGTTGAATTCGCGTGATTCGGGATTGAAATTCACCATGATGGTGGTGCCGATGGGAATGTTCTGTATCATGGCAACGCGGTCTTCGCCAAAGGTGGTGAAAGCCACTTGACGGGGGTATTCGCTGTCGGTCTCAATGACAAAACCGCCGCGCACCCACGGTCCACGCTGGCTCTCGCCCCTAATCTCTGCCAAAATCTTAATAAGTTTTCCTGTGATTTCCATTTATTATTGTGTTTTATGATTAGTAATCATTTGTTTTACGACATCGGTTTTTGTGTCGTTCAATCTTGCAAAGATAACAATATTTTGATATTGCTATCTCAAAAAAATGTATCTTTGCAAAAAGTTTTTAACATATTTTTATCGCATAAAGATGATTGAAACCAAGCTACAACAAACTATTGCCGACATTCTTGATTCGTGCTATGGCATCAGTGTCGCTGCTGAAGATATAAAAATAGAGGCCACCAGAAAAGATTTTGACGGCGACCTGACTCTCGTTGTGTTCCCTTATGTAAAGCTGGCACGTAAGGCTCCTGAAGCCCTCGCCAACGAGATTGGTGCGGCGGTGACGCAGCGACTGCATGAGATTTCCTCATACAGTGTCATCAAAGGCTTCCTCAATTTCACTATTGGTGACGATTACTGGCAACAGTTTGTGGCTGAGAATAAAGACTATGCCACCTATGGCTTGAAGGCTGCCAGTGCCGATGCCGCCCCCGTGGTTGTAGAATACTCGTCGCCCAACACCAACAAGCCGTTGCATCTCGGACATATACGCAACAACTTGTTGGGATGGTCTGTGAGCAATTTGCTTGCCGCCAACGGATGCAATGTGAAAAAGGTGAACCTCGTCAACGATCGAGGTATCCACATCTGCAAGTCGATGCTGGCATGGCAACGTTATGGCGGTGGCGAGACTCCGGCGACAACAGGCATGAAGGGTGACCATCTGGTTGGTAAATATTATGTGGAGTTCGATAAGCATTACAAAGCCGAAGTGGCAGAACTTGTGGCGCAGGGGAAGAGTGAGGAGGATGCCAAGCGCGAGGCTCCGCTGATGCAGGAGGCGCAGGCTATGCTCAAGCGTTGGGAGGAAGGCGACAAGGAGGTGCGAGCCCTATGGGAGATGATGAATGGATGGGTGTATGAGGGCTTTGATGAGACCTATCGCAATCTCGGCGTGGGTTTCGACAAGACCTATTATGAGTCGCAGACCTACCTGCTTGGCAAAGAGCTGGTGCGTCGCGGACTGGACATGGGCGTGCTGGTGCATCGCGAAGATGGCGCTGTAATCTGTGACCTTACGCCCGACGGATTGGACCAGAAGGTGTTGCTGCGCAGCGATGGAACCTCGGTGTATATGACACAAGACCTCGGTACGGCGCTGCTGCGTCATAACGAGTTCGATGCCGAACGTCTCGTCTATGTGGTGGGCAACGAGCAAGATTATCATTTCAAGGTGCTTAAGCTTGTGCTTGGCAAGTTGGGCTTCGACTGGGCAGACAAGGTCTATCATCTATCATACGGCATGGTGGAGCTGCCTAATGGCAAGATGAAATCGCGTGAAGGCACCGTGGTGGACGCCGACGACCTGATAGCCGAGATGGAACGGACGGCAGAGCAGATGAGCCTTGAACACGGCAAGAGCAACGACCTTGATGCCGAGCAGCAGAAACACCTGTACCACATCCTTGCCCTCGGCGCTCTCAAATATTTCATCCTCAAGGTGGACCCCACTAAGACGATGCTTTTCAATCCTGCGGAGAGCATAGACTTCAACGGCAATACGGGTCCATTCATTCAGTACACCTATGCCCGCATCCGCAGCATAGTGCGTAAGGCCATAGAGGAGCAGAAGCTTGACCTGCAACAGCAGGTGGCTGTAGAAACGCTGTCGCCCAAGGAACGCGACGTCATCAAGTCGCTGCACGATATGCCGTCAATAGTTGCTCAGGCGGCGGACAACTATAGCCCTGCCATGATAGCAAACTATGCCTACGACCTCTGCAAGAACTTCAACAGTTTCTATCAGGACACACCCATACTGCGCGAGGAGAATGTGTCTGTAAAGACCTTCCGCGTGCAGATGTGCCAGATGGTTGCAACAGCGATAAAGAATACTATGAACATCTTGGGCATTGAGGTGCCGGAGAGAATGTAATAGAACGTGTTCAGAAGCAGGGTAAGAGGGCTGATGAGGTTGATTTGCGCGTGTGGGGTCTTTTGGCCGAAAAAGAATATAGCGTTTTTCCCCATTGACCATACTCTGCTAATAAACAAACTAACTGTAAAATACAAAAGCTAAACCGATGACTGCCGACAGGACTGCTATACATAGCGAGATGCTTGAACTAATGTCATATCACTGCGACCGTACCGACCACTTGTCGTTGTGGGGATTATGCCGCATCTTTCAAGAGGCTTCTGCCCATGACACCGACAATAGTCCAATAGGCTATGCAGAGTTGCTGCAAGATGGCAAAGGGTGGGTGCTGACGCGCATGTATTATGAGATGTATAGCATGCCGCGTATGCGCGATAGGGTAGAGGTACGGACATGGTCGCGCGGCACCGATGGCCTTATCGCTGTCCGAGAGTTCTTGATGCTCAGTGAGCAAGGCGAGCCCCTTTGTTCGGCGTCAACCTACTGGGTGGTGATAGACATGATGGCGCGCCGCGTGGTGAGGATAAAGGACCTCATGGCTTCATGGCCGCTCTGCAACGATTGCGCCACATCGAAGGAGTCTTTCTCAAAATTGCGTCTTGGTGCGTTTGACGATGACTGCTGTGTGGCTCAAGTGTGCGCCTCGGACGCAATGATAGACCACACGCAGCATGTCAACAATGCCGAATATATCAAAATGATGAGTGACAATATGCCCTACGAGTGGCGTGATGCAACGTGTCGATTGGGCGACAATCCTACGTCGGTGTCCCGTTTTGATGGTACGTGCTTCCAGATAGATTTTCCGGCAGAGAGCAAGCCCAGCGAGCTGCTGCGGCTCTACAAGAAAGAGCAAGATGAGTCTATGTGCTTTCAGGTGGTCAATCCACGAGGTGTCTCCGCCGTGGCGCGCTTCCAAAGACTGGGATAGATGTGTTGGCCTACCTAATGGGCAAATGGTTATGGTTATCGAAAGCGAATATTTATTGACGGATTGTGTTGTATAATGTCGTGATGTTAAAACCGTAACTGTTAATAGGTGATTTTTCAAATTAGAGTAGCACACCACCCACATAAGCGATGTACTTATGTGGGTGGTGATGTTTTGTAGATAGGCGATTTACATATTGTTAGCGATGTAGCCTTTCAGTTGCTCGATGGCTACGCGTTCCTGCTGCATGGTGTCGCGGTGGCGCACGGTGACGCTGTTGTCTTGAAGTGTGTCGTTGTCGATGGTGATGCAGAATGGGGTGCCGATGGCGTCTTGGCGACGATAGCGGCGGCCGATGGCGTCTTTCTCGTCGTATTGAAGCATGTAATCAGCCTTCATCATGTCCATTATCTCACGTGCTTTCTCTGGCAGACCGTCTTTCTTGACGAGAGGCAGAATGGCAGCTTTGTATGGGGCAAGGCGAGCGGGCAGGCTCAGCACTGTGCGCGTGCTGCCATCTTCCAGCACCTCGTCGCGCAGGGCATGGCTGAACACGGCAAGGAATGTGCGGTCCACGCCAATGGAGGTCTCTATGACGTAGGGCGTATAGCTTTCGTTGAGTTCGCTGTCGAAATACTGTAGTTTCTTGCCGCTGAACTCGCTGTGGCGACTCAGGTCGAAGTCGGTGCGGCTGTGGATGCCTTCCAATTCCTTGAAGCCGAAGGGGAACTCAAACTCTATATCGGTGGCGGCATTGGCATAGTGTGCCAGCTTCTCGTGGTCGTGGTAGCGGTATTTTTCGGCGGGGATGCCTAAGGCGAGGTGCCATTTCAGACGTTCCTCTTTCCAATAGCGGAACCACTCCATCTCGCTGCCAGGGCGCACGAAGAACTGCATCTCCATTTGCTCGAACTCGCGCATACGGAAAATAAACTGGCGCGCCACAATCTCATTGCGGAAGGCTTTGCCAATCTGCGCTATGCCAAAAGGAATCTTCATGCGGCCGCTCTTCTGCACGTTGAGGAAGTTGACGAAGATGCCTTGTGCCGTCTCGGGACGCAGGTAGAGCGTGTCGCTGTCGTCGATGACGCTGCCCATCTTGGTGGCAAACATGAGGTTGAACTGGCGCACATCGGTCCAGTTGCGTGTGCCGCTCACGGGACATACTATTTCGAGGTCGAGGATGAGCTGCTTCAGCCCTGCGAGGTCGTTGGCATTCATCAGCTCTGCATAGCGCGTGCGAATTTCATCAATCTTTTTCTGATGTTCGAGCACGCGTGTGTTAGTGGTTACAAACTGTTCGCGGTCGAACGCATCGCCAAAGCGCTTGCGAGCCTTCTCCACCTCTTTGTTTATCTTTTCCTCTATTTTGGCGATGTGGTCCTCTATCAGCACATCAGCACGATAGCGTTTTTTGCTGTCGCGGTTATCTATCAGCGGGTCGTTGAACGCATCGACATGGCCGCTGGCCTTCCAGATGCGGGGGTGCATGAAGATGGCGGAGTCAATGCCCACAATGTTCTCGTGCATCTGCACCATCGTTTTCCACCAGTATTGTTTTATGTTGTTTTTCAGCTCGGTACCCAGCTGGCCGTAGTCATAAACGGCTGCCAGTCCGTCGTATATCTCGGACGAGGGGAAAATGAAACCATACTCTTTGGCATGTGCCACCACTTTCTTGAAAAAATCTTCTTGATTAGCCATTATAGTGTTGTTTGTTTTATGATTGCTATGAGTAAAAAATAAAGTGCAAATTTACATATTATTTGCGAATTGTGGAAATCGAAAAAGCGTTTGACTATAAATGGTAAATGGATATGGACTATTATGACATTGAAATATATTTGGTTTTCATATAGTGTTATTGTGATACGGTTATTACAAGACTTTTCGTGATTTCTTCTTTTCTTAAAATAATGTGTGCCAATGGGTCGCATCGTGTCAGTGGTTTGGTGTATGGAAGTGTCAGTGGGACTGACATAATGTCAGTGGCGCGCGAGGGGCACCGCTTTGGCAACAACGTTGATTAAACAAATAGGTGTCGGCCCAGATGGGCGACAAGATAAAAAATGAATTTAATCAATAATAACAAATAAAAACAACAATTATTATGGGAAAAATCATAGGTATAGACCTTGGAACAACAAACAGCTGCGTCTCCGTTATGGAGGGCAATGAGCCTTTAGTGATAGCTAACAGTGAAGGCAACCGCACAACCCCTTCGGTGGTCGGATTTCTTGAGAATGGCGACCGCAAGGTTGGCGACCCTGCCAAACGTCAGGCCATCACCAATCCTCACAACACGGTGTACAGCATCAAGCGTTTCATGGGTGAGACGTTTGACCGCGTGCAGAACGAAATAGCCGCAGTGCCTTACAAGGTGGTGCGAGGCGACAACAACACTCCGCGTGTTGACATCAACGGCCATCTCTACACTCCTCAGGAGATTAGTGCTATCGTGCTGCAGAAGATGAAGAAAACTGCCGAGGACTATCTTGGTCAGGAGGTGACGGAGGCCGTCATCACGGTGCCTGCCTACTTCAACGACAGTCAGCGTCAGGCCACTAAAGAGGCTGGCGAGATAGCAGGTCTCAAGGTGCGTCGTATTGTCAACGAGCCTACGGCAGCAGCCCTTGCCTACGGTCTGGACAAGAAAAATAAGGATATGAACGTGGCTGTGTTTGACCTTGGTGGCGGCACATTTGATATCTCTATCCTTAACCTTGGCGACGGCGTGTTCGAAGTGAAGTCCACCAACGGCAACACACACCTTGGCGGCGACGACTTCGACCAGAAAATCATCAACTGGCTCGCCGACGAGTTCTACGCTGAGAAGCACATGGACCTGCGCAAAGATCCTATGGCAATGCAGCGCCTCAAGGAAGCTGCCGAGAAGGCTAAGATAGAGCTCTCCAGCTCCCTGCAGACCGAAATCAACCTGCCGTATATCACCGTTGCTGACGGCGTGCCTCAGCACCTTGTCAAGAGCTTGACGCGTGCCAAGTTTGAGCAGCTTTGCGACGACCTTATCCAGGCCACCCTTGAGCCTTGCCGTCAGGCTATGAAAGATGCTGGCCTCTCCTCCACGGACATCAACGAGGTTATCCTTGTCGGCGGCTCCACGCGTATCCCCGCCATACAGGATGTGGTTGAGAAATTCTTCGGAAAGATTCCTAACAAAGGTGTCAACCCCGACGAGGTTGTGGCTGTGGGTGCTGCCATTCAGGGTGGCGTGCTGACAGGCGAGGTGAAGGATGTGCTGCTTCTTGATGTTACGCCACTGAGCCTCGGCATCGAGACACTGGGCGGCGTGATGACGCGCCTCATAGAGAGCAACACCACCATCCCCACCAAGAAGAGTCAGGTATTCTCCACCGCTGCCGACAACCAGCCCGAAGTGGAAATCCATGTCCTGCAGGGCGAGCGTCCTATGGCTGCCGATAATAAGACCATCGGCCGCTTCCATCTCGCCGGCATACCGCCAGCACCACGTGGAGTACCCCAGATTGAGGTAACTTTCGACATCGACGCCAACGGTATTCTCAACGTTAGCGCACTCGACAAGGCCACTGGCAAGAGCCAGAACATCCGCATCGAGGCCTCCAGCGGTCTCAGCGACGAGGAAATCAAGCGCATGAAGGCCGAGGCAGAAGCCCATGCCGATGCCGACAAGAAGGCTAAAGAGGAGATAGAGAAAATCAACGCCGCCGACGGCATGATTTTCCAGAGCGAGAAGAACCTCAAAGAGTATGGAGACAAGATTCCTGCAGAGAAAAAGACAGCCATCGACAATTCCCTCAACGAACTCAAGGCAGCCCACAGCGCACGCAACATCCAGCAGATTGATGCCGCCATGGAGAAAATAAACGCCGCATGGCAGGCTGCCAGCCAGGATATGTACCAAGCCCAGCAGCAAGCCGCCGGCCAGCAAGGCGCCGCAGGCTTTGACCCCAACAACATGGGTGGTAACTCTGGCGCAGGCACCAACCAACAGGGTGGCAACCCCAACGACAACGTTACCGACGCCGACTTCGAGGAGGTGAAGTAATAGCCTCTGAAACCTACTAATAAAACGGATGCTGACAACCAAATCGGCATCCGTTTTCCTTTTGTCGGAGGACGGAAAACGTCCTGATAATCCAGCGGAAGCGAGGTGCATGGAAAGAACATGCGCCGCGCTTCCGTGCGTTATGGGAGAGGGGGGAATGTGGGGATTATGGGGTTTGGGATTTGTACCATATTTGTACCGAAATATCTTTAACGACAAAGTGAAATATAATGAAGACAACAAATTGATATTCACCCTATGTGGAAAAGTATGCTACAGATACCAAAAGTCTGCAAATATTGTGGAAACATATTCTTGGCAAAAACAGTCAAGACGGGGTATTGTAGCCATAAATGTGCTTGGTCTGCCAACAATGAAAAGAAAAAACGTGAACGGCAGCAAAAGACGTTGGATAAGATTAAATCGGAAGGGGTAAAGTATATTATAATAACAGAAGCATTGCGAATCTTCAACACCTCACGAAACACATTGCATAGATTAATCCATTTTCAGAAAATACGAAACAAGAGAATTAGTCCCAAACGATTGTTTGTGTGCGTACAGGACATAGAATCACTATTTCCTGTGAGACCAGAACCTCTTGTATCACCCAAAAAGGAAACGCTTGTTTTTGATATGACACCTGAAAAATGCTATACCATTGGTGAAATCACGAGGCGATTTAAAGTTACGGAGAGTAGCGTGTACAAACATATTCGCCAATACTCTATTCCAATTCGGCAGGTTGGCAATTATGTATATGCCCCAAAAGTGGAAATTGACAAATTATACAACAATAAAAACGTAAGAAAATGAAACGCAATCCAACAAAATGCACCGTCAGGCTACGCAAACACGAAGAAAGAAACGAGTGGTATCTATACATTGAAGCCTACCCCGTTTATGTCAATGATGATCCGCATCCAAAACGTATCCGTGAATATCTGAATCGTAGTATCTCCACCCCCATCTTCAACAAAAGTGCAGTCGCACGCACCAACGGAATGAAGAAAACCTATCAGCCAAGGAGAGATGTAAATGGTGTGATTATGTGTAGGACTGAGATTGACAACGAGTCCTGTCTCTATGCAGACAAACGCAGAAGTCAGTTACAGCATGATTACGACAACGCGTCATTATTCACAGACACCGAAGTAGAGCAGGCGCAACAACTGGAGCGGTCACGGCAAGACTTCATATCATACTTCGACAGAATCACCATCTCCAACCATCTCACGGCATCAAGTGCTATCGTGGTCAATTGGAGGCGTGTATCTACCCTGTTGAAACAATATACAAAAAAGAGTCCTCTTCCATTTGGAAGAATCAACACCAAACTATTGGAAGATTTCAAAAGATTTCTACTAACTGCACCGCAGGGGGGAAAGAAATCAGGAACAATTTCGCAGACAACAGCGAGTACATATTTCAGCATCGTTAAAGCGGCATTGAAACAAGCCTTTATTGATGAATATCTTACTATTGATTTGGCTGCAAAGGTAAAGAATATTCCGCCAAACAATGTTAGACGAAACTATCTTACCGAAAGCGAACTAAACCTATTAGCCAGTACGCCATGTGACATGCCAGTATTGAAGCGAGCAGCCCTGTTCTCTGCCCTAACTGGATTACGGCATTGTGACATTCAGAAATTGAGATGGAGCGAGATTCAAAAGGACGGCGACAGTTTTCGGCTCAATTTTACGCAACAAAAAACCAAGAATGTAGAGTATATGCCTATCAGTAAACAGGCATACAGCCTTTGCGGCACCCCACAAGATCCCGACCGTCTAGTGTTTGAAGACCTCACAGATGCCGCATGGATTTCAAAGCCATTAAAGCGTTGGTTAGATGCTGCTGGTATAACAAGAAAAATCACATTCCACTGCTTTCGACACACGTTCGCCACCTTGCAGCTGGCGAACGGAACGGACATCTATACTGTTAGTAAGATGTTGGGGCATACAAATGTGAAAACAACACAGATTTACGCCAAAGTTGTTAATGAAAAGAAGGAACAAGCGGCAAACGCCATCAAGATAGCTTCCCTTTAGGCATTGGTACAAATCCCAATCCCTATAATCCCCACTTTCCCGCTATCCCAAAACGCACGGAAGCGCGGCGCATGTTATTCCCATGTACCTCGCTTCCGCTGGATTATCAGGACGTTTTCCGTCCTCCGACAAAAGAAAAACGGATGCCGATTTGGTTGTCAGCATCCGTTTTATTAGTAGGTTTCAGAGGCTATTACTTCACCTCCTCTTATTTAATCGGTACTGATATTCAACCGCGAAGCGGTTTATGGTACAATATTGGATCAAGAATGGGTATTTTTGTTCCGTTTTACCATACCTTGACGTTCAAAGAACTTTTTGCAAAGATACGAAA
>JAFSPS010000030.1 GCA_017451385.1 Bacteroidales bacterium
GTGAAATTGTGCATATTCGGGGTTCGGTAGGTGAGGTGCAGCGACGGCACGACGGGCACCCAGTGCCCTTTGGTGACAACATGCGTGTAGCCGTCGTAGGTTGCAGAGCTCCATTTCTCGCCCAGCTGAAGTCCCGCTTTGACTGTCAGGTAGCCGAAACGCCTCAGCAGCGTGGTATAGGCATGGTATTTGAAATTGTGCGATGTCTTCGAATAGCTGCGTAAGGTGTCGCGATGCATCGAGGGGAGGCTGTCGCTTGTATAGGCGTAGCTGCTCGGAAAGTCGTATGCAGCTCCTGCTCCTATTTCCAGCTCCGAAACGGCACGTATAGTCCAGACCGCCATAGTAGCCGCCCTGAGGGACTTCCCATGACGAGCTGGCACGGTAGCTGTAGTCGCCTGGGGAATAGACCAGTTCCTGCCAACTCATATCGGTATGCGACTCGCCGCGAATGGATATCGGATAGGCGCCGCCCCAGAAGGCGAGGGTTCGCTGGGTGTCGATATTGAAGTGCCCTCCGACGTAGAAGTAGCCTCCATGCTGCCAGTTGTCGCCGTGCGAGGTGTACGACTTCAGTGCCGTGGTGTCGCCCTGCGGCGTAAGCATTGCCATGCCGCCCTTCTGGTCGTTCCAGCTTCGGCTGTAGCTGTAATCCATATAGGCGTTGATGGAAAACTTGTCGTTGGCATAGACATACGACAGCCAGGGTGACACCTGCGGACGTATGTTGGCATTGGTACCGAACGAAAGGAACTCGTTGCGTGACACTTTGACCGTCGTTACGATGTTGACCACCGGGCCTCAGCCACCGTAGCGCGCCGATGGATTTGTAATGACCTCAATGCGTTCTATTGCATTGGTTGGCAATGTTTTAATATACTGTCGCAGGCTCTCACCCGATAGGTTCGACGGGCGGTCGTTGATCCACACCTCGACGCCCTGTGAGCCGCCCAGTGTGATGTTGCCTTCGGCGTCGACCTCCACGCCTGGGGCGTTCTGGAGTGCATCGCTCGCCGTGCCCGTCTGCACACTGGGGTCTTCTGCGGTGTTGTAGAGTTGCTTTTCGCCATCGACGGCATATAGCGGTTTATTGGCGCTTATTGTCACTCTTTTCATGGTCTTTGCCGACGGCGATAACTGGATACTGTCGGTCTTTGTTGTGTCTGTAACTTGGGCGTATGTCACCTCTGCTACTGCTCCGAGGAACAGCAGCATAATTACTGTATACTTCATGATTATGTGGAGTTTAGATTATATCTTCCGTCGGTAGGTGTAGGTTTCTCGGGTGATTCCGTCGTCGCTGTGGTTGTGAAGACGGAAAATGCTGCTTGAGACAAATACAAGTGTGTCTTCGTTGAGGCTGACGATGTGAAATGCCTCGCGATCGCCTTTTTCGTTGTACATCAGGAGCGTGTCGGCCACAATCTGCCATTCGATGGCGTAGAGGGTGTAGTCATAGCAGTCATCGGGCTTGATAACCTTTGTGGAGTCATCTCCCTCGACAGAGACCCATTTGCTTACATCCCAGGCTGCCACAGTTGCGGTGCCGTCGGCGCGGAATTCGAGGTCGCTTATTCGCGGGTATGTGTTGTCAGGTTCGTCCTCTTTTATCTGGAAGTTGGTCTGTCCGTCATCATATATAAATTCTCGGCTGTTGCTGACGTATTCCCATTGCCCTACTAGAAGGTTGTTAGTCTTGGGCTGGCAGGCGGCGAGCAGCATTGCGGCCACGATGGGCAGTGCTGCCAACGGTTTGAGCCAGCCACGGACAGACCGCTGCCGCGCCATCATGGCGATACGCTTTTGCACCATGCCGTAGTCGAAGGTGTTGCATAGTGTGCTGTATCGCTGGCCACTCAACTGATGGTAGAACAGTTCGGCATAGTCGGCACTCATCATCTCTTCGTCGGCTATGTATTCGTGCACACGCTTCATTTCGCGTGCATAAAGATACACGAATGGATTGAACCACAGCACGCATTTGGCCGCCTCGCACAACAATATGTCGGCTGTATGGTGCTGTCGAGCGTGCACTGTCTCGTGTCCGACAATCTGCTGTACTTCAGTATTTGTGAAGCTAAGCGTGCCGACCACAATATGACGGCCGAAAGAGAAGGCCGGCGTGTCGTCGTTGAGCAACGTAAGGCGTAAGCCGTCGTACTCTTCGTATGGCAGCATGCTCAGCCTGTGCCACAGTCGCTGCAGGCGAACAGCCAGCAGCGTCAGTGCCACACCGAAGCCTGTCAGCCAAAGCCAGCGGAGCAGCTGCTTCCAAGAGATGCAAGAATCTCTAGATAAACTAGAATCTCTAGATAAACTTGAATAACTAGATAAACTATTATAACTAAAATGGCTTTCCACCGCGGTCTCGCTTTGGGCCACATAATGCTGTGGCACGGTCACGCGCAGGTGAACGGCCGACAACAAGAAAGCCAGCATGAGCGTGCCAAGTAAGTACAGCCGCACCATGTTGTGGCGTTTTTCGTTACGCATCAGCAGCCAATATGCGACAAAAAACAGGGCCGTCGCCGTTGTGGCCAACAAGAGATATCTCATTGTTCAACCTCCTTTCTTTTTGCCTCTATGATTCGGCTTAACGCATCGAGGTCTTCCTTGTTGATTCTTTTGTCCTCCATAAAGAAGGATACCAACTGGCGGTAACTGCCGCCGAAGTAATTGTCCATCAGCGTGCCCAACATGCGTCCGCTGTAGTCGGTCTTACTCACCAGCGGGTAATATTCGTTGTTGCCGTTGAACTCCTTGTGTCCAACGAAGCCTTTTTGCTCCAGAATACGGATTTCGGTCAATACTGTGCGGTAGGCGGGCTTGGGCTCGTCCACGGCGGCGGCGATGTCGCCGGCAAATCCCTTTCCGATACGCCACACTGCTTGCATCACCTGTTCCTCGGCCTTGGTCAGTCGGATTTTCTCGCTCTGACGTGACTCATCCTTTTCTTTCTTTTTTCTTGCCATGTTTTTGGATTTAAAATTAGACCATGGATTAAAAATTTAATCGTCATAATAACCATCTATGACATCAAATATTGTGTGGATTATGATTATTTTTTTAATCCATAGGTAATTTTAGAGGTATGTAACTGGTAAACAATGCTATATTTTTTTTAGATTCTTCCAAGGAATCGCATCATGGCATCCCACCAGTGTGCTGGGAGCAGCCAGTGGAGGAAGATGCCGATATGTGAGAAGCGTCCGGTGCCGTGCACCTGTGTCCGCAGGCTTCCTACGTATGGCTCTTCCTTTATCGAAGTGCCGACCAGTCCCAGATTCTCCACAACTGACAATTGCAAAGTTACTACTTTTTTCAATAATGTAGAATAAAAAAAACAATAACTTGCAATTTTTATGAGCAGGGAACGTTTGTAATGATAGTTTTTTAGTTTATCCCGTAATAATATGCTGAATGATTTATGGATACTCTGACAATTGACAAGGATAAGGCGTATCGGCAAGTGCACTTTGTCGTGATGGCCATTGAGGCCTCTGCTCGTGGCGCCAAAATCAGTGGCAAAGAAATGCATGACCGTCTCCTTGCACAGGACTTGATACACCAACGTCTGTTCCGATACTATGACATGCTTCATACACAAAGCCTCGACTGGGTTGTTGATGACACGCTTGAGACATTATCTAATTGGGAAAAGGAGGCTAAAGCATGATGACGCTTTTCCACGGATCTTATGTTCAAGTTCCTCTACCACTTGCAAAAGCAGGTCGAAAAAAACTAGATTTCGGCCCTGGTTTTTACATGACCAATATCGAAACACAAGCTCAATCATGGGCAATTGTTGTCGCCGGACGAAAAGGACGCACAATAACACCTGTCGTAAGTAAATATAGTTTTGACAGAGAAAGTGCCTTAAACGAGGATGTGATATTTAAGGTGTTTCCGGAATATGACCTTGATTGGCTCGATTTTGTTGTCAGTTGCCGTAAAGGGAAAGATTATTCGTCAGTATATGATGTGGTTGAGGGCGGCATAGCCAACGACAATGTTATCGACACTGTCGAAGATTATGAAAAAGGAATAATAACTGCCGAACAAGCTCTTGGTCAGTTGCGTTATAAACATGTAAACCATCAACTCTGTGTCCTAAATCAATTTGTAATTGACAAGTATCTCCGATTTGAGGGGAGTGAGGAGGTGAAAGTATGAGAGATTCCGTTCTTTGGCGTAAAGAGAGTAGCATTATTATGATGTTGGCTGAGGCTCTTCAAATCGATGTTGAACGAGCCCTCAACCTTTTTTATGGTACTGAAACATACCGTCAACTCAGTGACCCTAAATATGGACTTCAGCAAATGAGCGACGGATACTTGGTTGACAATATTCTCGCAGAACTACGGCATTAGCTGTTACTATTGTCGTGTTGTCGTTAATTAAACCATCTCGCATTATTCCGCTGCAATGAAGGTACGCATCAGTGCATCCCACCATTTGGCGGGGAGCAGCCAGTGAAGGAAGATGCCGATATGTGAGAAGCGTCCGGTGCGGTAGCGGGCACGTGGGTGGCGGCTGTTGACTGCCCGCAGGATGGCGCGCGTTATGACCCTGGGCTTGGAGAGGTAGTTGCCGGAATAGGCTTTTTGCATCAGACGGCTCTCGTTCAGGGCAGCTTTCTCGTAGGGGGTACCTATGGAGGA
>JAFSPS010000031.1 GCA_017451385.1 Bacteroidales bacterium
GCCCCAAATACATCCAGAACTATCTCAGCGAGTACTGCTGGAAATTCAACAGAAGATACTTCGGCGACAAACTCTTCGAGAGACTGATTATTACATCCATAAATTATAAGAACGAATTTAGGTATAACATTTAGTAATCATTTAAAGGAAACAACAACTCAAAGAAAACGAAAAAAATTCAGTTTTTCTATATGTAAATTCACTAAATGCAAACTGGCCACATAGACCGCCACGACCATCTGTGAATCAATGTGAGGGAATAGCAATGGGATTGAAAGAGTTTCCTTGCCAGTCGGCGTACACCGCAATGCATTGGCTAAGGGATCCTTGATTGATGCACAGGTCTCACGCCTACGAATGTGCGTTGGCTGTGTTAACTATTCGTATTCTCACCTCGGCACACAATCCTACTTTTTCCTTCATTCGGATTGATAGGGGAAAAGCAATTCCTTATCCATCCACGCGATGTTACAACAAGAGTTTTACTCGGAAGCCTCGCTTGGTGGGTTCTTCCACTACTTGGCGGCATAGGCCAGACAGCTCGCTGCGCTGGGCGTCGGTGAGGGGTGTGGACTCCATCTTCTCCACCATGAAGTCGAGGGCAGTAACATCCGACTGCTCGCTGTGGGTGATGCGCACCGTGATGGGACGGTGGGCGGTCATCACCTCGTTGAGCATCTTGTCGGTCAGCTGCTGTGCCTTCTCTTGTCTCTCGGCAATGCCGTATTTATGGCAAAAAGCGTTGATAGACGAATACATCCCGAGGAAGTCGAAGTCGGGACCATCAATCTCGAACACCTCCTTGCGGATGCGCTGTATGAAAGATTTGGTGGCACTGTGAACGGGAGCCTCGAAAATCTGCGCTGGCGAACCGTCCTCGTGGATATAGCCATCATACATGAAGAAGATGCGCGTACTCACGTCGTGGGCGAACTTCATCTCGTGGGTAACGATGAGCATGGTCATGCCCTCTTTGGCCAGCTGGCGAATGACGCTGAGCACCTCGCCCACCATAGTGGGGTCGAGAGCCGAGGTCGGTTCGTCGAAGAGGATAGCGTCGGGCTTCATGGCAAGGGCACGAGCAATGGCCACACGCTGTTTCTGTCCGCCAGAAAGACTCGACGGATAGACATCAGCCTTCTCTGCCAATCCCACTTTACGCAGGAGCGCTATTCCCTCCTCGCGCGCTTTCCCTGGCTCTTCATGGAGCAGTTGGCAGGGGGCGAAGATGACGTTTTCCAGCACTGTCTTATGCTCGAAGAGGTTGAACGACTGGAACACCATACCCATCTTTTGTCGCATTTTATTGACGGGATAGCCCTTGGCAAGGATATTCTCGCCTTCTACGATGATGCTGCCGCCGGTGGGACGTTCCAGCAGGTTGAGGCACCGCAGCAAGGTACTCTTGCCTGTACCCGAAGGGCCGATGATGGAGATGACCTCGCCACGATGTATGTCGGCATTGATGTCGCGCAACACCTCCAATCCGCCATAGTTCTTCTTCAAATGGGAGATGCGGAATATAGGCTGATCAGTGTCCTGTGATTTTGAATCTTGAGTTTCAATTTTTGCATTTCGTTTTTTCAAAATCAAAAAACCAACAACGCCACCTATAACAATAAGTATAACCACCGCCCACGGCCATTTTGAATTAGTGGTTTCTGAATCTGTTTTTTGATTTTCAAGAGTAAGCATCCCCGCCTCACCTTTGCGGGTGAGGAACAAGATATGTTCCTCAAGGTAGCCGTCGGAGAAAAGCACCTGCTTCTGCCGCTCTTCGGTGGCACTGATGGCACCCATAGCCATGTCGGCCTTGCCCGTCTGCACGGCGGGGATTTGCGATGCAAAGTCCATGATGAGGTACTCCAGCTGCCATCCGCGCCGATTGACCCATTCAGTCAGCAAGTCGGGCTCCAATCCCGCCGGCTTACCAGAAACGATGAAGTTGAACGGTGGCAGGGCCGAGTAGGTAGCCACACGCAGGATGCGTCCCGTACCGCGTTGGCGGGGAGGCGTCAGCGACGAGGGATCATCGGCATTTCGCCATCGGTCGTAAATCTGCTGGTAGGTGCCGTCGCTGCGGATTTCAGCCAGAAAGTTGTCGAAGTCCTGCTTCAACTCGGTGTTGTCCAAGCGGAAACAGGCACCGATAGACGTTGATGGCAGGCAGGCATTCACCGTGTCCACCTTCGAAGCTATCTCCTTGTTGAATACCACCGAAAGGTTTCCATCGGTAGCCACATCCAACTTGCCGTTCTCCAATGCTACCAGCACGTCGGTATAGTTGGTCATGCGCATAATGTCGGCATCGGGAGCCATCTCGGTAACAGCCATATCCTGTATGCTGCCAATAATGACGCCGACGCGCTTGCCGCTGAGAGCCTTGAACACATCCGGCACATCCGACTGGTCAGCACTTTGAGCTGTGGTTTCACCGCCACCTACCCATGTAGGCACATAGCACACCATTCCACCTACCGCCAGCAGCAACGCCGCTACGAGGGCTTTCACGCGCTGCCGTTTCGCCAGCGACTGTAGTAGCAATCCGATAAGCCACGCCATGAGGAAATAGATGATAGCCGTAACGATAAGGGGGAAGAATGCATCGAAGGTGCGCGAACGTATCAGGTCGGAAGCGCGCGTCATGTCGGCCACGGCAATATATCCTACTATACTCGTACCTTTCAGCAAACTCACTACCTCGCCTTGATAGACGGGCATGACGTTCCTTACGACCTGCGGCATCACAATTTTGAAGAAGGTCTGCCGCCTCGTAAAGCCGAGGGCCAGACCTGCCTCCGTCTGTCCACGGTCTATGCCTTGAATAGTGGTGCGGAGCATCTCGCTGATGTAGGCCGCCGTGTTCATAGCAAAAGTTACAATGGCCACCACAATGCCCGTGGCATCCAACGGAGCCATAAACACATAATACATAAGCATAAGCAACACAAGCACCGGCGTGCCGCGCATCAGGTCGATATACACCTTGGCAGTGCGTTGCAGCCATGCTCTGCGGCTCATACGCATCCAGCATACCAGGCCGCCCAACAGGGTGCCCAGCAGAGTGGCACACAGCGTAATGAGCAGCGTTACCTGCAAACCGTCGAGTATCATCCTATAGCGATCATCTACTATTAGGTTGTTGTTAAAGCTCTCGGCTATGATTCCCATTATGTTCAGAATTTCCATTGTTATTTTTTTAATGAATATTAAATTTTTTACCTAAAAGCGCGGGGTGTATCGTGATTTGGCATACCCGTTATCTATCTTTGCAAAAAAAATAGATTATGAATATTGTTGAATTTAACGATTTGTTTCCCAATGAGTAAGCTTGTAAAATGAAATTGAAAGAGTATAGAGAAAAAGAGGGTGTTATATGTCCCATGTGTGGATGCAAGCACCACTACTGGAAGCAGGACAAGCAGTGCTTCGAATGCAAGGAGTGCGGTTACAGGCAAAGCCTCAAGGCGAATACGGTCATGCATGGCAGCCAATTGCCGTTGCGGTATTGGTTTGTCACGATGCATCTCCTCACAAGCACCAAAAAGAGCTTTTCCGCCTCTGAACTTCAGCGGCAGCTGGGACACAAGAACTACAATCCAATATGGGTTTAATCCAATAACTGGCAGATATAGCCATCCCCAAATTTGGCTATCGAAATTGTGTCCATATTCATGCATAAAAACTTTGTAAGAATCTATCTTTGTAATATATATATCAAATCTATCATTTATAATTTGATCAGTCCATACGTTAGAAAAAGATTCTATTGATAAGCCTTTATATCTGTAATCAGGATTCCTCCATTCTTCTTTCGTTGCAAAAGTAACTCCGCCCAAATAATCAACTCTATCCACATCGCCATAAATATTTCTTACTTGTGAAAGGGAATATCCAACCTCTGTCTGCGGCAGTTAATTAGTAATCTCTAATCTTATTTCCTTTTTCGTCGTAAGTCCCGTAAGGCGGCCACATCTTGATATCTTTCATTTCTTCGGTTGGCGGGAAAAACAAGCACCTTCTTTGGCTATTATCGAAATATTCTTTGTTATAATACTTGATTGCTTGTTGAATCCCCATGTCATATCTTTGTAGGATCAAATATTTTTGTCTTACGTTATAATAAGAGTATTCGTCAATATCAGTCGCTTTAATAATGAAAAAAGACAGAGTGTCCGTATGAAGACTTTTATATAGTCTCTCTATATATTCGCTACTATTAAGGTGTTCTATCACAAAGGTTTTCTCGCCGGGAGTACATCTATACATACTTATGTCCGATGAGGAAATGTCAGGTAATAATGTATCTGGATAAACAGTATAATTTTCGTTGAGTTTATCAGGATCAATGACAAATATATCATAATCGCTATTGTTCTGAATAGCGAGATAGTTCATAAAATCACAACCGCTACAAAGCGGCAGAAATATAAGTAAAAAAAATTTTATTCGCTTCATGATAATGCGTATTTATGGTAACGGATTTTTTCTATCATCCCACGTAATATTATAATATTTCCAAAAGTAGGAACTTGCTAAAGAATTTGCGATTAATTCGGTGTAAAAATAATCGTGATTATATTTTGGTATTTTACCATCAAGCATTGCACTGATAAAACTCGGAATCCCTATACCAAGCAGATATGCAAGTCCCCATCGTTGGCTATCAATACTATGACCATATTCGTGCATAAAAATCCGATATGGATCTTTGAATTTTATGTATTGTTCAAACTTGTTTATATTTTATGGAAGGTCTATTGTGAAATTATTTTTGCGCCAGAAGTCCAAAGACGAATCATTACAATCTATTACTTTTATTGGTTTAATAAAATGTATCAATCCAGCCATATTTTTAAAAAATAACTGAGTGTCATTAGTGAGCTCCTTATAACTGAAATATAACACATGTTGTGTTCGGTAATTGTGTTCTTTGTCATATTCAATCAAATCTTCTAAGCAGTCTCTATATGCATACATATATTTCTTGATTTCCTTGGGTTCAACCGAACACAAATTATGCAGGTAAAAATAAATAGAGTCCGTTTCCGTTTTCATTTTCATAGGAGAATATACATATATTATCCGATCATCTGTATTATTAAAGTAGATATGCCTATGGCATACGGCTGATTCGGGTTCCTCACATGAATGTAATGTGAGTAATACAACAAATAATAAAAATATTTTTTTCATTGTATATTTTTCTGATTATAAGTAAGTGGCAAATTTAATTTACATTTTTATATAATATAAAATATTGATAATATAATTGTTGTATTGTCTTATGATGCATAACAATATTGAACAGTTACTTACACTAATATTTTTCATTAACATTTTTGTGCTAAACACAATTAATAATCCCTAATCTTGTTTCCTTCTTCATCATATGTCCCGTATGGAGGCCACATCTTCACGTGTTTCATTGCTTCTGTTGGAGGGAAAAAAACAGTACACTTCTTATTATTTGTGCGTTCTATTGCGTTGGCATCGTCTATTGAAACATAATAAATCTGCACAACGCAAAGTCTTTGATTTTGTCGCAATGTGTCTTTACGGCAAATGACATAAACGACAGTGTCTACATTCAATTCTTTGTACATATATTCATTATTAATGCTCTTAAGTTCTTGTGCATTTGCAAAAATCATATAAACAGCACGTTCACTTTTACCAGGAACTATACAATAATTCTCAATATTATTCGTGTCGAAATCTTTTTGTATTGCATTTTCAATATAAGCACAAAAAATTGTATCTGAAGTATTATTCTCAATACTAAACCCCGTGCCTCCTAATACCATGAAACACGATGAAAACATAGGAATAAATACTAACAATATTAATTTCTTTTTCATATTCTATTATCTTGGATTGTTCTTATCATTCCAGTCTGTATCATTGAAGTATCGTGCCGCGTGGCGATTTGCCCATCTTTCTACAAGTATCCCATGCTGAATACTCGGATCTTTAATAGCCCAGTAAGCACTATTAAATCCTACGACAGTTAAATACAGCCATCCCCACATCTGACTATCAAAATTATGTCCGTATTCATGCATAAAAACCTGATACGGATCGTTGAATTTTATGTATTGTTCAAAATCACCTTCAATTTTTTGATTTGTCCACACATTAGAAAAAGGGCCCAATGATACCCCTTCGTATCTTCCGCCCGCCCATTCTTCTTTCGTTGCAAAAGTAACTCCGCCCAAATAATCAACTCTATCAACCCAGCCTGCAGCATTTCTAGCTTGCGATACATTATAGCCAAGCCATGTTTGTGGCAACTCCCCTGTATATCGAGTAATAGCTTGTGATAAACCATGCCATCCTTGTTCATCAAAATAGAATTGTCCTAATAGTATTTTGAAGGCATTTTGAGGATGTGTTACCATGCCTGCTACCGTTGTAACAGCATCAATAGTATGACCAATATCCCAAATCGCATTCAATGTCTCTCCGGCTCCAGCCAGCCATGACATTCCCGTCATTTGTCCGACCCCTGTTAATAATTGTGGACCATAACCTCCTATTGCAACAGACAATGCTCCGCCTACAGCACCTGTCCCGAAGTACATCAGCCCTTGTCCGAAATTCTCGACATCACCTTGGCTGATATGGATTCCGAGGTTTATAGCTCCTCCGACTACCGCTCCAATAAGCATTGCTAATAAGATGGATTCACCATCAGGATCGACATACATCACGGGGTTGTTGTTGCAATAGGTGTAGCGGTTGTAGCTTTGCGTGGAGTACGGGAACTGTACCTGCGGGTCGGGCGAGAAGAAGCGTGCTATCACAGGGTCGTAGAGGCGGGCACCCGTGTTGATGATGCGGAAGCGGTCGTAGTGCTCGTGTCCGGTGAAGCCGCGACGGAAGAGATGCGACACCGCCGTGTCGGCCAGCCTCCAATTCGATGCCATCATGCGGTTGCCCCACGGGTCGAAATGATTAGCCTGCACCACATGGCCCGCTTCGTCAAGCACGCGCTCCCAGCTGCCCAACAGGTCGGTCTGGATATAGAACATGGTGTCGCGCGTGTAGGCAGCCTCGTCATGACGCATCCTTACGGCTACGGGGCGACCCTCGAAATAGACGAAGCCATAGTAGCGTGAGAAACTTGAGAATCGCTCTTTCTCGTAGTCCTTGAACACATAGTATGTGGTGCATACGGCGGTGCCGTTCTGCAACAGACGTGTGTGGGTAAGGTGTCCGTCGTAGTTGTAGTAGAGCATGAGGCGGTCGCTGCCTTCCTCTATCTGCGAGGGGCGGTTGAAAGCGTTGTAGGTTACGGCGCATTGTGTTGGCGAGATTCTTCCATTGTTCGCGTTAATGGCAGACACGGCATTGGGTTTAGCCAACTCGTAAGAATAGCTCTCTCCAGTGTGAATTTTACCATTACTCAACATGTTGCCGTTGGGCGAGTAGCTAAATGTGTATGGCGCTGAACCGCCATTGCTTGTAACGTTATACAAATTAAGGCGTCCGAAATTGTCGTAATAGTAGTGTTCGTGCTGTCCACTTTTTTCTTCTCTGCGAAGCTTTAAGTAACCGTTAGTCTTATACTCGTAACTATTAACCGCGAAGAAGTCGCTCACGTCATAGTGTTCCGACGGGTTATAGGGGGCTATGATTCCGCCACCGCCACCAATAGTGTCGCGCAGGGGCGTAGCCGGGATCCTCCATCCGTACTGCTGCAGGACGGGAAGCCCATATTCATTGTATGCATATTTTACTCCAGTGTTGTTGCCATACCATGCGCGTGTGATGTGCCGCATTTTGTCGCGTCTGTCAACAAAGAAGATAACCTCGCCCGTTGAAACATCCTGTACCGACTCCGGCTCGCCATAGATGTTGTAGATATAGCGCACGGTGAAACCATCAGGGTAACGCATGGTGAATAGCTGCCCATCACTATTGTATGTGTATTTATGCGTATAGTTTGTTGTGAGTATGCGTCGCAGTTCCGATGAGACGCGTCCGCAGTTGTCGTAAATAAAACGATGTCTAACAGTGCTGCCTTCAACAACTTTCCATAGCTGTCCGCAGCGTGCGGATGTATCGACGTTATCATCGTAATAGACATACTGGTAGGTGGTGGCAGAGGCTGAAGGTGCCTTGGTTTTGCGTGAAGCCACACGGCCAATGGCATCGTAGGTGAACGTGACAACATTGCCGTTGGCATCGGTCTGCGTCAGCACCTCGCCCCATCCGTTGTATGTCGTAGTGGTGAGCCCTGCGTTTGGGTCTTTTATGCTGATGCGTCGCCCACGATTGTCGGCAACAATACGAGTGGTGTCGTTATTGTATATGATGAGTGTCTCGTAGTAGTATTTGCCACTCTTTTTTATGATGTTGTATTTATAGTTTATCGTACCTCCGCGGTCTTCGACTTGGACTGTGCGTCCAGCGGCATCGTAGTATGTCTTTGTGAATGTGTTGTCGTTGCGATTCACCTGTTCATAGTACAGATGGTCGTTTGAAGTGTAGGTTTCGGGATGGTAGGTATATGTATTGTTCACATAGTGCGACGTCTCCGACGTGGTGCGTCCATAGATGTCGTAGGTGAAGTTGCGGCACTGCTTGATAACGGCGTTGAGTGTGTCGTATGGGATTAGCGTTTCGCGTACCTTACGTCCCTTTCTATCGTACTCGACATCTTGATAGCCTTGTCCTGCTGTATGTGTAAGGATTGTACGTCCCAGACAGTCGTTATAGTATGTAACAGATGGTCTGGCGTGGGGGCTGGCGATGCTGCGCGTCACCGCATTAGCAATGCTGCTACCAGCGTAACGATGGAATTCATAGTAATCGTGCGTGCCGTCAGGGTTGTTTTGCTGTATCGTACGGCCCTCGTCGTCATATATATGTCTTGTAGCCAAACCGCGTATGTCGGTCTCTCTCTTTGGTTGTCCTGTCGCGGCATCGTAGGCGCACTGGGACGTGTGTCCTATGTTGTTGCTTTTGCTTGTCACAAAACGCATCGTCTCATCGTATGTGAATGTTGTGAAGCGTGCCGTTGTGCCTTTGGGTCTCTCTGTCTTTTTCGTCACGAGACCGCAAGCGTTATAGCTATACCTTGTCGTATCGCTGGTTCCACTATTGCTCTTGACAAGTGTGCGAGTCAGCCTGCCTTGACTATAGGTGCTGTAGATGGTATCGCGCATCACGTTGGTAGTGTTATTGTTGTAGCTGATGTTGCATCTCTTGCTCGTAACCTGGTATTTGCGTACGCCGTTGGGAAATGTGGTAGGAGAATAGCTCATGCCGTACGTCTCGCGGTAAGCCCACTGGCTATTCCCCGTTTGATTGTAGTCGGTGATGTATTGCGATTGCGGAAGCCAAAGCGAGGCATGCATATTGGTTGTAGTCAGCCGTCGCATGTTGCGCAGAAGGTCTATCTCATACAGCCGATACCTATATGGCATAAAAATGGTAAAGCCATTTGTGACAGACTTATACATACTCTTATATATATGCGCCTGTATGGACATTATCTTGTCGTCCTGCCTATGCCATGGCGTGTATAGGTCGTTGAATGGATTTTGAGACGTGGCAGACAATGAGCTGACTGCATACGTTTTCACCGTGTCGGGTACAAGAATGTCAAAATGCTCGCTGGTAGATTCCCCTTTAGGAAGCATGACGAAGTGTTGCACCACCATACGCTGATTGCTCCTCGCTGCAAAAAATTGAAAGCCAATAAACCTACGAGGAGTGCCGGCAAAACTGACTGCGCCATAGTAGTAGCTGGTTGTATCGTAACCGCCTAAACCATTGGAAACAAACAAATCCTTAACAAGCGGCATCTGAATCCAATGTGTGCCCGTAACACTGTGTTTATATGGCATCAGCGAGATGGGGCTGTACTTTAATACATACTCTTTGCCTAAAGCATCTGTAATCTTATTTACAAGTCCATTAGAATGATTATTGGGATATAGGTACTTGATTGATGCAGATGCACCACCCTGCTGTGGGTCGAAAAAGACAATATCAACAGTGCCATTACAATCAAAATCACCAAAATCCATGTGTTCAGCGTCAAAGTTCTGGAGCGATGACTTGTCTATACTCAACAGGTCATAGTGCAACTGATTGTTGCTATAACCTTTTAATTTGATAAATTTGATAGACGTTTCGCTTGACTGTTGCAGTATGTCGCTTTTGCCATCGCCGTCAGCATCTGTTACAGCAGGTATATACTGTGGCTGATGGGATGACGCATCGCTCAAAGTGTCGAGTTCATTAAGAGTGGCTATGCCCCATTGGTTTTTGCCTTTTCTTATCGCGACCTGCCACAACTGACCATTTTTTTTGAATAAGATATCGCTCTGACCATCACCATTGAAGTCGCCAACCATTGGAGTGTCGGTTTGACCAAATAGTGAAATCCCTTCAGATTCCAGCCATTGATGAGAAACTATATCGTAAGTAAATATGAATGCGTAATCAAGCCGCAACAGCATTATGTCGCTTTTGCCGTCGCCGTCAAAATCACCGACTCTACCTTGCAAGTAATTTCCGCTCAAGGCGTATGATGAGTTATCGGGAATACCGTCTATTCCATAACATTTCATTTGGTTGAAACAGGATAAAGCCACAATCTCAACCAATCCATCACCATCAAAGTCGCCGAAAACCGGTTGTCCCCATACGACATCGCTTAGCAATAGCTGGCTTGTGCAAACTGCATTAAGTGCATTTGACAACTTCATCGTATAAACGTCATGCGTGTCACCTATGGTCTGGTACAATATTTCATCCATCCCATCACCGTCAATATCAACGGCTTTCATCGTGGAAAAATCTGCATCGCTGGCAAACTGGCATTGTAATGTTGAAGTAACATGCATGCCATTATACGAGCGTTTGACTAAACAAGTGGCAGGCTGTGACGAGTTTCCCGATGATTCATTTACGACAAAAAAATCATGTAGGCGGTCATTGTCGAAATTTCCTGCCACAATCCTATATCCAGCTCCTGTAATGGGGAAATTAATATCAGAACTGATGTCTCCAGAAAAATGATTCCATTCAATAGACGTGCGTGAGAGTAAACGCCCGTTACCGTCATACATGGAAATATTTGATAAATACTCTTTACCGTCTGTTGATGAATATGATAGGCGGTACTCTCTAACCAATGAATCAAGATAGTAAATATTAATATATCTTAGGATCTGATGTTGATGAAGCAGGAGTCCATTTAGGTATTGGTCGTTGGAAGTATTAGTATTAGCGTAGGTGAAACGGACAGAAGCATAGGGTGTTAGAGATGCTGACGTATTCCCTGTATAGTCTATACGGGTTAAGAACATTTCGTTATTAACATTTTCATACTCGTATGTCATATAGTTATTATTGCCATCAGTGACGCGGTTTATCATCCATGCGTATGTGGTTCCATTTACAATAAAGCGAGAATTACTCGTTCTGCCATACTCTGCTATTCTGCTATCGAACATAGTGTCAATAAAACCTCCGTTACTCGCTTTCCCTATACGAGAATGGTCATCCTGTTCGAAAGTATAAATCGCATCGATGGAATGATAATTGTCATTATTTATACACACCATACGATTGCCATCAAGCATATATCTGTCAGATATATCGCCATTGACAGGAGTAATGTTTTCATCATAATGAAGGCTTTGTCCTACAAGCGTTATGGCTGATGCTCCAACAAGCGACCATCGATACCCGATATTGCCATTTCCTCCCATACTATTGTAACATATTGCCAAGTTTGGCTGCATACCTGCAGTGCCGGGAACGACATCTATCGGTATGCTATATGTGGCAGCACCGATAGACGAAACATCTATGCTGGAAGGTAAAGCTATGGTTTGTGCTTTTGTCTCAAATGAAAAAAAAGCAGAGACAATTAGAGGTACGAGTAATGATAGTATAGGAGATTTCATAATAAATTACCGGAGATATAAAAGTGTTATTCTTTGATAATTTTCCATGTGGCACGGCTATCTTCGTACCTCATTTCCACAATATAGTAGCCTGTAGCGAAGCTACTAAAATCCATAATGCACTGCATCCCATCAAACGACTGCGAAAGTAATCGTCTGCCTCGGCTATCAAATACCGTAATGGCTCCATGTCCTTCAGCCTTTGCATTTTGTATCTCTATTTTTACAATCCCTTTTGTGGGATTAGGAAAAATCTTCATGTTTAGGTTCTGCTGAAAATCGTTGTAGAAAGGACTATCATCGCCACTCTTAGTCTGTTTAGGAGAAGATGTAGTGGTATCTATGGCATCGGTACGATTAAGCACTAACACCTTACGAATTGTTCGGTTGCCTGCTGCGTCATATTCATACGTGATTGGCAACGTGTTTTGAGCCATAGAAAAATGACATCCTATCAATAGAAGTACAAATAAAAAAGGTATCTTTTTAGCCATATCGCAGTATATTTATTTGGGTAGGATAATAACAATACTACGCTTATCTTGTTGCAAAGATATAACGAAACAATAATTATCTGACGTTGCTTTCGAGGGCTTCGCGTACCATTTTCTTTATCTCCAATGTGCGTTGCTTGATGGCGTCGGTTTTTTCAGGGTTGTATAGCTCGTTGTATTTCACCTTGCCAAGGGACACGTTGGGCTTAGGCAGCTTGCCTGTCACGTCAACGGCGAGACGCACGGGCAGCGGGCTCTTGAGTAGCTCTACATGGTAGTTGCAAGCATTGTCGAGCGAGTGGACTCCGGACACGCATACTTGGTATTTGTCTATGGAGGCGAGGAATGGATAGACATCTATACGGTTGCGGAAGAGCGTCAGCTCTACATCTAAGCTGTCTATGCGGTTCTCGGTCTTTTTGTTAAACATGAGGTATTTCGCCATGAGGTCGAAAGTCTCACCCGGTATCACTACGAGGTTCTTGCCGCTGATGGCAGAAGAGCCAAGGAGCGTGCTGGTCTTGGGGCTGTAGTGAGCATCGAGATAGGTCTCGAGGGCGAGATGGAAGTCGGCACCGCCATCGAAGGATTTTAGCATGGGGATAAGGGTATCGACGTATGGTATCATGTCGACGAGTTCTCCTATCTGTATGTCGAGCAGATGGAAGTCGACGCCAAGATAAAGGTGGTTGGGGCGCGGAGACTTGTATATGCCTGTGAGCTGCATACGTGCCGCCTTGCATACAAAACCGACTTGGTCGAGAATGACTTTGCCGTTGCGTATGCTGATATTTCCAGCCAGGTCGGAGAGGTCATTGCCAAAGGCCACGCATCGCTTGACATGTGTGTGGAGCATCACGTTCATGTCGAGTGGCACGATAAAGGGGTTGGCAGCATCGTCCACACCGTCCTCTTGGCGCATAGCCTGCAGGGTGTCCTCATCGCTGCCCATGCCGCTGATGAGATTCATTATCTGGTCTATATCGGTATAGCTGGAGGTGAAGGAGAGGTCGGCATCAAGAGGTTTTGTGTGGTCAAGCCAATCTTCAAGATTGAGGAGTGTGCCAGAGAGATGGTAGTCGGAGAGTCCCCAATGGATGTCGGATTCGGCAACCTCGCAACGTCCGGGTTTGTAGTCGAATTGGAAGGATGTGAGACGCACGGCTTCCGGCATGCTGGGCATGAAGAGCGACGTGCGAGAGAAAGCCACGCTGAGGCGTGGGTCGAGTTGCGAAAGGATGTTGCTGCGAGTGGAGTCGTAGTTGATTTTGCCATTGATATGCAGGTTGTCAACGCCGACGCTTATAGAGTCGAGGTGCGCATCGGTGCGTGCCAGCGAGAGCGACAGGGCGGCTTGTAGAGGTTTCTTCTTGTCGAGCAGGTTGGAGACTCCAGCGGCGATTTGGGCATTTTTTAGTTGCACAGTAGTTTTGGAGGATGGCAACTCCACTTCCAGTTTGTCGGACGACAGATTCAGGTCGGCAAGTTCTGCCTCGGCGATGCGGCGTTGAGGAGAAGGCATCTGCACGTTCAACGCCAGATGTGGCGAGAGGGCATGGATGCTGTCGTAGGTAGCATCGAGATTGTCGATATCTATTTTTGCCTTAATGCGCATGTGCTGGATATCCATATTGCTGATTTGCTTCATGGTAGTCCTTGCCGCAAGGTTAATCTTTGCGGTGCCCGAAGCAGAGAGCGGCATAGTGTCCGGCAGGAAGTCCATGACATCGGATAGGACGATACTACCATCGGCATTGACATCAATGTCCATATCGCCCATGAGGTCGTCTATCTTGCCTGTCAGATGAATCTTATTGCTGTTCATCTGCGCGGTGAAGGTGTTAATCTTCACTGATGACGGCGTGGCTTGCGAGAGGTCGAGTGCTGCCGTCAGGTCGGCGGCAATGTTCTTGACCTTGGCGGGAAGGACGGAGTAGGCAAATTGTCCCTCGCCGAGCGTCAGGTGGCAGTCCACCACGGGCAGCGTGTCGCCTTGGACAATACCTTTGGCGTGACCGTCAGCCTGCAGGCGTGCATCGACAGCCATGCCGCGCGGCAGCGTCACCATCTTGTCTGGCAGATAAGGCAGCACATCGGAGATTACTATGTCGTTGGTGGCGAATTTCATATCGACAGTCATGGGCTGCTGGGCGGAGGCCATCTTCAGCACACCATCGAGTGTCAGCTTGATGCAGTCCAGTGCTATAGCTGCATCATTGAGTGTTATGCTGTTGCTGTCGAGATTGGCAGAGAACGGCAGGTCAATGTCCATGATGTCTAAGTCGCTCTGCCGTAGGGCGTCGTTTATGTAGCGAGTGCCGGCAAATGTCACGTCGGCATCTTTGACGTTGAGGCGCAGCCTGCCGTCAAGGGCATGAGCGGAACCGCTGCCATCGAGTTTGAGGTTTATAGCATCTATGGCTGCATTGACAAGCTCGGCATTGGCAGAATCGGTCATGGTGCATCCAACTTTGTCGATGTCGAGACGTATCTTTGCCTTGCCTTTTGAGGCATCGGATAGCGAAGCGTTGAAGTCGAGTGCCAGATTATTGACAGCAGCGTCTATGCCGTTTTGCTGGTCGGCATAACGGCAGTTGAGCTTGTTGATGGAGATATTGTCGAGGTCAACCATTTCAGGCATCTGGAACGGTTCGGAGGGCGTCGTGTCGTTTGATGTGGGGAAGATTGTATAGTTGTTGCTACCGTCGGCGGCGACATATATGTTGGCTTCAGCATCGTCGATGCGAAGCTTACGCACAACGATATTGCTGTTTTTGAGATATTCTTTTACGTTTATGCCTACTGTCAACGAGGCAATGCGCGCCACGGTGTCTGAGGGAGCTCCCTCTGTGGGGTTGATGATGGATACATCGTGTACTTCAAGTCCTGCATCGGGGAAAGTTTTGAAGAGTGTAAGGTCCACTTTGCCAAACGAGGTTTCGCAGAGGATGTATTTGTCGGCAAGAGAGTTGACGATGGGCGTGAGACGTGACGGAGTAAAGATGAGCCAGCAGGCCACCGCAATGACTATCACTATCAGACCAAGTAGGCTGCCAAGGGATATGAGGGTTATTTTAAGCCACTTTTTCATAGAGTTTTGTGGTATAGGGTGATTTGTATTTGGTGTCTCTGTTTTTTATCTCGGCGAATTTCATTTAATTATTACGAATGTATTTTTTTATCTCGGGTAGTTACGATTAATTATGGTTAATTTTTTTTCTCGGTTTTTTATCTCGGCGAATTTCATTTAATTATTACGAGTATATTTTTTTATCTCGGGTAATTACGATTAATTATGGTTAATTTTTTGTCTCGGTTTTTTATCTCGGCGAATTTCATTTAATTATTACGAATGTATTTTTTTATCTCGGGTAGTTACGATTAATTATGGTTAATTTTTTATCTCTGCTTTTTTGTCTCGGCGAATTATAATTAATTATTACGAATGTTTTTTTTAGTGAATGGTTTGTTTGGGTAATTTATTGTTGTTTTTTTGAGTGCGGGTTGTATTATCGGTGTTAATTGACGCGTTCGAGGGTAATGTCGGAGAGGCCGTCGTTCCAGCGTAGCGTATTGCTGGTAAGTGATTTAATGGTATAATCTTGAACAACTGCTTGATTGACATCATCGCCAGAAAAGACATGACGCAGCTGGTCGCCACTGATAGACCAAGTGAAACGCGTTGTCGTCTCGTCATTTTCATGAACATCTTGAGACTCGTCCCATGTGCGACCGTTTCCACCGCTATCATAACGCCAGTATTCCTGCGAGGAGACGACACGCCATTTGCCTACGAGGTCTGACGAGTTGTAGGATTCTTCATTTTCAATTAACCCATTGCAGCTTGTGAATACTGCCGTTGCAATAAGAATGATTATTGCGGAAAAAAAAGAAATAAAACGTTTCATTGGGTTATACAAGATTATTTGTTTCGGAAACGAGAGAATAAATGTCGGGGTATGTGCGACCGTGTCCATTGTAGTCGAAGCCATAGCCTACGATGAAGGCATCAGGGATGCAACGGCCGATATAGTCCATCTGTACATTGCATTGCAACCTATTGGGTTTGTGCATGAGTGTGCATACCTTAACCGATGCGGGATGCTTCTCGGCGAGTCGGTTGAGCATGGTTTTCATTGATGTGCCAGACTCTATGATGTCTTCCACAATGAGGATGTTGCGACCTTTGACGATGTCGGGAAAACCCAACATCTCTTGTACGGTGCCAGAGGACTGAGTGCCGACATAGGAGCCATATTTGACAAAAGATATTTCGGGGTCGAAGTCGAGAGCACGGACAAGGTCGGTGGCAAAAATAAAGCTGCCGCTGAGCACAGGGCAGAGAATGAGGTCTTTGTCGCGCAAGTCATTAGAAATCTGGTGGGCCAAATCTGTGACTATTGTCTCAATCTCATGTCGGTCAATGAATAATTCGAATGTTTTGTCGGCAATTTGTATCATGGTGTTTATTCTATTTCGCGTTGTATATCGTCGAGAGCAAGGCGGAAGCCATAGCATCCGAAGGTGTAGCCCGGCAGGTACCATCCGCGGTCGTGTACGGTGCAAGTCCACGAGGGGCTGTTGATGCTGCCGCCGCGAAGGATACGATTGTCGCCGGAGCGCGGGCCGCGCGGGTTGGTCTGAGGTTGCGCCGTGTAGGCACCAGCCCAGTCGGAGCACCATTCGGCGACGTTACCGCCCATGTCGTAAAGCCCCAGCTCGTTGGGAAGTTTGCGTCCCACGGGATGCGTCACGTTGCCACTATTGCCACAATACCACACATAACTGCCGAGGCTGTCGGTTGTGCCGGGGTAGATATTGTCACGGCTGAATTTCCCGCCGCGTGCGGCATATTCCCACTGCGCCTCGGTGGGCAGGTGAAAGCGGTAGCCCGTAATCTGGCTCAGACGCGCGATGAAAATCTGCACATCAGCCCACGACACTTGGTCCACTGGAAGGCTGTCGTTGCCAGAGAAAAGAGACGGGTTGTCGCCCATGACGGTCTTCCATAGTTGTTGGGTTACCTCGAAACGCGCCATATAGTAGTCGTCGAGCGTTACCTCGTGTGTGGGCAGAGCCTGCTCGAGGTCGTGGGTTGCAAGCCCTGGGCATGTCAGTCCCATAGTGAATGTGCCGCCCTCTATTGGCATCATGACAATGGGTACTGTGTCAACCCAGATGATAACGGATTTGTCGTCTATCTCGACAAGGAAGACGATGTTCCACGCCTCGATGCCTTGTATGTCAATCAGGTGTCTGCCAGTGATGGTCTTCCCTACTCCGGGTGCAATATTTTTGCCAATATCGCCTTGCAGTGTTGTCAGGGGGTCGCTGAATGTGTGTCCACCATCGATGGAGACGCGGACGCGAATATCAGCCTGTTGCGAGAGGGTGTAGGTGATGGTCAGCGAGTCGTCATCGAGATGCCACGCCACGCTGTCCACCACCTGTGCTGAGACAGCGAAAGAGGCAGACAGCAGCAGGCACACAACAATTTGACGTGCCAACAACCTATGCAGACAGACTGCCCACCTCATAATTCATTGCCAGTTCTGTATTAACAGAAAACTACATGCGGTCATCGGACCATTTTTCGGGATTCTGCCGCCACATGGCGAGCGATTCTTGGTCGCTGTCGCTAACATATTTCTCACTGACAGCCACACGGATAAGCTCGTCATAATTGGTGAGGGTATGCAGTTCGACCTTTGCGTTCTCGAAATTGGTGTGAGCCACGGCGAGACCATAGGTGAAGATGGCTACCATGCCCTTGACCACGCAGCCTTTCTCGCGCAGAGCATCGACAGCTATGAGGCTGCTCTTGCCCGTAGAGACGAGGTCCTCGATGACAACGACCGACTGCCCTTCCTTTATCTCGCCTTCAATCTGGTTGGCGAGGCCGTGGTCCTTGGCACCAGAGCGCACATAGACGAAAGGTTTGCCGAGTTCCTGTGCCACCAAAGCGCCCTGTGCTATGCCGCCCGTTGCCACACCTGCCACCACGTCGGCATCAGCGAAATGCTGGCGAATGACGGCCACATACTGGTCGCGGATGAAAGAGCGAATTTCGGGATAAGAGAGCGTTACGCGGTTGTCGCAATAGATAGGCGATTTGCGTCCCGACGCCCATGTGAAAGGATGCTCGTTATTGAGTTTTACTGCTTTGACCTGCAGGAGGTATTTTGCCGTTTGTTCGGCCATGAGTTTTGTTTCCATAGTGCTTGCAAAAATACATTTTTTTTATGAATCCGAGCCGACTATATTATAAAGTGGTGAACCCGTTGTCGGTGAACAGAAAGGCATATAGTATAGTAATATGGATATTAAAGGTTATGAATCATGATTTTGAGGCTGTTCGTCCTTCACAGGTGGCTGTGGCAATACGGCAGGCGATGCCGTCTCTTTCTTTTGCAGGATGTAGCGTTGATAGTAGTTGAGCAGGAGTGTTGTCAAGGGCAGGGCTATGACCATGCCGAGCACGCCGAGGAGAGCACCCCAGACGGAGAGAGAGAGCAGGATGACGGCGGAGTTGAGCCCCGTAACATTGCCCATGATTTTGGGTACGAGGAAAGTGTCTTGAATGGTTTGCACGATGCCGAAGACAGCCAGTGCCAGCAGCATCACAATCCAGAAGTCCTGCCCCGTCTCTGCCGATTTGACGATGGCAAGCAGGATTGTGGGGATAAATCCTACGGTCTGCAGGTAAGGCACCATGTTGAGCAGTCCGATGAATAGTCCCAAGCCTATTGCCAAGGGGAAGTCGATGATGAGGAAGCCGATACTGAAAAGAATGCCCACGCATAGTGCTACTAAGGCTTGCCCGCGGAAATACTTGTTCATGCCGTCGGTGATGTCGCTCACCACCTGTTGTGAGAATTGGCGTATGCGATGCGGCAGCAGTTCTACCCATCCGCCAGAGAAACGCTCGTAGTCAATAAGTATGAAAAGTGTGTAGAGAATAATCATTGTCACGGAAAGAAGTCCCGAAACAAGTCCAATAGACTGTGATAGAATGTTTCCAATCTGAGGCAATGCCGATTTCACGCCACTAATGAAGCCGTCCTGAGTGAGGAGGACTTTCAACTGTTCGGCATTGAGGTTGTCTTTGACATACTCTTGCAGCACGGAGGGAATGCTGGCAATGGTGGCATCATTGGAGATGTAGTTGACCAGCATGTCTTTTACTTTGACAGCCTCGTCAACCATCGGTGGCACAATGAGTGCGAAACCACCCCACAGCACCGCCGCTACAATAACGAAGGCGCAGACGATGGATAGAATCCTATATTTCAATCGACAACGGTACTGAAGAAATTTGACCAACGGAAACATTAAGTAGGCTATGAGCCATCCTACGAAAAATGGTGTAAGTACGCCGCTCAGAATACTCATCAGATAGATGATGCCGGCGATAAGAATACAAATCAGCACGCTCCTCACAAAAGAGTCAAATGTTATTTTTTTTCGCAACATATTATTCGGTGATGGATTGTTGGTGGTGAAATGTTTTTTTTCAAAGCGTTATTCTTACAATAGAAGTAAGGGGTGTCCTTTGCCGTTTACAATATTTAAATCTTGAAGATGCAAAGATATTATTTTTTTTACTTGTGGGAGAAACGATGTGCATAATCTGGCCGTTGGCATAAAAGGATTTTGAAAAATGGATTGATATTACTACTTTTGCAAATGAAAACATAGGCGACAGGACGTGATATGTCGCTTTTCGATAAACTACATAATTCTTTATCAATGATAATAGCATACGGCAATAATACTCTTACTATCAGAAAGAAAGGTGTATGCCAGAGTAGTAGTGTCCTTGACGGAGTTTTTGCGCAGCTGCGCGAAGGCAACGATGTGGAGTTGGAGTGCTGCCCACGTAGTTTGGCAGAATATCTCAATGAGAACTATCCTATGGTGCGTGCCGCTGGCGGCATCATCACCAATGGTGAAGGACGGCGACTGATGATACATCGTCGCGGTTGCTGGGATTTGCCCAAAGGCAAGCAGGACGACGGCGAGAGCCTATGGACAACGGCACTACGCGAGGTGGCAGAAGAGACGGGGCTGCACCATGTAGCCATAGACGACATAGCTGGCAAAACCTATCACATCCATAACCGATATGGCAGCTGGGTGCTAAAGCAGGTGACATGGTTCTATATGCACACCACGGCTGACGGTGAGCACCTCGTGCCGCAAGCTGAAGAGGAAATCGGCGAAGCGGTATGGGCAACGGTGGAAGAATGGCGAGAGGCCATGCGAAATTCTTTCGCCACACTGCGGTTGCTGAGCAATAAATGATACGACCTAATAGAAGCATAATCATCACCATCTAATGGATTCGCGTATATACCAGATAGCTCTTGCTGCCACGCGAGGTATCAGCTGTCGTTCCTATCGGGAGTTGCTGAAAATCAATCCAGACCCAGCGGCTTTCTTTGAGATGAGTCACGGTGAGTTGCAAGAGGTGTTCACCAAGCATCAGAGCATCATAGAGCAGATAGAGAGTCGCGCCATGATGGAACGTGTAAAAGAGGAGATAGAATGGATAGATAAACATGGAATACGCGTATTGTTCGCTGGCAACGATGAGTATCCACAGCGTCTCAACCGCAGCGAGTGTGCCGATACGCCAGTAATCCTTTATGCCAAAGGGGATTGTGACTTCAACATGATGCGCAGCGTTGCCATCGTTGGCACACGCCGAGCAACGGAATATGGCAGAGACATGACTGCGCGGCTTGTCGAACAACTTGTCGGCGAAGGGGTAATGGTGGTGAGTGGTCTTGCCTACGGCATTGATGCTGCCGCACATAGGGCGTCGCTTGCCAATGGACTGACCACGGTGGGTGTGCTCGGTCATGGGCTTGACCAGATTTACCCGTCGCAAAATCGCTCTTTAGCCAAAGAAATGGTACAAAACGGAGGTGCACTGATAACAGAGTATATGTCGCAGACACGCATCAGTCCAACCTATTTCCCTGCCCGCAACCGCATTATCGCTGCCATGTGTGATGCTACGGTAGTGGTGGAAGCTTCAGAGAAAGGAGGAGCACTGATTACAGCAGGCATAGCCAACAGCTATCAGCGAGATGTGTTTGCTGTGCCTGGTCGGGTGTTCGACAGCTACTCGAAAGGATGCAACAACCTGATAGCCAACAACAGGGCAAACATACTGCGCAACATGGACGACCTCTTCTACATTCTGGGTTGGGACAAGCATACGAATGCTAAAGGCATAGAAGGACGTCAGCAGGAAATATTTGCCATGTTGACAGCAGAGGAACAGAAAATATATGACATCCTTGCGGAGACGCCTAATCTAACGATAGAGGAAATAGAAACGCGGTGCAGCTTGTCGCTACCAAAGATAGCTAACGCTCTGCTCGGCATGGAGCTAAAAAACGCGATAAAATGTCTGCCCGGGAAAACATACCACTGCTCTAATTGATTGACAACAATAACGAAACCGCTGTCATTGCGTGAACAAAAGAAATATTAGATGTGATAATTATATTTTTTTTAGTAATTTCGCATTTTTGAATAGATACCCTCGAAAAACATAAAAACAAGAAATGGAAAACATTACAAAGGGGCATATAAGCCAAATTATAGGCGCAGTGGTTGATGTCACGTTTGATGACGGCATGACGCTGCCCGATATATATGATGCTTTGAAGGTGCAGCGCAATGACGGGAGTGATATTATCCTCGAATGTCAGCAGGACATAGGAGAGAACACCATGCGTACTATAGCAATGGATAGCACTGACGGCCTGCAGCGCGGCATGGAAGTAGTGTCGTTGGGAGGCCCCATCTCAATGCCTGTCGGCGAGGATATCAACGGACGTTTGTTCAACGTCATAGGCGATACTATTGACGGTATGGAGGTGCCAAAGCACGAGAAGCGATACAGCATCCATCGTGAGCCGCCTAAGTTTGAGCAGCTCTCCACCACACAGGAAATCCTTTATACGGGTATTAAAGTTATCGACCTTATACAGCCCTTCCTCAAAGGTGGTAAGATTGGTCTGTTTGGTGGTGCTGGCGTAGGCAAGACGGTGCTTATTCAGGAGCTTATCAATAATATTGCAAAGAAATACTCTGGCATGTCGGTGTTTACCGGCGTTGGCGAGCGTACCCGTGAGGGTAACGACCTGCTACGCGAGATGATAGAGGCTGGCGTTATCAAGTATGGCAAGGAGTTTGAAGAGAGTATGGAGAACGGCAGCTGGGACCTCTCAAAGATTGACCACGAGGCGCTGAAAGACTCTAAATGCACCATGGTGTTCGGACAGATGAACGAGACCCCCGGTGCACGTGCCCGTGTGGCGTTGGCTGGTCTGACGCTGGCAGAGTACTATCGCGACGGAGACGAAAAGACTGGCGGACGCGACATCCTACTCTTTATCGACAATATCTTCCGTTTCACGCAGGCAGGTTCCGAAGTGTCGGCACTTCTGGGACGTATGCCTTCCGCTGTTGGCTATCAGCCTACGTTGGCTTCCGAGATGGGACTGATGCAGGAGCGCATCACCTCCACCAAACGCGGCAGTATCACGTCTGTGCAGGCCGTCTATGTGCCTGCCGACGACTTGACCGACCCTGCTCCTGCCACCACCTTTGCCCACCTTGACGCACAGACGGTGTTGAGCAGAAAAATCTCCGAACTGGGTATCTATCCTGCTGTTGACCCGCTGGATTCCACTTCACGTATTCTTGCTCCCGACATTGTTGGCGAAGAGCATTATGAGACTGCCCAGCGCGTCAAACAGATTTTGCAGCGTTACAAGGAGTTGCAGGACATCATCGCCATCCTCGGTATGGAGGAACTCGGCGAGAGCGACAAACTCGTTGTGTCGCGCGCACGTCGTGTGCAGCGTTTCCTTTCGCAGCCATTCCATGTGGCGGAGGCTTTCAACGGCATACCCGGCAAGCTGGTGAGTATCGAAGATACTATCAAAGGTTTCAAGATGATTCTCAACGGTGATGTTGACTATCTGCCTGAACAGGCGTTCCATATGGTGGGAACAATAGAGGATGCTATAGAGAAAGGCGAGAAGATTTTAGCCGAAACCAAAGAGCAGTAAACCATGAAAGTAAAGATAACCAAGCCCGACAGCATCCTGTATGATGGCGAGGCAAAACTCTTGCAGTTGCCCGGTAGCGATGGTTTATTTGAAATCCTCAACAACCACGCACCCATTATCTCTGCGTTGCGTGCAGGGACAATAAAGATGGTGGATGCCGATGATGCTGTGCAGACCTTTAGCATCCGTGGCGGTGTAGTGAAAGGTGCACGCAACGTGATAAGCCTTTTGGTACAATAAAAGATTTGATTGTTTTGAATGGTAATGAAATGTAATTATTGAATTATGAATTGTTAGGTATTTTCATTACCATTATTCTGTAAAAAAATACCAAACAACCAGTGGTCGACCACTGGTTGTTTGGTATTTTTAACGGAGTTCTGTCACCTGCTATTCGTTAATAAATGTTGCTTGTTTTGTATTCGTTTTCTTGGCTTGTACCATTCAATCAATTTTGCTATTGCGCAAAAAGAAGTATCTTTGCAGGGTATATTTACTTGATATGAAAAAGCTAACTTCTGTTATTCTATTGAATATTATTCTATTATCTTTCTCTTGCGAAGCGATTTTGGCGCAGAATAATATAGAGCAACCAACGTCGGCAAGTATCATTCTGGCCGATAGTGCACAGCAGTTTTTTATCTTCATGCCACAAGGCACAATGGAACTGAGACCCATTGAATTGGTCCTGACTGTGGATGTTGACGCAAAAAAAGAGGTGGCGCATGTGACGACTAATGCGCAGGGCACGCGAATAAGTTATACTATATATGACGTTAATGGCAACGCCCTAATCAGCGACGAGGCCCCTGCCGAAGGGTGGGATATAGACCTCTCGTCATTGGTCGAAGGGCAGTACATCCTTCAAGCTATTGATGGAAAACGCCAGCAACGCTACAGATTGCTCAAAGAACGAGCGACAGAATAGCCCCACCACCTACAATTCACTTCTGAACGTGCATCCGGAGCGCCATTCGGAACAGCCGAATGCCGTTTTACCTTTAATAATGTGTCCGCGTCCGCAGAGAGGACAAATGTCGCCCTCTTTTGCCTTTGGGGCGTTGTCTGCTTCCGTCACAGTTTTTGATTTGCCTGGAGCGGGTGCTTTCGTCTCTTTCTTTTTTCTTGTGGTATGCGGAGTTTTCTCTTCGTCTGTTTTTTTTCGACCGCTTTTTTTAGCCTCTTGTTCTGGTGCTATGGCAGCCACACGACGGTTGCTGTGGTCCGACTTCACCTGCTGCACTATCTGCCATACCATGCCTTTCAGTTCCATGATAAACTGTTGGGCATCATAGTTATGTGCCTCTATGTCGCGCAGTTTCTTCTCCCATTGTCCTGTCAGTTCGGCACTTTTCAGTAAATCTTCGTGTATGATGCCTATCAGGTCTATGCCTGTTGTTGTGGCAATGAGGCTTTTACGTTCTTTTCTAATATAGCCTCGTTTGAAGAGCGTCTCGATGATGGCGGCACGCGTGGAAGGGCGTCCAATACCGTTTTCCTTCATGGCGTCGCGCAATTCTTCGTCATCGACAAAGCGTCCTGCTGTCTCCATGGCGCGAAGCAGCGTGGCTTCGGTGTAGTGTTTAGGGGGTGTGGTCCATTTCTCGGTGAGCAGAGGTTGGTGAGGGCCACTCTCCCCTACTTTGAACTCAGGCAGTGTGTGTTCCTCATCTTTATGCTCCTCGTCGGCATCGTCATTCTTGTTGTTGCCAAAGACAACACGCCATCCCTCTTCGATAATCTGTTTGCCTGTAGCTTTGAAGAGTACGTCGTCTTTCTGCTTTGCATCCACATCGGTGTGTTGGGTGACGGAGCCGAGCACCACGGTAGAAGCAAATTTGCAGTCTGGATAGAAAACGGCTATGAATCTGCGAGCCACAAGGTCGTACACTTTTTTCTCATTGTAGGTAAGGTCGCCACCTGATGGGTTGACGCCGGTAGGGATAATAGCGTGGTGGTCGGTAACCTTGCTGCTATCGAAGACCTTTTTACTCTTTGGGAGCTGCTGCCCCATGAGAGGAGCTACGAGATTCTTATATGGCAGGAGACCCATGAGAATTTGCGGACACTTGGGGTAAATGTCGTCGCTCAGGTAGGTGGTATCAACACGGGGGTATGTGGTTAGTTTTTTCTCATAGAGGCTTTGGATATAGCGCAAAGTCTCGTCGGCAGAAAAAGCGAACTTCTTGTTACATTCCACTTGCAGACTGGTGAGGTCGAAAAGGCGTGGCGGAGCCTCGCGGCCGTCCTTTTTTGCAACATTCTTTATCGTGAAAGGCTCGTCCTTGATGGCCTCCAGCAGTTGCTGCCATTCTTGTTCACTACGAGTCTGTTCTGGCGAGTCATCAGCTTCGGAGTTGTCGTCCTCTTTGTTTTTCTTGTTTGTGTCACCCTTCTTGTCTGTGATGGTGAAGATTGTGTCGCGGTAGCGTGTGGAGAGTACCCAGTATTGCTGAGGTTGGAAGTTCTGAATCTCCAGCTGACGTCGCACTATCAGAGCCAGCGTAGGGGTCTGGACGCGTCCGATGCTCAGCACCTGCCGTTGCATCTGTCGGTAGCGGAGGGTGTAGAGGCGTGTGGCGTTCATGCCGAGCAGCCAGTCGCCAATGGCACGGCAGAGGGCCGCCTCGTAGAGCGACTGATAGTCGGACTGTGGTCGCAGATTGTTGAAGCCCTCACGAATAGCCTCCTCGGTAAGCGACGAAATCCACAGTCGCTGCACGGGGCATTTGGCGCGGGCTTTCTGCATGACCCACCGCTGTATGAGTTCGCCCTCCTGCCCCGCATCGCCGCAGTTGATAATGCTGTCGGCAGCTTGCATCAGCCGTTCTATTGTCCTGAACTGTTTTTCATAACCCTCGTTCTCAATGAGCTTGATACCAAAACGAGTAGGAATCATGGGCAGATAGTCGAGGTCCCATGAGCGCCAAAGTCCGCTGTAGTCATGCGGTTCTTTGAGGGTGCAGAGATGACCGAAGGTCCACGTTACTTGGTAGCCGTTGCCTTCCATAAAGCCATCGCGCTGCACGTTGGCACCCAGCACGCGGGCTATGTCTTTGGCTACCGAAGGCTTTTCTGCGATACAGACTATCATGAAGAATGAAGGGTTGTTAGGTTGCTGTTAGAGAGAGTAAGGTATGTATGATGGTTGAAAGCTGTCTGAATATGATTCTGATGGTGGTCGAGAACTATTTTTTCACGAAACGCAATGCCTGCCATCCTTCGCGTTCGCATCCGCCGGCAGGGACAAGTTGTAGCGATAAGGCTTTTTGCGATAGCATCTCTATATCATTTTTATAGAAGCCACTGATTAGCAATGTGCCGCCAGAGCATAGCACGTCGGCATAACTCGCCATGTCGTGCAGTAGGATATTGCGATTGATATTGGCAATAACGACATCAAACTGTTTATCTTTTGTCAGCAGCGCGGCATCGCCCAGCAGACAACATATATCGGGGCATCCGTTGCGCACCACGTTCTCTTGTGCGTTGCGGTAGGCCCATTCGTCGTTGTCTATTGCTTCCACATATTTTGCTCCTTTTTTTGCTGCCAGGATGGCGAGAACGGCAGTACCGCTGCCCATATCAAGCACACGGCGTCCTTCCAGCGGTTCGTCTTTCAGCAACGAAAGCATCATGTAGGTGGTCTGATGGTGTCCTGTGCCGAAGGACATCTTAGGCTCTATTTCAATCTCGTACTGCACATCGTCGCGGTGAGGATGGAAGGGGGCGCGCACCCAGCAGAAGTCGTCCACCAATACGGGCTTATGTTGTTTTTCCCATTCCTCGTTCCAGTTGCGGTCGGGCATCGTCTGGATGGTATAGGTGGCGGAAGTACCAGCACATTCGCGCTCTATACATTCTTTAAGGAAAAATTCGTCAAATTGGTCCTCGGCTACGTAGGCCTTCAGTCCATCACGCACCTCCTCAAAACTCTCGTAAGGACCTTCCTCGCCCAGCGCGTAAATAAGCATATCCCGATAGGGTTCGATGCGTTGCAGGTGGATATGGACTTCAGTGTATTTCATATTTCTTCAATTTCCTTCAAAAACAATTTGTGGATGTTTTTTTCTATGAGATATAGATAAATCACGAGTATCATTTATTTTTTCCACACGGAGAATTGCAGCAGCAATGAAACGTGCTAAATTTACAGGAACAGCGTTCCCAATCAGTTGTTCTTGAACACTTGTGCTGCCTAAAAAAATAAAATCTGAGGGGAAAGTCTGAATCATGCTTCGCTCTATTGTAGTAAGTGGACGTATTCCGTTTAAAGATGTTACGGGATCATTAGCGTGGATTGTATATCCATTGGGCATTGGTCGATTTACACCTCTTATTGTTGGACTTGGTTCATAGATGCTAAAGATACCTCTACGTGCGTAGCTTCTTGGATGTCTGTAATAATATTCGATACCTAATGAGGAGCCAAAATAATCAGCAACAGTCATTGGTTTCTTTGATTTTGATATTTCTAATTCATTGATATACTGATTGTCGATGCCGTTTATTTTTCCAATCATCACAAATCTTTTTCTTTTTTGAGGAACACCGCATAGACTTGCATCTAAAACTGTATAAGTTAAACCATATCCAGCTGATTTATATATTGATATTGCATCTTTCAGTTTTTGAGTTACTAAAATTCGTTCGACATTTTCCATTACAAACCACGTGGGTCTTATTTTTTCTATAATTTTCGCAAAATCTACGGTTAGGTCGCCTCGGCCATTGTTTTCATCACGTTTACCAGCAGAAGAAAAATCCTGGCATGGAGGTCCTCCTATTATCATATCTGGGGATAACGCTTTTATGGCGATGACTGCTTGTTCAATATTACTTAAATCAAGATTATATACTTTATGATTGAAATTGTATGAATATACATCAAGTGCACTACTCCAGTTGTCAAATGCGCCAACAATTTCAATTCCAGCCTTTAGAAAACCTAAACTTAGTCCTCCACAGCCACAAAATAAGTCAACAGCCTTCATCTTGTTTTACTATATAAATAAATCAGGACTATTTACTATTACGGCATCAAATCTTCGTTCAGGGCTTAAGAAGTTTTGACCTCCACCTAAAATAATGTTTTTAATTTCATCTTTCCTAATGCGAGGATTTGTTAATTCGTTGCATTGTAAGAATTGATAACTCTTTGTACCAGGTAATGAGAATGCTTTGTCATTAGCTGTGCCATACGAATGTTGTTTTACGATACGCACATAATCAAATTGTCCATAATTAACGAAATCAATTAGCATAAGGTATATCCATATTATAGCTCTCTGAAATCTTGATATTTGAGTATGTGAAATGTTGGCATCGTCGGAACTGCACATTTTTAGAACAGCAAGATTTGACCATACAAAAACATCTAAGCAATTGTCAGCAAGACGCATTAATTTTCCTTCAGTTTTCCATATAGGTTGTAGAATCAATGGTGTTTGATGTTTAATCATGTCTTTTGCAACATTGTAAACGACTTTACGTATTGCTTCATAATGTGGTGCTACTTCGGATATTTCTTCCCAATGGTTGATTTTTGGTACATTCAAAAGTATTTTTCTTAGTTTTTCTTTTCCAGAATTAGAAGAGTATTCTTGACATATACTACATGTTAAAAAACATATTGTTGGAGGTCTAACAACAATTTCACAACTATATTTGTTCTCGTCTAAATGTGCTGTTGTGTTATCTGGAAGAGCGGTTAGTTTTACTTCTAATCCTCGTAGTGGTTTTAAACTTTTTCTGTTTTCTAATACAAGATCTATATTCTCTTTTTTTTCGGTATCTGTATAATAAAATTGTTCATAGGGAAAGTATCCTGCTTCAAAATTGTAATATGCATCATCACTTAATGGGTCAATACCAAATAACTCTGTTCCTGATATTTGACTATGTATTAGGTTCTCATTTTTATCCAAACATAGATATATTGGCATAATATTTTTCGATGACATATAGGCAACCAAAGAAGCGGGGAATGAACTATTAAATTGATTTTTACCCCAATATTTTGATTTGCTATAGTCTCTGTTTGAGTGTTTTTGTCCGAATAATGATGCTGTCATGTTATTATATTTTTTGAAATGGGTATTCAACCTTGGTTAGGAACAATCCTTGGGGGGGCATGCTGACGCCTGCAGCACAGCGGTCTTTGCGTTCTACAATCTCGCGAAGGCCTTTGAGCGACAGTTTTCCGCGACCTACATCGAGCAGTGTGCCGGTGACAGAACGTACCATATTGCGCAGAAAACGGTTGCTGCGGATAGTGAAAATCCATTCGTCGTCAGCCTTATCCCATTGTGCCATGGTGAGATGGCAGATATTGGTCTTCACCTGTGTATGCAATTTGGCGAAAGAGGTGAAATCTTCGTAATCCATCAGCAGGTGTGCGGCCTCATTCATCTGGTCGATGTCGGGCGTGAAATATATGCGGCTGTAGAGCCCCTGGCGAAACGGCAGCCGTCTGTCGGACACATGGTACTGGTAGGTGCGTGCCGTTGCGTCGAAGCGTGCGTGAGCGTTGGCGGCAACAGGGATGATGTCAAATATGGCAATGTCAGGCGGTAGGAATGAGTTGAGTTTGAACGTTAGTTGCTGGCAATCTATTGCGCCGGCATCATAATCAAAGTGTGCATAGAAGTCAGAGGCGTGCACGCCAGTGTCTGTCCTACCACATCCTACGATAGCTATGGGCTGTCGTAGCAGGGTTGACAGGGCCTGCTCGATGGTCTGCTGAACAGTAGGCAGATTGGGCTGCGTCTGCCATCCGCAGTAGTTGGCCCCGTGGTATGCCAGATGTATGAAATAGCGTTGCTTCATTGGTTGAAAACCATCATCCTTTGGCGGCGATGTCGTTTGCAAATTTACAATTTTTCATTTTACTACAATAATAAAAAAAAAAGAAAAGTGTTTATTTATTGTGCCGTCAATGAATGGAGAGAAGATGATGGGAGAGCATAATGTTTTTTGTCGGCCAGAAGAGGAATGAGCAACAGTCTTGACGATAAGCAACAATATATGACGCATACGCCTGTGTGGCGTTTGGTGTTGCGCATGGCTGTCCCGTCTATTTTGGGCATGCTTGTCACTGCCACCTACAATGTCGTGGATGCCATGTTTATAGGCCGGCTATCCACCGAGGCCACAGCAGGTATTGGCATCTCGTTTGCCTACATGACATTCATTCAGGCCATAGGATTCTTCTTCGGTCATGGCTCTGGCAATTATATCTCGCATCAGCTTGGGGCACGGAACTACGACAAGGCGGTGCGCATGGCTTCTGTTGGCTTTGCCTGTCCGATGCTTATCGGCAGCATTGCCGCCGTTGTGGCGTTGTTGTTGCTACACCCGCTTGTGGTGCTTCTGGGGGCAACGCCCACGGTGGTGCCATACGCCGCTGACTATCTGCGATATATCGTGATAGCCACGCCCTTCATGATGACGACATTCACACTCAACAATCAGCTACGTCTGCAGGGCAACGCCCACATTGGCACCATAGGCATAGCCTCTGGGGCGATACTCAACATTGCGCTCGACCCGTTGCTTATCTTTGTTCTCGACATGGGTGTGGCGGGAGCCTCGGCAGCCACAGCAATCAGTCAGTGTGTAAGCTGGTCGCTTTTGCTATGGGGCACGCATCGACGCGACAGTGTGGGTATCAATATACGGCAGATACGTCCTTCGTTGTTCCTGCTGCGCGAGATTGCCCGTTGCGGGTTGCCATCATTGTGTAGGCAGGTGTTGCTATGTCTGGGTGCCGTATGCCTCAACTATACCGCTGTCAAATATGCCGCACCCGGGCATGAGGACTCCACTCTGGCGGCTTTTTCTGTCGTCACGAGGGCTATGATGTTTGCTTTCTCCGTGGTGCTGGGGTTGTGTCAAGGTTTTCAGCCCGTGTGTGGTTTCAACTATGGCGCGCGCCGCTTCGACAGAGTGCGACAGTCGTTTCTTTTCACCATCAGCGTGGCGACGGCATTCTTAATCGTCATAGCTACGTTGGGCTACCTGTGGGCTCCTACAGTGGTGTCGTGGTTTCGCAGCGAAGACAGTGTGCTGATAGACATAGGCGCTCGTACGCTACGCTGGCAGTGTGTGGCATTCCCGTTAGTAGGACTCGCTACTGCCACCAATATGCTATTCCAAAACCTTGGCTACACCCTGCGCGCCTCGCTGTTGAGCAGTGCTCGTTCCGGCTTGATGCTTATTCCTATGTTGTTCATCTTGCCGCATTTTTTCGGGTTAGCAGGTGTTGAAGCATCGCAGGCTGCTGCCGACCTCGCCACCTTCATTGCCGCCCTGCCGCAGGCTATATGGATAAGCCGGAAGCTGAATAAGTAGTTGTCCAAAGGAGTGCCGAGTGCATCAATTTTTTTTGTATATTTGCCGGTCTTTTGTTTTGATGTTGTATAACGAAGGATTTGTAATAGTGTGTATTAATAATAGTAAAACAATATATAACCTTTATGAGAAAACATTTTTTCATGCTTTCGCTCTTCATGGCAATGTGTTTTGCTGGGTTTAGTAGCAGAGCGCAAGAGATGCCGTTGGCAGAAGATAAGAGCAACGGAACCCTTGACAAATTTGCGTTTGGTGTTGTCGGCGGATGGGTTGAGAACGAACCTATCATTACAATGCCGACTTATGCTGATGATATGAAGTACCTGAAAAACTCTGGTGCTACGTTTGGTGCAACAGTGAAATATAATTTTACCAACTGGCTGGTAGCACGCGCCGACCTGCTGTGGATTCAGAAGAACTACAAGATGAATCGTACTGCCAATAATTCGGCAAGCATCCTCAACAGCGACTATACCAACAATTACTTCTCTATGCCCATCATGGCACAGGTACAGTTCGGCTACCGATTCAAGGTGTTCGCTTATTTCGGCGGATATGTGGGCTATTGGATGAGTGGCAAACGTTCTGGACAGACCTACTCTATGGACTACCTTCTATACAATGACGACAACGCGACACAATACACCGATGAGACTTGGGAATTTGACAGCCGTCGCGACAATCGTTTCGATGTGGGTCTTGTCTATGGTATAGGTGTCAGCCTCAACGTGTACGACAACTTTGTGGTCAGTGCCGAGGGCCGCTACTATTATGGTCTTACCGATATACAGAAAAACTATATGCAGAACCGCATACCACACTACAACACCACGTTGGCAATACAAGGCGGCATTAGCTACGATTTCACAGCCAAACGCACTCGATAGCCAACCTAATTACAAAAAAAACACAACAAAAAAACACTATTAAGATGAAAAAGACAAAACTATATATCATCCCACTGCTCGCCATAGTGATGCTTGCCACATCGTGCCGCAAGGATGCCCCAGACTTGCAAAGTCCCGACAACCGCCCCGTAAGTACAAAAAAATCATACGCTTATCAATTTAATGCCGTTTGGCACGGCATAAACAACAGCTATGTGTTTTGGGACATAGATACCGTAGATTGGGATGCCAAATACGAGCAATACTACCCCAAGTTTGAAGCACTCGATGCAAGCAGCATCGTGAGCGACAGCGTTTTTCTCAGCCTATGGCGTGGCGTAGTCGGACAGCTACGCGACCATCACTTCTACATCGAGGTATGCAACTTCAAGTCGGAAGGCGACCTAACCAATGATGCTGTTAATAAAGAGAAAGGGCGATTCCGTATCGGCGGAGGCTCCCGCAACGTAAAATTACGCGAGGGCTACCGTGGCACCGACTTCGACGGACAGTATGCCGCTTTAGCCAACCACGCCAAACTCGACACCCTCCTCATCAACACCAAAGGCTGCAATATGCGCTCCGCCTTATTCTCGAAAAGCAACGGCAAAAAGATTGCCTACTTTCGTCTTAGCGGATTTCATATTGAGGATGTGTCTGGCAACAACACCGATGTGGCATGGAGGCCTATGGCTTACTTCTTTGGCATAGAATGGTTGAAAACGAGCTATGGGCGTGCGGATTTCACTGAGAAAACAGGTAGTCAGGTCTCTGGTTATAAAAAGATTGGCGAAGCGCATGGTTGGATTAACGACGACAATGTAGAAGGCATCATCCTCGACCTACGCGGCAACGGTGGCGGCAATGCCGACAACCTTGTATTCATCGGTGGCTCATTGACCCAAAGCCCTACGCTATATGGTTATTCCAAGACCAAGGAAGGGCTCGGCCGTCTCGACTACAGTGCATGGACTCCCTACCACATACTTACACCACGCAACAATATGACCACAGCCAAGACTATCGTGGTTCTTGCCGATGACAACTCCGCCAGCTGCGCCGAAATAACCACACAGCTAATCCACAGTCTGCCCAACGGCACCTTTATCGGTCGTCAGACCTGTGGGGCTACCTGTCCTCTGCTGCCAGGACAGTTCAACAAACTGCTCAGCGGCGTATTCGGCAACTATTCCAAATACGGCTACTACTGCTATACCAGCAACTTCAATCTCGTTGATGCCAACTACAAATCGCTCGAAGGCATTGGCGTCGTTCCAGACATCAAAGTAGATTACGAAGGCAAGGACGGCAAAGACGAACAACTGGATGCAGCAATAGAATACCTCGAGACTGGAAAAGTCACGAAGTAAGTATTGAGCGAAAAGAGAATATATCACAAAAAATGGGTCGTACATTAGCTATTGTATGGCCCACTTTTTTATTTTAGCAACACCGCCTTTCCCCTGATTTCATTCCATTTTTCACCATTACTTATAACAATCAATAAAAAAATAGCGAAACAGCTACTTCCATATATAACAATAGCATTCTCGGATGACAGTAAATAGAAACATGAAGTTGATGCCATTGTAAAGAAGTATTTGAACAATATTAATTCTGCTACCGTTCCATTCAACATACTGGATGGTTTTCACAACCAAAAGCAGGCTGTTAATAGTTCATTTCAAAAAAAATAGTGTGCCAGAATTTCTCCAACGTTTTAATATGATAACTTCCACACTAAAGGCTGACGGGATTGGGATGGGGATTTGCTTAACAGTTGCTCCGCCAATATTGACAATCTGTTGTGTATTTCATTATACGGCACACATCTTTTGGCATTGGAAAAAACACTATTTTTGCAAAAAAATTACTATTAACGATGAAAAGACTGATTTTTGCCACCAACAACAAGCACAAACTACATGAGGTTAGCGAGCTGCTGGACGGTGTGGTAGAGATAGTAAGCCTCTCTGAAGTGGGGCTGGCTGGAGACATACCAGAGACCGCCGACACCCTGCAAGGCAACGCCTTGCAAAAAGCACAGTGGGTCTATGAGCGCATGGGATGCGACTGCTTTGCCGACGACACGGGGCTGGAGGTCGAGGCCCTCGGAGGCGCTCCGGGCGTATATAGTGCACGCTATGCCGGCGAGGGATGTTCGTTTGACGACAACATCAACAAACTGCTCGCCGCCATGAAGGGACAGGACAACCGCAAAGCCGCTTTCCGCACCGTGATATGCCTCATAGAGAACGGCATGCCTCGCTATTTCGAAGGACGCGTGGACGGCACCATCCTCACCGAACGCTACGGCAAAGAGGGCTTTGGCTACGACCCCATATTCATGCCCGACCGTTTCGCCGTCTCCTTTGCCGAAATGCCTCTCGACGTGAAGAACCAGATAAGTCACCGCGGCCATGCAGTGAAAAAACTGGTGGAATACCTAAAAGATAGCAGCAAATAAAAAAAACGTTGCGCTGAACGGTATAAAAAGAATGCTGTAGGACAAATAAATAAAAACAGAAATGGAGTATTGCAGAATTGAACCCTATACCGTGCAAGGCGGCATGAGCATGATAGAGAGCTATGTGGTGATGGTGGGCGACATTGTGAGCATGAGGGGTGTGCCCATCCGCATCAGTGCGGCATCCGGCCGCGCCCTCATCAATGAAAACCTGCCGGCAGAAAGCTACACCTTGATGCTCAACACTATGAAGGCTTTTGAACTATCCATGCAGGAGATGAGGATAGACAGCCTTGTGGACGGCATATACAACACCACCATACTTCTATCTGACGGATTCAACGAACGACGCATTGCCTGCCGTGTGGAAGATGCCCTAATGATGGCTATCACCGTAGGATGCAAGATAATGATAGAGAAAAGCATACTCAACGAATCTGGATGCGATATGAAGGCTATGGTGGACAACCTGCCGGAAAACAGGGCAGAAAAGGACGACAACAATGACCTCGACCTATTGGTATTCCCAGACGACGACCCCGACGACGAGACCTCCAAAGAGGTTGCCCTCATAGAGGAGTTGGAAAAGTTGTACAAACTGCTGGAGAAGTATGAAAAGGAAGAAGACTATGAGACAGCGGCAAAAATACAAACAAAAATAGACGAACTAAATAGGAATAGAAACATTTAAACATCATAACACACCTCATACAAAGCAAATAAAAACATATCATCCAATGTCATATATAGAGCAAATAAAAGAGGCTTGCCGCTATCTGCAAGAGCGGGTCAGCCAACAGCCAGAGATAGGCATCGTACTGGGCAGCGGACTGGGCGATTTGGGCGATAGCATAGAGCAATCCACCATCATCCCCTACGCCGAGATACCTCATTTCCGCCATTCCACAGCCATAGGGCATAAAGGCAACCTGATATTCGGCATGCTTGGCGGCCACCGCGTCATGGCCATGCAGGGCCGTTTCCACTACTATGAGGGCTACACCATGCAGGAGGTCACCTTCCCCATACGCGTCATGGCCTTAATGGGTGTCAAGACACTCTTCGTCAGCAATGCCGCAGGAGCTGTAAACCCCCACTACAAAGTCGGCGACCTGATGATTATCACCGACCATATCAACCTAATGCCCAATCCCCTGATTGGCGCCAACCTTGACGAGTTCGGTGTTCGTTTTCCCGACATGACGACCACCTACAGCCGTCGCATACGTCTCATAGCACTACAAGTAGCGCAGCAGATGAACCTCAATGTGCAGCAAGGCGTCTATGTGGGTGGCACTGGCCCCTCCTATGAGACCCCTGCCGAATATAAATTCTTCGCAACCATCGGTGGCGACGCTGTAGGCATGAGCACTATTCCCGAAGTCATCGTGGCTCGCCACAGCAACATGGAAATTTTCGGCATGAGCATCATCTCTAACCAATCCAACGACCTGAGCGAGAACCACCTCAACGATGGCAACGATGTCATCGAAGCTGCCGCACAAGCCACCAAGACACTATCCACTCTCTTCCGCACAATTATATCAAAACTATAAATAGCGACATTCAAATATCACGCTATCAGACCATAAGAAAACACGATGATACAAGCTGCATTCTTTGACATCGACGGCACACTGCTGAGCTACTACACCCACCGCTTCACCCACGCCACCATTGCAACCCTGCAGGCAATGCGAAAAAAAGGAATACTGCTTTTCATTGCCTCAGGCCGCCCCACCATACTCTTTCCCAAACTGCCATTACCGTTCGACGGATGTATCACCATGAATGGAGGCTACGTTTATAGCGGCAACAAGGTGCTATACGAGAAAGCCATTGACGACTCCGATGCACGAGCATGGTTTGACTATGCCGATGCTCACAATATCTGCACCATGTGCTTCTCCGACAACGAGATGTATATAAACCGCATCAACGAGGAGGCGGTGACCATCCAAAACGGCCTCGATATGCCCATGCCGCCAATGATGGATACTCACGACATGGCGCAGCGCACCAACCATCAGATAATAGGGCTCATGCCGCCAGCCACCGACGCCGAGGTGCAACGCCTCATGCCTCACTGCCGTCTGCCGCGATGGCACGATGCCTTCACCGACATAGTATGTGCCGACAACAGCAAAGCGCGAGGCATCGACATTCTCTGCCGCCATTTCGGCATACGCTGTGAGGACACCATAGCTTTCGGCGATGGAGGCAACGACATTGAAATGCTCGACTTCAGCGGCATCGGCATAGCTATGGGCAACGCCAAAGAACACGTCAAAGCACATGCCGACTTCGTGACGCTGAGCGTGGAAGAGGACGGCATAACGTATGCAGCCAAAGCGCTTAACATCGTATGATTTTGACAAATGATAGAAAAACGGTAAATTTGCAATCTCTTTTAACCCAAAAAACCATGAACATCATCATTACTGGCGGTGCCGGATTTATTGGAAGCCATGTGGTTCGCCTCTTTGTTGAGAAATACCCACAATATAGAATCATAAATGTCGATAAACTGACTTATGCTGGCAACCTTGCCAATCTGCGCGATATTGAGGACAAAGAGAATTACCGTTTCGTGCGTGCCGACATCTGCGACTTTGACACCATCTACCATCTCATGCAGGAGGAGCGCATTGACGGCATAATACATCTTGCCGCCGAGAGCCATGTGGACCGCAGTATCAAAGACCCTTTCACCTTCGCCCGCACCAATGTCATGGGAACACTCACCTTGCTGCAGGCCGCCAAGCTCTACTGGGAGTCGCTGCCCGAAGGCTATGCTGGCAAACGATTCTACCACATCTCAACCGATGAAGTCTATGGGGCATTGACCGTCAACCACCCCGAAGGGCTTCAACCTGAGTTTTCGGCACACGAGGTCTATGGCGACACCTTCTTCACCGAGGAGAACAAGTATCAGCCACACAGCCCCTACAGTGCCTCCAAAGCCTCAAGCGACCACTTCGTGCGTGCCTACCACGACACCTACGGCATGCCCACCATAGTCACCAACTGCTCTAACAACTACGGACCCTATCAGTTTCCCGAAAAACTCATACCGCTGTTCATCAACAATATACGTCATCGTCGCCCACTGCCTGTCTATGGCAAAGGCGAGAATGTTCGCGACTGGCTTTATGTGGAAGACCATGCCCGTGCCATCGACCTCATCTTTCATCAAGGTGCTATAGCAGAAACATATAACATTGGCGGCTTCAACGAATGGAAGAATATAGACATCGTAAAGCTACTGATAAAGACCACCGACAAGTTGCTCGGACGTGCCGAAGGAGAGGACATGGGGCTGATAACGCACGTTACAGACCGCGCCGGACACGATATGCGCTACGCTATTGACAGCCGCAAGCTACAGAGGGAGTTGGGATGGCAACCCTCGCTACAGTTTGAAGAAGGCATTGAGCTCACAGTGCGCTGGTATCTGGAAAACGAAGCATGGCTGGAGAACGTCACCAGCGGCGACTACATGAAATACTACAAAGAGATGTATAAGCAGTGAAGCCAGATTTAGGAAGCATTACAGACAGCCAGTAAAAAAAATATACATACACAATCAATCAGACTCTTAAACCAAAGATTGAGACTATGAAAAAAATCTGGATGGCTATGGTGAAGTTGTGCGGATGGAAATACGACATTCCAGCAGAAGGTACACGCCCCGAGCTACACCACTGCGTGATAATCGTGGCGCCCCATACCTCGGTAGAGGACTACCTGCTGGGCGTATGCTGCTTGTGGAAACTGAAGGTGAACTTCCACATCTTCATCAAAAAAGAGTTCTTCAACTTCATGACGCGTGGCGTGCTGCGCCGCACGGGAGCAATATCCGTTGACCGCGGCAACCGCAACAACGGTATGGTGCAACAGGCTGTCAAGCACTTCAACGATGAGGCTGAATGGACGCTGGTTGTCACACCCGAAGGAACGCGCAAAGCCGTGAAACGCTGGAAGCGGGGATTCTATGAAATAGCCACAGCCGCCAACGTACCTATCGTGTTTGCCTATGTCGATTACGGACGCAAGGTGATGGGCGTAGGCCCCACCTTCACCCCTTCGGGCGACTTCAATGCCGATATGCCCAAAATCATGGACTTCTACCGCAACGTACAAGCCCGCCACCCCGAAGGATTCAACAAAGATATGTAATCCACATTATAGCATCACTATAACCCTTACAACAAACAAAACAATAAATCAATAATATATTATGTCTAATGGTGTGCGACGTTTATACGTCGAGAAAAAAGAGGCTTTCGCTGTCAAAGCCAAAGAATTAAAAGAAGAGATGTCCGCCTATCTCGGCATCAACGCAAGCAGTGTGCGCGTACTCATTCGCTACGATGTAGAGAACATAAGCGATACCACTTACGACCTCGCCAAAAAGACAGTCTTTTCCGAACCTCCCGTCGATGACGTATATGAAGAGACATTCCCTCATGCCGCCGACGACTTCATCTTTTCCGTTGAATACCTGCCTGGACAGTACGACCAGCGCGCCGACTCTGCCGAACAGTGCGTCGCCCTGCTGGGAGGCAAAGAGACTACTACCATCAGCACCGCCACAACCTATGTCATCAGCGGACAGCTGACAGAGGCAGAGCGAGAAGCCATCGTCAAGCACTGCGTCAACCCCGTTGACAGCCGTCTCACCGACGAGCATAAGCCACAGACGCTGGCACAACAGTTTGACGAGCCGCATGATGTTCATGTGTTCGATGGTTTCAAAGACATGGATGCCACCACCCTCCGCGACCTCTACCAGTCGCTGGGCCTCGCCATGACGTTCGCTGACTTTCAACACATACAGCGCTACTTCCACGACGAGGAGCACCGCGACCCTACAATGACGGAGATTCGTGTGCTCGACACCTACTGGAGCGACCACTGCCGCCACACAACATTTGCCACAGAACTTACCGACATACAATTTGACAACGGTCAGTACCGCGAACTTATAGAAGACGCATTCAAGCAATACTTGAATGATCACAAAGAGCAGTACGAAGGTCGCAATGACAAATATGTGTGTCTGATGGATATTGGCACCCTTGCCGCCAAACGCATCCGCAAAGCCGGATTGCTCGACGACCAAGAGGTCAGCGACGAGATTAACGCCTGCAGCATCGTCGTACCGCTCACCATTGACGGAAAGGTCGAGGAATGGCTCATCAACTTCAAGAACGAGACGCACAACCACCCCACGGAGATAGAACCCTTCGGCGGTGCTGCCACATGCCTCGGCGGCTGCATACGCGACCCGCTGAGTGGCCGCACCTATGTCTATCAGGCAATGCGCGTGACGGGTGCCGCCGACCCCACACGTCCTCTGAACGAGACGATAGAGGGCAAGCTGCCGCAGCGCAAGATTGTCACCACGGCAGCACGAGGCTACAGCAGCTATGGCAACCAAATTGGTCTGGCAACGGGGCTGGTCAACGAGGTGTATCACCCCAACTATGTTGCCAAACGCATGGAGATAGGTGCCGTGATAGCCGCTGCGCCACGCCGCGCCGTGAAACGTCTCTCCTCAGACCCTGGTGATGTCATCATCCTACTCGGCGGACGCACTGGCCGCGACGGATGCGGTGGCGCTACGGGCTCATCCAAAGCTCACACCACCTCGTCACTTACCTCATGCGGTGCCGAGGTGCAGAAAGGCAACGCACCCACCGAACGCAAAATACAACGCCTTTTCCGACGCGAAGAAGTCACATCGCTCATAAAGAAGTGCAACGACTTTGGTGCCGGCGGTGTAAGCGTAGCCATCGGTGAACTGGCTGACGGTCTGATGATAGACCTCGACCGCGTACCTAAGAAATACGCTGGTCTCGACGGCACAGAACTGGCCATAAGCGAATCGCAAGAGCGTATGGCCGTGGTGGTTGACCCTAACGACGTAGAGAAGATGTTGAACTATGCCGACGAGGAAAACATCGAAGCCACCGTTGTGGCTACCGTCACTGCTGAACCGCGAATGGTGCTGACATGGCGAGGCAAAAAAATTGTCGACCTCAGCCGCCGCTTCATCGACACCAATGGCGCACACCAAGAGACAACCGTTAGCGTCCCACTGCCGGAAGGCGACATGCCGCACAACGAGATTGACACAAATGACGTCAAAGGCACATGGTTGCGCCTGCTCGGCGACCTCAATGTCTGCTCGCAGAAAGGCCTCGTAGAGATGTTCGACAGCTCCATCGGTGCCGGCAGCGTGCTGATGCCCTTTGGCGGACGCACACAGCAAACCCCCACGCAAAGCATGGTAGCACAGATTCCAATGCTCAAAGGGAAGACTGATGCCGTGACTATTATGAGCTATGGTTTCGACCCATACTTGAGCAGCTGGAGTCCGTTCCACGGTGCCGTATATGCCGTGGTGAGCTCGGTGGCAAAGATAGCCGCCGCCGGGGGCGATGCTACACGCGTGCGACTCACTTTCCAAGAGTATTTCAAACGCCTTGGTAGCGACCCACGCCGCTGGGGACAGCCCTTCGCCGCCCTGCTCGGCGCCTACAACGCCCAGATGGGTCTTAAACTGCCAGCCATAGGAGGCAAAGACAGTATGAGCGGCACCTTCAACGACATAGATGTGCCGCCGACACTGGTCTCTTTCGCTGTCAGCGTGAGCGACCTGAGCCATGTAGTATCACCCGAACTGAAAGGCGAAGGTCATGCCCTCGTGCTACTCGACATCAAACGCGATGCCAACAACATGCCGGATTATGAGGACCTACTGAACCAATACGACGGACTGCGTATGTCCATCGGCAGCAAAAAAGTGCTCGCCACCTACTGTATCGGATTCGGTGGCATCATAGAAGCTGTAAGCAAGATGGCCTTCGGCAATCGCATCGGCGTAGCAATCGATGGAACATTGCCGCTCCAAATGCTAACCGAACGCGCCTACGGCAACATCGTCGTTGAGGTATCGGATGCCGAGAGACTGCCTTTCCGCCATACCGTGATAGGATTTACCCATAACAAGCAAACCTTCAACTACGGCACGGTAAGCATCTCACTAGACGAAGCTTACGCCGTATGGAGCAGTACGCTTGAAAAGGTATTTCCTACGAAGAGCAACAACGCCACCCATCAGACCGTGCGAGAGGAATCCTACACCTGCCACACGCCCTATATCTGCAAGCACAAAGTGGCTCGTCCCAAGGTATTTATCCCCGTTTTCCCCGGCACCAACTGCGAGTACGACACCGCCAAAGCCTTTGAACATGCCGGTGCCGACAGCGAAATAATAGTGTTCCGCAACCAGAATGCCACACAGATAGACGAATCGGTCGCCGCCTTCGCGCGCGCTATCAACAACAGTCAGATAGTAATGCTGCCCGGCGGATTCTCCGCCGGCGACGAACCCGAAGGGTCGGCAAAATTCATCACCTCGGTATTGCGCAACCCACAGATTTCCGATGCCGTGATGCGGCTGCTCAAAGAACGCGACGGCCTCATGCTGGGCATCTGCAACGGATTCCAAGCCTTGGTGAAACTGGGGCTGGTGCCCTACGGCGAGATACGTCCGCAGGCTACCGACTCACCTACCCTGACAATGAACACCATCGGTCGTCACCAAAGCATGATGGCCTACACCCGTGTGGCGAGCAACCTCTCGCCCTGGCTGCATCAGGCCACTCTCAGCGGCATCTACAGCGTACCCATCTCGCATGGCGAAGGACGCTTTGTGGCACCGCAGGAATGGATAGACCGCCTCTTCAAGAACGGACAAGTTGCGACGCAGTATGTGGACCTCAATGGCAACCCCACAATGGAAGAGCCCTACAACATGAATGGTTCATATATGGCTATTGAAGGTATCACGTCGCCCGACGGCCGCGTGCTGGGCAAGATGGCTCACAGCGAACGACGTAACAACCACACCGCCATAAACACCTACGGTGACCAAGACCAACGCATCTTTGAAAGTGGCGTGGAATACTTCAAGTAGCAATTCATATAAATGCTGGCTTGGAATTGTCGCAGCATGAGTTACACGACTATTTCAAACCAGTTATCCGACAACATCAGCAACATATGAACACCGACAAAATCCTACCCGTCAATAGAGAGCATCTGCTACTTATGCAGGTGCTCTGCTGGTTGGGACCAGGCATAAAGATTGTCAGCGTTGGCGTCAAAAACATGATGACCGTCTATGAAAATCATCCCGAACGCTGCTGGTGGCTATGCCTCACAGCCCTTGCCGTACTCATAACTTTCTCCTTGATGTTCAACAACTTCATCAAACGCTATACGGCTCGTATCCTTGGATTTTCCGAACGCCGAAAATCGCTCTTCGCCTTTTTCGACCTTCATGGTTATATCCTAATATTCTTCATGATGGGCTTAGGCATAGGGTTGAAATTCATCCCTGGCATGCCTGCCGAGTTCTTCGCCGGCTTCTACCCAGGACTGGGCACGGCGCTCTCTATAGCAGGAATACGATACTTCTACGCTTGGATAAATACATTAAAAGACAAACAATAAGTGCCACACTTTCTGCCGATAACCCTTGACGAGGTACATCGCTTAGGATGGGATGCCATCGATATTATCCTCGTCAGCGGCGATGCATATATAGACCATCCCTCTTTTGGCACCGCCGTGCTGGGGCGTGTGCTGGAGCGCGAAGGTTACCGTGTGGCCATCATAGCGCAACCCAACTGGCGCGACGACCTGCGCGACTTCAGAAAATATGGCGCCCCACGCCTGTTCTTCGGTGTTACCAGCGGGGTTATGGACTCTATGGTGAACCACTACACCGCCGCCCGTCGCCTACGCCACGACGATGCCTATACGCCTGGCGGCGAGGCTGGATTCCGCCCAGACCGTGCCACTTACGTCTATTCGAGAATCCTCAAACAACTCTACCCCGATGTGCCCGTAGTCATAGGCGGCATTGAAGCCTCTATGCGCCGGCTGGCTCACTACGACTACTGGGACGACAGGCTCTTCCCCTCAATACTTATCGACACACCCGCCGACCTGCTCATCTACGGCATGGGCGAAAAGACGATAACGAAGATAGCTCATGCCCTCAACGAAGGGCAAAACATAGAAAGCCTGCACAGCCTTCCCCAAGTGGCATACCGCTGTGCTGCCACACTACAACCCACAGGCAACGAAGTGATAACGCTACACGGCTTTGAGGAATGTCTTAACTCAAAACGAGCAGAAGCGGAGAATTTCCACCATATAGAGCGCGAGAGCAACAAGATTGTCTGCAAAACCCTTGTACAAAGCTATGGTGACACATGTGTGGTGGTCAATCCCCCCGAACCACCCATGACGAGCGACGAGCTGGATGCCTCCTTCGACCTGCCCTACATGCGCCTGCCACACCCAAAATACAAAAAACGTGGCGACATCCCAGCCTTCGAGATGATTAAGAACTCCATCAACATCCATCGCGGATGCTTCGGCGGATGCTCTTTCTGCACCATCTCGGCACATCAGGGCAAACAGATAGCCTCACGCTCCGAGAAATCGATAATGGCAGAATTGCACAAACTGACGCAGATGGACTATTTCCACGGCGTAGTAACCGACCTCGGAGGGCCGTCGGCAAACATGTACGGCATGGGAGGCCGCGACAAAGCTCGCTGTCGCCGCTGCGCACGATATAGCTGCATACAGCCTACGCACTGCGACAACCTGCAAAGCGACCACAGCCATATTATAAACCTCTACCGCAAAGCAGCGGCTACGCCGGCGGTAAAACACATATACATCGGCAGTGGCATACGCTGCGACCTCTTCAGCAACGACAATCATGGACATGACTACCTGCGTGAAGTAGTGCTGCATCATGTGAGCGGCCGACTTAAAGTAGCACCCGAGCACACATCGTCTAACGTGCTAAAACTGATGCGTAAACCATCGTTCAAACTCTTTAAGGACATCAAGCAAGAGTTCAACGATATATGCCGTAAGGCTGGACTGCGCTATCAGCTTATTCCCTACTTCATCAGCTCGCACCCGGGCTGCCGACTAAAGGATATGGCAGACCTCGCCGTAGAAATGAAGCAAATGGGATACCGGCTGGAGCAGATTCAAGACTTCACCCCTACACCTATGACACTCAGCACCGAGATGTACTACACTGGCATCAATCCCGAAACGATGGAACCGGTATATGTAGCCACACACGCTAACGAAAAAAACGAACAACGACAGATGTTCTTCTTCTACAAAGCAGAGTACGAGGCATCTATACGCAAAGCACTGCACAACGCACACCTCGACGAATACATTCCAAAACTGTTTGACACTCGTCCCATTAGCAGGCAGCCATTCAGAAAAAAACAGCGATAGCGTATTTCCAAAAGAGAGTAGCACTTGATAGCATTCATTGACATAGAGGTTAGTCCACAGTCAAAAAAAATCACCGACTATGGCGCAATACGCCAAGACGGAGCCTCTGTGCACAGCAACAACCGACACGATTTCATCAACCTTCTGGCAGGTTGCGATACACTCTGTGGGCACAACATCATAAAGCACGACCTTAAATTTCTACAGTTAAGTGACCACTTTTCAGCCATTGACACGCTATACCTCTCACCACTGCTCTTCCCTCGCAAACCCTATCATCGACTGCTGAAAGACGACAAACTACAAATCGACGAACTTAACAATCCGCTCAATGACGCCAAGAAGGCGCAAGACCTTTTCTACGACGAAGTAGCCGCATGGCACAAACTGCCACCACGCCAGAAAGAGATATACGCATCTCTGCTGGAGGGTTCAGAAGAGTTTTGCGGTTTTCTACATCATGTAGGCATTGGGGAAACCATTGAACACTCGCTGCTACCACAATACATCATAGAAGAGTATAGCGGCAGAATATGCACCAATGCCAACCTTGCACCTATCATCAAACACTACCCCATAGAGCTTAGTTATGCCTTAGCCATCATAGGAGCCGACGACTTCATGAGCCTTACTCCGGCATGGGTGTTGCGAACGCACCCAAAGGTAGCCAACGTAATGCACCATCTACGCAACACGCCGTGTGGCAAGTGCAACTACTGCATAAGTCAACTTGATGCACAGCAAGGATTAAAGGATTTCTTCGGCTACAACAGCTATCGTCTCTTTGACGGCAAGCCGATGCAGCAGGAGACCGTAGAGGCTGCCCTGCAAGGCAAATCACTACTATGCATCTTCCCAACCGGCGGCGGCAAGAGCATCACCTTCCAAGTGCCGGCACTAATGGCTGGACGCAACATTCACGGACTTACAGTAATCATCTCGCCCCTGCAGTCGCTGATGAAAGACCAAGTGGACAACCTCTCGGCTCGCGGCATCGACAAGGCTGTAACAATCAACGGATTGCTCGACCCCATTGAACGTGCCGATGCCATAAGGCAGGTGGAAGAGGGCACTGCCGACTTGCTGTATATCGCGCCAGAAATGCTACGCAGCAAGACCATAGAGCGACTGCTATTGGGGCGCAACGTGACACGCATCGTGATTGACGAGGCGCACTGCTTCTCTGCATGGGGGCACGACTTCCGCGTGGACTACCTCTTCATTGGCGACTTTATCCGTTCGCTACAAGAGAAGAAGCAACAGCAGCAGCCCATTGCCGTCTCTTGCTTTACTGCTACCGCCAAACAGAAAGTTATCACTGACATCTGCGACTACTTCAAAAACAAACTAGGATTAGCCCTTACGGTATTCGCCGCTAGCACGCAACGCCAAAACCTGCATTACTCCGTAATACACAGCGACACCGATGAAGAGAAATACAACTACCTGCGCCAACTTATCTTAGGGCAGCAATGTCCAACAATAGTGTATGTCTCACGCACTAAACGAACCATAGAAATAAGCAACCACCTGCGCTCTGACGGCATTAACGCCCTACCCTTCAATGGCAAAATGGCGTCCGAAGAGAAGGTGAAAAACCAAAACGCCTTCATGGAAGACAAAGCGCAGGTGATTGTAGCCACCTCGGCATTCGGCATGGGGGTAGACAAGAAAGACGTAGGTCTCGTGGTGCACTACGACATCAGCGACTCACTGGAAAACTATGTGCAAGAGGCAGGACGCGCCGGACGCGACCCCAACACGGATGCTGCTTGCTATGTGCTCTACGCCGATAGCGACCTCGACAAGCACTTCATCCTCCTCAACCAAACGAAACTAAGCCTCAGCGAGATACAACAAGTGTGGCGCGCCATCCGCGACCTCGGAGGCAACCGACCTACTGTAAACTGCACACCGCTGGAGATTGCTCGCCAAGCAGGATGGGATAATGACGTGCTCGATATAGAGACACGCGTCAAAGCCGCCATTGCGGCACTCGAAAATGCAGGCTACATACGGCGAGGCAACAACCTACCGCATATATTCGCCACAGGCATCACCGTGAAGAACATGGACGAAGCGCGGCAACGCCTGACGGCATCTGCTCTGTTCGACAGCAAAAGCCGTGAGGAAGCCGCACGCATCATCCGCTCACTGATAAGCCGCCATGCCACCTCCGCATCTGACAACGATATGGCTGAAAGCCGAATAGACTACCTTGCCGACATGCTCGGCATGAGCAAAGAGACCGTGATGCGCAACGTAAACCTCATGCGACAAGAAGGCATGCTCGCCGACAGCCGTGACCTCTTCGCTTGGATAACCAAGAACACAATAGCGCGCGACCTCGAAAACTGCCTCAAACTCGAAGGCTTTGTGCTCGCTCACATTAGCAACGAGACAAACACACTGAACTACAAGGTACTGAACGAAGAGGCTCAAAGCAGCGGCTTAAAGCAGTGCACCATAAAACGGCTAAAACGAATACTATACTTCCTCAGCCTCAAAGGCTATATTCGAAAAGAAGAACATTCGTCAACAGAGAGCGTAACCCTGCAGCTGGCATGTAGCAGCGAAGGAGCCAGCAACCGTCTCGAACTACGCAAAGATATCTGCCTATTCATTGTCCAAACACTCACCCAGCAACGTAACATCGAGGATGGCAAAGCCATTGCTTTTTCACAAGTAGAACTACTTAACACCTTCAACCAGACACACCTCATGTTCGGCAACCCTGCCACCCTTGCCGACATTGAAGAAGCGCTACTCTACCTCACCAAAAACGAATTGATAAAGATTGATGGCGGCTTTCTTGTGTCGTACAACAGTATGCAGATAGAACGCCTTGCCGACCGCAGCAAACGCTACGGAAAAGAGCAGTATCGCACGCTCGACGAGTTCTACAAGCAACGCATACAGCAGATACACATCGTTGGAGAATATGCCAACCTCATGGTTCGCGACTACGATGCCGCCATACAATATGTAAACGACTATTTCACACTCGACTATCGCAAATTCATAAACAAATACTTCAAGGAAGAGCGTCGAAAACAAATAAACAAAAACATCACGCCTAAGAAATACGACGAAATTTTTGGCACACTGTCCAGCAAGCAGTTAGACATCATCAACGACAACGAATCCAAATACATAGTGGTTGCTGCCGGTCCGGGCAGCGGCAAGACACGCGTGCTGGCTCATAAGATGGCATCGCTACTGCTACTCGAAGATGTAAAGCACGAGCAACTGCTGATGCTGACCTTCTCGAGGGCAGCGGCAACAGAGTTCAAAAAAAGACTCATGAAACTTGTGGGCAATGCGGCTCATTATGTAGATATCAAGACATTCCATGCCTACGCCTTTGACCTGATGGGGCATCAAGGGACGCTCGAAGAGGCTGGCGACGTGGTGCGCCAGGCCGCCGAGATGATAGAAAGCGGCGAGGTAGAGAATGAAAAAATTGCAAAAAGCGTGCTGGTCATTGACGAAGCGCAGGACATGAGTGCCGATGATTTCCGCTTGGTGCGCGCCCTCATGCAGCGCAATGAGGATATGCGCGTCATAGCCGTAGGCGACGACGACCAAAACATCTATGCCTTCCGCGGCAGCGATTCGGTCCACCTTCGCTCTCTCATAACCGACTACTCCGCCAAAACCTACGAGATGACGGAGAATTATCGCTCTGGCGATAAGATTGTGGCTCTCGCCAACGCATTCATCCAGCACATACCCGACAGGCTGAAGTCGCACCCCATAACCGCTGTAACCAGCGAGAGCGGCACCGTGGAGGCTCACCCCGACCGCACACTTCTCGCCACCATGCCCCGACAGATTGCACCCAACACGGCATTTCTCACCACCACCAACGAGGATGCTATGAATATTGCCTACCTCTTGGAGCAGCAAGGCATTCATGCCACCTTCGTGCAGTCCACCAGCGGCTTCAGCTTCATCAACCTCGCCGAAGTGCGCTACTTCGTCAAGCAGCTGCGAAGGCTCTCCTCGTCAGACACCAATGAGGCCTGCAAAGCCATAGACCGCGACATCTGGAAGCAAGCCAAAGAGCTAACCTGCAAGGCCTATGCCTCAAGCCGCTTGCTGCCAACCATCAGACGGTTCTGGCAAGACTTTGAACAGGTCAATAAGACATTATATTTCAGCGACCTTCACCAATATTTGCTCGAATCTGGCATAGATGACTTCATCGACATCGGGAAAACAGCCTTTGTAAGCACCATACACAAAGCCAAAGGACGCGAATTTGACACCGTCTATCTACTACTTGACAAAATGTACGGCGACATGAACGCCGATTGGCTACGCACTATATATGTGGGACTGACACGAGCTAAAAGACACCTGCACATCATCGGTGGACAAACGCTCATGGGCAACATCATACCCTATCCTTCGCCATCCGCCACCGCAGCACTGACGGACAATCAGTTATTCATAGCATTGGGTATGCGCGATGTATTCCTTGACTACTTTAGAGACCGCAAAAACATTGTGCTTCGTCTGCGTAGCGGTGATGCCTTGTGCTACAGCAACGGCTACCTCATCAACCAAAACAACGAGTATGTGGCACAACTCTCTATGGCAAAACTGAAAGAGATAAAACAGTGGGAGGAAAAAGGCTATCGCGTTACAGATGCGACAGTCAGCTATGTGCTGGCATGGCGGCCACGCGACGAGAAGCATGAAGTTGCCATCTGCCTCGCCAATATGCACCTTGTGAAAGTCATCAAATAGCTATATTCTTCCCCGCAGTGCATCCGCCACAAGGAAGATGCTCCCCGTGATAAGCACCATGTCGGTGGGCTCACTATGTGCGAGGGCATGAGCAAGGGCTTCATCAACCGTAGCGAAATGCGGTCCCATCATGCCCATAGCCTCAGCTGCGGCAGCAAGCTGGTCTGCAGCAAGTGCGCGAGGCACCGAGGGCTGCGTGTAAATATAGTCGGCTTCGTGCGGCAGCATACGGAGGATGGCTGCATAATCCTTGTCGTTTACGCACCCATAGATTATATGCAGACGGCTGTAGTTCAGCTGCGAAAGTTTCTGCAGCATAGCTCGCACGCCATCGGCATTATGCGCCGTTTCGCATACTACAAGAGGTTCATGCCCTATCACCTCCCAACGTCCGTGCAGTCCGGTATTGCGTTTGACGTTGGCCACACCACGGCGAACCGCATCATCGTCAAGACGGTCGTAGTCCAGCAAGTAGAGCATTTCCACCACTTGAAAGAATGTGGCGAGGTTGTGCAGCTGATAGCTGCCTGCCAGCGGACACCGCCAGCCGGCATAGAGCTTGACGCCGTCGCGAAGCACGCTGAAATGCAACTCATCAGCATCAGCACCGTTATCAATAATAGTGAAATGACTGTCAGCAAAGACCATTGGAGCCTCTTGCTCGGCAGCACGAGCCTCGAAGACAGGCTTGGTCTCGCTGTTGGTCTCGCCCACCACTACAGGTACACCATATTTGATGATGCCAGCCTTCTCTGCCGCAATCTTAGGCAGCGTGTCACCGAGAAACTGCGTGTGGTCAAGCCCTATGTTGGTAATGACCGATAGGCATGCCGCTACCACATTGGTAGAATCGAGCCTGCCGCCCATACCCACCTCCACGACAGCCACATCAACCTGCTGACGGGCAAAATAGTCGAAAGCAAGACCTACCGTCATCTCGAAGAACGACAGTTGCTCGTGCTGCATGAAACGCTGATGCTGCGCCACGAAACGCGTCACCTCGTCTTCTGGTATCATCTGCCCATTGATGCGTATGCGCTCGCGGAAATCAATAAGGTGGGGCGAGGTATATAGCCCCACACGGTAACCAGCCTCCTGCAAGGCTGATGCCGTCAAGTGACTGACGGAACCCTTGCCGTTGGTGCCTGCGATGTGGATGCTCGGGAACTGCCGCTCTGGATGGCCAAGATATGTCATCAGATGCTCGGTTGAGGTGAGGTCTGCCTTATAGGCAGCCTTGCCGATGCGGTGATACATCGGCAAGGAGGAAAACATGAAATCTAAAGTCTCTTGATAGGTCATTTGCCGTGAGGAATAGTGAAAGTTAGGCCGAGAGTGAATAGTCCGCGATGCGAGGGATAGTTATGCCAATACATGTAACGCTGGAACAGCAGATTATCGAAGCGCAAGAAAGCGCTAAGAAAGCGGTTGTGGCGATATTCCAGCTCTATATCGAGAGCAGGCCGCAGAGGTATCTCGGTTGTGGTATATTCTTTGTTCACACTGTCATACTCGTAGTCACCATTCATAGGACCAATCAGCATGAAACGTGCGTGGAAAAGCCATCGGTCGTTGTGGTTGAAGTCAACGTTCAGATGCAGGTCGTATGGAATGTCATAGAGGTCTGGCACACTGTCGCTTTCGTCCATAAATATAAAATTATACATACCGCCGAGCGAGATGGCTATACGCTCGTCATTGACAAAATTGATATCGCCAGATATTTGCAATTGGTTTTCTTTCTTTAGATATGTGCGAAACACATTGCCGAGCTGATAGTCGCGATTGCGAATAAAGGATATAACATTGTCATATCGCAGATATGTTGCACGCAGATTGAGGTTAAGGCGTTTACTAAAGTTGTAGCGTATGCCGCCGTAGAAATCCATATTACGCTCGGCACTCACCTCAGCCCCGGGCATGATGTAGGGATTGACGAGGCGCAGCTCGTTCCATGACATCGCCTTGCAGACTCCCTCTGCGCCAATTACGATGCCGAGGTCATTGTTGAGAAAACTACGCTCCAGCCTTACATCCGGGAACAGATATGTCTTCAGATCCTCTTGCGAATAGCCATCCAGAGCCACATGAACGCCAGCGTGAACATTGAATCCAATCAATTCCGTCTCCAAATAAGGGTTGATATTATAGAGCGCATGGGCTTTATGTATCAGCATGGTAGGGTCTGCAACGCCATTGTGGCCAAGCGGATAGCTTATGCTGTCTATATTGTGCGAATAGCCATCCACCATGCCACGCAATGCAACAAGCAGATTGCGGCTGCGCGAAAGGTCAAAGTTATAACCAACCATAGCGGAAGCACCAAAATTGAACTCGTTTTGACCGTAGCCAGCCATGAGGTCTGCCAGACGAAGTGCCACATCATAGCGGAAAGGCGCCGTAGGCTTAACATTGGAGAGTCCAACGTTCCAGCGAAGGTAGCTGTAGGAGGCTTTGTAGTCGGCAGTCTCAATATTGTCGCGTAGCATCCCCTTAGCAGCAAGGACACTGTCGGTGAAACCATAGTAGAGGTTATAGTCGTTTTGGAACGAGATGTCACTGTTTAACTGCATACTCTCGTTGATTACAGCCTTGCCGAACAAGGCCACATCGGTAAGCGAATAGTGCGCTGGACCATAGTACTCGGCAGGCGTATCGCTGTCGCCGAGTGTCCCCCATGAAGAACGATGATTGACGCTGAATCCATAGCTATACTGCCGCGAAGTAGTCGAGGTGAGGTAGGCATCCAACAATGGTGACCATTTGTTGCCCAACCCGATACGAAAATAGTTGTTGTATAGGCGTGTGCGAGGTTCGCTGACCACACGGGCTGCCTTGAAACGACTGGGGGCATAGACCGAGGTGAGACGGTAAGGCTCTATGGAGTAGTCAAACTTATGTGTCATCCGCATGGCGGTATCCATGAGATGTGGAGCCACGTTGATTTTGTCGAACATGTCGATGACAGGATTAAAGCTGCCCTTGATGATGACATTTTCGTTATAGGTAGAACTGTCCACTTGTGCCATTACGGGTGTACGAACAGCGGCTACAAATGCCACAGTCATTACTACCCCTATATAAAGACGACTTTTTTTCATATTTACAGCGAAATTATGTGTGTGCCAATTCTGGGTGGTTGCTGACCACATCCCTCTTCAAGCACTTGTTTTTTTTACTCAATTGTCATTCTAATGGTGTTCTATCACCGGTTAAACACTATTTGAATATGCTACTCGTCAATATCAATTATCATCTCCGGTTCCTCTTCTTGATGGTCGGCAGCTTCGGAGTCTATGATTTCTTGCAGATTGCGTTTAGCCTGTTCTCTGAGGTCGTCGCCATCGTAGTTGTCTATGATGCTTTGTAGCGTTTGTTTGGCCTGCAAATTGTTGTGATGCACCTTGTAGTAGATGTCAGCCCAGAGGATGAATGTCTTGGCAAGCCAGTAGTCGCTCGATGCAACTTCCACATATTCGTTAATCTCTTTCTCTGCCATCAACACGTTGTCAGCATTATAGAAAGCCACAATACGGCTGTAGCAGGCCTCGCCGCTGTACTCTCCGTTTGCCGATGTCATCAGAGGCTCGTAGCGGTTTAGTATTTGTTGTATGTCGCGTTTTTTGTAACTCACGCGTGCCATGCTGATGAGGGCTTCCTCACGCTGCTCCGTAGTGATATGCTCGTCTTTCAGCAATGCCTCGGCGGAAGCCTCTATCGCCTCATTCTTGTCAAGGCGGACATTGCTGCGCAACCTGCCCAATAGGCCTACAACCCTATTCGCATCATTCTCCGACCGCTCTGCCAGCAACGCATATAGACTATCGGCAAGCATATAGTCTGTCTGGTCGTATGCTATGCCGGCGGCATTATACAGCGACTCCTCGCTATACTTGCCGTTAGCTCCCGCCACAACCATCAGGTAGTAGGGCAACGCCTTGTCATCCTGCCCAAGACGATGATAGCTGTCGGCAGCATAGTAGCTGGCCTTCTGCGAGAAGAGACCATTGGGATATTTATGCAAATAGGCGGCAAGGGCGCCGGAAGCGCTGGCATAGTCGCCAGACATATAGCGGTCCTCGGCGGCAAGATATATGGTACTGTCTTTCTCAATGTCAGACACCGACACATGAGCCACTTTCTTGATGTAGGCGAAATAGTCGTCCACACGGTTTTGTTCTATATATATGTTTTTCACGCTGCCCATGGCGTAGCGAGCCTCGTCGGTCTCCGGATACTGACGCAGCACGCGGTCGAACACTGCGAGGGCGGCGCTGTCGTTTTTCGCATTGTAGTAGATAATGCCAATATTAAGCAAGGCATCCTTAGCACGCACATTCTTGGGATAGAGCTGCAGGTACTGCTCATACTTCTGCATAGCCATATCGTTCTTGTCCAGCTTCAAGTAGGTGTCTGCCATTTCCATGAGCGCCTTGGGTCGTAGCGTTGATTTATTATAGGTGTCAAACAGCTGCTGCAGATAGCGGAACTTGTTGTCGTCATCGCCCTTGGCACCATAGGCGAGGGCTTTCTGCATCATGGCATAGTCGGCATCGGCATCTTTCAGCTCTATGACGTGGTCGTAAAGCATTATAGCATCACTATAATGGCGCATGACGTAGCGGCAGTCGCCCATGCGGTTATAGGTGTCGCACATCTGATGCTTGTCCATGCCTGCCTTATCGCCGCCATCAGCTATCTTCCGGAAGTATTTATAGGCCTCGTCATAACGCTTTTCCTCCATACATAGGTAGCCCATGGTGTAAAGTCCCTGATAGTAATAGTGAGACTTGGCGGCATTGCTACTGAGCAGGAAACGGTCAATAGACTTCAGGGCTTGCGCCTTGTTGCCGAGCCTGTACTGCGCCTCGCCATAGAGGTAGTAGGCATCCGAACTCACCTTGACATCGGCATTCACCTCGCCAGCTTTTTTCAAGCGCATTGAGGCATCCTCCATGCGTCCCTTGTTGAACAGCTCCACGCCATAGTTGAGCAATGCCCGCTGATAGGCTTGGTTGAGCGACATGTTGCGGTTGTCAATCTTCTCCAGCATGGCTATAGCATCCTTGTAGTTGTTGGTGGTGAGATAGAGCGAAGCAATAATCTCTTGCACCTCGGCACGATGCTTGGTGGCAGGGTAGCGTTTCAGATAGTCTTGAAACGAGTGTATAGACTCATTATAGGGGTTCTTGTTGAGCTCGCACGACAGTTTGGCATAGCATAACAAAGCCTCCTCCTGAATGCTCTTGTTATAATCCATCTTGCTCGACTGCAAGAACATGCTGCGTGCCTCATCCTTACGCTGCTGCTTCAGATATATGTCGCCGAGAGCGTAGAGAGCATTCTGTGCCACGCTGTCGTCACATGCAGTCTTTTTCTGCAGGTAGAAGGCTGCGGAGTCGAGCTGCCCGAGTTTGTAGTAGCTGTAACCCATGGGGTAGAAGTTATCCTGCGGTGTGCAGGCCTGACGCGACGGCGCTACTGTGCTGGCAAGCGACTTATCGCTATCGTCGGCAGACGGCCCTGCCGCAGCTTTGTGGTAATATTTCAAGGCATCGGAATATGCCCCCTGACCGAAATATATGTCAGCAACCATCTGGGCAATCTCATAGGCTTTATAGGTGTCTGGATTGTCAAGCATGGCGGGAGCCATTGCCAGCACCTCTTCATGGCGCCCCGTATAGTAGTAGATGCGTATGATGTAGTTGGGCACAAGATGAGCAAAATTCTTCTCTTCCTTGAGTTTCTCAAAGTGCTTCAAAGCTATATCATAGGCTCCGTCGTCATATTTCAGGTGGGCATAGTAGTAGAGCGACGCTGTGCTATAGCGCGACTTGCCCCCCATCTCCTGCTTGAAGCAGCTCTCGGCATCCTTCTTCTTGTCGTCAAGCAGGTAGCAGTAGCCCATTCGGAAATTATACTCTCCACGCGTGCCATACTCAAGCTCATTAGGCTTCACCTTCTTGTACTGTGCCAAGGCCTTATCATACTTGTTACGCGAATAGTAGAAGTTGCCCATATAAAAGCGTGCCATATTGCAGTGCGCACTCGAGGCATGGCTGCCGAGGAAGTCGTCGAGCCGTGCCACGGCATCGTCATTGTTGAGCTTCACAGCACAGACGGCGGCATAATATTCCGCATCATCCGATGCCTCTATCCTATCAAACAAATGCTGGGCGGCAGCATACTTCTCCTTTACATAAAGGTCCATAGCTTGGTCATACAAGGCCGACTGACGCATTTCGGGAGTCTGCTTCTGCGCTACAGCCACACAGGCATAGACGCATGCAAACAGCATAACAACATAACTAACAAAACGTTGCATACTATCTTTTTTAATACAAATCGTTTCAAAAGTAGCGAAAAAGCCACGTTTCTACAACCATACTTTCAACGAGTTACAAACAAATGAGTGTCAATTAAGGACAATCCACATAGATAGGCAGGTGGTCGCTGATGCCGCCATGATAACGCGGACCTCTGTATGTGCGATATGGCTGCTGCCTCAGATGCATGTCGGTAGGTTCCAACAGGAAGTCAGCCTCAAAAATATCGGCATGACACCGCCACGCACTCTCGCCACATACAGCCACTGCATGGTCCAACCGCTGCCATACACCACGAAAGACATAGGTGCCACGATGGGGCGCAACGCTGTCCATTAGCGAGCAGAAGCGCGGCGACGGCAGCATCTCTCCCACCTCATCGCTCGTAGCGTTGAAATCGCCCATTGCCACCACCAAGGCCGCCGGATGCCTCTCGGCAACAGAATCCATAGCACGCGACAAACAGCCTGCCACAATCTGCCGCTTTCCCTCCGACCGCTCACCACTACGACGCGACGGCAGATGGCACACAAAACAATAGACCGTATCGCCTCCGGGCAGACAGAACGAAACCATCAGTATATCACGCGTGAAAAAGCCTTTGCTGCTGTCCGACACCGAGAAGTACTTGTTCTCCAACAACTGTACCAGCCCTTTACGATAGAGCAACGCACAGTCTATGCCTCGTCGGTCGGGCGAGTCACGGTGCACCACCTCGTAGCCTCCCATTGCCATCAGCGTGCTGCGACACAAGTCGTCCAGCACCCATCGGTTCTCCACCTCCGCCAGCCCCACGACCGCAGGCATCCCCATAGCCACCAGCGTTTTGGCTATTGCATCGCGCTTAGCGTTGTAGCGCTGCCTCGTCCAGTGGTAGCTACCCGTAGGCGTGAAGCCGTCATCGTTAGTCAGCGTGTCGTTGCGTGTGTCAAAATAGTTCTCAACATTCCAGAAAGCTATGCGCGTCTGGCCATTGACAAGCGACGACACCATAATACAAACTATCAAGACGAGAGGCCTGCACAACGAGAGCAGCATTCCAATCTCTCCCCTATCTATCCTTTGCCCCATACTCGTCAAGGAAGAAGCGCGGTTTTGCTGGCGGCTCGTTGCTGCGCCACGGACCACGCATTAGGAATCCCGTGGCAGGCGATGGCGTTACGCTGTACTGCCGCTCGCCGTTCGGGTTGAGCAAAATGAACGTTGGATACGATGCCACTTTGTAGCGTTGCAGCAAAGCGTAATTGCCGTCAAAATGCAGCCACGTCCACTTGTAGTCGGCTCCTCGGCGGCTGTTCTTCAAAGCATGGTACATGGTCTGAAATTCACGGTCGCAATCCACCGTGACAAAAACCACATTGCTGCTGTCGCCGCATACGCTGTCATGGAAGTGCGCCATCGTTGCCAATTCGGCTTGCGATGCTGCCTCCCCGACCCTGACGAATGACAGGTATATCCACTTGCCCTTAAACGACGAGAGCGACACGCGCCGTTTATCTACATCGGGCAACGTGAAGTCGGGCAACACCGAATTGACATCATCCTCAGCAAACTTCACGAGCAGATTCTCTATCAGCCGCTTATGCTCCTTGAATTTGGAACGTTGGCCTATGGTGGCTATCATTCGTTTAACCTTCTCACTACGGAAATAGAACGGACGGTAGTAGGCCTCCGAGAGCGCCTGCAACGCTACCATCTCTCGCACCTGCTCGTTGCGTAGCAGTGGGTCGAGACCAAGGGAATCCATCAGGTTGCCCAATGCCTCTCGCTCCACAAACTCAGCCACCTGCCTTTGCGACAGATAACGGCTACCTTTGCTCACACTGTTGCGGAACAAGGTGAGGAACAGGTGCATATAGTTTTCATCATAGTAAAGTATAGGTTTATCTTTTATCTCCTGCTCGAAAAGCTTGGTTCGCGAGATGAAATGAAACTCGTAACGTAGGGCGGCGAGACGATAATGCTTATATCGGTTGAAGAACTCGTTTTTCGTGTCGGGTACCAGCTCGTTCACCACCTGCACGAGGGTGTCGAAATAGAGCGGGTCGGGACGCAGATGGAACTCCAGATGCAAGCGATTAGCATAGATAAAACTATCCACCACGGCATCAAAACGCGAGATAGACACGTTGGGCTCGTCGTCGGGCAGATTGTTGAACACGAACGGCAAAGCCACAGGGGCAAGGTTGACATTCATCTTCTCGTCGATGGCCCAGTCAAACTCAGGCAAAAACATATCGTACGTACGCCCTGGCTCGGCATAGAATGACTGCGAATAGTTCTCTATCTGCACCACTACCAGCATAGGGTAGTTGGAATAGCACTGCAAGCTGAACGTGCCATCGCTGCCTATCTCGTCCTCATCCTCCTGCACCTCGCGCATCGTCAGCTGGTCGCTGTAGCGCAACAGCTGCACACGCCGTCCTGCGCCATTCTCCGTGCGTCCGTTGAAGGTGATATTAGGACGCTGTGCCATTAGCGGAACAAAGAACAGCATGAAGAATGACAAGCAAATATATGTTTTAACACTCATAACACAGTTTTACCATTTCTGTTTAATAATGCAAAATTAATGATTTATTTTTAATTCCAGCACCGTTTTTATTCTGCATAGGAAACCAACAACGTATGCGTGAGATTATTTGTCACTGTAAAAAATTACAATCATCACATTGAGTATCGACAAATCTAATTTCAAATATCGACAAACACTCTTTTTTTATTGCTTTTTATGGCATTTATTGGCAACATAATCCCCTCAAAAAGTCAAGGTATCATTTCAAATATAATCAAGTAACTGTTCATAATTGTTATGAATTATAAATAATACAACAATTATACTTTCAATAATTTATATTATGCAAAACCGTAAATTAATATTGCACTCTTATTTTTTTTAATACACGAATTACTTTTGTTGATAAACTAAACATAGATACATAATTACAAAAAAATTAATTTATTTATCTTTGCAAACAATACAATACTTCAAAAAATAAAAATTTGGGCTTTATACAGAATAAACGGAGGAAATATTTTTGTTTTCTCCTTTTTCTTTCAAAAATTGAAGATATTTGCTACTTTTGCATCATAAAATATTTTTTTTCTCACAATTCAACAATCACAAATATGAAAGACGTAAAGCAATACATCGAGGCCAACAAAGACCGCTTCCTCGAAGAACTCTTCGCCCTTATCCGCATCCCCTCAATCTCGTCAGAGAGTGCCCACAAGGGCGATATGTTGCGCTGCGCCGAGCAGTGGCAGGCTTTCCTCCTCGAGGCTGGCGCCGACCATGCCGAGGTGATGCCTACCAAAGGCAACCCTGCCGTCTATGGCTACAAGATGATTGACCCCGCTAAACCTACCGTGCTGGTCTATGGACACTACGACGTGATGCCCGTAGCTCCCCTTGAGGAGTGGAACACCGAACCATTCGAACCCGTGGTGAAGGACGGCTACATCTGGGCGCGCGGTGCCGACGATGACAAAGGTCAGAGTTTCATGCACGCCAAAGCCTTCGAGTTCATGGTACGCACCGGACAGCTGCCATGCAACGTCAAGTTCCTCCTCGAAGGCGAGGAAGAAATCGGCAGCGTAAGCCTCTTCGATTTCCTCGCCGAACACAAGGAGATGCTCAAGGCTGACATCATACTCGTCAGCGACACCAGCATGATAGCTCAGGACACCCCCAGCATCACCAGCGGCCTGCGCGGCCTCGGCTACTGGGAGGTGGAGGTAAAGAGCGCCAACCGCGACCTGCACAGCGGCATCTATGGCGGTGCTGTGGCTAACCCCATCAATGTGCTCTGCAAGATGATTGCCGACCTGCACGACGAGAACGGACATATCACCATCCCCGGATTCTATGACGACGTGCTGGTCATCAGCGACGAAGAACGCGCCCTTATGGCTCAGGCTCCATTCGACATCGAGAAATACAAGAAAGACCTCAACATCAAGGATGTTCACGGCGAAAAAGGCTTCTCTACCAACGAGCGTACCGGCATCCGTCCGTGTCTGGACGTTTGCGGCATCTGGGGTGGCTACACGGGCGAAGGCAGCAAGACGGTGCTTCCCTCGGTGGCTCACGCCAAGATTTCCACACGCCTTGTGGCCAATCAAGAGTACGAGAAGATAGACAAGATGTTCATCGACTACTTCACCAAAGCTGCTCCCGACTACGTCACGGTGAAGGTGACTCCCTGTCATGGTGCCGCCGCCTATGTCAGCCCTCTGGAGATAGCTGGCTACAAGGCAGCCGAACAGGCCATGACGACCACCTTTGGCAAACGTCCTATCCCGACGCGCAGCGGCGGAAGCATAGGCATCATCACCGGCTTCGAACGCATACTCGGCATCAAGAGCATCCTCATGGGCTTCGGCCTCGGCAGCGACGCCATCCACGCCCCCAACGAGAACTACCCGCTCTTCAACTTCTTCAAGGGCATTGAGACTATCCCCTACTTCTACGAAAACTTCGCCCGTCTGATGAGCGAGAAATAAAAAAAGGATAGTATCCACCAATACTAATGCTTGTTGAAACAACGCTCGACAGCCGCCACCAAATGGCGGCTGTCATTGTTCCATGACAAGTCTGCGCGTGCCGCCGCCATGCGTGCGTCCCGCTCTTCCGGTGAGAGGGACTGCCAATGGGTCACAGCGTCGCTGATGCGCTGCGCCAGTGCCGCACCGCTCTCGTCATCCACCAGATAGCCTATGCCATAGCCTTCCACCACGCGGGCTATCTCTGGAAAACGTGTGGCAAGCATGGGTACGCCAGCAGCAATGAAATCGCCTATGCGGTTGGGCAACGAGTAGTAGTAATTGAGCCCCAGATTGTCAAGCAGGCATACGCCGAGAGATGCCTGCGGCGTGAGCAGCCGCAGCTCAGCAGGCTCCATGCGTCCGCGGAACTCTATGCGCTCATGCCACGCCTTGCCGGCAGCATACCGACGCATGGACTCATACTCATCACCCACCCCAACGACAAGGAAACGATAGTCTGGCAGATATTCCATAGCGTCGATAAGACGGTCGATGCCTCGCCCGATATTGACAGCACCCTGATAGAGGATAACGGGAGGAACCAGCTTCTCGACTTGTGCTGCCGCAGTGTAGCCATCAGGCACATTGCGCACCACACCAAAGGCAATGCCGAATCGCCTACTGTAGATGTCAGCAATACTTTGGCATACCGTCACCGCACCATCCACACGAGGCACAATGCAGCCCTCTATCGTCTCCCACATACGCCTCACGAGCGGACGCCCCACAAGCTCTGGCACCTCAGCAAACATCTCATGGGCATCATAGAACACCCTCATCCCTCGCAGGCGCCCACCAAGATAACACGCCATGAGGGTATCGGTATCGTTGGCATAGGCCATATCGAAGCCATGCGTCAGCAAATAGAAAAACAGGCGGATATTATATTCGGCATAGAAGAGCGGCCCCTTGCGGAAGAGCAGCCTCATGCGATGCGTAGCATACGGGCGACAAATCGGCATACTGTCTGGCAGCAAACGACCGATAAGCGTTACACTATGCCCTGCCGCCATGAGAGTCTGACAGGCTCGCGCCACACGTTGGTCGGTGACAAGGTCATTGGTGACAGCGACAGCAATACGCATCAGCAGTTTGGTTTTGTTCGTTGAGGATTATGGGTATTAAGCCTTACGCTGAATAGATTTACGTTTCTCTATGGCCTATATATACAAAAAAATCTAACGCTCTAATTCATAACACTTGATTCATCTCAAAGGCATGTAATTCGTTTTTCATGCCATTCCTTGCTTCTTGGCAACAGAATAAACCAATAATCACACTTTATAAAAAAAGACTTACAATCTTTATTAACGAGAAATAATAAAAAAACGTACTTTTGCATATCGTTAATTAAACGCCACACACTCTAAGGCTGCTCATGAAAACACTTTTTGTTGATGTAATTCTGCCACTCCACCTGCCAAGCACTTACACTTATCGTGTGCCGCAAGAGTATAATGACGACATCAAGGTGGGACAACGTGTGGTGGTGCAGCTGGGAGCCCGAAAGCTCTATTCTGCCGTGGTGCGTCGCATCCATGAGAACGTACCTGCCTACAAAACCAAATATGTGCTGTCGATAATAGACCTCGTCCCAATAGTCAACGAGCAGCAGATGCTGCTGTGGGAATGGATGGCACGCTACTATATGTGCTATGTAGGCGACGTGATGGCTGTGGCTCTGCCTTCGGCATTGCGCATAGCCTCCGAATCCGTCGTGGCAGTACACCCCGACTTCTCTGGTGCCATCGACGAGCTCAGCGAGAACGAGCGCAAGGTACTGATGCTCCTCGCCGAACACGACACCATGACCATTGCCGACCTCTCTCACGCCCTCGGCATCAACAAGATGATGCCCATCATCAACACCATGATAGAAAAGCAGGTGGTAGTGATGGATGAGGATATGAAGCAACGCTTCAACCCTCGCACAGCGACGTATCTGACTCTCAACCCAATATATAGCACACCAGAAGCTCAGCGAGACCTCTTCGACAAATTAGAACGCAAAAGCAGCACACAGAAACAACTTAACGTGATGTTGCGATTCATTCAACTGAGCCATTTCGGGAAAGAGTCGGTGGCAAAGAAAGTGCTCACCGACAACAAAGAACTCTCTCCATCGGCCATCAGCACACTGATTAAAAACGAGGTCTTGTTGCAAGAGGAACGCGTACAAAGTCGCCTCAAACAATATGACGACAGCGAACGGCTTTCGCCCGACAGCATTGTGCTCAACCAACTGCAACAGACAGCCTACGAGACGCTGAGCCACGACCAGCACGAGGTAAGCCTGCTGTATGGTGTCACCTCGTCAGGCAAGACGGAAGTCTATATCCGCATGATATATGACACCCTGCGCAACGGCAAGCAAGCGCTCTTCCTGCTCCCCGAAATTGCGCTTACGGCACAACTCATCAATCGTCTGCGTCGCTTCTTCGGCAACAGCGTGGGCATCTACCATTCTCGTTTCAGCGCGTCGCAACGTGCCGAGGTGTGGCAACGCACAATGAGCGACGACCCCAACGAGCAATACAACGTGCTCATAGGTGCTCGCAGCGCGCTCTTCCTGCCCTTCCGCGACCTCGGACTCGTAGTGGTGGACGAAGAACACGACCCCTCATACAAACAGACAGAACCTTCACCACGCTATAACGGACGCGATACCGCAATCTACCTCGCCCACATCTGGGGTGCTCGCACCATACTTGGCTCGGCGACGCCATCCATAGAGTCCTTCTTCAAAGCCTCTACGGGCAAATATGGGTTCGCCAAAATGGACAAACGCTACGGCGGACTACAACTGCCCGAGGTGCTATGCAGCGACCTAAAGGAGGCCACACGCAAACGTGAGATGAAAGGCTACTTCTCCGACTTCCTCATTCACCACATACAGCAAGCCCTCGACAATCACGAGCAAGTCATCCTCTTCCAAAACCGCCGCGGTTTTTCACTACGCATAGAATGCGACGACTGCCACTGGACGCCAGAATGTAAGAACTGCGATGTCTCGCTCGTCTATCATAAAGCATCCAACAACATGCGCTGCCACTATTGTGGATACTCCATACCCATGCCCACCGAATGTCCGGCATGCCACTCGCGCCACCTCTCCATGAAAGGCTTCGGCACCGAGCGCATCGAGGAAGACCTCGCACTTCTCTTCCCTAACGCCACCGTGGCGCGCATGGACCTCGACAGCACCTCGCAGAAAAACCGCTACCTCGAAATACTCTCCGACTTCGAGGAACGCCGCATCGACATACTCGTAGGCACACAGATGGTCACCAAAGGCCTGGACTTCGACAATGTCAGCGTCGTAGGCATCCTGAGTGCCGACAACATGATACACTTCCCCGACTACAAAGCCTATGAACGCGCCTTCCAGCTTATGACGCAAGTCAGCGGACGCGCCGGCCGCCACGGCAAACGCGGCAAAGTAATCATACAGACCTACGACCCCTACCACCAAGCCATACGCGATGTGATTGACAACAATTATCAACGTATGTACGACGGCCAAATTCAGGAACGCCGCATTTTCCGCTACCCTCCTTACAGCCGACTGATTAACATCTCCGTACGCCACAAGGAGCAAGAGCTACTCAACGAGTTCTGCGACATAGTGGCTCAACAGCTGCGTGCCGTTTTCGCCGGACGTGTGCTGGGACCGGAATACCCATCGGTGAGCCGAATACGTGGATACTATATAAAGCAACTCATGATACGCTTCGAAGGCAACGACCCTCTACATCGAGGCAAGGAAATCATTCTTGACATCTTCGACAAGATGATGACCAACAAGGCTTTCAGCCAGATAAAGATAGCCTACGATGTTGACCCCAACTAGCCCCCATATATTAGCTCCATTTTTATTCGCCGAATTTATTAACCCCAATTAACTGTAATTAACCGAAAAAACTCATAATAATTCACCAATATAAAATATGGACTACAAGAAAGAGATACTCGAACGCCTCGATGCCATCGACCGCCAAGGCATCGACGAAGTGATGGACTGGCTTCAATCATCTGACTTCTTCTTTGCCCCTGCCTCCACAGCATTCCATGGCAACTACGAAGGCGGACTCGCCGAACATTCATGGAACGTCTATACTGTCGCCATGCGCCTTCGCGCCGTTGCCGTAAGCCTCAACCCCAGCATAGAGCAGCAACTCGAACCGGACAGCATAGCCATAGCCACGCTGCTGCACGATGTCTGCAAGGCAGACATCTACAAAGAGGCAGTCAAGAAACGCCAAAACAAATTCGGCTCGTGGGAATCCTATAAAGGCTACAATGTTGACTACACCAACTTCCCCCTCGGACATGGCGAGAAAAGCGTTATAATACTGCTTCGACTTGGCCTTGACATGACCGACGACGAGATAGCCGCCATACGGTGGCACATGACGGCGTGGGACCTGCCCTTCCAGAGCGCCGAAGCAAAAGGCAACATCAATGCCGCCAAAGATAAGTATCCGCTATGCTCACTCCTGCAACTCGCTGATGGATTCGCCTCATCCCTCATGGAAGAGAATGTAAGACAATAGTGCCTCCACGCTTAACACACACGCCAATCAACACACAACCATTCATCACATAAAACAATATATTACATCATTTCACGTTTTATATAAAATTTGAAAAAATAGATACATCATGAAAAAAACTATCATCATTGCCTGCGCACTGCTTTTTATAGCTGCCGTAATGTCGTCATGCTCACAGCACAACACCTGCCCCGCCTATCGTGGCTCGGTTGCTATGGCATCTGCGGAATAGCAAAAAAAACGACTATCGGGCGCTTTGCACATTACAATGCAAATTATTTCGGCTTAGACAGTGGTCAATCTTAACAGCGGCGAACCAAAGTTTCTCGCCACTGTTTTTTTTTGCAACTAAGTTTCATCTGTTAGCTTTGATATTACTGCTACGTATGCAATATCAATATTAGCCAACTGCTGTAAAGAAAAAAAAATCTGCCCCATTCACAGCTGACACCTACTCTATCGATACAAAAAGCAGGACATCCGTAAGCACCGAATGTCCTGCTTTTATTATCTTTCAAACACTGGATTAGTCGTTAACTATGTGGCAGCCAAATTTGAAATGGAAGGTTTTACTATTGAGATAAACCTTCAACGCATCCCAATCGCCATCAAGACTCTCGCAAACAATGCGCAGAACATTCTCCGTGACCACATAGCTAAAACGAGCCGTATGCTCACCTTTGGCATCTGTGAACGTAAACTCTTTGGGCATCGGGATGTCAAAATCGTTGTCCAGCCAATAGGTTACGACATAACTTCTCTCTATCATCATGCTATCAAGCACTATCTCTTCTGTGTTGCCATAGCGAGGCGTGCATTCATAGTACAACGAAATAGTGCGATAAGTAGAGTTTGGCAACAACTCTATCTCAGACTGCCACGAATCAGTGTTGGGCTCAACGGTGATATAGTCCACAAAGACATAGTCGCCATCGACAACATAATACTTATTTACAATCTCATCGCCCTCTTTCGCGCAACTTGCGGCAAGCAGGAGAATGCAAAGCATTGGGAAAATAAGTTTTTTCATATCAAATAGTTTTTAGTTAATATCATGATTATGCTAAAGAAAACAGCCTCATTATTAATAATACCTACAATCATGAACAGTCATCAAATAACGAGAGCATTTTACTATTAAACGCAAATAGCAATATTTTATTTTATTCTTTTCTCATCATGCGACTTCAAATGGCATCCCTTCATCAGGGTTCATAAAGATTTATTACCTTGTATTCATATCGCAGGACGTGAATGAATTGAAGCATTTTTATGAAAAACTTAAACGCCCTTCTCCACTTTTTTCTTGCGAGCCTTGACATTGGCAAGCAGGCCAGCAAGGACCACAATAAAGAATACAGCACCACGCAGACATTCGAGCGACAGCATCATGCAAGCAATAATACCCACAAGGAATGTCAGTCCGATTAGGATTGAGAACCACACATTGTGGCTACGCACAGCATCAGCTATTGTCTTGCCCACCACATATAGCACCATTACTGCCACATAGGCTACAAGAGTCCACGACATAGCGACATCGCCAATGAAAGTAGCAAGCACGCTTGCCAAAGCACCTACGAGAAGCAGAACGATAGCGCCCTTCCATTCTTTCCACGGTTTGTTCTCCGTGAATCCCATCTCTACGGAGAGCTGCGCCGCCGTCTGCATACAGGCCGAGAGCAGGCTGTAAACGACATGCGAAAGCAACAGCAAGTTGACAATAGCCATAGGCCAGCCAACGATTTCGGGATAGCAGAACCAACCTATGGTGGGTTTCACCATAGCAGAATTGGCGTTGGCCTCATTGGCAGCATTAGACACATCGGCAGGCATGGTGGACAAGTCGGGCGAATAGATGGTGGAATGGAGACGATGGAGCTCAAGGTCGCCTTGAAAACAATAGTAATAGACCGCCACTAATGATACGGCAAGCAGGCTGTAGAGCGCCGGGTAGAGGTTGGACTTGTCGCGGTAGCGTATCTTATAGTTGATGAATTCCATCACCTCAACGACGACGAAGATGAACACCAGTTGAAAGATAACATCAATTCCCAAAGGATTGCTGTGGTGCAGGTTTAACAAATCCGGCAGGTTGGTAATAGGCGAATTTGCGTTGATATAATCTACAAATGACACGGCTAATGAGTTTTATTTATTTGACAATGTTTTATGTGAATCTGTACAATGATGGACGCACCGCTGTCATAGCATCGAGGAGCGTATGATAGCAAGCATATTATCGTCCATCTTACCACGAGTGCCATAGTACATCAGGCGCAGGGCTGCGAAAGGACGGCACTGTTCTTCTACCTCCTTTATCTTGGACTCATCTGTTGTCTGCAAATACTCACGAATAAAGATATCCCACACGCGCTTTATCTGGCTGCTACTAATATGATATAGGTGCTGCGTAAGTTGCTCGTCATTGAAATGCGAAGTGAGGTAGAACATTCCGAGGTCATAGAGCGGGTTGCCCCAGCCGAAGTCGCCCAAATCTATCCAATAGTCGCGCTCGCCGTTGGTGATGATGTTGCCTATATGCATATCGCCATGCAGGCATGTCGTGGCTTCTGGAGTGCTATCGACAATCGCATGCATGCGTTGTTTCTCATCATCAGCGAAATAAGGACAATCAACAATGGTCTGATGCGCTGCCTTTGAGGCCGGAGGGAAGAGTGCTGTGTTGCACTCTATGCTATGCAGCTGGCGGCATCTTTGAGCAAAACGCAGAGCATATTCTTCCAACATGTCTGGCGCATTACTTATGGCACGAGCGAACGACTGCTTCGGCGTAATGCGTTCAAATTCGGCACCGAACCGTTTGCCATCGGTTATGAGTCTTCCTGCCATAGGCGTAGTGATGCCAAGACTTACCACATTGCGGGCAAAAGTGAGTTCGTTAACGGCAGCCTCTACAGGCATGAAGTCGTTGTAGAGCTTTATCATGGTATGCCCATCTTTGTGGTTGTAGCTCACAGCCGTATATCCGTCGCCACTCTGCTCGTAGTCGGCAAGATTTATGCGGTGCGGTGTGTCGTACTTCTCCTCACCGAAAACCATGTTCACAAGATAGTTGAACTCGCGATAGGCGCGTGTGGCGGCAAGGTCAAACAGGGCCCATGCCAGCTCATGATAACGCCACGAGTGGTCGGCCTTGCCATTGGGAGCATGGAAGCGCAACCATAGTTTGTCGCCTATCTGCTCATAGTCGGCAGCAATACCACGCATATTGGACAATTTGTCACCCATTGCGACAATCTTTACATCGTATGGGGCATGAGCAAGGCGCTCAAGAGCAGCCTGCTTGCGTTCGCGCCACGGTGCCTTGCGGTCGAAAGTGCTAAGAGTATTGTCACTCTCGTATTCAATTATTTTCGCTATACGGATACCAAACTCGTTGCGGATTTCCTCAACGGTACAGGGAGTGTCCTCTACAACATCATGGAGTGCCGCGGCAGCTATCAGTTCGGGGTCGTTAGTTATGGATGCCACAATAGAGGCAGCCTCCATGACATGTATGACATACGGATAACCTTTGCTACGGCGTTCAGTGCCACCATGCGCATTAATCGCAAAATGCAGTGCTTTATCGACGAGTGTCGTATCGAGTGGATTGTTTGCCATTGTTTTATTTTTGTAATCGTGAGACTAAAACGATTGATTAATATTATGTATTTATAGTAAGTGAGAATATAAAAAATTCAGTATTGCTGACATATCGCTCATATCGCCTCAGACCAAGTTGATTCTTTGAGCATTTGAAAAAGTGTTCTGCGCCCGCATGGCGTTAGCTTCCGGAGTACCACCCATAGCATTGTACAGGCGCTCTAAGCCCTTCACACCGCCGCCCATCTTCAAGATATAAACGGCACAGAGATTAAGCACTGCGACAGAAGCAGCCATAATATCAAGGTCCGTGCTACCTATCTGATGCACCGAGAGCTGGTAGGCCGCATCGCCATAGTCTGTCTTCATACGCTCAATGTCGCCCAACGACTTGAAGTCAAGCGCAACGAAAACATCGTAATATGGCATTAGGTTGTCATTGATTATTTCAGCCTGATTGATGGCTGCAATCTTCTCCACCAGCTGCTGGAAAGGATGCAACGAGAGGTAGCTGCGATAAGTGTCGCCGTTGAGCGGTACCTCGTCAAAGTTACCGCTACTCACCAGCCCCTGCACACGACGCCTATAGTCGGTAATCTCGCGGCGTATGCGGCTGAACTGCTCGTCAGCAAGCTCCAACATTCCAGCGAGACGCGTGAGGTTGCGCAGATGCTCGTAGGGCACCTCTACCCCACTCTTGTAGCCCGTATCGTGGTTCATCACTGCCCACACATGTTGCAAGGCCGTACGCATCTGCACCTCAAAACGCATCTCATTGATTTCCGGATGCTGCTCATCGTAGTAGAGGCTGCGCGGAATACGACATATATAATGAAGCGACATATAGCCGAAACTATTGAGCTGGTATATCTTACGCTTATCAACACTATTATCCCAATCCACCTCAAAATGCTTCTCAACCAAAGCTGCCACCTTATCAACTTCATCGGTATAGAATGTTATGACACGAGCACCCAATATGTCGGTTATATCACTTAAAAACATATACTTGGCACCCTTCAGCAGCAATTTGCCAGCCAAACTCTCTTCCGACTTAATACGACTCTCTATAGCATTAACATACAGATGGTTTTCATCAACAATATGATGCAACTGCTGCTCCACTATCTCCTGCATCTTCCGCATTTGTGGCAGCATCGCATTATATTCCTCCATTATCATCTGACAATGAAGGTCGAGCCCATACGCCTGCATCGTTCTTACTATTTACTGAATTGTAATAATGTTGGAAAAACCTGTGATATCAAAAACCTCCTTTACCTGCGGCTTCATGTTTTTCAGCACCATCTTCTTCTGGCGTGCCATGACGCTTTTCTGCAGCATGAGGAAAACACGCAGACCCTGCGACGATGTATAGCTCATCTCGCTGCAGTCTATCTCCACATCGCCAGCATCAGGCTGCATGAGCGGCTGCACATCTGCCATAAACTGGTCTGCATTGGTGGTATCTATGCGCCCGTTCAGCACCACCATGTTTTTATCATCTGTTTTTGTGATTGTTACTTCCATTATTTATATTGTTATTTAGTTTTATATCTTTCTCGCTTGCAGAGACTGTTCTGCCATACACGCATAGCTTGAATAAACGCTCGTCTGACGGACTATCCACAATGACTATGCTATATGCACAGATTTAACCATCGTGAGTATATTGCAACCATCCTCATAACGATAGTTAATGCTGTCCATCAGTTGTTTGCATAGGAATATACCCAAACCGCCGATGTTACGTTCTTCAGCCGGGAGCGTAATATCTGGGTCGTCACGGTCGAGGGGGTTGAAGGGCGTGCCTGCATCACGTAGCTCTATGGTGAGGTCGAAATTCTGCTTATCAAGCGACGTGCTCACCTCCATCCATCCGTTACCCGTCTGGTAGGCATAGCGCACCACGTTCTCCACAGCTTCCTCTATGGATAGACGTATCTTGAATAGCAACCCTTCGTCATCCGGCATATCAGGCGACGACATCAAATATTCGATAATCTCTGCAGACTTATCTTTTATAGGGTCAAACCTTTTTTTCATTGTATTGGTTATTTTTTTTCATTGTAATTCGTCAGACATACCTATTTGTTGGTATATAACGACATATATTTTATCATTTCACTATTCTGAGGCTACACATCTGACATTTATTACGCCTTTTCAGACTAAAACCCAATAATCATTATAGTTATATCATCGTTCTGCTCATTACCATCGGTAAATTTTTTCACATCAGCATACAGACTTTTGACAGCTGCCTCCGAAGTGCCGTTAATAAATGACTCGTCAGTGTTGGCCCATTGCAACAGACGCTCGTCGCCATAAAGACTCAGGTCTGCCTTCTCTGCCTCGGTGATGCCATCGGTATAGAAAAGCAGGCGGTCGCCACGATGCAGCATAATACGTTCATCTTCATACTTGAAGTCGGGGAAAAGACCTATAGCGATATTCGGCTTGGCATGCAAGAAGTAGGCCTTCTCACCTGCAGGCTTCACCACGATGGGGTTATGTCCTGCATTGCAATAGAGACATTCGCCCGTTTTGAGATTGATGCGACCACAGAAGAGGGTAACGAACATACCCATCTTGTTGCCCTCGGCAACTATGTTGTTGATGCGCTCACAAACCTCTGCCATCGAGAAGCCTAAACTATTGATGAAACGCAGCGATGCGCGCGTCACACCCATCACTAAAGCTGCTGGAACACCTTTGCCCGACACGTCACCAACAGCAAAATATAGCGTGTCGCCTTTTATACGGAAATCATATAGGTCGCCACCTACCTGCTTGGCAGGCTCAAGAAAGGCATGAACATCATAGTGAAGGAACGGATTGCCGTCGGCATCTGTTGATACTCCATGAGGAAAATCGCGCACCAGCAATGCCGACTGGATGCCACGAGCAATATTCAACTCGCTCTCCATGCGCTCATTGGTAGCCGTTGTGGTTTTCAATTCCGATATGTAGTCCTTGAGAGACCGCTGCATATAGTCAAAGGCATTACGAAGGCTCATTATCTCGTCGTCAGTGCGTATCTGCGGCAAGGCAGTATCGAAATCACCCTTAGACATCTCCAAAGCAGCATCCGTCAGACGCACAATGGGACGCGTCAGTCGCATAATTGTGATATAACACAAGATAAACATCACGAGCAAACCGACAAGTCCAACCAAAATGATAATCAGATTGACGCGTGACGCATTTGTCAGCACATCGTCATACTCAAAGGTGATGGATGCCATCCAGTTATTGTTGAGTGGGCCGAATACCACAAACGACCGCTCACCATGCAGTGTGATGTCCATTATCGAGTCACGATGTTCGTTGATAGCCACAGCCAACTCTTGCAACTTCTCGTTGTCTGTTGCCTCAGCCACTACCTGACTATCCACCAGTCTCATATTTTCATTGATGCTGGACGCAAGAAAATGGTTTCTATCATTCAACAGCGACGCTGTAGTGTTAGGATAGGGCTTTATGAGGTTCATACGCTCCTGCAGCCAGTCAAGTGACAAGTCGGCAGTGATGACTCCAAGCATGTTCCCTGCCGTATCGATAATAGGGACACTATAAGTAACCATCAATTGCGAGCCACCCCCTTCATCATAATAGGGGTCGCTCCAATGAGGCCTATGGTCTTTGACCACTGCATCATACCATTGCATTGAGAAGTAATCATAGTTCTTGTTGCCAAGCTGCATCTGCCGCATCTCGCCAGTCACACTGTCTATATATGAATATGGCGAAAACCAGTGCAACCCATTATGCAAACCGTCTTTTAGGGCGATAGCACTTCCCACGATATTATCGTTGTGCATCACCAGAGACGAAGTGATGGCGTAAAGCACTTTCTCATTGTTGATATTAGCGTAAGCCCACCACGAGGCGTTTTCCGTTGCCGTCTGTATCTCTAATAGGTCTTTTTCAATATCCTTTATTGTCGAACGAAGCATATACTGTGCAGTTGTTTTAGACTCCGTCAATATTATGCGGTGCATAGAGATTGAGACTATAGACTGCAGAACTATCGTTAGTATGGTGATTACCAGTATGATGTTCAGACTTAATCGTAAAGGAAAAGATTTTTTTCCCATTGTTTGCTTTATTTTTTTTGGTTACAAAGGTAGTATTTTTTTTTCACTCGCTCTGCTTAATCAGTATGATAACGGTTGAATTATGTTGGCTCATGCTCTTTCATCACTAACAAAAAGATTGTCAGCATAACTATTTATATGCGTCACACTATGTTCATTCAAGATAAATCTGCCTCAGGTATTCTTGTTCTTCGGGTGTGATGACAAGTATGTCATGTAGGTAGTTGTCGATAGAGCCGTATGTTCTGACAATATAGTCAAGGGCTGCCTCAAAAAAGTCAACCCTCACGCCCAGCATAGACTCTACTACGGAAGCATCCTCACGGTTGCCACCAGCATCATAGAGTTTCCGCAAATCCCTATCCACAAGGTCTTTATAGTAATAGTTAGTCAGAGCAAAATCGTTCACTACCGTCTGCTTGTCGCAGCCTAAAGCAAAGAGGAGGAACGCCGTCACAAGACCGGTCCTGTCCTTGCCCTGCGAGCAGTGCCACAACACATTCTGCGTGCCATTGATATCAAGCAGTTTCTCCACAAATGCCGCATATTGCAACTGGCAGAATTCGTCGGCGACAAAGCCTATATACATGTTTCGCGTCATTTCTTTTGCAATCTCGGTGAGGGCAAATTGACGCAGTTTCTCTGACTCATCGCCAGGGAATTTTGCCATCTCAAACCACATGTTATTGTCTTTGTCAAATATCGGCATATTGACATATTCGGCATCGTCAAGCATACGGTCTGCCAGATGCGATATCTCGTACTGTGTGCGCAAATCCACTACGCATCCTATGCGCAGTTCGTCACGCAGCAACGCCATATCTCTTTCACTGCCATAGGTAAGCAATGCGCTACGAAAAAGACGTCCACGTTTTATGCGCCTGCCGTCAGCGACACGAATGCCTCCAAGGTCTCGCGCATTGGGAATGTTGTCCATCTCGTAGAGGCGACGGTTGACAATGCTCCATCGCTCCCCCATCGCAACTTTCAGTTGCTCCTCTATCTCGCTCTTCTTCATGCAATGTAAAGGCCGAGGACCGTTCAACACGTGTCCTCAGCCTTTCTGTATTCGATTTTTATTTCTCAATACGTATGCGAGCATCCACGGCAGTAACGTAACGCGGATTGCCCAGCAGCGGGTTGAGGTCCATCTCCACTATCTCGGGAGCAGCCTGCACGAGGGCACTGACGCGCGCCACCTGCTCGGCATAGAGGTCAATATTGACGGGCTCTTGTCCTCGCACACCTTCAAGAATTTTGTATCCACGAAGGTTGCGAAGCATAGCCTTGGCTTCTTCTGCCGTGATAGGTGCCAGCGCGCTCTGCACATCCTTCAGCACCTCAATGAAGATGCCTCCCAAACCGAAGAATATCTGATGACCAAATTTGGGGTCTTTTATTGCTCCTATATATACATCCGTACCATCAAGCATGGGGTACATCTCCACTGCGTATGTGTCCTTGATGGCAATTAGGCGGTCAAACTCACGCGCCACGGTGTCAAGGTCTTTCACGCCAAGCGTGACACCGCCGACATCGCTCTTATGCAACGGTCCAACGACTTTCATCACCAGTGGCGTATCTTTGCCACAGCCCACCTCGCGAGCAAAAGCGAGAGCATCATCCTTCTTGCTGACCTCAACAGACTTCTTGCGGCTGATGCCGGCAGCATCAAGCAGCTCGTTGTAGTCGGCAATCTCAAGGTAACCACTCTTACAACGGTCAATGGTGCGGCGTATGCGTGCCACATCAATGGCAGGCTGCTCCACATGCTCCGGCTGCGGCTTGGGCGTATTGTACACCTTGCACAAGGCGTTGCCGAAAACGCACTCCTCGGGGAAATTGATGCGATGCTTGTTGCGGATGAAATCCTCTATCTCGTCCTTCACATTGATGATGGAAGGCAGTATCGGGAAGATAGGTTTCTTGCAGGTCTTCATCTTCTGGTCCAGCACTTCATAGACCTCATAGTTGGAGAACAATCCGGGAGAGCCAAAAATCACGCACATGCAGTCGATGTTGTCAAAATCGTTCTCGCAGGCATCGATGATATATCCAAGCTGCTCTGCCGTGCCTGTGGCAAGAAAATCAATAGGGTTACCCACCGACGAACCGTTGAACAGTTTCTCCAACAGTTCCTGTGCCTTAGGTCCCTCGATATGTGGGACATCCATTCCTCCATTGCTCAACACATCAGTGAGCATCACGGCAGGACCACCGGCGTGAGTGATAACCGCCATGTTCTTGCCTTTTACCTCGGGGTGCATGAAGATGGCACATACCGTTGTGAGCTCCTGACGGTTGCTGCAACGCACTATGCCCGCCTTGCGGAACAAGGCATCCACGGCGGCATCGTTGGTGGCAAGAGCACCCGTATGTGATGAGGCGGCACGCGAACCAGCAGCACTGCCTCCACTCTTGATAGCGGCAATCCTACAACCCTTATTGATGAGCGAACGACTGTGCTTCAGCAGCTTCTGCGGGTCGCCAATCTTCTCCATATACAACATGATGACGCGGCTCGACTTTTCGGGGTCAAAGCTCTCGTCAAGATGCTCCAACACATCTTCTATACCTATCTGCGCACTGTTGCCCACAGCCCACACACTGTTGAATGTCAAACCATTGCTGATGCCATACTCTTTAATGAATACGGCCGTGGCACCACTACCCGTCACAAAGTCAACGCCATGAGGGTCAAGGGTAGGTATAGGAGTATCAAAACAGCCACTATAATTGGTGTTGAGGAACCCTGTGCAGTTTGGGCCTATCAGGCTGCCGCCAACAGCGTTGATGCTATCTACTATGTGTTTCTCAAGAGCCGCACCCTCGGCATTCTCCTCCGAAAAACCGGCACTGATAATGATAAAACCCTTCGTGCCCTTCTGCTGCGTCAGCACATCGACAGTTGCAGGACAATATTTAGCAGCTATACAAAGTATTGCGCAGTCCACCTGTGGCAAGTCGTCGGCTTTGGCATAGCACTTTACCCCCTGCACCTCGCTCTCTTTGGGATTGACAGCATATATCTCACCCTTGAAATTGCTATGCAACAGGTTGTATAGGGCTTTGCCGCCAGGCTTATGAACGTCAGCCGATGCTCCGCATACGACTATACTCCTCGGATTAAGTAATTCTTTTGCTATCATAGGGATGTGTTTTATTGTTAATCTTGTGTTTTATGTTTTATTTGATTATTCATTTATAATCATTATTCAATGTATCCACTCTGTATAACCTCATTCAATAGAGCTATACTATTTTTTTTCATTGCAAGCCATAATGATGCTATCTACATCTATGCCGCAGTCCTTATGCAACTGCGGTATGGGGCCATGAGGCACAAAATGGTCGGGGACGCCAAGAATGCGTATATCGCATTGATAACCCTTCTCGACAAAATACTCGGCTACAGCACTGCCAAAGCCGCCCTGACGCACTCCGTCCTCCACCGTAACGACACGACGGAAGCCCCTGCTTGCTATAGCATCCAGAATACTGCTGTCCAGTGGCTTAACAAAACGCATATCATATACTGCCGCCGAAATGCCCTGCTGTTTCAACACACTGGCGGCAGCCATTGCGTCGTTGCCTACATGGCCTATAGCGACAATAGCCACATCGCTGCCATCGCACAGCTGGCGGCCACGGCCTACTTGCATAGCCTTCATCTCGTGCGGCGTGGTGTTCCATTCGGCATTTGCAACGACCTCGCCACGAGGATAGCGTATCACCCATGGGCCCTGCCCCGGCAGCTGCGCCGTAAACATCATGCTGCGCAGCTCGTTCTCATTTAGCGGCGCACAGATAGTCAGCCCTGGCACATAACGCAGATAGGCTATATCAAAGACGCCATGATGTGTGGCACCATCGTCGCCCACCAATCCGGCTCGGTCCAAACACATGACAACAGGCAGATGCTGCAATGCAACATCATGTATCACTTGGTCTATGGCACGCTGCATGAACGACGAATAGATATTGCAGAACGGCACCATTCCCTGTGCGGCAAGTCCTGCCGAGAAAGTTACGGCATGCTGCTCAGCAATGCCTACATCAAATGTGCGTTCGGGCATCTGCTTCTTCATCTCCGTAAGCGACGACCCCGTGAGCATGGCAGGCGTGATAGCCACTATCTTGTCGTTCTGCCTTGCCAGCTCTATAATGGCCTCGCCAAAGACATCCTGATAGCGCTTCGGATGGTCAACGTAAGTTGCTACATCACGCTGCCCTGTAGTGGCATCAAATCTGCCCGGAGCATGATATATCACCGGGTTACGCTCTGCCTCGCGCAGGCCCTTCCCTTTCTTGGTTACAATATGCAACAGGCGTGGCCCTTTGATGGCGCGCAGCTTGTTGAGCGTCTCCACAAGCTCACCGATGTCGTGTCCATCAATAGGGCCGAAATAGCGAAAGCCCAAAGCCTCGAAAAGGTTGGCCTCCCCAAGCATCGCCGTCTTGGCAAGGAATGCAAGATAACGGAATGGTGTGACACGCCGACACGTACGACCGCGCTCCGTATCACCTCCAAGACTGCGCCAAACACGTTCTTTCAGCTCATTGTAGCGACGTGAAGCCGTAATGCGAGTAAGGTTTCGGTTCAATCCTCCGACGGCCTTATCTATCGAAATGCCATTATCGTTGAGAACAACGAGGATGTTAGATTTCGACACTCCAGCATTGTTCAACGCCTCGAAAGCCTCGCCACCCGTCATAGAGCCATCACCTATCACGGCAATGTGCTGCCGCTCGCTGTTACCCTGCAGGCTGGATGCTACGGCCATACCCAACGCCGCAGAGATTGATGTCGAGCTATGCCCTGTACCAAAAGCATCATATTCGCTCTCGTCCATACGTGGGAAACCACTCAGCCCTCCGTATGTGCGTATTGTGGGAAACTGCTCGCGCCTTCCCGTTACAATCTTATGTGCGTATGCCTGATGCCCGACATCCCACACCAGTTTGTCGTCCGGCGTATTGAACACATAATGCAGTGCCACCGTGAGCTCCACAGTACCGAGACTCGATGCCAAATGCCCCGGATGCGATGAGAGCGTGGTGATAATATACTGACGTATCTCGTCGGCCACCTGCCTTAATTCCTCTTTGCTCAGATGACGCAAGTCGGCAGGATAGTTGATAGTGTCAAGTATGGTGCTCATTATATTTTTTGTGTATCGTCAAGAGTTTAGTAGATAGTCAAAAAAAATACTATAATGCTAACATTGAACCATAGTTTTTCAAATCATTCGTCCTCAATCTCAATATGTATAACAGTTAGGCCCTTATTTTTTGCTGTTTACCATTTGCGTCTGCACTTTTCTATTGTCCCCCCATCTTCTCTATTGCTCATCACGGCCTCCGATGCTGTATTGCGGTGCTGGCTTGGCTATAGGAGCAAAATCCTTATTCAACTTCTTGTCGCTCTGGCGCCCCTGCGCATTGGTCTTGAGGTCGAGCTTGCCATCGCGGAACACATAGGCCATCTCCACCCCACTCGGCACATAGTACTGAAACAACCCCTCCATGCCGGGCACCTGAGGCGCCACCTCGTCGAATATTATCATCAACTCTTTCTCATCATGGTTTATTTGCTCTATATTGACACCACGTCCGCCCTTTTTCTTCACCCGTTTCTTCTCCACTCGCCTTGTGTACTGCGTCTCATAGCGCAAGTTGACCATTGCATCGTTAGAGTACTGCAACACCAAACGGCGACGGGCAGCATCGCGTCTGAATACAGGCTGTCCAAATTGTGGCACAGCGCCCTTGCGCTTGAACCATATAGGCTCTATGACCTTGCGTTGCGTCAGCTGGTCCACCACGGTCCATCCAAGCAGAAAATAGTAGCGATGACCATCGTGCGATGCCTCTACAAGCGACTGATAGACAGCACCAAGCCAGCTGTCGGACTGTAGGATGGTCTCTTCGATATTAAACAACTCGTCAGACTTGTCGTGCAACTCTGTGACCACCCATTCTTCCTCATCCTCATCGTAGGCCTGAACAAAGCCAAAGCACTCTACCTCTCCATTGTCGCGCCGCACGGGCCATGTGAATATCCTGAAACGACCATCTTTGGAGGTCAATACAGACACCCGTGTGCCAAAATCCCAACGCCATTTGATGGAACGGTCTTCCGATAGGGCTTCTGATAGCTCCTTGCATGCACTCTCGTTAGCAAGGTATCGCTCATTGTCTGTAGGAGCATTATACACCTGCTCAAACAAGGTTTCAAGCTTAGACTGATGCTTCTGCATCACCACCTTGTCCTGTGCAACCGTACATACGATGGTAGATAGTAATATAATAAAAAAAGTTAAAACACGTTTCATATCTTGAATAACAAAGCAAAGGTACAAAAAAAACATTAATCACAGATTATTTATTTTTGCACCACACAATCAACAACAAAAAGACAAAAAAAATGGCATCAGAAAAACAGCTACTCATAGAACGCGCATGGGACGACCGCACCCTGCTCAACGACAGCGAAACCATCGCCGCCATACATTCAACCATTGCTGCACTTGATAACGGGCAACTGCGTGTGGCGCAACCCACTGACAACGGATGGCAGGTGAACCAGTGGGTCAAGAAGGCAGTGCTCCTTTACTTCCCCATCTGCGGCCTGAAGACAATGGAGGCAGGACCTATGGAGTATCACGACAAGATACCGCTGAAACATGGCTTCGCCGACAGCCATGTGCGCGTAGTACCTCACGCCGTAGCACGCTACGGCAGCTATCTCGCCCAGGGCGTGGTTATGATGCCGTCATACGTAAACATTGGTGCCTATGTCGATGAAGGCACTATGGTTGACACGTGGGCCACCGTAGGCAGCTGCGCACAAATTGGCAAAGGCGTACACCTCAGCGGCGGCGTAGGCATAGGCGGTGTGCTGGAACCTGTGCAGGCAGCACCCGTCATCATCGAAGACCACTGCTTCATAGGCAGCCGATGCATTGTGGTAGAAGGCGCACACATAGAACACGAGGCTGTGCTGGGCGCCGGCACCGTGATTACGGCATCAACAAAGATTATTGACGTAACGGGCGACGAACCCGTGGTTTACAAAGGGCGCGTGCCTGCTCGCAGCGTCGTCATCCCAGGCAGCTACACCCGTCACTTCCCTGCAGGCGACTACAATGTGAATTGCGCCCTCATCATTGGCCAGCGAAAAGAATCGACAGACAAAAAAACATCTCTCAATCAAGCCTTACGCGACCATGCCGTAGCTGTTTGACATCCCACATATCTGACGATTAAACAGTATTCAAACGTCATTTGAACGGACTTCAAACACATATTAAACATTCATCAAATATCAAACCATGCGAAAAACAATTCTTTTCATCATCGCCGCAATGCTCTTATGCTCCGCTTGCAAAAAGAAAGTTGACGAGATAGATTTCAGCGGCAAAGTGGTAGGCGGATGCGAATGTACGGGCACCGGCATGGGGCAAAGTATCTCGCAGATGGACTGGGGCTATTTCGTTGCCCTCGACAAGCCCGAAGCAATAGGTTCCGACTATATCGACGCCGACCGCAACAGTTACAGCAATGTTGTCATACTCTACGGCACGCACACGCGTCTCACCATTGGCAACACCATCAGCGGCAAACTATACCTCGACAAAGACTACGCCTCTTCCTACTGCAACTATCGCCCACAGCTCGGCGTGCCACAAGCAGTATGCAGCAGTCTCGACTAAGAAAAAAAACTCTCTATGTACGAACAATCACGTCCTCTGGTAGCTCTTATCTACGATTTTGACGGCACCCTGTCGCCTGCCAACATGCAGGAGTTCGGACTCATACAAACCATAGGCGACAACATCGACCACTTCTGGCAAGAGAATCGTACCCTCGCTCTGCGCAACGATGCCGACGATGTCCTGTGCTACCTCTACCGCATCCTCACCACAGCGCAAAACAAAGGCATACGCCTAACACGCGAGATGTTTCGCCAGTTCGGGACTAAGATAGAGCTCTACGAGGGCGTATGCGAATGGTTTGCTCTCATCAACAGCTATGGAGAAAGCCTCAACCTCGACATTCGCCACTACATCATCTCCTCTGGACTAAAAGAGATGATTGAAGGCTCTCCTATCGCCGGCGAGTTCGAGAACATTTATGCCTGCTCATACCTCTACAACGATGACGGCACACCTTGTTGGCCTGCCGTAGCCGTGGACTACACCACAAAGACTCAATTCATATTCAAAATCAATAAAGGCATTCGTGAAGTCAGCGACAACAAGAAGGTAAACCAGTTCGTTCCTGACGAACAACGTCCTATCCCGTTCAGTCACATGATTTATTTCGGCGACGGGGAAACTGATGTGCCCTGCATGAGGATGGTCAAAGAACGCGGCGGACACTCTATCGCCGTCTATGGCAACGAGCTGAAGAAAGCGACCTCGGCACACCTGCTACACGACAACCGCGTCAACTTCGCCTGCCCTGCCGATTATCGCAAAAATAGTGAGATTCACTCCCTTGTATGCACAATCCTCAAACGCATACGTGCCGACATCGACTTTGACAACCTGAAAACTCTCCACCACTCACGCCTCAACGACCACACAACAGACTAAAAAAAACTCAAAAAACAAGCGCATTAGAGTAACGAAAAAGAGACGACGCCGAAGGCAGTTATTCAGCGTCGTCTCTTTATATTTTAACCCAAATCGGTCATTAGAAACATGCGAGAGTTCGAGACTCGAAGAATTCTAATGACCGCCATTAGAAATCTGCATTCGCAAATTATTATAATACAACAATTTGATATATTTGTATTTTTGAAAAAAGAAGCCGTATGTTCAAGGATATCGATATAAGGTTTGTGAATAAGGAGATTACGCCGTTTGGCGGCCTCAGCTTATTTTTTAAGATGATACCTGAACAAGTTTACGCAAGCGACAAACCAGCGTGTGTTCAGGAATTTATATCAATGGCTGTTCGGCAATCTCGTATTCGATAATTACACACTTGACTTCGATTCTACCGTGATGGTGCGCGAAGGGGGGGGCAGGAAGGCGCAGCGAGAGATTACTTTTCTTTTCATAGTCATCATCCTATTTAGCAATAATATTCTTTTGGCTGACAAAAGATTTCATGTCAATTGAATCATTGAAATTTTTCAAACTCCATATCTGAACGATACTAAGATTTACTCCTTTAGTTTTTAACATTCGATTCAAATGTTCGGTATAATAATTTGGAACTTTTCGTTTGTTGTTGTTAGTTTCAAACAATGCTGTTGCCATATTCCTTTTTTGGGCAATTCTGCTCACCATCTTAGCTCTGTTTACAGCAGCGTTCCAAGCCTTGTCAGACTTTCCGATAGCGTAATCGTCAAATCCTATCACGTCAACATAGTTGTCACCAGGGTAACGTTCCATATATTCTTTTTCGTTGTTTACGAAACGGTCTGAACAATATGCCCATAATATCTGAGCATTGGGAGCATATTCCTTTATGGTGTGTTCGGTTAATATGAAGAAACGTTTATAGTCGTCTGCCGACACATACTTGGCTCCCCACCACATCCAGCTGCCTTCCCATTCATGCCATAGACGGAAAATAAATGGGATAGGGCGTCCATTATCATCAACAAATTCATTGATAATATCGGCCAGCTCTTTGCATCTGTCTTCAAACCATGCTCGAGGAGTGGGGTAGAACAAATCATTGTCTTTACCCGATTGGTTCCCCTTGCCACACTCATCACCACTACCTTCGAGAATCTCCTTAATGACATATTGATGTTCGGCTGGATAATTGGGTATAGATTGATGGTATATGTATCTGAATCCCTCAGCTCTTGGGAATCCTGTGGGAACATACGGATTATCCAGATGCCACGAGAAAGAGGCAACTGCACGACGTTCGCGCCATGTGTCCTTGACTATCTGTATCAGATTTCTTCTTGCGTTGTCTCTATCTGTTTTACTAAACCATGTACCACTGGCATAGTAGAAATCCACACCGTATATTATTGGTTGACATTGTAGCACTCGCCTATAGGGGGAGTTCAACTTTCCGCTTTTCCTTGGATCGTAGAAATTAAACTGGCTATAATAGGTCTTTCCTTGAAGGGATGCCTGTATGAGTTCTTTCTTTAAAGAAGCGGCATCACTCCATGTTTGTGCAAGAGATACTGACGACAGCATCAGACAGCAAGTGACATTGCAAATGATATGATATATATTCATCTTCATTCTATTGGCAATACTGTAAATTGACCGAGTTTGTCTAAGAACGCTTGTGTGAAATGATTCATATATCCTCCGCTTGACGTCAAAGTGAGTTCTCCAACATAAACATGTCCGTTGACATCATACAGATCTACCCGCATCTGAGGATGTTCTTTGGAAAGAATTGATGCAATACATAACATAGTGTCAAGTGATGCAGGTTTGGGCATAAGCTTCTGTTCTGGCACATAATGGGAGGAATAGCGAAGGTACTCTGGATGAGCATTCCAATTGCGGTCATACA
>JAFSPS010000032.1 GCA_017451385.1 Bacteroidales bacterium
AGCCGGTGTCCACCTCTTCCCATTCCGAACAGAGAAGTTAAGCCCGGTATCGCCGATGATACTGCATTTATTTGTGGAAAAGTAGGTCGCCGCCAATCTTACAAGAGGGGCATCCCAAAAAGGATGCCCCTCTTTCTTTTTGCTCCCCCTGCACCAGCCTATGCCATTGCCGCATCCTTTCAAAATATTAATCTCTCCAATCTCATAATCTCTTAAATTCTTATTCTCTTCAAAAAACTTAAAATCTTAATCTCGCAATCCCTAAATCTCTTATAAAACAAAATATCTTAACCTCTTTTCCTCGCGTTCTCTCTCAATCTTGACATCCTCACAATCTTATTCTCTTGATGTCTTATCCTCTTATCCTCGCAATCTATTAAAATCTTAATCTCTAAACCTCTATAACCCCTCATTTTCTTAAAATCTTAACATCCACTCAATCCTTTCGTGGTCGAATAATTACCACCCAAAAACATTGGATAGTTTCGTTTTCTTTCGTGGTCGAATAATTACCACCAAAAAGCATTCGATATTATCGTTTACTTTCGTGGTTGAGTAATACCTCCAAAAACATACGATAGTTTCGTTTTCTTTCGTGGTCGAAGATTTTTTTTCCCTACATTTAGCTTTCCGTGTTGTTCGATGATGGTAGGAGGGTCGTATACAACATGGCAGAGTATATTAAAAACGTCAGTGTTTTTGGTGACCTAAAAACAGTCGAAGGTTTTTGGTTTCAAGCGAAGGTTGACAAATGCTGCACGGTGGTCTATTGGAACGATTGGATAGATTTGCCTTCAGATGCCATTTATGAGTATGGTCAAAAAAAAAAGGAGTCTGGTTTAGGACTCCTTTTTTTACGGAATAAATGGTCTTTTATTCCATACAGTCAAAATACAATGCTATTGCATGTTTTCTCTGATAATATGATTTATTGTCTATAAGCCGACGCGGGAATATTTATATAAATATAGTAATATTTTTTCTTAGGACCACACCAGAATCTCATATTATAGCCTTCTTTCTTTGAAGATTGAGTTAGATCGAATTTGGTTGTACCATTAGAAAACGTGAATGCCGCCTGATATGTTTCGGTATTTACCCACACTTTGCCAGTCCCTTCACACATATCTTTATCACCGTCACAATAGGCCACGTTCTCTCTGAATAACTTCCATGCATCTTCATTATTCGCCATAACTGTGACTTCTCCATTTTTTTCATTATGTTTTGTTGTGAAGGCAGTCAATGTTATTGAACCAGCTACAGCAATAGCGATTAATGTCAATGTTATAATATGTTTTTTCATTTTAATTGATGCCTGTTATATACCATCGGCACGTCGGTTTTTGTTAGTTTTGTTAATTTTGATAAAGTGTTTTGATTAGGTTATCGATGCTGTCAATCCCTACATATTTATGTATGATTTGAGCATGATTGTCTGTGATGATAAATGTGGGGATTGCATCGATGAATGGTGCACTGATAGGATGTGTTTCGTTGTCTGATTTTATTACTAACTGTGGATAATCAATTTTATGGTTTTCCCTAAAAAAGTTAATGTAATCGTAGTCATCAGACAATGGGAAGCAAAAGATGCCAACAGTTTCATGATTTAATTTGTTGTTGAAAAAAAAGCGGCAGAATTGGCATGAAGGAGACCAAAAAATGAGTAGGTTTCTGTTATGAGCGGAGAGTGTATCGATGTTATATGTGCTACCATTGTTTAGGTCTATGACATCGTTCCCGAATAGCTGAGTTATGTTTACTTCATTTTTGATGGATGCCCATTCTGAAATCTTGGGATGTAAGCAGATTCCGCATAAATATCCAGCAACAAAGATTAAAGGAGAGAGTATGGCAAACAGGTATTCCCTTTTCATTACTTACAGTAGCATAGTTTAGTACTATGATTGAAACGGTAATGGTTGCGATAGCCTCTTGCCGAACAAAGTGAACGGCAAGAAGATTCGCTGGTAGAGCTTCCGACCAAGGTGAATCCGGTGCTGGCGGCATCATAGCCATCAAAAAAGCCGTTTGCGAAATTTGCAGCCTCCATGCAGCCAACCATTAGGGCTGAAAATGTTATGGAGAGTCCCAGTAGAATTATTTTTTGTTTCATTGTGAATAAAATTTAATTAAGAACAAATGTCGTATATCCCATTTTCAGATAGATTTTACCATCTTCTCTCCACCAATAGGCATTAATAGATACACCAGCTTCGTTTTTCCCTAGAGAAAGTATAGTGACATCATTTTCACTATCATAGGATTCTCCTAAAATCTCCCATCGTAGAGTAACGGTTCCATCTGCTTCCACCATGTGTATGGTATTATGTGCTATTAATATGTGTAAACCATCATAGTTTATATTTCCGCGTCTACCTAGTTTGTAGTAATCTCCACCGGGTATTGCATAAGCAATGGCGGTCATAATTACAAGAAGAATTAGAAAAAAATGCTTTTTCATTTTATTTGATGCCTGTTATATACCGTCGGCACGTCGGTTTTGATTAAATTGTATGTCTGTTGTAGTTCCGATGAGAGCTGAGATATGCACATAAAAAGAGCGTGGAACTTTTTAGTCTTCATCGGTTATTCTGAGGCCTTGGACAACCTGTTCATCCCAATTACAACGTATAAGCCCACGCCTTTGGCGGGAGCGCCGTTGCTATAATCTGGGATGAAACTACTGAAAAGTGTCCAAGTTTTCAGAATAACCAGATAAGCTACTTCGCTTTTTTCTATTCTATGATGTGCATATTGTTCTATGCGCTATGTTTCATTGGCAATCGTTTTCGTTAATAATAGGTTTTCAATTCTTTTGCAAAAGTACGAATAATTATCATATCGGCAGAAGTTTTTTTATGCGTGCTCTCTGCGGTTTTTCTGACGGGCTCACCGTATTTCTTTTTTCTTTGCGTTGCTCTTCCGAGTTAAAACTAAGGTAATATTTTATCTTCCACTTCTATAAATATAATTATCTTTGCAAATGGAATATAGCGTATTTTTTAGGTTATCTCTATCATCGTTTCGTCTGTTATCTATAATAATACTATGAAAACCCGTTATTTTGTTCTCTTTATCATGTTGCTTGCTTTTGCCTATGTGGCTTTTGGGCAGGACGCTAAGCAGCCGCGGCAGGCGGAGATTACATATATTGATGCGTCGATTTTTCCTGTCTATGGCAAAGCCTACGCGGATGACGGCCCTCGCTATCGTCGTTTCCCGACACGTTTGCATGGCGTTGTGAGAGATACGCTCTGGAACCTCGGCTGCAACTCTGCGGGGCTTTATATCCGCTTCCGTACCGATGCGCCGGAGATTCATGCCTTATGGAGCAATACGGGCTATAGTATGCCGCACATGACGCTCTGCGGCGTGGGCGGTCTCGACCTTTATGCCTTTCTTGATGGCGAATGGTGCTTCGTGGGCTCTGGCTTCGACAGTTATGCGGATAGCCAGACCGAGCATTACTGCAAGCTCGTCGGCAGCATGGAGCCGCAGATGCGCGAGTATATGCTCTATCTTTCGCTCTATGACGATGTGCGTTGTCTTGAATTGGGTGTGCCGGCAGGCTATGTCATAGAGCAGTCCGTTCTGGGCAGCCCTCGCTGCGAGAACCCCATAGTCATGTATGGCACCAGCATCCTTCAGGGTGGCTGTGCGTCGCGCCCCGGGATGGCGCATACCAACATCATCGCCCGCCGCCTTGACCGGACGGTCATCAACCTTGGGTTCAGCGGCAATGCGTTCCTTGATATGGATGTGGCGCGCCTCATGGCCGAGGTGGAGCACCCGTCGGTCTTTGTGCTGGACTATGTGCCCAATGCGACGGCAAAACGAATAGAGGCGAGGGGAGAGGCTTTCTTCCGCCTGCTGCGTGACAGGCACCCCGATGTGCCGGTAGTCTTTGTCGAAGAGCCGCAGTTTGCACACTCTGTCGTCAATCAGGCTACTGCCAAGGAAATCCTCAGTCGCAATGGTGCGCAGAGGGCGCTCTTCCAGTCTTTGAAGGATGCGGGAGAGACCAATATATATTATGTGGACTCCCGTGGTATGACCACCTCCGAGGACTTCGTGGACGGCGTGCATCTTACCGACCTCGGCATGCTCCACTATGCCGACTTTATGGTGCCGGTTCTGCGCAAGGTCCTGTCTGCTGGTAAATGATAAGTCGATGCTCTGCAAGCCCGATATTCTTTCAGGCTTTTCTATGCCACCGTTAGTGAGAGAACATGTTGATGATTGAGCGGAGATATCCCATGTGCCGTCCTGCGCTTTTTGTGGCTTTTATTGCCCTTGTATTGCTGTCGTTCCTTCCGACAGGCACAGCCGTTGCCGACGAGAGGAGCTATCCGGCTCAGTGCCGTACCACGGCGGTGCTCAATGTGCGCAGCAGTGCCAATCGCACATCCTCGCGCATAGGCCGTTTCGTCAAGGGCGAAGAGATTGTAGTCCACGAGGTGCTACATAATTATGATGGCGACTGGGGTGCGGTGACCTACAACGAGCGGCAGGGCTATGTCTGCATGGACTATGTCGTTTACCTCCAGCCGCTTGCCCCTTCCGACGGCGCTGGGCTCTTCGAGGGCGTAGGCTCTTTCCTCATGTCGTTGTGGGGTAGTGTGTGGGGTGTGCTCAAGTGGATTCTCCTCGTTGTTGGTGTGATTATCGTCCTTGCCCTGTATCGCTATATCATAGAGATTGCCGTCGTCCTCGGCATCTATGCCGGCATAGGGGCGTTGATTTTCTATTTCGCTTTCGACAATGCGGGTCTCGGTGCCATCATTGGGCTGGTGGTCTGTGTGCTGCTCTTTCTCCGCCGTTTTTTCGAGGGGTTCGATGGCTTTGGCTTCTCCATCAACGGTTTTTTCCGTGTGACCTATTATATCTTCTCGTTCCCCATCTATATGCTCAACCAGTTAGAGCATTTCCTCGTCGCGCCGTGGCGTTATCTCTTCCGCAGCGACTGGCCGAGCGAGTCCCTCAAGCCGTTCCTGCGCTATGCTATGGAGGCACTAACCATCTTGCTCTATATAGCCACGACGCCGTTGCGCCTCTTCAACGCTGTCGTCTATAATATCCTGCTTCATTGCGTAAGCGGGCTTTACGACCTTTTCTACGAGGTCTTTGTGCCTGTTGACCCCTACGAGGGCAGCGACAGTGTGTGGCGTTGGCTGCTGATGTTCCCGTGGCGCTTTGTCAAATATCCGCTCTATCATGGCTTGCTCGCTGTCATAGAGAGTGTTGTCTTCACGGTGATAGATGTCCTGCTGCCAGCGCGCACGTTCTATCATGGCTCCTGCAACTCCGCCTGCCAGGCCATCATGTGCGACCCTCATCGCAATCGCTATCTGCGGAATATGTCGCTCTGGTCATCGGGCAATTTCCTTTCCAGCACCGACAACGACTGCTCGTGGGCTGGCTTGGGCGTCTATTTTGCCATCAACCGTTCTCTTGCGCTGAGCTACAGCTATCGAGCAGGCACCGAGAAGGTCGATGACCCCGTCATCCTTGTCTGCCGTGTCACGCCGGGGCGCATTATCCACTATTCGCTGTTGCCTCATAAGGTTTATCGTCAGACGGGCATGGGCGGCAAGCATAGCGAGCTGAACAAGTTTGCCGATGCCCACGGCTACACCACGGGCGAGTGGTTCAACCATCGTGGCCATTGGGAGTACTGCCTCTTCGATTGGCGTGGCGGCTATAACGACCCGTGGCGTATTCGCCCTATCTACATCTACAACGTACGCACGGGGCGCATACAGCATATCCGCGGCGGCATGCAGCACTGGCTGTTCGACCATACCGTCTGGTCTCGCCTGATGAATTAGTCTGTGGATGCCGCAGTGGGCATATCGCTTATTTTTTGTTATCTTTGCAGTGTCAAAAAAAAACAATACCTCAGTTATGAAACATATCTCCAGCGTGTCCTTCATGCTCCTCCTCTTTGCTGTGGCAGCCGTGTTCACCTCGTGCGATGGGTGCAGCCGTCAGCCCGCTGCCGTCGCCGAGGCCGATTGCCATCTCCTCTTCGACACCGTCTGCGGCGAGCGCTACCAGATGCTCGCCCACGACGCGGATACCAACATCCTCCGTTCGGACTATACCGTCTGCTGGCCCCGCGCCGGGCAGCTGCCCGACAGCCTCGAGCAGCAGCTGCTCGATTTCCTTTTCGGCGTGCAGTATCGTGGCGAGGGCAGGGTGCGCTCGCTCTCCGATGGCTGCGAGGCTTTCCTGAGCGACATCTCGCTCATGCTCATGGACGACGACGACTTCTCCTCCGCCGTGCCGTCGCCTACGCCTGTCGTCATCGACTCCCTGCACCCCGACAGCTACGACAACAGCAATACCCTCAACCTCGAAATCATTGATTTGGGCAATTTGGTCACCTTTGTCCGCTACAGCGAGTTCTATGTGCGCAACTCCCCCCACGGCCTCTACGGCGTCACCTACCTCACGCTCGACCGCACCAATCACCGCTTCATGCAGCTCTCCGACCTCATGGACACCACCACCCTCGGCAGCGTCCTCCTGCAAGCCGTCAGCCAGTTCCCCGACAACTGGGAGACCGTGCGCAACTGCCTCTTCGAGCCCGACCAGCCACTCCCCGTGCCCCACAGCTTCTTCATCGACAGCACGCGTGCCAATTTCGTATTCACCTATCAGCTCTACGAGATAACGCCCTACGCTTGCGGCATCCCCTCGGTGGTGGTCCCAGTGCAGTGGCTCGCCACGCAGCTGCCGCTGACGCCCTATGCCACGCAGCTGCTCCGTCCGGATGCCGACACCCTTGCCACCACGCAGGACGCTGAAGAAAAGTAACGCCCCTTCCCACTTTCTGCCGCTATGATTCTCAACACGGGCGGGCGTACCGACACGGTGCAGTATTTCTCCGAATGGCTGCTCAACCGCTTTGCTGCTGGCTATGCCCTTTCACGCAATCCCTTCTATCCGTCGGTGGTCAATGCCGTCAGCCTCGACCCTGCTACGGTCGATGTCGTTGTATTCTGTTCCAAGGACTATCGTCCCCTCCTGCCACGCCTGCATGAGATAACAAGCCGTTTCCGCTGCTATTTCCACTACACCATCACCGCCTACGGCATCGACATCGAGCCTCGTGTGCCGTCCATAGATGATAGCATGCGTACGCTTATCGAGCTGTCCGACAGGGTGGGGGCTCAGCGCGTCGCGTGGCGCTATGACCCTGTCCTGCTGACCGACAAGTACACCATAGGCTACCATCTGCACACGTTCGAGAGCATGACCGCTCGGCTTGCGCCCCATGTTGACCGGTGCATCTTCTCCTTCGTCCTGATGTATAAGAAGTTGGAGGCCAACATGCCGGAGCTGCGTCCGCTGACAGCAGACGAGAAGGCAACCCTCGCGCAAGGGATGGGGGCTATAGCGCGCCGCTACGGCATGACGTTGCAGACATGTGCCACCGACATAGACTTCGCCCCTTGTGGCATACAGCATTCCGGATGTATGACGGCATCCATCTTTGAGCAGGCTTTTGATATCCGTTTCCGCAAGGTGGCGCATCGTGGCAATCGCGCCCACTGCCGCTGTATGGAGAGTAGGGGACTGGGCGACTACAACACCTGCCTCAACGGCTGCCGCTACTGCTATGCCAATGCCGACCATGCTCTCGCACTGCGCAACTATAGTCGCCACGACCCTGCGTCTCCGCTTCTCTTGGGGCATCTGCTCCCTACGGACACCGTTGTGCCCATCCGCCAGCAGTCGCTCCTTGACACTTCGCCACGCCTATTCTGACAAGAAAGTCAACCAACAATCGTTTTAACTCTAAACAGAGTCAGCACAACTCAGCCGTTACACTCTTAAGAAGTCAACCCTTTTTTAGAAAACGACACCCCCTTTCGCAGTCAAGAATCCACCACTAAAAACTCTTCGTTTCTTTCGTCCCTTTCGTGGTCGAGAAAACAACCTTATTCGTATTCGAAAAAAGCCGTCCTCGACCTTTCGCAGTCAAGAAACCACCCCCCAAAAACTTCGTTTCTTTCGTTCCTTTCGTGGTCGAGAAAGCAACCTTATTCGTATTCGAAAATATTACTGTCCGCTAAACATACACACCCCCATCCCAACTCTTTGTAACACAGGATTTGGGATGTTTTAATACTTGCGACAAGCCCCCTCTTCAGTTTTCTGAGGTATCTGGAGGCGATTCTGCCGCATCTTCAAGCATCA
>JAFSPS010000033.1 GCA_017451385.1 Bacteroidales bacterium
ACTCGATAACAAGCAATAATGATACAATATATCAGATTGATACGATATACAGTATTGTCAATAATCGAGACACAATCCATAGCTTCGACACAATCTATCATCAAACAACGAATACAGACACCGTCTATCAGATAACCAGTCAGCGGGATACGGTGTATCAGATAACATCAAACACAGATACAATCTACTCTATAACAAGCAATAATGATACAATATATCAGATTGATACGATATACAGTATTGTCAATAATCGAGACACAATCCATAGCTTCGATACCATCTATCATCAAACAACGAATACAGACACCGTCTATCAGGTAACCACAAATCGTGATACACTATATCTGTACGATACTATCTATCAGATAACCAGCCAGCGGGATACGGTGTATCAGTATGATACCATCTATCAGCTAACAACGAATACTGATACAATCTACCAACTGACTACACAACGAGACACCATATATAGCCAGTGCGATTATAGTTGTCTCGACAGCGTGCGTCATATCTATGACTCGTTGATTTCACAGTTGACGCATGTCATAGACAGCTTGCGTAACACAACGCCTACCGACCCGTGTCTTGGTCATTCCACTACAGGCATAGAGACACACACAGCATGTGACAGTTACATTTGGCATGGCACTACCTACACTGCCTCTACCACCACGCCGACATATACCATCACGGGCGGTAATGCGGCAGGGTGCGACAGCACTGTTATGCTGCAGCTGACCATAAACCATTCAACCACGGGCATAGACGAGCAGACGGCTTCGGGCAACTACACATGGCATGGCACTACCTATACGGCCTCAACCACTACGCCGACCTACACCATCACGGGTGGCAACAGCAAGGGGTGCGACAGCGTGGTGACGCTGCATCTCACCATCACATCATCTACACCGCCGGTAGGGGATATGGAGGGCTGCGAATGTACGGGGACGGTGGCGGTGGATGGCGTGCTGCCGGGGCAGTTCTCCGTCTCGGCAACCAAGAAGGTTAAGTTCTCGCAGGGCAACCTGCAATATACCACGCAGGGGACGCACGCCTGCGCCGACGGCACAACGAAGCAAGGCACATGGCGCTTCGCCGACTGCCAGTGCCAGTATGTAGGAGCGTCAAACAGCAACACTTCAGCCACCTATACGGGCTACATAGACTTCTTTGGCTGGGGCACGTCGGGCTACCACAACAGTTCCGATATTTACAATACCAACTACTATCCATACAGCACATCTATGACAACGGTAAATACATCATACAATCGTTATGGTTACGGTCCATCGACCAATATGTCGTATCTGAATCTGACTGACGGCAGCCGTTACTACGACTGGGGGGTATATAACGCCATAGCCAACGGTGGCAACATTCCCAACCGCTGGCGCACGCTCACAAAAGACGAGTTGGTATATCTCTTCAACACCCGCAGCGGCAGTACAATTGGAGGCACTGCCAACGCCCGTTACTGCATGGCTACGGTTAGCGGTGTCAACGGCATCGTGTTGTTCCCCGACAGTTATAGCCATCCGTCGTCTGCTCCTATCCCCGTAAGTTGCAACACATCGAATGTTGGCTATACCGCCAACCCTTTCACTGCTATGGCGTGGCAGACAATGGAGGCGGCAGGAGCAGTGTTCCTCCCTGCCGCGGGCTACCGCTACGGGACGAGCATCCACTTCACGGGTACGAACGGCTACTACTGGTCATCGTCGTACGGCAGTATCTACGGCGCGTGCACCCTCGACTTCAACACGTCCCTCGTGAACCCACAGGGCTACTACATCCGCAACTACGGGTTCTCCGTTCGTCTCGTCCATGAGTTGGCTGACCCATGCCTTGGCAATACATCTTCTGCCACCGATATACAAAACGCGTGCGATAGCTATACTTGGATTGACGGCAATACATATACCGAAAGCACCACTACGCCGACATATACCATCACGGGCGGCAACGCGGCAGGGTGCGACAGCACTGTTATGCTGCAGCTGACCATAAACCATTCAACCACGGGGATAGACGAGCAGACGGCTTCGGGCAGCTACACATGGCATGGCACTACCTATACGGCCTCAACCACCACGCCGACCTACACCATCACGGGCGGCAACAGCAAGGGGTGCGACAGCGTGGTGACGTTGCATCTCACCATCACATCATCTACACCGCCGGCAGGGGATATGGAGGGCTGCCAATGTACGGGGACGGTGGCGGTGGATGGCGTGCTGCCGGGGCAGTTTTCCGTCTCGGCAACCAAGAAGGTCAAGTTCTCGCAGGGCAACCTGCAATACACCACGCAGGGGACGCACGCCTGCGCCGACGGCACAACGAAGCAAGGCACATGGCGCTTCGCCGACTGCCAGTGCCAGTATGTAGGAGCATCAAACAGCAATATCTCCGCCACCTATACGGGCTACATAGACCTCTTCGGCTGGGGCACGTCGGGCTACCACAACAGTTCCGATAGTTACAATACCAACTACTATCCATACAGCACATCTACGGCAACGGTAAACGAATCATACAATCGTTATGGTTACGGACCATCGACCAATATGTCGTCGCCAAATCTAACCGATGGCAGCCGTTACTACGACTGGGGAGTATATAACGCCATAGCCAATGGCGGCAACGCTCCTAACCGCTGGCGCACGCTCACAAGTGCAGAATGGATATATCTCTTCAACACCCGTAGCGGCAGTACCATAGGCAGCACAACAAATGTTCGCTACTGCAAGGCTACGGTCAGCGGTGTCAACGGCATCGTGCTGTTCCCCGACAGCTATAGCCATCCGTCGTCTGCTCCTATCCCCGCAAGTTGCAACACACCGAGTGTGGGCTATACCACAAACACTTTCACTGCCACGGCGTGGCAGGCTATGGAGGTGGCAGGAGCAGTGTTCCTCCCTGCCGCGGGCTACCGCTACGGGACGGGCATCTACGGCGCGGGTACGAACGGCTACTACTGGTCATCGTCGTTCAACAATAGCAGCAACGCGTACGACCTCTTCTTCAACATGTCCCTCGTGTACCCACAGTACAACCTCAACCGCTACTACGGGATCTCCGTTCGTCTCGTCCAGGAGTAGCTTAAAAACTAAAACTAAGTCGCTCTTCCTCGCCCCAAAGGGGCGGAGAAGAGCGGGGGGGGGAGGACAATAGAGGGAGAGGCTTTGAGGGCTGAGTGGTCTGAGTAATCTGAGTAATCAGAGTAATCTGAGTAATCAGAGTAATCGGAGTAGTCAGAGTAATCGGAGTAGTCTGAGGGGGGGGCGAGGGCTGAGGAAATGGGAGTTTAGAGTTCTTGCATGGCGCGGAGGAATGGCTCGTCGATGTCGCGCATAACCATGAAGTAGTAGTTGATGCCGAAGAGGGTGCGTGCCAGGGTGGCTTTGAGGACATAACGCATATAGTCGTCGGAGTGTTTCACGCGCTCGGCAGGCAGTGCGGCTTCAGCCTCGAAGTCACGTAGCACCTCTTTCTCCTCAGCATATTGAGCAAAGAGCTTGTCGATGCCGAAGGAGTCGTATTTGCTGATGAAGGTGTCGAAATCCTTGATGTCGGCGCTGTTGCGATGCCGGTCAGCCCATTGGTTGGCGAACTTGTAGAAAAGTCCTTTGCTGCGTGCGGTGATGAAGAATGGGGTGAGCTTCATGGTGTCGATAGGTACGAAGATGTCGGGCATGATGCCGCCGCCGCCATATACGGTGCGGCCACCTTGAGTGGTGTATTTCAATGAGTCGGGCAGGTGGATAGAGTCGGCGTTGACCAGCTCGCCGTTGAGGTAGCGTTGTGTGAGGTCTTTCTGATAGTCGTCGGTATGTCCCTCGCTGTAGGGTTTCTGTATGCAGCGGCCTGAGGGGGTGTAGTAGCGAGCTGTTGTCAGGCGCACCTGACCGCCGTCGCGGAGAGGGAAGACGCGTTGGACAAGGCCTTTGCCGAAGGTGCGACGGCCTATCAGGGTGCCGCGGTCGTAGTCCTGCACGGCGCCGGAGACGATTTCGGAGGCAGATGCCGAGTTCTCATCGACGAGGACAATCAGTTTGCCTTGACGGAAAGAGCCATTGCTGTTGGCTACGAAGTTTTGGCGTCGCACCGTGCGGCCGTTGGTGTAAACGAGCAGGCTGCCCTTGTTGAGGAATTCGTTGGCGATGCCGCAGGCTATGTCGAGGTAGCCGCCGCTGTTGCCACGCAGGTCGAAAATCAGGGCTTGCATACCTTTCTTCTTCAACTCCTCGCAGGCGTTGCGGAACTCGGTGACGCTGCTGCGAGCAAAGCGCGAGAGGCGTATGTAGCCCGTGGTGTCGTTCACCATGAAATAGGTGTCGATAGAGTAGATGGGTATCTTGTCGCGCACGATGTGGAATTTCAGCACCTCGTGGTCGCGCAGTACGTCGAGGACCACCGTTGTGCCTTTTTTGCCGCGTATGTGTTTCATGACATAGTTGTTGGTGATGCTGTCGCCCGTGGCGGCGGTGTCGTCGATGCGCAGTATCTTGTCGCCACGCATGAGTCCCACCTTCTCTGCCGGACCTTCGACGATGATGTCGCCCACGCAGATGGTGTCGTCAACGATGCTGAACGTCACGCCGATGCCCTCGAAATTGCCCACGAGGCTCTCGTTGGTGCGTTGCACATCCTTGGCGGCGATATACATGCTGTGGGGGTCGAGGTCTTTGAGCACGGCATTGATGGCTACCTCGCTCAGATGGTCCATATCGGGTTCGTCGAGATAGTTCTTTTTGATTAGCTCAAAAACTTCGTTGAGGCGTTCCATGCCGTGGATAGTGTCCTCTTTGCCCACTGGATTTTTCGGCACGACGATGGTGCTTTCATCTGTTTTGACATTCTTTCTTTTCCAGAACTGAGCCGATGAGGGCAGTGCGATGGCAATGAGTAATAGTAAGATAATTGAACGTTTCATGCTGTTGGCAGTTTTGATTTCTACGAATTTGCAAAGATACACTTTTTGTAACAGTTTTGACTTTGTGATTTTTTTTATAATTTTGCACATTTGTTATGCTAAAAGTTTCACATCTATAATAAAAACTATGGAAGAGATTAAGAATGAAGAGATAGCCTCTCGAAGCACTGAAGAAAGAGAAACAGTAGAAACTGCCGAAAGACAGCCTCATACGAGCGATGCGGGGGCAGGAACCAATACGCGGGCTTCGCACCGCAAAGTCAAGAAGCGTCAGCCGCTCTCCTTTGGTGGCACCATGCTTGCGTCGGCTCTTGGCGTCATCATAGCAACAGCGGTTGTCAACATCATAGCCGTCATTTTTGGACTGATAATGTTGGCAGGCATCCTCTCGACGACAGAGCCTACGACAGTTGTGGGTGACGACATTGCCGTCTGCATAGACCTCACGCAGACCATGATGGAAGGCGAGCAGGACGAGCTGCAGGGCTATCTGGGCAACGGCAAAACGGTCAATCTGCATGACGTGCTGAAGGCTGTGGAGCGTGCTGCCGACGACAAGCGCGTCAAGGCCCTATATATCTATGCCGGCGAAGGCGGCGAGGTGTCGTGGGCGCAGAGCGTGGAGCTGCGGCAGGCCGTGGAGGCCTTCAAGCAGTCGGGCAAGCCCGTAGTGGCCTACGGCAACAGCTATTCGCAGCCTGCCTACTACCTGGCATCGGCGGCAGACACGGTGGTGCTGAACCCTGCCGGCATGGTCGATTTCCGTGGTTTGGCGGCAGAGTCTATCTTCATCAAGGAGATGCTCGACAAGTTGGGTGTCAATGTTGACCTGATACGCCCCAACAGCAACGCCTATAAGAGCGCCGGCGAGACATATACCATGACGCACTACAGCGATGCCAACCGCGAGCAGGTGCGTGCCTACCTGAGCAGTATATGGAATTATGTCGTCGCAGGTATCGGCGAGCAGCGAGGCATCCCGACGGAGCGTCTGAATAGTGTGGCAGACAACCTTGAGGGAGTGCTTGCCCACGAGGCGAAAGATGCGGGGCTGGTAGATAGCCTCGGCTTTGAGGAGTCTGTGCGCAACATGCTGAAAAAAGCTATAGGCGCAAAGCGCGTATATGACGCGGTGCGCTACAACAAAAGCTTCACTCCTGCCGTGGAGGATGGCAAAATTGCGGTAATCTATGCTGAGGGCAATGTGCAATCGGGTTCGAGCAAGGGGATGGACAACGGCATATATGCTAACGACATAGTGAAAGCCCTCGATGATGCGGCAAAGAACGACAAGGTTAAAGCCATCGTGCTGCGTATCAACTCGCCCGGCGGGTCGGCGATAGCGTCGGAGAGTATTACCGATGCCGTAGTGCGTGCCAAGGAGAAGAAGCCCCTCATCGTCTCTATGGGCAGTATGGCAGCGAGTGCGGGCTATGAGATGGCCAGCGGTGCTACGAAAATCGTGGCGCTGCCCGTAACGCTGACGGGTTCCATAGGCGTCTTCGGCGTGGTGCCTGAATTTGGCACTTTGCTGCGTTCGCGTCTTGGCATCACGACCGATACGGTTGCTACCAACGCCAACGCTTCGGGGCTTGGCGTCTTCCGCCCCATGTCGCCCACGTCGCGTGCCATGATGCAGCGCAATGTGGAGAGTTTCTATGTCAACTTCTGCATGCGTGTGGCGACGGGACGTGGCTTGGAAGTAGAATATGTTGACAGCATAGCGCGCGGACGCGTGTGGACGGGTGCCGAGGCGCAGAAGATAGGTCTCGTTGACGAACTGGGCGGCATGGAGAGAGCTATGGCTCTGGCAGCCGAAGAGGCAGGCATGAAGGCATACAGCGTCGTGGTCTATCCTTCAAAGAAAGACCTGATGACGCAGATAATGGACTTCGCCGGCAGCTCGCGCGAGGTGGAACTGTCGGCACAAATGCGCAGCATGATGCCGTTTGGCGCCGACCTGCTCTACTGGACGGAGATGGAGCCTCTGCAGGCAAGACTGCCTTTTGTTGTTAACATTGATTAGAGCATAGATGCGATATAAACACACACTGGTTTTGTTGCTTATGGTGCTGCTGCTGTCGCCCGCGGTGTGGTCGCAGCATCTTGAGTCGTTCAAGAATGTGGTGACGGATGCCTACAACTTCTGGGTCTATACGCCGCCATCGGTGCATATATCAGACAGTCTCGACCCGCTGCCTTTCAATGTGAACGACGTCGTGCCGCCGAAGCCGCTGGTTGTCTTCCTCCACGGCGCCAGCCTGTGTGGCAGCGACCTGATGAGGGTGAGGCGTTATGGCGTGCTGCACGCCATACAGATGGGGCTCGACCTTGACGCCTACGTCCTTGCGCCACAAAACCCTCGGGGCGCATGGCGGCCCGACCGCATCAACCGTTGCCTCGACTATGTGGTGGCCAACTACCCGATAGATACGACGCGCATATATGTCATAGGCATGAGCCTCGGCGGCTATGGTACGATAGATTATCTTGCTGTCTATCATGCGCGCATAGCTGCCGCGATGGCAATCTGCGGGGGCGGCAATGCTGCCAGCTACTGCGGGCTGAACGAGGTGCCGCTGTGGATAGTGCATGGCACGGCAGACAGGCAGGTCGCCGTGGCATCGTCGCGCAAGGTGGTCAACGCTATGCGCAAATGTAATGACAGCGTGCCTAACCTAATCTTCACCGAGTTGAAGGGTGTGAACCATACGTTCCCGGCGCGTCTGTTCTATCTGGAGAGTACCTATCAGTGGCTCTTCGAACATCGGCGTGGCGACAGCGTCAACAGGGATTACAGCATCTCGGTGACCGACATGACCAATGCCTATCACAAGCTGCGCCGTCGCAAGAGCCCTATAAAAGTCATCACCTCGTCGCATACAGGCGACGCGGTGTCACAAGGTGACACGTCGGCAGGGCAGGGGAAGGCGGTGGCGGAGAAGCCCAAGGTGTATGTCGTGAAGAAGGGCGACAGCCTCTCAAAGATAGCCAAACGACATGGGACAACAGTGGCAAAGTTGTGCAAACTAAACGGAATAAAAAAGGACGCGAAGTTGCGAGTCGGCCAAAAGCTAAAAGTGCGATAGATATTTTTTGCCAATATAAAAAATAATAATACATTTGTAGCGGCATAGCGGTGGGCTGTAAAACCATACAATATGCTGTATGCTAAAACGATAAATATTTTTATCCATAAAAATTAAAACTCACAAATCACAAATCATGGAAAAAAAGATTCAGATGACCACTCCGCTGGTCGAGATGGATGGCGACGAGATGACCCGCATCCTTTGGAAAATGATTAAGGACGAGCTTATTCTCCCCTTCGTTGACCTGAAAGCTGAATACTACGACCTCGGTCTCGTTCACCGCGATGAGACGCGCGACCAGGTTACTATCGACTCCGCCGAGGCCACCAAGAAATACGGTGTTGCCGTGAAGTGCGCCACCATTACTCCTAACCATCAGCGTATGGATGAGTATAAGCTGCACGAGATGTGGAAAAGCCCCAACGGCACTATCCGTTCCATGCTTGACGGTACGGTGTTCCGTGCTCCTATCATCATCGACAGCATCAAGCCTGCTGTGAAGAACTGGGAAAAGCCTATCACCATCGCTCGTCACGCTTACGGCGATGTCTATAAGAGCGTTGAAATCCGCGCCGACGAGGCTGGCGTTGCTAAGCTCGTTTTCGACGGCGAGAGCGGCAAGCACGAAGAGGTGGTTATCCACAACTTCAAGGGTGCCGGCGTGCTGCAGGGTATGCACAATACTGACAAGAGCATCCGCTCTTTCGCTCACGCTTGTTTCAAATATGCCGTAGATACCAAGCAGGACCTCTGGTTCTCCACCAAAGATACCATCAGCAAGAAGTATGATGCACAGTTCAAAATCATCTTCCATGAGGTGTTTGAGGAGTACAAAGAGCAGTTTGAGAAACTCGGTCTTGAGTTCTTCTATACGCTCATTGATGATGCCGTGGCACGCGTTATCCGCAGCAAGGGTGGCTACATCTGGGCTTGCAAGAACTATGATGGCGATGTGATGAGCGACATGGTCTCCACCGCTTTCGGTTCGCTGGCTATGATGACCTCCGTGCTCGTCAGCCCCGACGGCAAGTATGAGTATGAGGCTGCCCACGGCACCGTGACGCGTCACTACTACAAATACCTGAAGGGCGAAGAGACCTCCACGAACCCCATGGCTACCATCTTTGCATGGAGCGGCGCTCTGCGTAAACGTGGCGAGATGGACGGTCTGAAAGACCTCGAGAACTTCGGCAACCAACTTGAAGCCGCTTGCTTTGACACCCTCAACGAGGGCATCGTCACCAAGGACCTCGTGGCTCTGATGGAAGGCGTGAAACCTACCGCCGTCAACAGTCTTGATTTCATCAAGGCTATCCGTCAGCGTCTTGAGAAGCGTCTTGCATAAGACTGAAGAAAACAATCATTCAAACAAGGCGGGTGGGCAGTACGAAGCAGCCCACCCGCTTTTGCTATAAATACAGCATCCGTGGCCGCTGCCAGTGTGTGTCGGGGGAAGAGGAGTATGCAGAAAAGCCCTTGTGATTCAATATAAAAATGTTTTTTCCAATGAATAATACATCCTATGAGTCGTTGCTTGATGGTCGTTCCATCAATATCTCACCTGTTGAGCACACATTTGCTGACGGCACGGTAATCTATGGTTTCCCCTCGTCGTCTGTTGACCTGTTCAGCGTTGTGCTGCTCTATGAGGCTGGCGCGTTCTATCAGGACATGCCGTTGCAGGCCGATGCTGCATTGCAGCTTTTTGATAAGGGTACGCTGCTGCATAGCCCGCAGCAGGTGGCAGAGTTTATCGACTATCGTGGTATCATTGTAAATAACAAAAAGAAGAGATATGTGGGCGAGGTGACGTCGTTTATGCTGCGTCGCTATGCTATGGAGTTTTTGCCGCTACTCCATGAGATGTTGACGCAGCCGCTCTTTGTGGCACAAGAGTTTTCGCTCTACAAGGCGCGCATGCGTCAGAGCATCATGTTGCAAGAAGAGCGTACCGCTATGCAGGCACAGCAGATGCGAGAGCAGGCGCTCTATGGTGCTACGCATCCCTTTGCACGCTTCGCTACGTTGGACGATGTGGAGCGATTATCCCTTGACGCAGTGAAGTCTTTTTTCGCGAAATACTATACATGCCAGCGTCCTACGGTTATCCTGTCTGGCTCTTATGGCGAAGAGGAGGTGGCTATGTGTCACGACTTGTTTGGCGGCAGCCCTGTCGTCAGTGAGCTGACGCGTTGCATGGTCGCTCCGATGCCGCGCGAGGGTAGGCTGTTTCATAAGTCGATGGCGTCGTCGCAGACCTCGATAGACATAGCACGCCTGTTGCCATTGGATGTGGAAGGGGATGATTATCTGCGTTTTGTAGTGCTGAACACGTTGCTTGGCGGCTATTTTGGCTCGCGTCTCATGCGCAACATACGCGAAGAGAAAGGCTTTACTTACGGCATAAACAGCAGTGTGTCTGTCTTGCGAGGGGATGTCTCGTTTGACATCACGCTCGACTGTGGCAACGCCGTTGTACGCGAGGCTCTTGATGAGATATATGTCGAGATTGCACGTCTTGCCAACGAACGAGTGCCGGAGGAAGAGTTGGACGTGGTGCGCCGCTATATTGAGGGGAGTTTTTTGCGTTCTATTGATGGCGTTTTCGAGCTAAGCAATCGCTTCATGACAAGCGTGGAAGAGGGCTTGAACATAGGCATGGAGAGGCTGATGGAGATAGTGTCGTCGGTTACGCCGGACGATATACAGCGTCTTGCACAGCGGATGCTGAGCAAGGAAGAACTGTATGAGATATGTGTGGGAGAAGGGGTGAAATAATTTATATTCTCAATATCAGAAAAAAAGAGTATTTTTGCAAATTGTTAGGAGGCGTAGAGCATCCTCTTTTGTATGGCAACCTAAAATAACTAAAAAATATGAAGAAGTATTTATTATCTGTCGTAGCAGCAGCCAGTTTGTTGATGGTCTCCTGTGGCGATAAGGATTTTGAAGAAGTGCAGAATTTAAGTGGCGTGACAGGTGGCGACATCTCGTTCGCTCTTCCTGTAGGCACTGGCACCCTTGATGGACGCGGATTGCTGTCCAAATGGCAGAATACCAAATCGGAGGTTACATTTGAGGATGACGTCGTCACATTCATGTATAATGATGAAATATCCTTGTCATACGACATTGACTGGGCCTCATCTGTTTCGGAGTACAAACCTACTAAGGCGGACAAGATTGATACCGTCTGGCGCAAACCTGAGTCTGGAGAGATAGATATCGACATTTTCGATAATTTCCCCAACATCGATGGTATGACTATAGAGGGTCTGAAGGCGGATTTGGAGATGCTCTTAACCATTGAAGTGGAAGGCGGCGATAAATCAGGGCTTTTTGATGATGCATACAAGAGTTTTATTGGTGTCCCTAAGATAGAGAAGTTTGCTATCATTGTTGAGGGAGAGAAGGGTACCAAGGAGTTGCCAATATCTGAAAATAAGAAATCTTTTGATGTTGAGGAATTGCGTGGTGATGGTTCGAAGATAACTATCTCTACGGACAATGACCCCGATTGGCTCAAACAGGTTCTGGACCTCAAGCCAAAGAAAATGAGCTATAGCTTCCAACTGGTGGTGCCGTTGCATGGTACTGAGGATGAGGTTGATGCGTTCATTAAGACGGCCACGGTGCCTTCATCAGTCAATGATGTTATCAAGATTCGTAAGTTCAATATGGATGGTTCAGTCAAGGCCAAGTTCCCGATGCGTCTTTCGCTCAATGACGTTGTCTATGAGGTGTCGATAGCGTTCCCACTTATGGAGGTTCAAGATGCTGTCGCTACTGCCAGCAAGAAGATGGCTCTTGATGCCGACTTCTGTTTCGCATTCAAATTTGAGAACAGTCTGCCGATGTCGCTTACGGCGCATGACATGTTGCTGTCTCGTGGCAATCCGGCACATTTTATTAAGACTTACAATCCATCGACAGACCCCATCTCGCTCTTTGGCAAGGAGGGCTTTGTGATTCCCGCTGCCCCAGTAGAAAAAAACGAAAAGTCTGGCTATTTCCGCAGCAGTGGTTCAGATTCTATTCATGCAAGGATTAACATGACAAAGAAGGACTTGGATAACATTGCGAGTTGCGACAGTATCAGGATTTCGTTCGAACTCAACAGCACGAATCATGAAGTTGTAGAGATTATGAAGCAAGATAAGCTCATAACCCACATGTATATCCTTGTCAATGCTGATGATGAGTACCTTGATGAGAAATTCGGCAAAAAAAACTAATCAGTAATTCCAGCAATAAATAAATCAGTAAAAAAGTGTAGAACGAAGCATGACGGATGTTGTAGAATAAATCCTTCACTAAGGGCTACGCACATTACTAAAACGTTGTATTATGAAAAAGAATATCATTCACCTTTCAATATTGTTGGCGGCACTGTTTACTTTTGCTGTGGCCAACGCCCAGATGCTTGAACGCAACGACATTATATATAATTCCACCATTCTGCCACAGTCCAACCATCTGAATCCGGCCTTTTTCCAGCCTAATCGCGATATCTTTATCTCTCTGCCCGGTGTGGGAGTGTCGGTCGGGTTGCCAGTGTCCTATGGCGATTTTCGTTTTGTGCCTGATAATCAAAAAGAAGGCAAATATTTGCTTGATATCTATTCGCTTGCGAGAAACTTGCAGAACGACAAGAGTATTCATGTGGGGTCTGATATCGACATTCTCGGTTTCGGATTCCATATCAAACGGTTCTTCTTTACGTTGAATCTTTCAGCTTCCGTCAATAGTTCGCTCTATTTCCCGTCGGGCCTTTCAAATATCATCACGGGCGGTCTGATTAGATGCATAGGGCGAGAGAATGCCGCTGGTGTCGTTTTTGATGATTTTGTCAATGTGTCAGCCTATGAGCGTGTTGCCATCGGGTTGGGATATGACATCACCGACAATCTGACCATAGGTGCTCATGTCAACATCCTTAATGGTGTTGCGTCGGGTCGCATAGACGATGTCAATGCTCTCGTATGGTCAGAGAACGACGCATACAGCGAGATTCGCGGCAATCTGCAGTATCGTTTCCTCCGCGCAGGAGCACTCTCCTATGATTTTGACGATAACGAGTTTACTTTCGTCAACTCGTTCAACAATATGGGTTTCACCTTTGACCTTGGCGCAGTCTATCGTTGGAACAAGTTTACGTTCTCTGCCAGTTTGCTCGATATCGGTACCGGCATCCATTGGAAGGATAATGCCAAGGAAATCAATCCAAAATATAACGACTTGAAATTTAACGGCAATGACCTCGGCGATTTCATCACGTCGGGAGTGATGGATATGGATTTCTTCAACAATGTCACCGATACTCTCACCAGCGTGGTGGACTATGTGGAAAAGGATGTTGAAGGCTACTGGCAGTCCATCCCCTCCAAAATGTATGTTGGTGTTGGTTATAATGTTACCAATTGGTTCCGTGCCAATCTGTTGTTCCATGGTGAGTGGGATAACGGCATCATGCAAAAAGATGATGACGGGCTCAAGTTTTTCGGCGATGGCAGTCGTTTCCGCTATAATGCATCCCTCTCTGCCTCTGTGAAGGCTGGCAATATGTTGGAGCTTATGGTTGCTAATGCTTTTTGTTTTGATGGTGAGAGAGGCTCAATCATCAACCCCGGTGTTGGCGTAACACTTGCTCCCGGCAATGCTTTGCAGCTCTACCTGATGGCTGACTATATTTCGAGCTTCAAGGCTGTAGATATCAAGGGAACGCGCCTGCAGTTTGGTCTGAACATTTGTTTTGGCCACGACCGTACAAAGACCATCAGCATGGATGACGACACTGTGTTGTAATAAGATAAGGACCTAAAGCTGTTGCATCGCATGCGATGCAACAGCTTTTTGCTATAACAAGATGCCTCTCAAATCGTATTTGAAGACTATTTAATCTCTGTTTGAACGGTGTTCAAGCTTAATCTCAAATAACTAATCATACATTTTTACTCATATATGTCTAATATCGTTGCTATTGTCGGCCGCCCCAACGTGGGAAAATCAACATTGTTCAATCGTCTCACAGAGACTCGTCAAGCCATCGTCGATGAGACGAGTGGCGTTACGCGCGACCGTCAGTATGGTCATAGCGATTGGAATGGCAAATTGTTTTCGGTTATTGATACCGGTGGCTATGTGATGGGTGGTGACGACACGTTCGAAGAGGAAATTCGCAAGCAGGTGTCGCTCGCTGTCGATGAGGCCGACGTCATACTGTTTCTCGTCGATGCCCATGACGGGCTCACCCCTATGGATGAGGATGTGGCGCAGATGCTTCGTCGCACCAACAAGAAAGTGATTCTTGTCGCCAACAAAGTTGACAACTCAAAGGATATGGCGGCTTTGGCGGAACTCTATTCATTAGGTCTTGGCGACCCTTATCCCATTGCTGGCATTACGGGCAGTGGCACTGGCGAGCTGCTTGATGCTGTCGTCGCCGATTTTGCGCCCGACATGGAGGACACAACGTCGCACCTGCCACGTATTGCTGTCGTTGGCCGTCCCAATGTTGGCAAGAGTTCGTTCATCAACGCCATCACAGGGCAGGAGCGCAACATCGTCACTCCCATTGCCGGCACTACGCGCGACTCGGTGCTGACACATTATAACCTGTTTGGTTTTGACTTCAATTTTGTCGATACGGCGGGACTACGAAAGAAGCAAAAAGTCAGTGAGGACCTTGAGTTCTATTCCGTCATGCGTTCCATACGCTCTATAGAGAGTAGCGATGTCTGCATACTGATGATTGACGCCACGCAGGGTTTGGAGCAGCAGGATATCAACATTTTCAGTCTCGTACAGCGCAACAATAAGGGCGTTGTCATCGTTGTCAACAAGTGGGACCTTGTGGAGAAAGGCAATAATACGCATAAGGAGTATGAGCAGCTTATTCGCAGCCGTATAGCCCCGTTTGATGATGTGCCTATCGTGTTCACCAGCGTCATCAACAAGCAGCGCATCCACAAGGTGCTTGAAACCGCCAAGCAGGTATATTACGCTCGCAGTCGTCGCATCTCAACGTCCGAGCTCAATGACGCGCTGCTGCCCATAGTGAAAGAACAGAACCCGCCGCCAGCCGTCAAGGGCAAATGGATAAGGATAAAATATATCACGCAGTTGCCGTCGCCTTATCCGCAGTTTGTATTCTTTTGCAATTTGCCGCAGTATATTCGCGACCCCTATCGCCGTTATGTAGAGAATCGTATGCGCGAGATGTGGGACTTCCACGGTGTGCCAATCAAAATCTATTTTAGAGCAAAGTAGATAATTGTAGATATGTGAGATGAGAAAAGAGAAAAGAATGAAGCGGCGGGTTGCATGAGCATTCCGCCGCTTCGTTTGATAGATGGTTGTCTGTCCCTGTACGGTTGGGAACAGAATGTGAAAAATTAGTATCTGTAGTGGTCAGCCTTGTAGGGGCCGTTGACGGGGACGCCGAGATAGGCAGCTTGTTTTTCGGTGAGCGTCGTGAGGTGCACGCCCAGTTGTTCAAGATGCAGACGTGCCACTTCTTCGTCGAGCTCTTTGGGTAGGCGATAGACGCCAGCCTTGTAGTTGTCGCGGTTTTTCCATAGGTCAATTTGCGCTATAGTCTGGTTGGTGAACGAGTTGCTCATCACAAAAGAGGGATGCCCCGTTGCGCATCCAAGGTTGACCAGGCGTCCTTCGGCGAGGAGATATATGCAATGTCCGTCGGGATAGATGTATTTGTCCACCTGCGGTTTGATGTTGACGTGTTCTATGCCGGGCCATTTGACGAGGCGGTCCACCTGTATCTCGCTGTCGAAGTGTCCTATGTTGCACACGATGGACTCATCTTTCATCTGCGCCATGTGTTCGGCGGTGATGACATCGCAGTTGCCAGTGGTGGTGACATAGATGTTGCCTTCGGCAAGAGCCTCGTCCATTGTCACCACTTGGTAGCCTTCCATGGCGGCTTGCAGAGCGCAGATGGGGTCAATCTCGGTGACGAGCACGCGAGCGCCGTAGGTGTGCATGGAGCGAGCGCATCCCTTGCCCACATCGCCGTAGCCGCAAACTACAACGACCTTGCCGGCAATCATCACATCTGTGGCACGTTTGATACCGTCTGCCAACGATTCGCGGCAGCCGTAGAGGTTGTCGAATTTTGATTTCGTCACGCTGTCGTTAACGTTGATGGCTGGAATCATCAGTTCGCCGCGGGCTGCCATCTGGTAGAGACGGTGCACGCCGGTGGTTGTCTCTTCAGAGACGCCTCTGAGCTCCTTCATCACGTTGTGCCATTTCTGCGGCTCTTCGGCTTGAATTCGGCGTAGTGTGTCAAGAATCACGCTCTCTTCGTGATTGTCTGGTGTTTTGTCGAGTAGCGACGGGTTGTTCTCGGCAGCGAACCCTTTGTGTACCAGCAGCGTTGCGTCGCCACCATCGTCAACAATAAGTTGCGGACCTTTGCCGCCGGGGAATGAGAGGGCCTGTGTGGTGCACCACCAGTAGTCTTCGATGCTTTCGCCTTTCCAAGCGAAGACGGGCACGCCGGTGGATGCTATCACGGCTGCGGCATGGTCTTGAGTGGAGAAAATATTGCACGAAGCCCATCGCACATCGGCTCCCAGAGCTACGAGGGTCTCGATGAGAGCGGCAGTCTGCATCGTCATGTGGAGCGACCCGCTTATGCGGACACCTTTGAGAGGTTTCTCTGTGCTGTATTTTTTGCGCAGAGCCATGAGACCGGGCATCTCTTTTTCGGTCATTGTCAGTTCTTTGCGCCCCCAGTCTTTAAGGTTTATATCGGCGACTTTGTAGGGCATATTATAGTCTATGAAAGCCATTGTATGAGGTGTTTTAATGTTAATTAGTGTGTGCGCGCTGTCATGGCGGCTTCAACGAAGGCGAGGAAGAGCGGATGAGGGTGCATCACGGTGCTCTTGTATTCAGGGTGGAACTGAGAAGCGACAAAATAAGGATGGTCGGGTATTTCAACAATCTCCACCAGTCCTGTGTCGGGGTTGATGCCTGTAGCCTTCATTCCTGCTGCCTCGAACTGAGCGAGATACTCGTTGTTGAACTCGTAGCGGTGGCGGTGGCGTTCGGAAATCATCTCGCTGCCATAGGTCTGGCGGGCGTGGCTGCCCTCCTTCAGGCGGCAGGGGTAGGCTCCCAAGCGCATAGTGCCACCCATGTTCGACACTTTTTTCTGCTCTTCCATCATGCTGATGACAGGGTGGGGGGTAGAGGGGACAATCTCCACCGAGTGGGCGTCGGTGAGACCCAGCACGTTGCGAGCGAACTCTACCACGGCGCACTGCATGCCGAGGCAGATGCCAAAGAAGGGTATCTTGTTCTCTCGTGCATAGCGTACGGCGAGGATTTTGCCCTCAATGCCGCGAGTGCCGAAGCCCGGTGCCACGAGGATGCCCGTCAGGCCGTTCATGCGTTCTTCAATATTATCGTTGTTTAGCAGTTCGGAGTTGATATAGCGTATCTTGACTTTGCAGCGCAGCTCGGCACCAGCGTGGATGAAAGCCTCGGTGATAGACTTATAGGCGTCTGGCAACTCTACATATTTGCCTACGAGGCCTATGTTTACAATCTTTTCGGGGTTGTGCAGGCGGTAGAGGAACGCTTCCCACTTGGTGAGGTCTATCTCATTCTTGATGGGCACGTCAAGTTTCTTGAGTACCTGAATATCAAGTTTCTCATCGCGCATCTTGATGGGCACTTCGTATATGCTGCTCACGTCGCCATCTTCGATGACGCAGTCGCCTGTGATGTTGCAGAAGAGGCCAATCTTGTCTTTCACGCTGCGCGTAAGAGGTTTCTCGGTGCGGCAGACGATGATGTCGGGTTGTACGCCTTGCTGTTGCAACGCTTTGACGCTGTGCTGTGTCGGTTTGGTCTTTAGCTCGCCGGCAGCGGCAAGGTAGGGGATATAGGTGAGGTGGATGACTATGCAGTTGTTGCCCAGAGCCCATTTCAGCTGACGCACTGCTTCAACGAAGGGGTACGATTCGATGTCGCCCACGGTGCCTCCAATCTCGGTAATGACAAACTCGTATTTGCCCGTATTGCCGAGGGCTGTGATGCGGTCTTTTATCTCGTTGGTGATGTGCGGGATTACCTGCACCGTCTTGCCGAGGAAGTCGCCGTGGCGTTCTTTCTCTATCACTGTCTGATAGATGCGCCCTGTGGTGACGTTGTTGGCCTGCGAAGTGGGGACGCCGGTGAAGCGCTCATAGTGTCCGAGGTCGAGGTCGGTTTCGGCGCCATCCTCAGTGACATAACATTCACCATGCTCGTAGGGGTTTAGCGTGCCGGGGTCGATGTTGATGTAAGGGTCCAATTTTTGGTTGGTTACCGAATAGCCGCGAGCTTTGAGCAGGCGAGCCAGCGAGGCGGCGATGATGCCTTTGCCTAATGATGAGGCTACGCCTCCCGTAACGAAGATATATTTTGTTGCCATATTCTTATGATTACGGGATGCAAAGATACGTTTTTTTTTTGATTTACAGCCGCCCATTCTCTCACGCGAATTATCTTTTGCAAATGTTGCTTAGTTTTTAGTATTTTTGCATTATGTTTTTCTGTGTGTAGAGCTGTTGCCCGTTTGGTGTTGCGGCAATGCGAGACGCACAAAACTCATGGATGACGCATGAAATCAAAATATCTAATCCACCTGCTGACGCTCTTCACGGCATCTATTATCGGACTGATGGTGGTGCAGTTTTTTCAGGCTCGACGCACTACGGAAATCAGTGATGGCATGTTCAACAGCAGCATTCTCAATGCAATGGACAACGTGTTGCAGCAGCTATCGCAAATCAATCCAGAGGAGTTTGTTGACGATAATGACCGCTACATATTCATCTCCTATCGTCGTATCGATGAGCTGAACGGCAAGATGGTGGACCTGCTCAACGACAATCAGGATTTCTTTTTCGATATTGAGAAGGTGCGCCTCAATGTGGCGTTGCGCGATAGCGCTCAGATACGTAGCGACAGACGGCTCTCGCTCTCCGAGCGCAGCCTCGTGACGCAATATAACACGCTGCTCACTGTGCGCAACCGCATCCTGAACGACATAGAAGGTAGCAGCAGCGAAATGTTCGTCGGCGGCGTGCGGAACGACAACATCCTGGCAAGCAGTAGTTTCAACTACGACAAGCTGGAGAGCCTTATCTGCGACGAGCTCCTTGTCTGTGGCATTGATGTGCGGCCGCAGATAGGTGTGTATAATATCACTGATGGCGTTTTCCTACATGTCAGCGACGAAGCTGACACCAATGCCCTGCGTTCCACCCCCTACAAGTACAACTTCCGTCTCTCGCATCTGCCCTCGTCGGCAGAGTATAGCGTCATGCTGGTATTCCCCTCTATCTATCGTTTCTTGCAGACTACCAACGTGGTCTTTGTGATTATCTCGGTACTTCTCATTGTAATTATCGTTATTATCTTCAATTCGTCAGTGAAAATCATTTTCAATATGCGCAAGCTCGACGAGATGAAGACAACGTTCATCAACAACATGACGCATGAGATAAAAACGCCTATTGCAACCATTTCGCTCGCTTGCGAGATGCTCAACGATGAGAGCGTTGTGAGCGACGACGAGACTCGGCACAATTTCCTCAATGTCATTGCCGACGAGAATCGGCGGATGCGTATGCTTGTGGAGACAATTCTTCAGAACGCTAAGATGACTAACGGCAGTATCTCGCTCAACCTTGCCCCAGTGTCGCTAAACGACTTGTGTGCTTCCTCTGTCAAAAGCTTCGCGCTGACGCTCGAAAAGCGAGGAGGCACCATCAGCGAGCAGTATGATGCTGAGCTGCCTTTTGTCAATGTGGATAGCCTGCATGTCACCAACTTGATTCATAATCTCTTGGATAACGCGATAAAATATTCAGTAGATGCCCCTCGCATAGAGGTCGGCACCAGCAGGGATGAGTCGTGGGTGGTGCTGCGCATCAGCGACCACGGCATAGGCATTGCCAAAGAAGACCAGAAGCATATTTTCGAGAAGTTCTATCGCGTATCGACAGGCGATGTGCATGATGTAAAGGGCTTCGGCATTGGCCTTAACTATGTCTCCAATGTTGTCGCGCTGCATCATGGCACTGTCGCTGTGGAGAGTACGCCCAATTACGGCACAACGTTTATCATAAAATTCCCTTTGAGCTGAATGTGCCGAATGGTGGGAGATAAGCGTTTTTTTTTGTTGTCGGCAGCAGAAAACACGATGCATAGATGCAATAAAAGCCAGCAGTGCTCGTTAATAATATGTTTTGGCCCCGTAGTTCAGCTGAATAGAACGTCGGATTCCGGTTCCGAAAGTCGTGGGTTTGAATCCCGCCGGGGTCACTGAGCTGAATTTCATTAGGTTGGTTTCATATGTCTTGAAACTGTATTTGTTTTTAGTTGCTGGTTTCTTTCAATTGTTTGAATAATTATTCTTTTTCGTTGTCGTGTTGATACTGACAAAGAAAAAATGTCTCCAGATGTAGCTGTACTTTTTCAGATTCGAGCCGGCTGAGCTCGTGGATTATCCATCTACCGGCCTTTGCTTAGAATACACTTTTTATGATTCGGTGAGTGGCACGTTGTCAAAAAGAGAATACGTCTTGCGCGTAATCTCTCACGCTTCCGTACTACTACCAAGGCCTTGCCGACGCACTGCGACAAGGCACACTGCAATTCACCGAGGAGCAGGCGTTCATGATACTGCGTGGCATAGCCCCAGTCCAAGACGAGCATCAGCGCAGGCTGCGACTCTGCAGCATCAGTCAGGTCGGCATCAGCCAGCCCACGTTCCGCAAGCTGGTGAAACAAGGCGAGCTGCCACAGGGACGCAAGATAGCAGGCATAAGAGAGAAGATATGGAGCAAGGAAGACATAGAAGAGTATGCGAGGAAAAACGGGAAATAGCAGATAAGTATATGTTACTTTTTTAACATAAAAAGTAACATGAGATATTTCTAATGTTAATAAAAACGACTTTTCATAACACGAGGAAAAAACGTGTTCGGATACTACGAACAACAGTAACATCATAATAAACACAGCGTTGTCAATAACGTATTGCGTATTTTTTTTTGCAATATTTTTTTTATTTAGTATTTTTGCACTCGTGAATGGTAATAATCAATACGCTACAATAGTTTTTCATATTGATGATGAGGCACATAGTGGCCGAGTTACTACGGAAACTTTCGACATCAAAGACCTTAAAGAGTTACTCAATGATGTCGATAGTATTGTTACTTCACAATGCAGAGACAGCAGACCAACTATATCATACTCGGTAGAATCAGGTTCCGTAAAGAATATATTCAAGACTACACGTCAGGTAGCCATCCAACTGAGTGCTGTTTTTTCAATGATTGTCGCTCAAAACTCACTTGAAGGTCTTGAAAGTCGGATGGCCACATCTTTGGAGAATATTCAGACCAACGCAAAGAAAAAAGGATACGTTTTCCAAATATACTCCAGTGAAAATCCAGACAGCATTTTGACAATATCTCCTCGTACTAATTATCACGTAAGTCAGGATATATGGATAGATGCCGAAGTCTATCTGTATGGTACTCTCATGGATGCAGGGGGTAAGAATACACCAAATATACATCTTACTACCGACAATGGCAAAAACTATACAATCTCTGCAACGAAAGACCAGTTGAGAAAGGAAAAGGAAAATCTACTATATAAGTATTTTGGGGTTAGAGCAAAAGCAAAACAAAGAATCGATACTGGCGAGATAAAAGAAGACTCTTTAGAACTAATAGAGTTACTCAAATTTAATCCTATATTTAACGAGGAATACTTAAACTCGTTAATAAAACAGGCAACACCAAGATGGCATGGTGTTGTAGATGCTGACGAATGGGTACGAAGCATACGAGGCTATGAATAAAACTCAACCTACATATTCTGTTTTATTGGATTGCAGTTTTTTTATTAGACTGCTGAACTCTGATGATACTCTTCACGCCAGTGCTGTTTCTTATTTTAAATATTTTATTGAACATAATATTATTTGCAAAATCTCAACAATAGCTATTGCAGAATATTGCGTTAAAGGCTCTATACATGACCTCCCCTTTGAACATTTACAAATAGTCCCCTTCAACATTACTGATGCAGAGGAAGCGGGGAAACTGTGTCGGATTGTTTTTGACGAGAAAAAGAAAAGAGGTAGTGCATTTCAACAACGAGCAGTCATTCCAAACGACACGAAAATGTTTGCACAAGCAAACGTTTTAGAAGATGTGAAGTTTTTTGTATCGTCAGATAGTGAGGCTAAGAAGATTTGGAGTATTCTTAAAGATAGCGAAAAACAGACATGTTTCGACTATTTGGATATTCATCGGCCTTACACAGAGACATTCGGTATACTCCCATTAGATTCGGAATAACCACAAAAGTCATCAAAAAAAGAATAAAATTAGTGCCGGCGGAAGCCCCCGTCGCTCCGTCCACACTATAAAAGTCCCATCCTGCTTTCTTGCAAGGACAAAAGCCGCCTTTCAGCGGTTTTTTTTCGTTTTTATGAAAGCATTTATCACATTTTCTTTGTTTAGACGAAAGTGCTCAACATTTTATATAATAACAAGATAGCATAAATCTGTTTTCGTCATTAGGAAAACGGAGCGGCTCGGTTATACCTTTGCTTACGAAATCGATTTCATGAGCAAAAAAAGTATAACCTAAAACTATCTTACGACAATGAGTGAGACAATAGTGGTTCCCGATGTGAACAACAACAACGGATGGAATAGTCTGTTGGGCTACCTCGCAATGGGTAACAACAATGGTGGTTTCTTTGGCAACGGCGGACTTGGCGCAGGCATAGTCGGCTTCTTGCTGGGTGCAATGTTTAACGGCGGTTTCGGCAATGGAAACGGCTTTTTCGGTGGCAATGGCAACAACGCCGCTGCGGCTCTCGGAGCGCAGGCTACTGCCAACAACAACACCGACCTCCTGATGAACGCTATTACCAATAGTGGCGAGCGTCAGCATGAGGCTGTTCAGACCCTTTCCTCAATGCTTGGCCAGGACTTCAACCTCGTGAACAGTGGCGTGCAGACCATTCAGACGGCTCTTGCTATCATCGCCGCCAATCAAGGCATGTTTCAATCCACGCTCTGCATAGGGGCGATAGTTGTTGCAATGTACCAGCAGGCAAATTATCGGTTTTAATCCACGCCCCCACAGGGGGGGGGCGACCGCGCGGCGCGTTCTTGTTCGAGGCGTGGCTCACGTTTCAATCCACGCCCCCACAGGGGGGGGCGACCATGTAAAAGTGGAGAGATTGCAAGACATATCTGTTTCAATCCACGCCCCCACAGGGGGGGCGACGCCGTAATCGATGGTCGCAAGACCATGACGAGAAGTTTCAATCCACGCCCCCACAGGGGGGGGCGACGTGCTGGTGGTGTGTTTCCAGCACCCGCAGCTCTTGTTTCAATCCACGCCCCCACAGGGGGGGGGACTGTCAAAGTTTGGTGCTGATGGTGATTCAGCCATAGTTTCAATCCACGCCCCCACAGGGGGGGGCGACCTATGTACTCAGGCATATCCAATTCATTGAAATGTTTCAATCCACGCCCCCACAGGGGGGGCGACTTTTTTTCCATATTCACTAACAGCAACATAACGGTTTCAATCCACGCCCCCACAGGGGGGGCGACAGCGCATGTTCATCAACGTGGACGACCAGATGGAGTTTCAATCCACGCCCCCACAGGGGGGGCGACAGCGCATGTTCATCACCGTGGACGACCAGATGGAGTTTCAATCC
>JAFSPS010000034.1 GCA_017451385.1 Bacteroidales bacterium
ATCGTGAATATCCAGTTCCACAGTGGCTATTCGCACACCGTCTTGTCTCACAGACAAGATAAAACTATTTCGCTTCTCAAAGTAGGTGGCTACGCAGTGGTGCATAGCCTTGCCTTCCTCGATAAACTCTAATCGGTTCTGCAAAGGTCTAATCTCAATATCGCCATCAGTGATGCAGACAGCAAGCAGTTTCCCAAGCCTTGCACGGAAACGGCGCATCCCTCGGCGGTTCTTCCGTGCCTCCTTACGAGCGTTCTCCGCTACGAGCCGTTCGGCATCCCGCTGTACCTTTCTCACCATTTCATCATGCGTCGCTTTAAGTGTCGTTGGAAATTAGTAAGTGGACCGATGAGAAAGATTGTAGTGTCCTAAACAGTATAACTGTTCGGCTTCCCAGAAAAAGAAAGTGTCAGCGTAAATGAGATTTTGGGAACACTCTTCTTCTCCATTGTAATACTGGCACTGCTTGATAAGTTTTTCTCGTGTTACGTTTGCCATTGTTTTACTAAATTTTTTTTGCAAAGGTACGACTTATGTGTTTCAAATTGCGACACATGTATTATTTTTATAAAAAACATCTTAGGATTAACGAATCTACATGTTCTCCAATATTATATAAAAAAAGCACCCAGCATTGGGTGCTTTTTTTTGTCAGTATATTCTTTTTCTATCAATAAACAGGGAAGGCTATCTCTCTTTCGATTACTTGATAGGGGACATTGTTTCGGTAGATGGTCTGACGCACCCAGTTGTCATCTTCGTCATATTCGTAGATGTAGCTATGCTTCCAGTTGAGGTGTTCGTCGTAGTTGAAGGAGCTGACTTCCGTCAGGTTGTTGTGGTCATCATAGTAGTAGGTGGTCAGAGCCATAAGGAACTCGTCGGCATCATAGTAACGCCACTCGATGCGGTTGCCGTTGTCGTCGTACTTGTAAAGGTAGCGCTGGATGAGTTCGCCGTTACGATTGTAGAAGTCCATTTCAACATTGTTGCCGGCGGCATCGTAGGTATAGACGCGTTTCTCGGTCATTGCGCCGTTTGGGGCATAGCTTTGTTCTTCTACTTTGCGGTTGTTCTCATAGCGTGATGACTCGCGTTTGGTCATCTGCTCGCCCATATATATGGTACGTTCTATGCGGTTGCCGTTGTCGTCGTTGAGGTAGGCGGTGCGTCCTGTAAGCCGTTTGGCGCCATCGTATTCGTTCCATCCCAGAGAGTAGCCGTTGACGTCGAAATAGTAGCTGTACCATGTGGTGGAGCCGTCTTTCTTGCGGAATTTGTCTTGCAGGTTGCCTCTTTTGTCGAAAGTAATGGAGTCTATGCAGACCAGCTGGCGCCCGTTGTCGCGACCGCCATGAAGGTTGTAGGTGTATTCTATCACATAGAGAGCGTTGCCGGCAATGCCCATCTCCTGACGAGAGGAACGGGGGTTGCGTTTGCCTGCAAGAGCGGAGCCTGCCAGCAGGCAGATGAGGGCGATGGCGAATACTTTTTTCATATATCTTGTTTCTTTATACTTTTTTTGCAATTTGCAAAGATACGAAAAAGAATTAAATAAATGAATTTTCTTTGCTAATGAAGTATTTTACAGTTTCCTTCTTGTCTGTTTTATTTCTTGCTCAAGCGTTTTTTTATCAGTTCGGATTTGTTTTTCGGCAGGTCATGTCCATGCTGCAATGGTAGGTGTTTGAAAATGTGAGTCCATTGCAGGAAGCGCAGGTAGGCGATAGCGGTGATGATGGCGCCTAAGGCGTAGCCGAGGTCGCGAGGAATGTATCTGCCGAGCCCTTCGGTTTCGGCGACGAAGAGGAAGCTGCCAGTGACCATGGTCATGAAGAGGGCGGGGAGGAGTGTGAACAGATGGTAGTAGCCTTTCCAATAGAGGTAGCAAGTGATAGCCCAGAGCGAGATTGTGGCGAGGAGCTGGTTGGTCCATCCGAAGTAGTGCCAGATGGTCTCAAAGCCATTCTTATTGGTCACGGAGAGGACCAGCAGGGCTGCCGATGCTGCGAATATGGGAGCGGCGACGAAGAGCCTATTTTTCACGGGGCGCTGGTCGTAGTGGAACATATCGGCTACGATGAGTCGTGCAGAGCGCAGGGCTGTGTCGCCCGATGTGATGGCGGCAAAGATTACGCCGAGCGTTATGAAGGTGACGATGACGGGGCCAAACCAATGGTCGGCAATCACCCCCACCATGGCGGGGCCGTCTTTGCCAACACACAGTTCCGGATGGTCGTGGAAGAAATAGGCTGCCACGGAGGCCCAGATGAGAGCGACGATGCCTTCTGCTATCATGGCGCCGTAGAAGATGGGGCGTCCCTGCTTCTCGATGGTCATGCAGCGTGCCATGAGTGGCGACTGTGTGGCATGAAAGCCGCTGATGGCACCGCATGCAATGCTGACGAACATCATGGGGAAGATGGGCTGTGTGGAGGCCTGTGGATGCTGGTTGCTAAGCAACTCCCACACCTCGGGGATGTCGGGCTGATAGCGTATGACGGCATAAACGAGCAGCAGGGCGGAGAAGAGTAGCACGAAGCCGAAAATGGGGTAGATGCGTCCGATGAGTTTGTCTATAGGCACTACGGAGGCTATAAGATAGTAGATGAAAATAAGCACCACCCAGATGTAGATATTACTGTTGGGGGCATATACATTATGTATAAGAGTGGCGGGAGTGTTGACAAATACGGCACCGGTAAGCACGAGGAGGAATATGGAGATGAAGAGCATTATGCGGCGTACCGTGGGGCCGAGGTAGTATCCGTATATATCGGGTAGCGAAGCGCCGTTTTTGCGTAGCGACATCATGCCAGTGATATAATCGTGGACGGCTCCGGCGAATATACATCCTATGACAATCCACAGGTATGATGCCGTGCCGAATTTAGCTCCCATGATTGCGCCACAGATGGGGCCGACGCCTGCTATGTTGAGGAATTGTATCAGGAAGATGCGCCACGGTTGCATAGGCACGAAGTCAACGCCGTCGGGATGTTTCACTGCTGGCGTAGTACGATGGGTGTCAAAATGGACAACGCGTTCTATGATGCGCGAATAGAATATATAGCCCAGTATAAGAAGGATAATAGCTCCGAAGAAGGAAATCATTTGTTGTTATTGTTAAAAAAATGTTGTAGGGTTATAGTTCAACGGATTCTCTAAATGCAGGTGCAGAGACGTCTCTGTATCCGGCTTGTAGCAGTGTCTCTCTGAATTTCATCTGCGTCTGTTCTTCGCCATGGACGAGGAAAATCTTTTTCAGTTTGCGTACATCTTGACAGCCGATGTAGCGCAGCATCTCGCTGTAGTCGCCATGTCCGGAGAGGGAGTCGATGCGTCGCAGGTCGCAGCGGACTTCGTGCATCTGTCCGAAGATGCTCACCACCTTGTCGCCACGCATGATTTTTGCACCGAGGGTGCTGGGCTCGCAGTAGCCCACGCAAAGGATGGTGGTGCGTGGGTTCTCTATATTGTTGGCAATGTGATGCTTCACACGGCCTGCCTCCATCATGCCTGAAGCAGAGATGATGATGCAGGTCTTGTTGCGCACGTTGAGGGCTTTGGAGGCCTCGACACTTAATACATACTGTAACCTGTCGAACCCGAAGGGGTCGTTGTCGGTCTTCATGTATTCGCTTATTTCGTCGTTGAAGCACTCGGTGTGCAGACGCATGATGTTGGTTGCAGAAACGCTTAGCGGGCTATCGACAAAAACGTCGATATCAGGAAGCAGCCCTTTGTTCCGCAGGCGGTCAAGGGCATAGATAATCTCCTGAGCGCGGCCTATGGCGAAGCTGGGGATGATGAGTTTGCCGCGTTTCTTGGTGCAGGTGTCGAGCACCGCCATCAGCAGTTCCTGCTCGGCGTTGTCTATGGTGGTGTGAAGACGGTCGCCATAGGTTGACTCCATCAGCAGGTAGTCCACCTGTGGGAATGGTTCGGGGTCTTTAAGTATTCGTTTATTGTAGCGACCTATATCGCCTGTAAATCCAAGCTTTATTGTTTTACGCCCTTCGCGTATCTCCAGATATACGAGCGCACTGCCGAGGATGTGTCCTGCATCGAAAAACTCTATCGTCACTTCGCCCTCAATGTTGAACTTCTTATGGTAAGGCACGCTGATAAAGCATCCCATGCATGCCTGTGCGTCTTGCATGGTGTAGATAGGCTCAACGGGTTCAAGCCCCTGCCGTTGGCGCTTCTTGTTGAAAGTATGAACATCGGACTCCTGTATGCGTCCGGCATCTGCCAGCATGATGGCGCAAAGGTCGCGTGTGGCGGGAGTGCATACCACGGTGCCGTTGAAGCCCAATTTGTAGATGTAGGGGATGAGTCCTGAGTGGTCGATATGGGCGTGAGAGAGCACCAGATAGTCTATCTCTTTTGGGTCGAAGCCTAAATCGCGGTTCATGGCATCTGTCTCAAGGCCTTTGCCCTGATACATACCGCAATCCAGAAGTATTTTAAGCCCTTTTTTAGTTGTGATTAGATGTTTGCTGCCGGTAACTTCATGTGCAGCGCCAAGAAAGTCTATTTTCATTTTATAAAATGATTAAACCGTTACTTGTTATAATGTTAGCATAGGAGGGCAACATGTTGACCTGCCTTCAAAAAAAGCATGGCAAAGGTAATAATAATATTTATAATTTTAATGTTTTTTGTATCTTTGTAAACGACCCAAGCGGTCATGTTTTATATATTATCTTGAAATTCAACGCATAAAAGATATGTCATTGAAGAGAGTCATGGTATTGACGGGTGGGGGCGATTGTCCTGGTCTCAACGCTGTAATACGAGGTATAGTAAAGCGTGCAGCGCAAGAGAAAGACTGGGAGGTCGTAGGATGTATCGAGTCTTTTAATGGTGTTCTTCGTGAGCCCACGGAGATTGTCATCCTCAATGAGAAATCCGTCGAAAACATTTTAGCACAAGGTGGAACGATATTGGGTACAACCAATAAGGGCGGTCCTTTCGAATGGCCGGTGCGCAATGCTGACGGCACATGGGGTACGGTTGACCGTAGCGATGAGATGATTCGCAAACTCGGTTATCTTGACATTGATGCGGTGATAAACATCGGTGGCGATGGTTCGCAGCGTATCTCGCAACGGTTGAGCAAGAAAGGTCTGAACATCGTGGGCGTGCCGAAGACGATAGACAACGACCTCTCGATGACAGACTATACCTTTGGCTTTCAGACAGCGGTGCAGATATGCACTGAGGCTATTGACAAGCTTGTCACCACGGCGGCGTCGCACAACCGCGTTTTTATTATGGAAGTGATGGGACGCGATGCGGGGTGGATAGCCTTACATAGCGCAATAGCCGGCGGTGCCGATGTGTGTATCATCCCAGAGATACCATATAATATTGATAAGATAAAGGAGAAGATAGAGCAGCGCTACAACAAACGCCATGGCTATTGCATCATCGTCATTGCCGAAGGAGCCAAGCCTGTTGGCGGCAGCGTCACAGGTAGCGCTACTGGCGAGGTGGGCTATCAGCATATTAAGCTGGGCGGCGTGGGCGAACAGCTTGCTGCCGAGCTTAAAGCAGCGGGCGTTGAACACGATATCCGTTGTACCATCCTTGGCCATTTGCAGCGTGGCGGCACGCCTATAGCGTTTGACCGCGTGCTGGCATCTGAGTTTGGCGTCCGTGCTATGGAGTTCGTCATCGAAGGACGTTTCGGTCAGATGGTAGCCTATCATCATCCCGATGTCGTCGGCATCCCTCTTGACGAGGCGGTGCGTGAGCAAAACCTTGTAAGCCCAACAGGCCGCCTTGTCCATAGTGCCAAGGGGCTGGGCATAACCTTTGGCGATTAGCCAAACAACATTTGAAATATATATTCATAAATCACAATACACTCATGGAAGCAAAAAAAATAAAGTCAGCACTTATTTCAGTCTTTTACAAAGATGGGTTGGAAGACATAGTCCGTGCGCTCGACAAGCAAGGCGTCACGATATATTCTACCGGCGGCACCTACAAGTTTATCCACGATCTTGGCATCACGCCTGTAGCAGTAGAGAGTCTTACTGGTTATCCTTCTATTCTCGGAGGTCGTGTCAAGACACTGCATCCCAAGGTGTTTGGCGGCATCCTCAGCCGTCGCGACTTCTATTCCGACAGAGAGCAACTTCAAGAGTATGAGATACCAGAGATAGACCTCGTAATAGTGGACCTCTATCCTTTTGAGCAGACGGTAGCATCTGGCGCCGAAGAGCAAGATATCATAGAGAAAATAGACATCGGAGGCATCTCGCTCATTCGTGCTGCCGCCAAGAACTATAAGGATGTCATCATCGTTCCCGCCGTCAACCACTATCAGGAATTTCTCGACATCTATAATGCTCAGGATGGCGCCACGACTATCGAGCAACGTCGTCATTTCGCAGCCTATGCTTTCAACGTCAGCTCGCATTACGACACTGCAATCTTCAACTATTTCAATCGTAAGGAGCAACTGCCGGTGTTCAAATACAGCAGCGGTGACGCCAATGTGCTGCGCTATGGCGAAAACCCACATCAGAAAGGTTACTACTACGGCAACCTCGAAGGTGATTTCACCAAACTCAACGGCAAAGAGATATCCTACAACAATCTTGGCGACATCGACGCCGCTTGTTGCCTGATTGACGATTTCGAAGAGACCACGTTCGCCATCCTCAAGCATAATAACGCATGCGGTATAGCCAGCCGCGATACTCTTTTGGACGCGTGGAAAGATGCCCTCGCTGGCGACCCTGTCTCGGCATTCGGAGGGGTGCTTATCACCAACAGGCCTATCACGAAGGATGTTGCAGAAGAGATGCACAAGATATTTTTCGAGGTATGTATTGCTCCCGACTATACGGATGATGCTCTCGAGGTGCTGCGTGGCAAGAAGAACCGCATCATCCTCAAACGCAACGCTTTCAAGATGCACGACCAGCAGTTCCGCAGCGTCCTTGACGGCGTCCTTGTGCAGGACCGTGACACCGTGGTGCCGACGGCTGCCGACATGAGCAAGAGTGTCACCACTACACCTATCAGTGACGAGCAGGCGCGCGACCTCGCTTTTGCCACCATAGTGGTCAAGCACACCAAGAGCAACGCCATCGTGCTTGCCAAAAATCGTCAGCTCTGTGCCTCCGGCACCGGCCAGACCTCGCGTGTCGATGCTCTGCGTCAGGCCATAGCCAAGGCAAAGTCGTTTAATTTTGACCTTAACGGTGCTGTGATGGCGTCGGATGCTTTCTTCCCCTTCCCTGATTGTGTGGAGATAGCACATGAGGCTGGCATAGTGGCTGTGGCTCATCCAGGTGGCTCCATCCACGACCAAGACTCCATAGACTATTGCGAGCAGCACAAGATGGGAATGGCTATCACTGGCAAACGTCATTTCAAACACTGATTTTATTGGTTTGAGCAGTTTTTATGAAACAATATAAATAATAGAATAATGGGTTTATTATCATTTTTCAATAAGGAACTCGCTATGGACCTCGGCACCGCCAACTCCATAGTGATATATAATGGGCAGGTGGTGATTGACGAGCCGTCGGTGGTGGCTTTGGACAAGCGTACCAACAAGATTATTGCGGTAGGCATGAAGGCTAAGGAGATGGAAGGCCGTTACAGCAGTGATATTCTTGAAACTGTGCGCCCGCTGAAAAATGGCGTCATTGCCGACTTTGAGATGGCTCAACATCTTATTCGCGAGCTTATTGGCATGACCAATGTCAATAGAACCATTTTGCCTCCCTCACTGCGTATGGTTATCTGCATCCCTTCTGGCATCACCAATGTGGAAGAGAAAGCAGTACGCGAGAGCGCGCAGCAGGCTGGTGCCAAAGAGATACGCATGATTCATGAGCCTATGGCTGCCGCCATAGGTATTGGCATTGACGTGCTGAAACCCGAAGGCCACATGATTGTTGATATCGGAGGTGGCACGGCAGAGATAGCCGTAATATCGTTGGGCGGTATAGTATGCAGCAACTCTGTGCGTGTGGCTGGCGACGCTTTCAATGAGAATATCATGGAGTATATGCGTACCAATCATAGCATGGTGATAGGTCTGCGTACTGCCGAAGAGGTGAAGATAAATGTTGGCAGCGCACTGTCGCAACTCGACAACGAGCCGGAGGACTACTGTACCTTGGGGCGCGACTTAGTTACTGGTCTGCCCAAACAGATTTACATCAGCTACAAAGAAATGGCTCATGCACTGGGTAGCAGTATTACTCGCATAGAGCAGGCCATCCTCGACACCCTCAGTGCTACACCGCCAGAACTTGCAGCCGACATTTTCCGCACGGGCATCTTCCTTGCCGGCGGTGGCTCGCAGCTTCGTGGTCTTGACAAGCGCATCGCCGCCAAGACTAATCTTGAGGTGCATATTGCTGACGACCCCTTGCGCGCTGTTGCTCGCGGCACGGGTATCGCACTCAAGAATTTCGACCGTTTCCAATTCCTTATCCGATAGGGTTAAGAACATAATAAATGAAAAAGGGATTCCGAGAGGAACCCTTTTTTCATTGTAATCAGTGGTATTGTCGGTGAATTTTATTCTACGCCAAAATCATTGGTGTCATTCTTATTCTGGTCTGACGGTAATCAGTTTGCTGACGATGCGACGTGCTTCGCGTATTGTCTCTTCTTCACCATCAACATGGCGATGGCGCATGACAATTTTACCATTGCAAATCACGGTATCCACGCAGTCGCCGTGGGCTGCATAGACGAGATTTGACATCGTATTGTTGTTTGGCACAAAGGCGAGATTGTCGAGGTTGACAAGCATTAGGTCTGCAGTTTTGCCGACAGCCACCTCGCCAGCATCAACGCCGAGGGCCTTGAATCCATTGACGGTAGCCACGTTCAGAGCCTCGCTGGCAGGCATGGCGAGAGGGTCGTTGCGCCATCCTTTTTGCAGGAGCGACATTACTTTGGTGGCTTCAATCATGTCGAGGTTGTTGCTGCTGCTACATCCGTCGGTACCCAAAGTCACGTTGACACCCGCATTGCGCAATTCGTTGTATAGGAATTTATGGCCGCTGGCGAGTTTGAGATTAGAATTAGGATTATGAGCCACGTTGCAGTGGTATTTACCGAGAAGTTCGATTTCGTGTTGCGAGAGATGCAGGCTGTGTGCTCCGAGGAAGTGTGAACCCATCTGTTCGAGGATGCCGAGTCTGTCGAGCAGTTCGTAAGGGCGACAACCGTTGTCTTTAAGTGAGTTCTCTACTTCGCTGTTAGTCTCCGACATGTGGATATGATAGAGCAGATTATGACGATGACAGAAATCGGCAAAGAATTTGAGAGTCTCATTGCTTACGGTGTAGATGGCATGAGGGGCAATGGAGAACTGCGTCAAGGTGTGGCTGCTGTTCCACTCGCATATCATCTGCTCCATTCCTTCCACCTCGCGGCGTACATTGGCAGTCATTTCGGGATTGTGCAAGTCCACAAAACTTTGTGAGAGGATGGCGCGGATGCCACTCTCCTCCACGGCACGAGCGGCATCGGGTAGGAAGAAGTACATGTCGGCAAAAGCCGTAGTGCCACTTTTAATCATCTCGAGACAAGCGAGACGAACCCCCCAATAAATGATTTCGGAGTCAAGGTTTCGCTCGTTGGGCCAAATCCACTGGTTGAGCCAATCGGACAGGTTGTGGTCATCGCCGAAGCCACGGAAAAGCGACATGGCGGCATGCCCGTGCATATTGGCAAAGGATGGGAAAGCGGCCATATTGGCACCATCTATTATTGTATCGTCAGCGGCTGGGACAAGGTCTGTGCCGATGGCATGAATTTTATCTCCTTTTATGGAGATATTTGTTGTTTGTTCGTCTAAAAGGATGTTTTTGATGAAAATAGACATTTCAAATGATGTTTTGAAAAAGGATGATGGCTTGTAATGTATTTGAGATAGCAAGAGGCGATGTGATACATTTTTTTTCGGCTGTATCTGCTATTTCATGGAGGCAATATGATATAGTATTTGTTCCAGATTTTTCACGGCGACATCAGATTTGCAGTTGAAGTTGTTGCAAATGATGCAGAAACTGTATGTATCGCCTTTTTTGTTAATGCAATATCCGCAAAAACTTTTGACGCCTTTCATAGTGCCAGATTTGACATACATCTTTACGCCTTCGGGCATTTTGCCAGAGAGGATGTTGCGCGCGGTACCATTAACGCCCACCTCAGATAATGTGGTGAGGAAGTCTTTGTAGATGGGCATGGCGGCAACTCTGTTGAGAAGGTTGCAGGTGAAGTCGCTTGTTACGAGATTGCAACGCGAGAGGCCGCTGCCGTCATCGACGACAATGCCATCCGTTTGCAAACCATTGCGACGGAAGAAGTCGTAGCACACTTGTGCTCCATTGGCAAATGTGCCTTTGCTATAACGGCGATAGCCAAGAAATTTGAATACGCTCTCGGCATAAATGTTGTTGCTGGTGCGATTGATGTATTGTGCCAAGATGTTGTAGGTGTTGCTGTAATAGTCAAGGAGTGAGTGAACATTTTTAGGGACTGTGGCTATTTCCTTAGTAAGAGGGGCCACTGTGATGCCGTTTTTGCGGAGATATTCGGCAAACATATTGGCGCAGGTGCTGGCGGGATTAGGCATTGCGCCGCGCACAGCAAAATTCTTTGCACCACGAGGCACCGTGCCGCTATATGTGCGTAAAATACCATTGGGCTCGCCATAGATTACCACTTGGTCGCCAGAGTTTTCCTGTGCTGTTACCACTTCGTTGACGTTACGCAGCACGGTGATGTTGGGTGTGATATGGTCTATTGATGTCGGTTGGCCTATCTTGTTGCCTGCGTTGAAATAGGCGAAATACATGTTTTCGTGGAAGTTTAATCCGCAAACGCCGGCACCGTAATAGTTACCCATATCGCCCCACTGCCAGTTGTCGTGGACGTTTTTGTTGTCGAAGACAGATTGGTTGTAGTATAGCGTGCCTTTTATCTGGCGTATGCCGTTGCGGAGGAGTGCCTTATGCCAAGCGTCGAAAACGCTGTCCGCCACTGTCTGTCGGTAACGATAGGAGCCGAGCAGGGGGTCGCCGCCACCGATGATATAGAGGTTGCCATTGAGAACGCCATAGGCATCGACGGTACCGTCGTAGGCGAGAGTGGTGATGAAACGAAAGTCTCTCCCCAACACTTCGTAGGCCACAGCGGTAGTAAATACTTTTTGCATAGATGCCGGGATGAGCGACTGCTGCGGATTGTAGGCATATACCTGTTTCTTGTCGGCAACCCTATATACGCTGACTGCCAAAGATGAATGTCGCATGTCGCTATTGGCAGCAACAGCTTTTACGGAACGGTCTAATTCTGTAATGCTTTGTGCTGCATTGTCTTTTGGCACAAAAGTGGCAAGCGTTAGTGCTACCACGGCAAGAAATGTCCTATAATGTTTCATTGATTTGTTCTATATAGTTCAATAATGTGTCGCGTCCATAGCCTTTGACAGACGATGTGAGAATCATGTACGGCAACTCGTCCCATTCTTCAGACATTTTTTCCTTAAATGCTGCTATGTTGCCGTTTATTTCGCGCTGTTTTTCTTTGTCTATCTTGGTGAAAACAATGGAAAGAGGTATGCCGTTAGTGCCAAGGAAACGTATGAAGTCGATGTCAATAGCCTGTGGCGCTATTCTCGAATCGATGAGGACGAACACGTTTACCAGCTGCTGACGGTGCAGCATATAGTTTTGTATCATCTTCATCCATTTTTCGCGCTGGCTTTTAGCTGTTTTTGCAAAACCATAGCCTGGCAGGTCAACCAGATACCAAGTGTCGTTGATGAGGAAATGGTTGATGAGCTGCGTCTTTCCAGGCTGTCCGCTGGTCTTGGCGAGCCCGTTCACCCCCGTTATCATATTGATAAGAGACGACTTGCCAACATTGCTACGCCCTATAAAGGCATACTCGGGAAGCGTGCCTTCGGGACACTTCCTATAATCGGTATTGCTTACAACAAATACGGCTTTCTTGATTTCCATTGTAGCAACTATTTGTTGTCTCTATTTATTTTTTTGAGCCATTTAAGGTGCTTCAGCTCTTTGCGCTCGTTGTCCTTCGAACGTTTCCACCAAGGCATCCTCGACATGTTGATATGGAACAGTCCAAGACGGTTGAGGAGCTTGTTGCGCGAAATGTAGGTCTCGAGGTAGCGTTGTCTTTTTTCGGGATATATGTCGCGAAGACTTACGAGGATGCCCGTCTCGTCGGTCTCGCCAAAGTGGTGGTTGTAGGCAGTGCCAAAAGAACGCATCGTCGGGGATAGGTTCATGTATGCGTTAATCATGGCGGGCACAGTGGCTCCGAGTTGCCGCACCGAGTGAAGCAGTATCTGATAGTCCTCCTTATAGTTACGTCCGCTGAAGAGCGCCACCAGTTCGTTATAGTCCGATTCGATACGCATCTGTTCAATAGGCCAAACGAGACCGTCTTTGTCGGGGAAATGCTTTTGATAGAAGTATAATATCATATCCTTGGCCTTGCGGTTCATCTGTGGGTACATGGTGATTTTGCCAAAGAAATATTGAGTCTCAGGGATTTCTATCGCTATGGCACCGAGACCGTCCCAAAGGTTGTCGAGCGAGTAGAGGCCTTTGCGCAGATTGGTGGAGGGCTGGAAAAGCGGTTGAACGAAGGCGCGCCCCAGCTCGAGAGTGTAGGGAAGGTAGTCTTTTTTGAATGTATCGGTATAGTGGAAAAGTTCGGCAGTAGGGGTGGCTATAGAGCTGTCCTCACGCACCATCATGTTGCTGCCGTGTATGAAACGGTAGCCACCGACAATCTCCTCATCCTCAGGGCTCCACACAAAAAGCTGTTTGAAGCAGTAGGGCTCGGGAAGCAAGTCGAACTCGTCAATATCGCATTCGTTGCCTGTGCCGCCACCATCGAGGGTGAAACTCAGCTCGCGCAAGCGTCCAATCTCGCGCATGATGTTGGGCGAGATGTGTGCCGTAGTAATATAAATCTCCTTGTTGCCGTAGTTGGATTTACGCAGAAATTGTTTCTTTGTGAGCTCCGACTTGATGAGTCGGCGTTCAACAGGCGGGATGATATATGATGTGTCGATAGTGCTATTGGTCGTCATGAGTTATTATTGCTTTTATATATTATGATGTTTGGAAGCCTTGTTTTGTGTGTGATGCTGGCTACCAGCATGCGACGCAATTAAACATACATTTTAGCAGCGTACTATTATTCACTATATTTGAATTTCGCCTTCGGGTCATCTTTTAGCCGATAGACGTGTTCCTTAAGCTCCGCTGCCCATTGTTTGGGATTCATTCGCTTGTCGAAGGTGGAGTAGGGGATTGGCTTGCCGATAACAATACGTATGGTCTTGCCGCGCTGAGCATACATCTCTGCTGGCAGCAAAGCCATTTCGATATTGAACTTTATACCCAATTTTTCTCTTAGATTGGCGAGAGTGTAGAATCGTTTGCGGTTTTGTGCCTCGACATGAAACGGTATTATATCGCGTTGATAGAGCACAGCCTTCTTGATGATTGTTGATTTCCATTCAAGGTCGCGAATCACCCCGTTGCGCTTGCGCGAACAGAGGCCGGCGGGGAAATAAAGTAGCAAATTCTTGCCGGAGAAAGCCTGCTCCAGTGTCTCACGGTTTGTGGCGGTATGGTGAACTTTGTCTATCGGAACGAAAAGCTCACGCAACGATGGCAGATACATCAGAAAATCGGTCACGGGGAACTGGATGTCGCGACGATAGTGTCCGACGGCCGCCATAACAGCCAATCCGTCGGGACCGCCTAAGGGATGATTGCCAGTCATGATGGGATAACCATCCTGCTGGATGTTTTCGGCACCGACAATGTCTAATTTGATGTTTAAGTCATGCTCCGTACTGCCTTCGAGAAACTGGTGGACAAAGTCCAGACCATGAAGGTCGCGGTAATGGTAGATGGATTGATTCATCTGCGGGATGTGCAACAGCCTGTTAAGCATAAGCTCAACGAGACGAGGAAGTTTTTTTACTCCCTTTGTCTCCAATATCTTGCGTAGGTCAATGTAGTGCTCGGTTATCTTTGTGGGATATTCCATGACATGTGTTTTATTCTATATTTTGCAAAGTTACTAATTTATGCCAAATTGAAAAGAGATAAGAAACCTATTTTTTTAACATTTATATGTGTGAAATAAAAATAAAAAAAACGATACTATACGCATATAATTAACTTGGTTGTAAAACGACTAAATATCATTGTGTTAGGATGATGTGCATACGTGATTATCTGTCAGCCACGAGGGATGACATTTCTTTTCACGACAAAAAAGTATGTAATAATCTCAGAAAGAGAATTTGGCGGATAGTGTTGCCATAAATGGCAACTGGTTTACCCTGTTGAGCGTAAGACGGTCGAAATAGAAAACATTTCCACGGTTGTAGAGATTTGTTATTCCTGCCGAGATTTCGAGCAAGCCTCGTGTTCCAATAGATATCTTTCTTTTTGCACCGATATCAAGACGATGGTAGGCCGGTAGTCTTCCTTCATAGATAGGAGCATAATGAATACCATAGGTTCCATTGGCAGTGGTATAGTCATCGCCAATTGTTTTCGGTGTCAGCATCTCGTAAATGCCTTGTGTCTGCGTGTAGGGGAATCCGCTGCCATAGGTCCAACGGGCACTTATTTCCCATTCTCGTTCACTGCCTAAGGCGTATGTTGCCAACAAGTTGACGGTATGGCGGCGGTCGTAGTGTGGATTGTAGGTAATTAGTTCGTCGGAACGTGTGACGCGTGCCAGAGAGTAGGTGGCCCATAGATAAAGTCTTTCAATATCATAGCATAGGCTTAGGTCGATGCCGTAGGCGTTGCCGTTCTCCACAAGGTAATCCGTAAGAAGATAGAATGGTTTTTCGTAGATGCCGCCACTCTGATATGCCGCATCATTGCGGTCGAATAGCCGGTTGCGATTAGCATTGAAGAGATTATTGAAATGCTTGTAATAAACTTCGAGATTTGCAAGCAGATGTGATGTTATGTCGTATTCCATGCCAAGCACAATGTGCTGTGCCTTTTGTATGCACGATGATGCATCATTCCCTCTATAAGTTGAGGGCTTGCTCAGGTGCACGCTCGTCAGAAATCCGCTGAAGAGGTTTACTATGTCATTATCCGACCGTGCATCAAGAAATATCTGGCTGTAAAGTCCCCCAGCCATTTTGAAGCGCAGACGCTCGGTGGCAGAGTATTTTATGGCTAAACGTGGTTCAATGCTTCCTTCGGAGAGTGCGTTGTAATAGACGTAACGCAGACCTGGTTCTAAAATCCACTTGTCTTTGACCCATTTGTATGTGACGTAGGCACCTATCTCGTTAGTGTGTTCCTGCTGTTCGGAGCGCATGCGATAGGCGTTGTAGAAAAGATAGTCGGTGGTGTAGCCCTGCATGGTGATGCCATACTTCAGCCGGTTGGGACCGAAGAAGTTGGTGATATTAAACGCCATATTAAAACCACTTATCGAACTATATTTGTCTAACTCGGTGACATCGTTGAGATTGATGCGATAGTCGGAGTAGGCTATGGTGCCATCCATTACTGATGAGGAGCCCGTCACGACGGTGAAACTGCCACCAGCACCGTAGTTGCGCCAACGGAAGTTAGCGAGCGATTTGTAGTTGTGCACAGAGTCGTTAAATGCAAAGCCGAAGAGGCTGAACTTAGTGCCGTTGCCGAGATTGAGGGTTACCTTACCATAGAGGTCTAAGAAGTCGAAAGGCAGGCCGCCATCAATATAAGGATAGAGGTGTGGCGAGGTCTTGGAGAGGTATGAGTTTTTGGCGGAGAGGAGATAGGTGATTGTCGTCTTGCTGTTGGCACGCTCACGTTTCAACGGTCCTTCGAGTATCACGCCAGCACCAAAGGTGTTGAGCGAGAGGTGTCCTGAATGGCGATATTTGTTGCCATCACGAGTTGTAATATCTATGACGGAGGATAACCTGCCGCCGTATTCGGCACCGAAGCCGCCAGTATATATGTCGGCATTAAGGATAATGTCGGTCTCAAAGATGGAATAGAGACCTATGGAGTGGAATGGATTATATACAACCATACCATCAAGTAATGTGAGGTTCTGAATCATTGAACCACCACGGATGTGTAACTGCCCACCTTGGTCGCCAGTGGAGCTAACGCCGGGCAGCACTTGCATGTATTGCGCAAGGTCTGCGGTGCCACCGATTGAGGGCATCTGGTTTATCTGCGATGCCGTGATTTTCTCTACGGACACTTGAGTTTGCATCTTGCGTTCTTCGACACGGCTGTCGGTAACCTCGATGGTCTGTAATTGTTTGGCTGTGCGTTTGAGGTTAATGCTAAGCTTTAATGTCTCACCATGCTTCAAGGTGATGGGTAGTCTGTATTCTTCGTAGCCCACATAGCGCACACGCAGAGTGTAGTCGCCCTGCGGCAGCTGATTGATGAGAAAGAAACCATTGATGTCGGTTGGCGCTCCGTACGAGGTACTGTCTATCACCACATTGGCAAATGGTATCGCCTCGCCGTCAGTGGCATCGTGCAGCACACCACGCACCACACATTGTGCTCCAGCCGTAAGGCTGGCAAAGAAAAGTAGGAAAATGGCGAGGAGACGGCGCATTGCGTGGCTGTTAATGAGTTATCTTGAATATTAGTTCTTTGAGTATTTCTCCACTTGTTAGCGTGCCAGAGGCGCCAACGCCCTTGCTTCGCAGGTCGGCTTCGTGCAAGTATTCCACACAACGTGCCAAGCGTGGCATTGTGTAATTGGCACAGGCTTCCTGATATTTTGAAGCCAGAAAGGTGGGCACGCCGGCAGCCGTCGGGTTCTGCTGGTATTTCATCAATGTGATGATATACTTATAGATGACAGGAATGATTTTTTGTATTGGTTCAGCTTTGGGATTGGAGATGAAGTAGTTGACGATACGGCTGCATTTCGTTAGGTCGCGACGTCCTATGGCATCGGTAAGCTCGAAGACGTTGTATTCCTTGCTGATGCCCATGTATTTTTCTATCACAGCATCGTTGATTACCGTTTTTTCTGGCAGGGCAATCATTACCTTTTCCAGCTCTTGGATGAGGTTGGTGCGGTCGCTGCTGAATGTGTTGGCAATTAGCATGGCACATTTCTCAGTGATGGAGTAGCCTTTCTCATTGACAAACTGAGCTATCCATTTGGCAACGGCATATTCGGTCAGCTTCTTTTGCTCGTATATTACGCCGTGTTTGTCTATCGATTTATAAAGTGTCGTACGTTTGTCGAATGCTTTTTTCCTATCGCAAAGCACAATCACTGTCTGAGGCGATGGATGTTCGAGGTAGGCTGTGAGAAGCTCCCACGATTTTATTTCCTCTTTTTTTGTCTTCCCTTTGGCATCCTTCCGCTCAACCGTTATCATGCGATTGGGGATGTCCTGCGCTTCCTTGACTATCACCAATTTGACAGGCGAGAGCATTGGCAGCTGCTTGGCAAGGCTAATTATCTCCGGCATGGTCACATCGCGTCCATAGACCACCTTCTGGTCGAAGTCGCGATATTCCTCTTCTACTACATTTGTCTCCATATATTCGGAGAGCTGGTCGATAAGGAATGTGTCTTCGCCGGTGAAGAGGTATATAGGTTTATATTCCGTAGTTTTTTTTAGTTCGGCTAATGCTTTCTCGCAAGTGGTCTCCATTGTACGATTGATTTGGTCACAGAATTATTGTTTGGAAATGGTCGCTGACGTGCATATTGTGAGTCTTTCTCAACTTACTGTGCTGTGTGAAAACTTCTATCGGATAGTCCCGCCGCTAATTCATCATTGGTTTTCATACTGCTGAATTTCGTCATGGAAAAACTCTATCTGCACACCGGCTTCTCTAAATAACTCTTCGCTTTCAGCACCAGCATGATATTTTCGTTCGCACACCACGCGTTTTATTCCGCAGTTGATAATAAGCATGGCGCATGTACGACAAGGCGTCATTCGGCAGTAGAGCGTGGCACCATCAAGGGCGATGCCGCGGCGTGCAGCTTGGCAGATGGCGTTCTGCTCGGCATGAACAGTACGCACGCAGTGGTTGCGAACGGTGCCATCGGCATCAATACTCTTGCGGAACAAGTGCCCAACCTCATCGCAGTGAGGCAGTCCGGACGGCGACCCTACGTATCCAGTGACAAGTAGCTGGCGGTCTTTGACGATAACGCATCCGCTACGGCCACGGTCGCATGTGGCACGTTTTGACGCCGTATTAGCAAGCTCCATGAAATATTCGTCCCACGACGGCCTATGATATGTTATCTTTTCCAGTACCTGCTCCACCTGCTGATGAAGTTGGTCGAGAGAACCTCCATTATCGAAACGGAAATCAGCTTCTTCGATGCAATATTTCAAGTTCTGCTTGTTTGGGTCATCGGATGACATCTCACGCTGCTCGTTGGCAATGAATGTTTCATAAGTCACATGGTCGGTCTCCGAGGCACGCAGCGTGATACGTTTGTAGCGTACCAAGGGGTCGGCATCAACGGCAAAGAGGTAGAAATTGGGTTTGCTGCGCAGCGCCGTTACTTCGCCGGGAGTGCGTATGCTCTCTATGATGCAGTTGCAGCCAGAAGCCTGTGCCTGCTCATAGAGTTGCTCGACGATGTACGACGGGGTATGTTTGGCGCGCAGGTCGTTGCCCACTTCGGTCATGGTGTCGCGGTTGATGGGCAGGTTTCTTTTTTTTATCTCTTCTATCAGATAGGCGCGTACCGAATAGTGTACAAACCCTTTTTTCTCAATGAGATAATCAACTATGGTCCCTTTGCCTGCACCAAGTGTGCCAGTAATGCCAATGGTTATCATTTTTTTTATTATTTTGACGAATGATAATTCGATTTATTTTGAATAAAGAGCCTTTGCAAGGGAGTCTGACTCTGGGGTATTGTTGTATTGTAATTAAACGCTGTCCAAACACATAAAATACGGCATTTGAACAGCGTTTGATTTATACTTTATATTGGTATTCCAGCTTTGACAGTTCGGCGTTGGCTTTCACTATCTTGTTTTTGAGGCTTTTTTTGTACTCCACGACGCGTTGCATCATTTCGGGGTCGTTGTTGGCAATAATCTGCATGGCGAGGACTGCTGCATTTTGAGCACCGTTGATAGCTACTGTTGCCACAGGTATTCCCGGAGGCATCTGCATAATGGCAAACGTGGCATCGAGTCCTTCGAGCACACTGCCTTTGATAGGCACGCCGATGACAGGCAGTGGGGTTTCGGCAGCAATGACGCCGGGCAATGCCGCCGCCATACCTGCACCAGCAATAATAACCCGTACTCCGCGTTTGTGAGCGTTGCGCGCAAAGTCCGACACCTCGGCGGGGGTGCGATGTGCCGAGAGGGCATTGACCTCAAAAGGTATTTCCTGCTCTTCAAGGAATTGGCAGGCTTTCTCCATAACGGGCAAATCGGAGGTGCTGCCCATGATGATGCTTACAAGTGGTGTCATATTTCTTTTATGCAATGATTATATGGATGTTTTTTGTTTTCGTGTTGCTATTGGATTTTTTTTGGGGGGGGGGCTGACTAAACTTATTGTTTATAGCCAAAATGTTTCTATTGAGTATTATTTCAACAGTTTGCTGACGACCATGCGGTGGATGTCAATAAACCATGTTACGCCAACTTTTGCATAGAGCGAGCGGTCGGTGGTTTTGATAGATGGGTTGTCGAGGTCGGGGTGACGGTTGTGGTACTGGCTTAAACAGCAGTGGAGACGCACATCGCTGCATGAGGTAGGTACAATCTCTACTCCGAGGCCATAATAGTAACTGTCTGTCTCGGGGCGAGCAAGGATGTTGTGGGCATCAGAAAGGCCGTTGGCGTATTCTGCATATAGGCACTCGTATTTCGAATGGTTGGTTTCATAGCCTCCCTTGGCAAAGAGGTTGAGCCAAGGCAAAACCTTATAGTTGGCACACGAGACGAGGCCGAAGCATTTTCCCCAGTCGTCGGTGCCGAGCGAATAGTGCATAAAGTCAAGATAGATGTCCCAGTTGTCGTAGATGAGTTTGTGCCCAAGTGCAATGACATTCATGAAGCTGCCCCGCTTTCGTTCAAACATATTGACAGAATAGAGGGTGTTGAAATGCCCGAAAGTCCCGTTCCACATAAGATTGTAAGAAAGCAGGCTCTTTGTATATTCCTTATCATAGAGTTCTGGATGAGTAGCCATAGAATAGATGTAGGGCGAAGCAGCCACTTGCAGTCCTATCTTCTGTTTGCCGTCAGCAAAAGTGTAGGCTGTGGATGCCGCGAGTTGGAAACAGTTGTACTCATCCCAATAGTAGGAGTTGAAATATACATCAATGGGCGGCGCATCATATTCGTAGCCACCGACATAAAGAGCATCTTTACCGATGCGGAAACTGAAGTGGTCTGATGCTTGATAATTGAGGTAGAGGAAATCGGTGTTATCAAAAAGTGCTGTGGAACCTGGTCGTGCTATAATACGCTGACGAAGAAAATAGGAGAAACCGCCTCCCAACTCGCCCCCCATACGTAGATTGAAGTAGCGCCCTCTAAAGCCAAAAGTGTTGTTGTCTGGCGATGGCACTCTTCTGAAATTGTTGTACTCAAAGTCGGCACGGGCTTCAAGAAATAGGTCGGAGAATATTGGCGAAAGACTTGTTTGTGCCATGCTGCCGCTGGAGAAAGATACAAGCAGGAGAAGGATAAATAATGCTAAATGATGTTTTTTCATTTGTGTATGTCCTCAATGACTGTTTGATAGGTGTATGCAAAATTACATTTTTTATAATATTTTTTTGCAAAGATAGAGTATTATTTTTTATTTTTGCATTCTGAAATATATTAAAGTACGCATAACACAAAACGCAACAATCAAAATAATCCCAACAAACAATACATTAAACTATGAAAAAACACAACTCTTTCAAGGCACTGCTTGTTGCAGTAGCAATGTTTGCCTTCGGCGGGTCGGCTTTTGCACAGGTCGAATCGTCTATCTTTTTCAATATGAATATGCCTGTCGGCTCTTTTGCTAAGGATGCCAGCATGTATAACGATGTCAACCTTGGCAACAAGTCTATAGGTACCGATGCTATCTTTGGCATTGGCGGTACGTATCGCATCGGTTATGTTTTTGATATCCAGATTGGTCTGATTGAGCCTTTTGCTGAGGCTGGCTTTAACTGGAACCGCATCAGTGGCGACAATCGCGACAAGTATGATGCCTACAGAGGTCGCGTGCCTAACTATTTCAATATCCCTCTCATGCTGGGCATCAACTATCGTTACGACAAGCTGAGCGAGACTTTTGTCCCCTACGGCGAGTTTGGACTTGGTTATGACTTATTCTTCACCAATGGTGAGGGCAAAGATAACGACATAGCATATCAGTTGTCATACAAGACAAATGGCGGTTTCGCATGGCAGATAGGTGCTGGCGTCATTATCGGTCAGTACTTTAGCGTAGGACTCAGCTTCGTAAGCTATGGTAACCACAGAATAGAATACACCAACGGCACTGTTGATAACCACGCTGGTATTGAGTACGATGCTAATCTTACGGAACTCAACAGCAAGGGCGAAGCCGCAATTGTGCGTCGTTCGTTCAACAACCTGACCATCAAGCTTGGCTTCCATTTTTAATAAATAAACAAGATGAAGAGAATAGTTGTTTGTCTTATTGCATTGATGCTCGCTTTGGCCGCCTCGGCGCAGGGGAAGGGCAACCGGATTGGTATCGCTTTCATGGCTGGCGTCGATGGCCTCGGCTCGTCGCCCACTTCGGGCATCAGAACGATGAATAACGCTTACGGCACTCGCTTATGGTTTAACAGCTGGCAGGTGGAACTCAACTACAAGCTGAAAATCACACGCAAGACATATTTCCATTTCGGTGTAGGTTATGAGTCGGATGTCTTTAAGATGGACAACAATATAGTAGAAATGCTACGCTATAAGGATGGAACCGGCGAATTAGTCATTCTTGACGAGACGGCATGTGTTAATCCGTATGATTTTTATGACTATGAGACACGCCTTGTGACGCGTTATATCAATATCCCCGTAGGAATACAGATTGGACTTGGCGACCTCCGTTTGGGGGTAACACTCGTGGCGGGATTCAACTACACGAGCCGCAACACAGGTCTCAAATATTCATATAGGGGGATTACGGAGAATGACAAGACCGACAATATTAGTCAGTTTATCAACCCGTATAAAATTGATGTGCGTTTTGAACTGCTATATGATTGTGTCGGCATATACTGCCAGCTGGCCACCCGTCCGCTGTTCCAGAATACCGACTTCAATAGAATCTATCCCTTTAAGGCTGGCGTTATGCTACGATTCTAAAAAAAAAGCAGTTTGTTCATTTCATGCTAAAAAAACGTACCTCATTTCGGGGTACGTTTTTTTATTTGCTCTTCGAGAAAAAATGTATCTTTGCAAAGTTCAATCTACCTTTGTGATGAGCTAACAGACTTTTAACCCATGAAGACCATAAAAGTGTTTCTTGCCTCGTCGGACGAGCTGTCCGACGAACGCCAAAAGTTCGGCAACCTGATACGCCAACTCGGCGACATCTTCGTACAACGTGGCATTTATGTAAAGCTGTTGGTGTGGGAGGACATGGACCCCTCATACAACAACTGCCGCAAGCAGGACGAATACAACAAATGGATACGAGAGAGCCAGTTTTTTGTGGCCTTGTTCCGCACCCGCGCGGGGCAATACACGAGAGAGGAATGGGATGTAGCGCAAGCGGCGAACAGTAGTAGGCAAGAGCCAAAGTTGCTTATCTATTGCCAAACTCTTCAGCCCGGCGAGGTGGAGGAGCAAGAACTGACCGACTTCAAGCAGATGCTTGAGCAGCGGCTGGGTCATTTTTGGGACAACTATGCCACCACCGACAAGTTGCACCACGACTTCACGATGTATTTCATGCGCACCACTATAGGCTCGCTCGACGCCATCAAGGTGGAGGACGGGCAGGTGACGCTCGAAGGCCGCAAGATAGCCGACATGGACAATTTGCCCTACGCCGCCGGCAACGAGTGGTACAACGAGACGCGTCAGCGGCTGGCGCATCTCGCCGACGAGGTGGCGCAGCTGTGGGAGGCCATACAGAAGGCTCCAGAAATGGAGGTGCTGCGCACTATGCGTCAGCAGAAACTCGATGAATACAATGCCCTCAAAGAGCAGTTCGCCCGCCATCAGCAGTCGCTGTTGGATACCGCCAAGCGTGTCGCCGAGATGCAGCTGGAGAAGGTCAGTGCCGAGATGCGACGGGCTGTGGAGGCGTTTGAGCAAGGCCACTTGGAGGCTGCCAACGCCATACTCGACGGCATAGAGCGCGAGGCGGAGCGTCATGTGGAGCAGATGGACCGCGACCGCGAGCTGGTTCATCAGGACATAGAAGCACTGTTGCTGAAGGCGAAGACGCTGATGGCTGACGAACGCCTGCCCTTAACGGAGCGCGTTCAGAAAACCCTTGCGACCTACCGTAAAGCCGACGAATGGGCTGCAAAAAGTGCCCTGCCGCAAGAAAAACACGTCACACTACTTGACGGGTATGGTTTTTTCCTATACAAATACGCCTTTTATGACGATGCCCTCGCAGTTTTTACACGCCTTGCCACCATGCAGTTGCTACTGCATGGCGAGGAGCATCCAGATACCGCCAATTCCTACAATAACATCGGGTATGTTTATGGTGCCAAAGGCGACTACGACCGTGCGTTTGAGTATATCCTTAAAGCGTTGGCGATACGTGAGAAGGTGTTGGGCGAGGAGCATCCGGATACCGCCAGTTCCTACAATAACATCGGGGTTGTTTACAATGCCAAAGGCGACTACGACCGTGAGTTGGAGTATTACCTCAAGGCGTTGGCGATAAGGGAGAAGGTGTTGGGCGAGAAGCATCCGGATACCGCCACATCCTACAATAACATCGGAAATGTTTATAGTTCCAAAGGCGACTACGACCGTGCGTTGGAGTATTACCTCAAGGCGTTGGCGATAAGGGAGAAGGTGTTGGGCGAGGAGCATCCAGATACCGCCAGTTCCTACAATAACATCGGAAATGTTTATAGTTCCAAAGGCGACTACGGCCGTGCGTTGGAGTATCACCACAAGGCGTTGGCGATAAGGGAGAAGGTGTTTGGCGAGGAGAATCCATATACCGCCAGG
>JAFSPS010000035.1 GCA_017451385.1 Bacteroidales bacterium
ATCTACGACAGAGAAATGGACAAGGCAGAGCAGTCGCTTGACAAATGGTTGAAGGATAAAGGGTTCTAACTACGTGCTATCTGCTCTGTCCACCCGTCGCCGTAGTGTACTCGCATACATTGGGCGTGGGTGAACAAAGTGGATGCCATCATAGCCAGTGTACAAAATTTGCGAAGGTGTGCCATGACTGTAGTGGGCATTACTTCAGGTTCTTGTTGAAAAAGTCTGCGAGCTTGTCCCAGGGGATGAGATTCTTCGGCTCGCCCTTACCCACCAGTTCGGTATAGCCGCCATCATAGAGGTCGCAATGCGATGCACCGGGGATGATGAGCAGTTCCTTGTTCTCTGGATTGGGATTGGGCTTGCCCACGACATTATATCCCTCTGCCTTGCCTTCCACCATATATTGATAGGCAGCCTCGCCAAAGTAGCGTGAGTGGGCTTTCTCGCCGTGCATCACGAGGACAGCCGAGCGAATCTCGTTGATGTAGTAGAGGAAGCGGCTGTTGGCAAATGCCTGTGTGCCAATGGTACGCCAACCGTCGTTTGAGTTACCGCTGCGCTTGTGGTAGCCACGCGGGGTGATGTAGTAGTCGTAGTAGTCCTTCACGAACTGCGGAGCATCATCGGGTAATGGATTTACCACACCCCCAGCCATAGCCATCGGGTCGGCGAGGCGCTGCTTGGCCATAGCCTCACGGGCTGCATGGCGCGACTCCTCCTTGTCTTCGCTGTCGAAGTAGCCGTTGCCACTGACGCGAGTCATATCATACATGGTGCTTGCAACCGTAGCCTTGATGCGGGTGTCGGCGGCGGCAGCATTCAGGGCGATGCCTCCCCAACCGCAGATGCCGATGATGCCTATCTTCTCAGCATCCACATTCTCCTGTTTCGACAGGAAATCAACGGCAGCCATGAAGTCCTCGGTGTTGATGTCGGGCGAGGCTGTGCGTCTCGGCTCACCACTACTTTCACCAGTGTAAGAGGGGTCAAAGGCAAGTGCCACAAAACCGCGTTCGGCCATCCGCATGGCATATAGTCCGCTTGACTGCTCCTTACAGGCTCCAAACGGACCGCTGACGGCGAGTGCTGCCAGTTTGCCCTGAGCATCCTTCGGCTCATAGAGGTCGGCTGCGAGGGTCAGTCCATACTGTGTTTCAAATGTCACCTTTCGGTGGTTCACCTTGTCGCTCAGAGGGAACACTTTATCCCACTCCTGCGTTAATTCTAACTTCTGCATATTCTCTTCTGTTTTAGTTTGATTGTCTTTCTGGTTGCATGCTGCAAGCACTCCGGCCATGAGTATTGTTGCTAATAATACCTTTTTCATATTCTTCTTTTATTTGTTGTTTACTTGATACCTAATCCATACGATGCCGTCCTGTTCTTCCACACTCTTGAAAGTAAGGCGTACAGGTTTACGGCCCATCGGCCTGCCATCGAAAGCAGCAGCCATACCCCCTCGTCCGTCTATGCCATAGCCGTACATCATGCTCACCTCGTCTATCAAGCCGAGGTCGAGCATGGAACCGTTGATGTTTCCGCCACCGACCACCGCCAGACGTTCTATACTGAAGACTGCACGCAACGTCTCCATTGCCGAAGGAAGGTCTATGCCATTGCATCCAGTGGTAATATAAGATATGTGTTTGCTTTTAAGGTAGTCAAGATACTCCTGGCTGGCCTGCTCCGAAAGAATCATCAGCAGGGGGCGGCCAAAGATTTCGGTGGTATTGTCGTCCCACAGCAATGTGCCACGTGTGTCTACGCCGATTGCATAGCTCGCCGCTTCTACAGCCTTGTAGAGCTGCTGCCCTGCATCTTCATGGGGTCTCTGTTGTTGGAACACACCGTCTTGTGCATAGTGCATGGCCAACGTTGTCTTGCCCTCCAGTGTCGAAGGACAGCCGAGTTGTGCCAAAGCCTCATAGTAATGGTTGGTGTCGTCTATCTGCTCGGTCATCTCGCAGTCTATCCTGCCGTCGAGCGAAGCCATCATGTGGCAAATAATGTATGGTCTCATTTCTGTCTTGTTTTAAAATCAGCTGCAAAGGTACGGCGAAAATTCCATAACCCGCATAGACAGATTACGGACAAAACTACCCGAAATGAGTTTTTTTATTATTTTCGTTGACGGTCGAAGAATTGGCGTGGGGTCTGCCCTGTTGCATTCTTGAACATCCGAGAGAAGTGCTGGGGGTATTCAAAGCCCAGTTCTTCGGCCACCCTGTCAATGGTCTTGCCGCTAAGAATGAGATTCTTGGCACGCATCACCACGAAATTGCGTATGTAGTCCTTCGGACTCTCGCCAAGGGCATCTCTGATGATGTCACAAAAATAGCTTGGCGACAGACATAGTTCGCTGGCACAGTATTTCACACTGGGTAAGCCGTTCGTCTTTTGCATACCACGCGTATAATAATCGGTCAACACCTGCTGAAAACGGCTGAGAATGTCGCTGCCTGCCGCTGTCATCTCCTTGAACTGGCGGTAGTAGAAACGGTTGCAGTAGTCAAGAACAAGCAGAATGTAATTTCTGATAATCTCATTATGCCCGAATGACTGAGACTGCGTTTCCAGTTCTCGGCGTAAGTTTGCCATGAGTTGACTCAGGACGTCTTTTTCCTCGGGAGTCAGGATGAGCGCTTCGTTTGAATGATAGGAAAAGAACTGATAGTCATCGAGCTTCTGTTCGATGAGCGAACCTTGTATGAGCTCGTTGTCGAACAGCAGCACCCAACCATGGTATTGCCGTCGTGTGCCGTCATCCAGTTTGCCGCATATCTGTCCGGGTGAATAAGCCATCAGAGAACCGTCGCCCTCATGATAGGTTCCGATGCCATAAGTCAGACCTTCCGGGAACTCCTCTTGCATAAAAATACCGTAGCAACTGATCCTGTTCAACGTGTGCCGTATCTCGCCAACCTCGTCATAGTGTATCACCGAGACGTGGGGATGATAGATTGGCGCACCGATATCCTGTGCGTAGTCATTTGCTTCGTTGATATACAAATCTATCGTCATAACCTCTTATTATCTTGATGTGACCCATCTTAAAATCCTAATAATTCTCAAAACTGATGGCAAAGATAGCGATTTTACGCTATTTATTGGTAATTTTGCCACCATATTTAAATGTATTTATGCAAAAGAGAATTTAAAAACAAATATTATGAAGAGTTTTAAGTCTACAGCGTGGCTACTACCACAACCAGTGCTGATTATCGGCACTTACGATAAAGAAGGAAAGCCCAACGCTATGAACGCTGCTTGGGGTGGTCAGTGGGATATG
>JAFSPS010000036.1 GCA_017451385.1 Bacteroidales bacterium
AGACCCACAGGCCGGACATTTTTTTTGTGCATATCATTCCTTTTAAATTTCTGCAAAGTAAGGAAAAATATGGCAACCAGACACGTCTCGGCCTGCAAAATGACTATTAGAGCTTTTTCACAAGCCAACTTTTGCTATTCCTTTTTGAATCGCTCAAACCGCTTGCCCTGCTTGGGTTATTGACGTGTCACAGCCTGCAAAATGACTATTAGACCCCATTTTCTCGTAATCCCAAGATTGCCCAATACCTCAAAGCATACAAGTATGTTAATGAGTTTGGCGAAGGCATTGACCGTATCTGCAATGAACTTGAAACAAAAGGTTGTACTATCGCATCATTCCATGTCGATGCATTCATTCTGAAAGCGACATTGATGGCAGAATGAACAACCGAAATGGAGTTTGACCGTCCAAGTACTGCCCAAGATAATGGCACGGTAAATGTCCAGGTAAATAATATTAAACTTACTGATAGACAACGTGAAATATACGAGGCAATAAAACGTGGCAAGGTAAATGCACAAAATCTTTATGTGGTCTTAGGTCTAAGTCTTAGAACTACGAAACGAGAACATACTTATCAAATATAGCAGAAATTGGATGTGATGCCGTTAGAGTGGTAAAATTTACTCACTGTGGATATAAAATATCAAAAACATACAATGTTTCAAGAAATTAGGCTCTTCTTGGAGCCATTTCCGACTCTCTCATTTTCATGGTGTAAACGAGGTTGGGGGAGTGCTATGAATATGGATAAGTAAAAAAATGTTCAAATTGATATTGAAGGCTAATAGAAAATAAATATGTCAAATAGATGTTTATATGTGGCCTCTTTTGGTGATTTTGTAAATCAGGATGCGATGGCTGTTTTGGGTACTCTCCACAATAACTATCATGGTGATACCTTAACGACGACAGATGAGGCATGGATGGGCGAGATACGGCTACTGCAACAGGTGCTGATGCCGTGGAAGGATGAATCGGGACAGATCATCTTCGAGTATGACATTCCGAGATTGGGAAAGCGTATTGATGTCGTTTTGCTATTGCGGGGTATGATATTCGAAGTTATTTTAGCTTGACATCATATACTTCTGGCGACATCATCGGATGTATGTTTAACATCATGGGTGGGAGTGGATTTTGAAAAAATATGTTAATAATTGAAAAATAAGCAGTATCTTTGCAAAGGTTATAGGCTATGGGAAACGATGTGCTGGTGGATGGTGAGAGGTGTAAGGAACATGAAATCAAATATATGCTATATGAATGAGAATATTGTAATCAAGGAGGTGCAAGGCCGTAGCGCGTTGCGCAAATTCATTGCTTTTCCGAACAAGCTTTTTAAGGATGTGCCCACATACATACCTCCTTTGAATAGTGATGAGGTGAAGTTGTTGACTCCCAAGAATCCGTCGTGGGAGCATTGTGATTGTGCGCTCTATCTTGCCTATCGTGGTGGTGAGATTGTAGGACGTGTGGCGGCAATCATAAATAGGACGGTCAATGAGCACTGGAATAAGAAGTCTGTCCGTTTTGGCTGGTGCGACTTCATAGAGGATTACGAAGTCTTTGAGGCGCTTATCAATACTGTGGCCGATTATGGTCGCAAGCATGGCATGGAGGAGATAGAGGGACCGTTTGGCTTTACTGATATGGACAAGGAGTGCTGGGTTACAGATAATTTCGATGCTCGTCAGAATATCTCAACGCTCTATAATCCCGAATACTATGTACGTTTTGTAGAACGTATGGGCATGGAGGTGAAATGTCGCTGGCAGCAGTATAAGATTCCGGCTAACCAGCCTGTGCCCGACAAGGTGGCGCGTATCAATGGCATTGTGGCGCAGAAGTTCGGAGTGCGTCTGCTGCACTTCAAGAGTCGCAAAGAGATATATCCATACGCTCGCAAGTTCTTCCTGACAATCAATGAGTCGTTCAAGGACCTCTACGATTTCGTCCCGATGACTGACAAGGAGATAGACGTATATATAAAAGAATATTTTCCTTTCGTCAATCTTGATTATGCTAATTTTGTGGTTGACAAGGATGACAACCTTGTGGCTTTTGGTCTCGCCATCCCCGACCTTAGCGCGGCATACAAAAAGGCCAACGGACATCTCTTCCCCTTTGGTTGGTATCATATCTTGAAGGCATTGCGACAGTTCGACACTATCGACTTGCTTCTCAATGGCGTTCATCCCGATTGGCAGAAACGTGGTGTGCATAGCATATACTATGCCGAGATGAATCGCAACGCTATCCGCGATGGTGTCACGACATCGTATAGTAATCCGCAAATCATTGGTAATGAGGCGGTGAAGATATGGGAGACGCAGTTTCAGGCTGACCCCTTGATGCAACGTGCCGTGTGGGGAATGAAGATATGAGAAACAACTGAATCTATGATACTTACAATGCGAGGGGTAAGCCTATGGCTTGCCCCTCGCATTGTATGAGTGTTAAAGGGAGCCTTTATAATTCAAGAGGAACATAGTTTGTTATCCGATTAAACGATTGTTTGTGCGGTAATGCGTGATTTGTTCCCTGTCTTGCCATCAAAATAGGCAGTCTGTTTCAATTCTTTCAATATTTTGAAGGTCGAAAAAAACACAATGTAAAAGAAGTCTTAAAAATGATAAAGACAGCCCTCGTTAAAAAGATAGTTACACTTGCTCTCTTGGACAGAATGGGGAGTAGTGTGGTGCAGGATGATATCAATATAACGATTTTTATTGATAGTAGCGACAAGATTTCGGGCGACTTTTATAGGGTTTGGCGATAATTAGGATTACACTGTTAGCTTTTATAGTAGTCGCGCAGAATGCCTACAAACCAGTTGCCAGGGATGATGTGTTTGAGGACTACGGAGGCCCATTGTTCGAGGTTGGCTACCACATAGCGGAAACGCGGGCGTTTACATTCTACTATCTTTAGCAGGCGATGCGCCATTTTAGCAGGTTTCAACCCACTGTTTTCTTCTTTCTCAATCAGAGAGAGGCTGTGTTTGAATACAGGGCCGTAGTCGGGGTCATTGAGTGTGGCTTGGCTGTTGCGACGCGAGGCTGTGAAGCCTGTGGCGAAATCGCCTGGTTCGACGAGGCATACATCTATCCCGAAGCGTCGTACTTCGGCGGCGAGGGCTTCGGAAAAGCCTTCTATGGCGAATTTTGATGCCGAATAGAAACCTTGGTAAGGCAGCCCCATGACGCCGCCGATGGAGCTAACATTGATGATGCGTCCGTGGCGTGCACTTCTCATGTATGGCAGAACGGCCTGACAGAGGTTGACGCAACCCATGAAGTTGGTCCCCATCTGTAGGTCTATCTCATCGGCTGTGGCCAGTTCGAGGGCTCCGCCTATACCCATGCCGGCATTGTTGATAAGCACATCGATGCGCCCTTCCTGTTCAGCTATTGCCGCTACCTGCTGATGGATGGCGGCGACATCTCGCACATCGAGGGCAATGCCTATCACGCCATTGCCTGCCATGCCTCGGCGGCTGATGCCGTAAACGGTGTGTCCATTGCTTGATAGTAGTTCGGCGGTTTCTTTGCCAAATCCGGACGATGCCCCACTGATGATGATTACTTTGCCCATTAGGTTAATTATGTATATTGATTTGTGGCTCTATGGTTTTTCATTGCAAAGTTAGCAAAAAAAGAGTAATAGCTGAGATTATTATGTATTATTCCTCTTTTTTCGTTTTTTTATGCTGAGGAGTGATTGACTTATGGAGTGATAATGGGTGGTTGCTAAAATGCAGAAAAAATATTTGCCGAATGGCATAAAATAGGTTCAATAATACTATTTTTGCATGTAAAATAAAAAGTATTTAGACCTATATATCAATAGTTTACAGTCCTTTTAACATTTGTTTTAACTTTTTCATTTGCTTGTAAATTAAATTAGTGTACTTTTGCACTTGATTTCTAACAAGAAATATAAACTTTTAAATTATAACCTTTAAAAATTACAAAGATGAAAAAGATTATGTTCTGCATGGCTGTTGCCGGTATGTTCGCTTTCGCCGCTTGCAACAACAATAAGCCTGCTGAGGAGAACGCTGAGTGCACCGAGCCTACCACCGAAGAGGTTGCAGCTCCCGTTGAGGAAGAAGTTGTGGCTGACACCACCGCTGCTGCTGAGGTCGCTCCCGTTGAGAACGCTCAGTAATTCTTTTATAAAGAATTAAAAAAAAGACCTTGCCTGTAGGCGAGGTTTTTTTTTATGTGTTATTCTTTGTTGAAATGTTGAGCAAGCCATCGGCGAATAGGTTTATCATAGTAGCGTGTGGCGAGTGCCGCCATGATGATGGCAATGAGACCTAAGACGGTAGGCGTGAGCCATGTGCTGTTGCCGAAGGGGCTGCTGCCAGCCATGAGCCACCCGATGTATAGGTAAATGAGTGGATAGTGTATGGCGTAGAGTGGATAGGAGATGTCGCCGAGTGAGGTGGCAAGGTTGTCCATACGGTTGTCTTTGGCGCGTGCTGCGGTCCAGATTATAAGAGGGAAAGCCAGAGCTGTGCAGCAGAGTTCGTAGTATGGATTAAAGGCATGTAGTGAAGGCATGGAGAGCAACGCTACGACAATGATTGCAGATAGAGGGAAGATGAGTGCAGAGGATAGCGTGGCAGGGCGATGTTTGCTGAAACGGCGTGCGAGGAGCAGTCCCATGGGGTAGTCGAAGCCGACGCGTAGCAGCCCGCCAAGCATATTGAGCGGCGAAGAGGACCAGCCTACGCCTAAGGTGCCATCGTCTCCCATGACGGTATAGGCCAGTAGCATTATGCCGTCGGCAACCAGCCAGAGGCGCAACCAGCGTGTGGCGAGGCGGCGTAGCAGGAGGGCATAGATGACATTGAAAAGGTATTCGTAGAAAAGTGACCAGTGGGGGCCGTTGAGTGAGAACATCTCGGTGTTGCCCCGCAGGTCGGTGGCAGCGGGCGAGGGGAGTAGCAGTAGGGCGAGGAGTGTGCCGAGAGCTATAATATGCGGAGGCATGGTTGTGCCGTCCCATCGTTGTGCTCCTTGAGAAAGAAATACGATGAGGCCTATTATTACGCCGAGTATTACCATGGGGTGCAGGCGTATGAGGCGACGGCGGGCAAAGGAGGCGAAAGACATTGAGTGCCAGCGGCTATCGTAGGCGTGTCCCATGACGAAGCCCGAGAGGATAAGGAAGAAATCGACAGCCAGAAATCCGTGAAACATCATCTGCTCCGAGCTGCCGGCGGCAAAGGCGACACCCTCGAAGAGATGGTAAACGAGTACTGATAAAGCAGCCACACCACGTAGCCCGTCAAGGAGGACATAGTGTGGTGTGGCGTTTTCCATGGTCTTATGTTTTTATCGTGTCATCAGCGGCATGTTTGCAATGGTGCGATGCCCGTTTGCATGCTTTTAGTTGCGATAGCCTATCACGTGACGCACCTCGTTGAGAGTCTTGCGTGCGTTTTCACGTGCTTTCTCTTTGCCGTGGTCCATGATTGAGCGCAGATAGTCTTCATTGCCCGATATTTCGGCTATGCGTTGGCGGAAAGGTTCGGTGAAAGCCACCATGTCTTCTGCCAGCTGTTTCTTGAGGTCGCCATAGCGTATCTGGCAACGGTTGTAGAGGTCGTCGAAATACTCTACCGTATCGGGTGAAGAAACAACCTTGAGCAGTGTGAAGAGGTTTTCTATCTCCATGGGTTTCTGTTGGTTCATCTCCGTTGGGCCACTGTCGGTCTTGGCGCGCATAATTTTTTTGCGTATTGCTTCAGGGCTGTCGTTGAGGAAGATAGCGTTGCCCTCGCCTTCGGATTTGCCCATTTTGCCAGTGCCGTTGAGGCCGGGAATCTTCACCAGCTCGCCGCCGAAGTTGAATGCTTGCGGCAGTGGGAACACCTCGCTCTTATACATGTTGTTGAAGCGTTGAGCGAAGGTGCGTGTCATCTCCAGATGTTGCTCTTGGTCTTTGCCTACGGGCACTTTGGTGGCTTTGTGTATAAGGATGTCGGCGGCCATGAGGGTGGGGTAGGTGAGGAGTCCGGCGTTGACGTTGTTGGGGTTTTGGCGCACTTTGTCCTTGAAGGAGGTGACGCGTTCCAGCTCGCCGAGGTAGGCGTTCATGTTGAGGAAGAGGTAGAGCTCTATGGTCTCTGGCAGGTCGCTCTGCAGATAGATGGTTGCTTTGTTGGGGTCGAGTCCGGCAGCGAGGTATTCGACGAGTATCTGTCGTGCATTGCCGTAGAGGTTGTCGGGGGTGGGGTGTGTGGTGAGCGAGTGATAGTCTGCTACGAAGAAGTAGCAGTCATGCTCATCCTGCATCTTGACGAAATTGCGCAAAGCACCAAAATAGTTGCCCAAATGCAGATTGCCTGTGGGGCGGATGCCACTACACACTATTTCTCTTTTCATATTTATATCTTTTTGATTATTATATATTCCATCGTTGGCCAAAGCATATCAGCCATATCAAAACCGAGTGCAAATGTACATTTTTTTTGCAAATATTTCGTACACAGAGAGCGAGCACTTATTGCAGTTGCTCTATGCGCGTAGAGGTACGCTTCAGGTATGACGCACTTTCTGGCCCGAGGTTGAAAAGGAGGTCGAGGGACGAAAGGTTGTGCTGGAATGGGAATTTAGTATAGAATACCTGACAATAATTGTCGAACCATTCTGCTGGTAGTGTGCTTTTTGGCGTGAGGCTGTAGCGGTAGTCGTCAGCATCGGCGGTTGGGGGGACGAAATCTGTCGAGCGGGTTATAGCGGACTCAATCTTCATGCTGTGCATAATGTAGTCAAGGAGTGCGCTGTTGAGGTCTATTAGTCGCTCATAGCGTGCGTAGAGCAGTTGTTGCAGTTTGTCGCGGTAGTAGAGAAAATAGGGAGCTGCGCTGTAGGCCGATTCAATGGCACGCCAGTGACGCACATTCCATGCCTCGGCATAGGAGACGCCTATGTCTGCCGTCATAGTATGGTTGCCGTTAGTACGCACTGCGGGCACCGTCAAGTCGAGCAGGCCGCCAGCGGTGAGCAACGTGCAGCGGTTGCGATAGGTCTGCTTGGGATAGGTCTCGCATACCTCGATGGAAACGTTTTGAGCCTGTGCCACCAGAGCCATATAGGCTACGGGGGGCATATAGGCTGTGGCGAGGAGAATGTTTTTGGGCATTTTATTTACCGATAATCACCGAGAGCAGTTCGTCGTCCTCGAAAAAGAAATCTATGTTGCCTTCGGCAAAGGTGACGCGGCGTTCGCCCCAGTCCTCGTCATCCACATCCTGTTCATAGTATTGATGGTCCACCATGAGACGAACAATCTCTTGCTCATTCATGTCGAAAATCTGCTTGCCGAAGAGGGTGTAGTCGTCACCGCTGATGTCGATACATGATAGTACGGGGTCTTCGCCTTCGCAGAAGAGTGTCAGCCCGTCATAGTGGAGCACTGTGGTAGGCTCATCGGCAGCATTCTCGATACTCTCCACTTCGTCGGCTTTGCCAAGCAGCGAGACAATCTTTTCGATAGGCATGTCAAACAGCAATTCGCCGATGCCTTTGCGTGGTTGTATGTCTTTTGTCATAATCTCATAGTATTATTTGGTTGGTATATGGCAGAACAAATTATTCTACGATGCAAATATACACTTTTTATGATAAAAAGTAAATTCCTGCGTGCGGAACAAGAAAAAATAATAGGTTCTATTTTTGTATTTACAGATACAAAAAGTTATACATATTCGTATAATTTATGGATATACAGGGTGTTATAAAAATATGGATTTTCAGTCAAGTAAGTTAGTGTGGGCATGGGATATTCACCAGATACCTTGCCTAACATTATTTACAACACTCGCAACCCACAGTACGAGACACTTCGGAAGATTGCAGATTATCTTGGGTGTCATATTTCGGAGTTCTTTTATGATGAGCCTATCACCCATCATGGTGAGGTGGTTAAAACAGAAGATTCGTTAGAAATAGCAAACGGCCAGCCACATCTGCGGATACGTTCCGTGATGCGGATGCAGGGGGTTACTTCCGTGGCTCTCGGTATTCTGTTTTCTTGGCTCCTTGTCGTATGAGTCCTCACATATTGAGGATTTTCACCTCCACACGCCTGTTGTTGGCACGTCCTTGCTCGGTGGTGTTCACGTCGATAGGCTCATAGGCACCGCGTCCCTTTGATTTCAACCGCCTGCCGTCGATGCCTTTCATCACCAGATATTCCACTACGGCGTTGGCACGTTGCTCGGAGAGGCGTTGGTTATAGGCGTTGCTACCCTGATTATCCGTATGGCCTACCACCATTATCTTCATGTGCGGGTGAGCTTCAAGGAGCGCTATGAGCTTCTGCAGCTCGTTGAATGACTTTTGGAGCAACGTGCTTTTGTCGAAATCAAAAAAGATGTTGCGCAGCACGATGGTGCTACCCGTAGTGAGCTTGGCAGGGTCGAACAGGGGGTCGTCGGCCGCAGGGGCTGTCTTAGGTTTATCTGGCGGGCAGTTGATGAGGACCAGCTCCACATCATCAATAAAATAGTATGCCCCTGTTAGTTGGGGTTTCAACGAGTCGGGCACGGTGATGCCCGATTTGGTTGCCGTCGCAAAATTGCCTATCGTCAGGAAGCGTTCACCACCCTTGGCGGTGAAGGTGCCGCTGATGCGCGTCCAGCGACGCCAGTCGGTGAGCGGTGTGTCTATGGAGTTCTGCACCTGCGGGATGAAGGTGGTGGAAATCACCTGCCTCATGCCAGCACCTATCTCGCGTTCCTCGCGGTGAGTGAGCATGCAGCGGGCAGTATCTTCTGCACGGTAGGCGGTGAGCAGACCACCCATGGTGGCAACGGCGCAGGTAGAATACTCGGAAAGGCTGACATAGAAGGTCAGGCGGTAGGTGCACCCAGCTGCAAGAGGTTGGCGCAGCTCGGTCTGCAGGTATTCGCGATATTCGGTCTTGTTGCAGTAGATGCCGCAATAGCCGTTGCCGCTATGTGGCTGTTGGTAGCCCATCTTGTTGCGTGGCACACTGCAGGTGGGCGTCCCACAGCGGTTGAAATAGTCGGCGCTGCCACCTGTGGGCTGGTACCATCCCTCGACGATAGTGAGTTGACCTGTGGCCTCGATGCGACGCGGACAACTCAGATAGTCCTCAAAGGAAGGGTTATAGACAAGGTTGTCCTGCTGCGCCAGCAGCAGAGGCGTCAGCAACATGAGGAGGGTTATGAGGAGTGTGTGTCTCATCGGTTAAGTGTTTTTTCGATGCTTTGCCACAGGAGTGACGCCGACCGGTCCCATCCGAAGAGTTGGCGACGACGGCGACCCCGCTCTATGAGGTCGTCGCGCAACGCCTTGTCGGTGGCCAAACGCAACATGGCGGAGGCTATCTGCTGCTCGTCGTGTGGCTCAACGAGCAAGGCGGCATCGCCAGCCACCTCCGGCATTGAGGTTACGGTGGAGGTTATCACTGCTGTCTCGGCATTGAAGGCTTCTATTATAGGGATGCCGAATCCTTCGAAAAATGAGGGATATACTAATGCTATCGCCGATGCCATAACCCTTGACAGCTGCTCGGGAGCGATATGGCCTATCAGATGCACATCGGCGCTATGACGCATTGCGGCATAGGCATCAGCAGGCTCGCCTGACCAGTACTGGCGCGACCCTACCACAACGAGTTGCACATCGTCCTGCATTTTATCCTTATATATGTCAAAGGCACGCAGGAGTCCCTGCAGATTCTTGCGACGATGGATAGTGCTGACAAAGAGGAAGAACGCCCTCCCCTCGGTGTACTGCTGACGCACTTGCTGCTGCTCGCCTGCCGTCAGCGGATGATAGCCCTCGTGGGCACCGTTGTACACCACGTCTATCTTGTCGGCATCAATACTATATGTGTTGGCAATGTCCGTGCGCGAAAACTGCGACACCGTGGCAATCCGCGTGGCTCGTTGCGCATAGCGAGGGAAAAAGTAGTCATAATAGCGTTGATGCGAAGGGCGTAGGTTGCCACGGCTATGCACAAAATTAAGGTCGTGAATCACGTTGAGCGTAGGCACGCCGGCATGCAACGGCATAAAGCCATCCGTAGAGAGGTAGAGGTCTATGCCATAGTGGCGTATGGCCCATAGTGTGCTGTATTCAAAATAGATATGCCACAGCAGGGGGTGGCGCGCTGGCGGACAGAGCACAACGGGATGGACATTGTCTGCAAATAGAAACCGCGCGGAGGGCTTACGGTCGAAGAAGAAGAAGAAGTCATGCTCCGGATGCCGTATCACAATGCGACGCATAGTCTCGGCGGTGAACCATCCTATGCCGTCCATCTTGCTCTCTATGAGCAGTCGGGTATTGACAGCTATACGCATCGCCGTGGTCTTTTTTCGCTCTATTAGTGCTGATTCTCCCTTATGTAGGACTCTATGACCTTGGGGAAATGTTCCTGCTCCAACAGATGTATTTTGGCAGCAAGGCTATCCGGCGTGTCCTGCGGCGTAACGGTGCATCGTGCCTGAAACAGCGTGGTGCCGCGGTCGTAGTGCTGGTCCACCACATGGATGGTTATGCCGCTCTCGCTCTCATGATTGGCAATAACAGCCTTGTGCACATGCTCTCCATACATGCCTTTGCCGCCATATTTAGGCAGCAAGGCGGGATGGATATTGATAATGCGACTGGGGAAAGCCTGCAACAAGTTGTCCGGCACAAGGAGCAGGAAGCCGGCAAGAATAACATAATCAGCCTCTTTCTCTCGCAGATAAGTGAGAACGGCATCACCTTCGAAATCGCGTTTGTTAAAATAGTGTGACTCTATGCCGAGTTGTGCGGCGCGCTGTGCTATATAGGCTTCGCGACGGTTGTATATGATGCAGGCCACCTCTATGTTTTCGTTTGAGGCAAAATATTCGCATATCTGCTGAGCATTCGTGCCATTGCCGGACCCCAAGATGGCAAGACGTATTTTCTTTTGCATGGTACAGTAGTTTTTTTAACATTCGAAGTACATTTTATTAAACGCATATCACATGATTTAATTGTATTTTAAGAAAAATTAATAAAAATTAAACTGTGGTTATCTCCCTATCCAGCAATATTTTAGACTTTTTAACACAGGTCGGTTGAATGGAAAATTGTTTATGTTTGTTTTTTTTTTTCGTTTCTTTGCACTTTCGTTTAACCAATAAATCGATAAAAATGTCAGAAATTGCACAAAAAGTAACTGAGATTATCGTTGATAAACTCGGTGTTGATGCCGCTCAGGTCAAGAGAGAGGCCAGTTTCACTAACGATCTTGGTGCCGATTCGTTGGATACCGTCGAGTTGATTATGGAGCTTGAGAAAGAGTTTGATATTCAAATTCCTGAAGAGCTCACCGAGAAAATCACTACTGTTGGTGATGCTATCGATTTCATCGAGAATCCCGATGCATTCAAAGCTGCGCATCAGTAATTGACCATTACCCCTTTCAGTATCTATGGAACTGAAAAGAGTTGTCGTAACAGGGCTTGGCGCCCTTACGCCCATTGGCAACACCGTTGCTGCCTTTTGGCAGGGATTGTCAACTGGCGTAAGCGGCGCAAGCCTTATTACTCGTTTCGACCCCGAACCCTACAAGTGCAAGATTGCCTGCGAGGTGAAGGGTTTTGAGACATCCGATTTTTTTGACCGCAAAGAGGGGCGCACTCTCGACCTCTTTACGCAATATGGCTTGGTTGCTGCCGACGAAGCAATCGCCGATGCCGGCTGGACAGACGACAATATTGACCGTTCACGAGTCGGCGTCATTTGGGGCTCTGGCATGGGCGGCGTACGCTCATTCCAAGACGAGGCCATGGAGTTCCAACGTGGCGGCTGTGTCCCTCGTTTCAGTCCCTTTCTCATCCCGCGCACCATCACCGACATCTGCGCCGGATATATCTCCATACGCCATGGCCTGCAAGGTCCCAACTATGCCACCACGGCAGCCTGCGCCACTTCGGGCGTGGCTATTGCCGATGCGTTCAACACTATCCGTCTCGGCAAGGCTGACGCCATCATTGCTGGTGGTTCCGAAGCAGCCGTGATAGAGATGGGCATAGGTGGCTTTGGGGTGATGCGCGCTCTCTCCACGCGCAATGACGACCCGCAGACGGCGTCGCGTCCGTTCGATAGGGACCGCGACGGCTTCGTGCTGGGCGAAGGAGCTGCAGCATTGGTGCTCGAGGAATATGAACATGCCAAGGCTCGTGGAGCCAAGATTTATGCAGAACTGACGGGCTATGGCCTCACCGCCGACGCCCACCATATCACTGCGCCACATCCCGACGGCAGAGGCGCCGCCATGGCTATGCGGCTTGCCGTCGAAGAGTCGGAGATGAGCCTTAACGATGTGGACCATATCAACACACATGGCACTTCGACACCTATGGGCGACATCGCTGAATCTACCGGCATCGCCAACCTCTTTGGACCGCACGCCAAAGATATTGCCATCAACTCGACTAAATCGATGACCGGACACATGCTGGGAGCCGCTGGTGCCGCAGAAGCCGTGGCAACGGTACTGGCATTGTACAATGGTCTCGTGCCTCCCACTATCAACCATTTCACCGACGACCCCGCTCTGCCCGAACTCGACTACTCGTTCGGCAAAGAGGCCAAACAGCGCAACATTCATTTCGCTCTAAGCAACGCCTTCGGGTTCGGCGGACACAATGTCACTCTTGCTTTCCGCAAGATGTAGTTTCATACAGGGTGTTTATGTGGTGGTGGCATAAGAAAGAGGACAAGGCTTTTTATCATTTTTTCCGAAACATACTGGGCTACACACCGCACAACAAGCGTGTATATGATGTGGCCTTCATCCATAAGTCGTGCTCCGAAAACGGCGACAGCGGGCATCGTGTCAACAACGAACGTCTCGAATATCTCGGCGATGCCGTGCTGGGAGCTATCGTGGCGGAATACCTATACAAAAAATACCCGACGGCCGATGAAGGCTTCCTCACCGAGACACGCTCCAAAATCGTCTCGCGTGCCAATCTCGGCCGTATCGCTCATCGCATAGGATTGCACGACCTGATACACTATCGCGACGATGTGCAGGGAGTTTTCAAGTCTATGGAAGGCGATGCCTTCGAAGCACTCATTGGCGCCATATACCTCGAAAAAGGGTACCGCTTCACTCGCCACACCGTAATCGACCGCATCATCCTGCCTTATGTCAACATTGACGAGCTGACGCAGACCGTGGTCAATCACAAAGGACGCCTTCTCAACTGGGGGCAGAAACGGCACCGCAAGGTAACATTCCGCGTGATAAACATCATACCCATAGAAGGCGGCAGCCGCCGCCAATATGAGGTGTGCGCCATGGTTGGTGACCAGCAGACAGCCACAGCTATTGATTACACCATCAAAGCCGCCGAACAACGCGCTGCTGAGAAAACGCTACAACTAATCAAGGATGGTGAACTGAAATCCTAACAACACATCTATCGCCATTCGACCCATATATTTCACCCGCCGAAGGGCACGCGATTGAGGATAGAACGACCAAGGGTTATCTCGTCAGTATATTCGAGATTGTCGCCTATGGCCACGCCACGGGCAAGAGTGGTAATCTTTACGCCAAGAGGTGCCAGCTGCTTATGAAGGTAGAAGTTGGTGGTGTCACCCTCCATAGTGGTTGGCAGAGCGAGGATTACCTCGTCAACAGGGTCAGGTTGTCCGTTGCGCACACGCTCTATGAGCGCATCAATGGTGAGGTCATGGATGCCCACACCATCTATAGGCGAAATCACCCCTCCCAGCACATGATAGAGTCCGCGATATTGCTGCGTGTTCTCTATAGCCATAACCTCCTGCACGTTCTCCACAACGCATATCACGCCACGCTGTCGCTTGCTGCTGGCGCAGATAGTGCAGGTATCGCTATCGCTTAGGTTGTGGCATATATGGCAGTGATGCACATCGCTCTTGAGCCGCAACACAGCATCGGCAAAATCACGCACATCGCTGTCGCTCATGTTCATCAGGTGCATGGCATAGCGCAACGCCGAACGCTTGCCAACACCCGGCAGGTGCGACAGCTGCTCCACGGCACGTTGCATAGCTATCGAGGGAAGGTCCATGTTCGTTTATTTATCATCGGTTTCTCGGCAGGCAAAGGTACAAAAAAAGTAGCAGTATATAAAAATATTGGCAAATGATTGCTAAAAATTGTACTTTTGCAAGTTTCTTAATCGTCACTTTTCTATGAAACTTCATTGTTCTAAACTGTCTGTAGTGCTGCTTTTGCTTGCAGTATCCTATGTTGTTAATGCACAGAGTGACAGTGTGGCGCGCTCACAGGTTGCCGTCCCTGCCTTCGACTCTTCGGCTATAGCCGTCCCCGAAGACGGCGTGGAAGACTATTATGCGCCAGAGGGTATGCAGAAGGGCAAACGCAACCCCATCTACTATTTCGGTCACGACTTCTGCACCGTATTTATCGAGATGTCTATCCTTGCGGGGCGTGGCACTTCAGCCATAGGTGTCACGGGAGCCTATGTGCCTGAGGTGTGGGGAGGCTATCTTACATGGCAGCATGGCGGGAGTTGCGAATGGTTCGCCGGCGGTGCCGAATATCGACTTTCGTCGCCCTGGACCAGTACGGACTGGCATCTTTACGGCGGTTTGGCGATAGGCGAAGGCTTCGGCGGCGAGGTCGGCGTGCGCGTCGCTGCCAACTCTTTTGTCAACCACAGCAAGTTGGCGTTCCTCGGCGGCTCGGCAGGCGTGCGCGCCACCAACGAGGGGGTCTATTTTGTGGGAGGCCTGAGCATAGGCCTCTCAGCTGTGGCACTGCTGGCATGGACGTTGTTCTGATAACGCCGGCACCCGCAACAAAACACATCTTTCTACAACAAACAAAACTATCAACTATGTATCAGATTGACGAAGAACGCGAAGAACGTGAGATACAAGCTAAATACGACGAACTGATAGCTGCCTGCAACGACCTGCGGCAACTGTCGGACAAAGACCAAGAAGACATCTTCAGAGCCTATACTCTTGCCAAAAAGGCACATAGCGGCACCCGCCGCAAGTCGGGCGAACCCTATATCTTCCATCCGTTGGCGGTGGCTCTCATCGCCGTCAAAGAGGTGGGGCTCGGCCCCATCGCCGTAGAATGTGCACTGCTGCACGACGTGGTGGAAGACACCGAGATAACCCTTGACGAACTGCGCGAGCTCTTCAACGACCGCGTGGCACGCATCGTGGATGGCGTCACCAAGATAGAGGACGTGATAGTCAAACAGGCCGACGTGTCAAAGCAGGCGGAGAACTACCGCAAGATTCTCCTCTCCATGTGCGACGATGTCTATGTCATCTTCCTCAAACTCTGCGACCGTCTGCACAATATGCGTACCCTCGACTCGATGAAGGACACCAAGAAATTGGCCATCTCGTCAGAGACCCAGTACTTCTATATCCCTCTAGCTCACCGACTGGGACTCTACAACATCAAGACCGAGCTCGAAGAGCTCGTCATGAAATATACCAACCCCATCCGCTATGGCGAGATTGCCGCCAAGATAGCCAATACCGGCGTCACCGAGCAGCAGCTACGCATCTGCTTCACCACGCCCATCCGCGAGCTCCTTGATGCCAACGGCTACCAGTATCGCATAAAGACCCGCGTCAAGTCGGTCTATTCCTGTTGGAAAAAGATGGAGAACAAAGGGGTAGCATTTGATGAGATATACGACCTCTACGCCATGCGCATCATCCTCGATGTGCCAGCCGAACACGAGAAGGAAGAGTGCTTTAAGGTCTATTCACTCATTTCAAGACAGTTCCGCCCTCGCCCCGACCGTTTTCGCGACTGGATTACAACGCCCAAGAACAACGGCTACGAGTCGCTCCATACCACCGTCATGAGCCCTATAGGCCGTTGGGTAGAGGTTCAGATACGCACCGAGCGCATGGACAAGATTGCCGAAAAAGGCATGGCGGCGCACTTCCTCTACAAAGAGCAGCACCCCGAAGAGGACATAGAGCATAACCCCGTGGAGGAATGGCTTATGCAGATACGCAGCAGCCTTGAAAACCGCGAAAAGAGCGCCCTCGACGTGGTGGAGGAATTCAAGCAAACGCTCTACACCCACGAGATTTACATCTTCACCCCCAAGGGGGAGACCATCACTCTCCCTGCCCACAGCACGGTACTCGACTTCGCCTTCGCCATCCACACCGAGCTGGGACTGCACTGCATCGGAGCCAAAGTCAACGCACGCGTCGTGCCTATAGGCTATGTGCTGCATAGCGGCGACCAAGTGGAGGTCCTCAAAAGCAAACGTGCCGAACCCACCGAGGAGTGGATTGAACAGGCCAATACGCCTCATGCCAAAGAATGTCTGCGCGACTGGCTTCGCGACAAACGCAAGAACTACCGCGACGAAGGCATGCAACGCTTCGCAGAACTCTGCAACAAGCTGAAAGTGCCCAACACGCAGAACAACTTTGCGCGCCTACGCCACTACGTCAAGCTGACAAACGACATCGACCTATACTACAAACTCGCCACCGGACAGGTAAGCGAGAAAGAGATGTCCCTCTGTTTCGGAAAGGAGCAAGGCACACCACGCCTGCTCTTCCTCGACCAGTACAAAGACCTCTTCGACAGCCGCAAGAAGAAAGTCGATGCCCCTATCCATGAGACCTACAACTCCGCCAACGCTCGCGCCTTCCTACTGGAGAAGGACTTCGAGCGCTTCGAGACCGAACCCGCCCCTTGCTGCAATCCCGTGCAGGGCGACCAAGTGGTGGGTATCGTCAGCGATGGCAAAATCGTGGTACACCGCACCAACTGCAAGGTGGCTATGAACGAGATGGCAAGCCACGAGAACCACATAGTGCGAGCCAAATGGCGCGAAGGCGAGCAGGTGTCCTTCCTCACCGGCATCTCTATCACCATGATAGACCGCAAAGGCCTGCTTCAGGAGATTTCTCGCCTCATCTCTGAGGACATGGACCTCTATATCCGTGCCGTGACCATTGAGGCCTCTGAAGGCGTCGGTCGTGGCGTCATCATGGTATATGTCAACGACCTCGAAGTCCTCAACAACCTTATCGAAAAACTCAAATCCATCGACGGCATCGGCGAGGTAAGGAGAATATGAGTCGCCGCACTTTATGCCCCTGCCTACGCCATACGCATGACAGGGCACCACTCACACAGAGAAAGGAGTAAACGTGGAACAACGAGACAAACAACAACAGTCACTGCAACGGCTTAGCGACATCCTCGACCGCCTACGCCAAGAGTGCCCGTGGGACCGCCAACAGACACTCGCCAGCCTCCGCTACCTCAGCATCGAGGAGGTCTATGAGCTCAGCGAAGCCATCATAGCCACTACAGAACATCCTGACGACAGCCGCTGCTATGCCGACCTCAAGAAAGAACTCGGCGACATCCTTCTGCACATTTATTTCTATTCCAAGATAGCTGCCGATGGCGGCCACTTCACACTTGCCGACGTGGCAGATGCCGTGAGCGACAAGCTCATTAGCCGCCACCCCCATATCTTCTCTGGCGGCGAGCAGCTGCCTTGGGAGAAAGTCAAGATGCGTGAAGGACGCCATTCGGTCCTCGAGGGTGTGCCAGCCTCTCTGCCACCCCTCGTCAAGGCGGTACGCATGCAGGAGAAGGCCGAAGGCATAGGCTACGGCGAGCCCGACGGCATAGACCGCGGCCTAATAGACGACGATGCCATCTTCGCCAGCGAACAGGCCTTCGGTGATGCGCTGCTGCGCCTGCTCCATCAAGCTCACCGCCACGGCATCAACGCCGACGACGCCCTCTGCGCCGCCAACCACCGCTATCAGCACCGCGTAGAACAATGGGAACAACAGAAATAACCCTACGCCACTCATGACAAGAGAGTTATCACAACGACTCCCCCTGACACCCACATCCAACGCAGAGTGGTTACGCTTTGTCCTCCTCCTCACCGATTACGTTGTGATTTGCTTGAAAATTAGTATCTTTGTATGATTGATAAACAACTTATAATCGTGCGTTAGCGGCCGTTATGAGTTGTGATTTGCTTGAAAATTAGTACCTTTGTATGATTGATAAACAACCCTACAACGTGCAGCAGCGCCTTTCACTCTGTTGTGATTTGCTTGAAAATTAGTACCTTTGTATGATTGATAAACAACAAACATTTTGTCCGTCTCTACCTGGTATAGTTGTGATTTGCTTGAAAATTAGTACCTTTGTATGATTGATAAACAACATCACCAGAAGCATTATTATTAAGAACCTTGTTGTGATTTGCTTGAAAATTAGTACCTTTGTATGATTGATAAACAACAGAGGAGCAGAAATAGCGCGTACACGAGTTGTTGTGATTTGCTTGAAAATTAGTACCTTTGTATGATTGATAAACAACTTATCTATTCTATCAATCACAAAAACAAAGAATTGCAAAGGAAAGCAGAAAGAAAAAAATCATGCAAAAAGAAAAGGGAATTCATGCCATAGGCTGAGTTTCCTTTTTCTGTTTATAGATGGTTTATCCTCAGGGCAACCGCATCAAAAATTATAATCGAGTAGTTTTTTCACGAGATTGTCTGGGGCAATGGCGGTTTCAAGCAAAACATTGCCAAAACCTATTTGGGATTAGAACAACTCAAGCTGTTGTCCTGGGGCAGACGGCGGCTTGGGTTTTCGTCCGAAAAAAAGTTCCATCTCACCAAATTGTTTATCGGTAAGACATATCATCCCAACTTTTCCTTCTGGCGGAAGAATTGAATGGACACGTTTTTTATGTACTTCTGCATTTTCCGCACTGGCACAATGACGAATATATGACGAAAATTGAAACATTGTAAAACCATCTTGAAGTAGTCTTTTGCGGAACAACGCTGCGTCATGCATATTTTTCTTTGTTTCAGTTGGCAAGTCATAGAGTACAAGAAGCCACATAATTCGGTATTCGCTAAAGCGTGTCATCTTTATTACATTTCAGGATATGATATCTTGCGGGCCTCGCCAGAAAAGCATCGGTATAGTGATGCTGTAGTTTGTGTAACTCCAATCATTAGAGGACTACGATGACCATCAATAGAAATGTCAAGCGTGGGAATGGTCAGAAGTTGAGCCTTTATCTCTTTTGTGAGTTCGTTAGTTATTCCTTTCTCATATACGATATCAAATATCATGCGATCGACATACGGACGATATGGTTCCATGATGTCGTCGGCCAGGCAGTAGGCATTATATCGGTTATGATGATGAATACCCAAAGTTGGAAGCATCCCACTGGAAACAAGGGCACGTGCCACGACAGCACGCAGAATAGCATATCCATAGTTTAGCATGGCATTGGGGGCTATGCCGTCGCGGTCGCGCGCAAAGCCGGGTATGAAACTGAATAGATGTTGCCAATAATAGTGTGCGGCACGGCCTTCGAGATTATCGGGATCGCCACTGCGAACAGAAGCGGCCCATTCACTCATGCAACGCGTTTCACACGATGTCTTCGACTTCAAGACATGGCATTGATTACGTATCTTCTGTTGTATGGTCTGTTGCCATAGTTGTTTGCGAAGTGGTTGGGAGGCGTTGATTTGATCTTGGAATCGCTCGCTCTGCAGAGTGTTGCCTTCGAGAGGAAGCATAAGCCCTGTTGGCATTGAGCGGCTGTCGCATGAAACGACAGCGCAGTTGTTCTCAAGCAACGCCGCCATTGCGCCCGACGTGATAGTTATCTGCCTATGGTCGAGAACCACCATGCCGATATCCTCAATAGGACGCGTGATGTCGTCTGCCGTTCTTGTCTCTGCATGTCCAGTAGCTTCATCTACGATGATCTCTTGCAGACGAATGACAAGTTGATTATTACGCAGTGAAAGATAGGCAGGATTGCTGAAGTATAATGTTTTCTTAATCATATATTAATCGCCACTAACAATATTGCCTAATCTATCGACTTTTATTGGGATACAGACCTCTTTAATCATTTCACCAGTGGTTGCACGTTCCATTTTATTTGAGGTAGTATATTCTTTTTTGTTTTCTATTGGACTGGCCACCCTATGAGATACACACATGAATTGAGATCCCGTAAAAGACACAACCTTATAAATTCTATTCCTATCCAATTTGTCTATTGATACAACTTCATTCTCAACAGGTACATACACCAAATCGTTTGGCGAAAGCACATATAATAGTTTTGCATCCGCCGGCATCAATGACAAGTCATCTTGACTTAATCTCTCAACGATATGGTCTTTCCATGATGTCAGATACTGCTTCTGAAGGTCAATCACTATGTTCAACGGTATTGTTGCATATCCACGCAGGCCTTTATCAGTACTGTAGATAGCATAAAATAGATTAGTACCCTTTGCTGCCTCAACGAATTTTGTCGCCTTCTGCCCAGATTGTCCGATACTGAATTTGTTGGCTTGCTCATAAACACGGACACGTTTTATTGGCTGATGGTCTCGACCTCCATTAAGCGAACGAATATTGGCGTTCATACGTTCAAGACCATCTGCTGAAAATGCTTCTTCAGGGTTATTGCGTTCGCTGGCAAGGTGTGCACGCAAAATCGAACGGATTCCACTGTCTGTGATACTATCTATTGCTTTTTCAGCCGCAGGAACGGTTGTACAACCAGCCATAACAGAAAGCAGCCCCTTACGTGTGGCGAAATAGCGGCTTTTAGTTTCTTTCGTATAATAATATACTTCGATTCTCCCATCTGCCGCCTCGCTCCAAATATCTTTATTTTTTGAAAGGAACTCAATAATCCGTTTATCGGTATATCTTAATCCTTTCTTTTCTTTTATTTTATCCTTAAGTTCACGATTCACAATCCTATCAGGGTCTTTCAGGGCTTCCATTATTTGAACCTTCTTTTTCAACTGAAGGTTTACTTCACCAAAGACAGTTTCCTTATGCAGTGCCTTACGTATTGCCCAACTGTCTCCTCGCTCTTGTTTACGTCGTTTCTTAGTTCTCGGATCGTATGCATAGTAGTTCGATGTTTTATTGATTACACGTAGGTTTTGCTTGAAGCTTACTATGATGTTTTGTAAAGTACTGTAAACATCCGCAGGGAAGGTGTCCCACGGGAGTTTGAAGGTGGTAAACCTTTCATGGATTACACCCTTTTTTTTGTTGGTATATTTCTCCTTATTACGCAGTTTGTTTTGAAGGTCATATCTGGTATTATGGTCTGCTGCTTCATTGTTGATAAGGTTCACATGATCGCGTGTGCAGCAGGCGATGACAATGGCATCCATGGCATGGTGACGATGGTCAAGTCGTTTCTTGTTAAAGCCTTTCCTTATTTCTAATGGAACAGCAGGAATAAAGTGGCCTTCCTTTGTCTTTGCTGTAAAAGAGGAAGAATGTGTTATGTCGTTCATTCTTTCAAAACGGGGTAGTAGGATGCGATTCCACACATCGTTTACTCCCCAATCCTGTTTCAACCGATCGGTAATTTTGCCGTTACAAGCGATAACATTTTTCGATGTTGTAGCGTTTTCATTATTGCCATTTTCATCCTCGGTACGAACGATGTTCGACAATAGGTGCATCATCAATCGGCTTATATAGCGTGAATCGTTCAACTGTCTGTTGATGAAATTTTCAGGGATCTCATCCAACATCAGATAATTGTATTTGGTATTTGAGCAAGTTTTGTTACTGTTGCCACCAAACAATTCACGTACAATCTTTTCATATTCGATAACGGACAAAATCTCCGCTTCACCACTAGAACTTAATTTAACTTTTTCTCCATGATGATTCACAATAAATTGATGTCCAAGCTGACGGTCTTTCAGACTATTTACTTCGGTCTCACAAATAACCTTATTGGCAAACGAATCATCAAACCAAATACTTCGAGGAATAATGTGTTCTATCTGATAGGCATCGGTGAAAAGTAGAGATAGCGGGATAGGTTTGCCTGTGTATGGGGATATGTATTTCTGATCCAGCCACAGCTTATAACGTATCACCTCGGCATGAGATGGCACTTTTGTTGCTGTGAAATGATCTCTTATAGACTCTATTTCTTTGCGTTCTATGTCGTCCTTGAAGATAATGTTTTCAGGTTGGTTGAAAACGCCATCTTCGTATATTTTAAGTATCTCATATTGTGACGGCGAATATGGACGGACATTTGCAATCTGCATGTCTGGATTTTTCATTTCACAGAGTAGCAAACGTATGCGCTGGTTGTCAGCCTCAGCTTTAGTAGCACTTGCCGTCATGCGTTCGCGTTCTTCTTTCGTCTTCTTCAATTCGCGTCCCAGTTCGATGTGTATTTCGTCTATTCTTCCTGTTTGATTCCAGATGTCGCGCACTACACGGAGTGCTTCGGTTACTATTTGTTCTACGATAGGATTATTTAGTGAATGCTGACGGAATTGACTCAAATACCGGTCTATGTCTTCTGGCCTTGTCCACTTCTGAGCATCTATGGCCTCGGAATGACGGTCATAGACAAGATAGCAGGCCTCCCATGTATTTAGGCCTTTGCATAGACTAATATCATTAATAAAGGCAAATTTCTCACGTACAGTTGATGATATTGTGTCATCCGCTTCACCACTGATAATATGATCAATTCTACTTCGTGTTTCCCTATCTATTGCGTCCGCACTCCAGTACTGCCCCCTACGCATCAATGGAAGGAGGCGTTTTATAGCTTTTTCTGAGTATGCTCCATAGTCTTTCTCGCCACATACCGTCAGTTTCCGAAAAGCCTGCGAAAAAGCCTGCTTTTGGACATCCGTCCATGCATCCTGTTTGCCTGCGAATTTTTTCAATGCTTTTTCATATTGAATAGTGTCGTCAATGGAATAGAGAATGTGCCAAAGGGTGAATTCGTTGTTGTCTTTGTATAAGAAACTCAAATCTATGCCAGCCTTGCGTAGTCCACCTAATAGCACAGCACGAGTTTCTCCCATAGGATACTCTTTGTCCGGCACATAATTCCATCGGTATTCAGACTGTTTCTTCTTGTCTATTCGGAAGTGTTTGAGCAATTGTTCTTGTTTGATACTCTTCAACTTAGATAGAGAATCATACAAATCAGTATAAGCATCATCCGAAGGCAATAAATGCTTGGTAACATCTTCGTTCAGATGAAGAATACGAAGATTTGAAATAAACTGCCAGATACGAAATTCCTGAAATGACGGATGAGATTTTGCAATACACTTTATCGGCCATTCTCCATGACTTTCAAAAGGGCAGTTTGCTATTAGCGTTTTTTTGCTTTTAAGTGGTCTTTGATAGAAGAGAATGTCATCGACAAATAATTCTACAAATGTGCGCTTAGCTATTATATTCCTATGCGTCTCATTGTTTGGATAAAGTGTTTCAACACATTTGTGATACAAATCACAATCAAGCAATTCGGGAATATACTCACTTTGTTTCTTTAGAATCAGTTTCAATTCGTCGTAGTAATAATGCCTGTCTATGGTTCTGACAGTTTCGCCAATAATCTTCTGATTTGGGTTTTGTAGCAGTAAGTTGAAAATATACTCTCCAACAGTAAATCCCGAATGATCTATCTGATGTTGTGTCTTTGTTTTGTAGAGTCCCCAATCGGATTCCTTCGGAGAACTTAATGATGGTTGTTGGTTAACACGTTTCCCCTCTTTATCCAATTTGAATGAAGCAATAAAGGCTCTTGTTTTCCCTTCCCAATCGGGTTTGCTTTGGAAAACACGGCGATAAACCCAACCATTATCAAGTGTAATGTTATACCATGACCATCCCTTTTTGTCTTTTTCTTCTGTTTCATCTATTTTGATTATCTGCAATTCGTGATATTCTTTCTCAATACCTTTATCAGGCGAGTTATTTTCGTCCTCATCCATTTTCCCACGTAGCTGGTTGTACCCTCTTTTTTGATTGAATTGCATAAGAACCCACGCCAACTCTTCTTTTTTGATTGGATCCGTTAGAGCTTTCTTCCTCAAATAGTATATGGTCCAATCATACGGAATATTCTGCGAAATACCTGCTTTGCGAAATGCAGCAACCATTTCGTCGAAAGAAGACTTGAAAAGGAACTCTGGTTTACCATCTTTTCCTTCACGCCATGCGATTTTGGGTTCTATATCTGATTGGAGTTTGCCATATCTATCTAAATAAACAGAATAGTGTTCAGGCAAGAAGTCCATTGAATTTAGAACTCGAAGTAGTCGTTCTCTACGGAGAAGGAAACGCTGTCTGAGACGTCTTGCCCCGCGTGCCTGAGTGCGTTCGGCAGTGAATGATATAGAATTCCCTTTTTCAAAGTCCCCCATCTGTCCTGCATCCATTGGGATTATGCGTGAACCAGCAGAATCTATATGTTTTGATTCGCTGTCAATCACAGCCCATCCGATGCTATTTGTCCCAAGGTCGAGTCCGAGTATTTTTTTCATAGTAAGTTGTTTTTGTGGCAAATATATTTATATAGTGTGATTATGTGCTTTTACGAAACTGCAAAATTAACACGGGCATATTTCAAATCATGATACATGTAAATTTTTTTTGAAACTTTTTGCAAATATAATAAAATATCGTATTTTTGCAAAACTTTTCAAGCAAATCACAATAAGGATTATTCCGTTGTGAAAACATTAGGTTCATCGTCCTTTACGGTGAAGAATCCATCGTTCTTAACGGTGGATTTTTTTATATCTATGCTTTAGCGTAGCCACCGTATAAAACACTTTTAGCACGTCATTTTATGCGCTACGCATATATTTCGGGATTTTATGTAAATTTGCATATTCGTTATATTGTATATGAAGAATATTCGCAACTTTTGTATCATTGCTCATATCGACCATGGAAAGAGCACGTTAGCAGACCGTCTGCTGGAATACACTAATACCGTATCGCAGCGCGAAATGCAGGCGCAAGTGCTTGACGACATGGAGCTTGAGAAGGAACGTGGCATCACCATAAAGAGTCATGCCATCCAGATGAACTACAAGGACTATGTGCTCAACCTCATTGACACTCCCGGCCATGTGGACTTCAGCTATGAGGTGTCGCGCTCTATAGCTGCATGCGAGGGCGCCCTGCTGGTGGTGGATGCAACGCAAGGCATTCAGGCACAGACTATCTCCAACCTCTATCTGGCATTGGAGAACGACCTCGAGATTATCCCTGTGATGAACAAGATAGACCTTGACAGCGCAATGGTTGAGGAGGTGGCTGACGAGATTATAGACCTTCTCGGCTGCGAGCGCGACGACATTCTGGCTGTCAGCGCAAAGACAGGTGTAGGGGTGCCCGATGTGCTTGAGGCTATCGTGAACCGCATACCTGCCCCTAAGGGCGACGAGAACGCACCGCTGCAGGCATTGGTGTTCGACAGCGTGTTCAACCCCTTCCGCGGCATCATATCCTATTTCCGCATCGTCAACGGCACACTAAAAACAGGCGACTGGGTGAAGTTCGTGAGCACCGAGAAGGACTACCACGCCGACGAGATTGGCGTGCTACGTCTCAACATGGAGCCATGCAAAGAGCTGAAAGCCGGCAATGTGGGTTATATCATCAGCGGCATCAAGACATCGAGCGAGGTACGTGTGGGCGACACCATCACGCATGTGGAACGCCCGTGCGAAAACGCCATAGAGGGCTTTGAGTCGGTGAAACCCATGGTGTTTGCTGGCGTATATCCCGTTGATACCGATGACTATGAGGAGCTACGCGCCTCTATAGAGAAGCTACAGCTCAACGACGCTTCGCTCACCTTCGAGCCAGAGAGTTCGCTCGCTCTTGGATTCGGCTTCCGCTGTGGCTTCCTCGGACTGCTCCACATGGAGATAATACAGGAGCGCCTGACGCGCGAGTTCAACATGGACGTTATCACCACGGTGCCCAATGTGCAATACAAGGTGAAACTGACTAACGGCAGCGAGATAGATGTTTACAACCCCTCGGGTATGCCCGAGCCTAACAACATTGCCGAGGTTTATGAGCCCTATATCCATGCACAGATTATCACCAAAGCCGATTATATAGGGCCTGTCATAAAACTATGTATGGACAAACGCGGCATTCTGAAAAACCAGAACTACCTGACTACCGACCGAATAGAGATAACCTTCGACTTGCCACTGGGCGAGGTGGTGTTCGACTTTTACGACAAGCTGAAAAGCATCTCCAAAGGCTATGCCTCGTTCGACTACTACTTGAACGGCTACAAGCCTTCAAAGCTCGTGAAGCTGGAGATACTGCTCAATGGAGACCCCGTAGATGCACTCTCCACACTGACTTTTGTCGATAACGCCTACGGCATAGGGCGCCGCATGTGTGAGAAACTGAAGGACTTGATACCGCGTCAGCAGTTCGACGTGGCCATACAGGCTGCCATAGGCAGCAAGATTATCGCACGCGAGACGGTGCGACAGGTGCGCAAAGACGTTACAGCCAAATGCTATGGCGGTGACATCACGCGTAAGCGCAAATTGCTGGAGAAGCAGAAAGAAGGCAAGAAACGTATGCGTCAAGTGGGCAACGTGGAGGTGCCTCAGAGCGCCTTCCTCGCCGTACTGAAACTCGACTAAACGCCTCATAACATGACAGTAGCGAGAGCGAGTCCAACAGCGGACCCGCTCTCGTTATTTTGCTATCGAGGGTGGGGAATATCAAAATAACAGATGGTTATCAATCCTAAAACGCTTGATGTTCAGATAACTTCTCCAAATTAGATATATGCAACTTCTACGAGGTTGAGAAGTTTGAAAATCAAATAGTTTCTATTGATATGTAACTCCTACGGAGTTATTTATAGGAGTCCCTTTTAGAAACTCATAGAGGTGAGATTTCATCAAAATGATGATGAGAATGCCGAGGGGCGAAAAGAAAACAGAGTGTGACTTCACTGCTCGCATCCTCAGATGAGTCAGACCGCTATCTCGGGCGGCATGCTAAAATGCCATCTGCACCTGTGTGGCCCATAGGTGGGAGGTGGGAGCGGAGGGGCTGGCGGTATGCACATATTGCGTAGCTATGCGGCAGTTGCGGTAAATCCAGTATTGCAGTCCTATCGTGTAGTTAGTGGTCTGTGTTGCTTGTGGCACCATCTTCTGTTGCTCTTTGTCGAGCGTGCTGTTGCGGTTGAGGTAGTCAATGTCGAGAACCACATCAAGTTTCGGTAGTGTGCGAATCCACAGTTCGGCATACCCGCCACACATAGGTGTGTTGCCGTCAACGCCGCCCATCCATTCGCCGCGGAAAGTGATGCGTTCATAGTGGGCCTTCACGCCGGCGCTCCAGCGGTTGCGCCGATATTCTTCGCCTGAGGTGATGCCGCTGAACGGACTGTCGTTGCGTGCTGTGCCACGTCCTATGATACATGAGGCTGTCAGCTGCACCTCTTTGATGGGTATGATATTGAGCATGGCTACAAGGTCTTTGCTGCGGTTGTTGTCGCGCTGGTTCACGCCGGCGCCGTTGAACAGACCTACGCTGTAGCTCATTAGTGCGTGCCCGTCGCTGCCGTGAAGCACCTCGCCAGAGAGCATGATGCCTTGGTCGCGTCCTGCCATAAGGCCGTAGAGCGGGTCGCTCACAACGCCCGCCATATAGCATACGCTGCTATTGGTATTGAGGGCTCCTATGAGTGTCGGCGGCATGACATTCTCTATGGTGTATGGGGTCTTGAACTGTCCCATGCGTACTTTGAGCCATGGCGCAAAGGTGTATTGTGCATAGTACTCCTGCAACAGCAGATACAGATGTTGCGGGCTTGCCATGTCGGCCATCAGGCGGAATGACAGCCTCTCGGTGAGCGAAGCATCGGCAATCAGCACCACATGCTTGAAATTAAAATCGTTGGTCTCTTTGCCAGCATTGTTGGTATAGTCGTAGTTGGCTTGTACGAAGCCGTGGAGAGAGAGTTTCTGTACATCGCCTATTGAGAGAAAGGATGTCTGAGAGTAGGCTATTGTGTTCAGTACTGTTAGCAGAGTAAAGAGTAATATCTTTTTCATTCTTATAGGATAGGGTACGGCCTATTGATGGTTAATGTTTTATATTTCGCTATTCGTTGATAATGGTTCGCTGCCTAAGGCACTATCTTCATACCGCTAATTGACGCTCTTCTTCCTCACGATGGCAACGTATGGCAGTAGCACGAGATTCATCACCAGCGAATAGACCACTGCCGGCACGGCTATCTCCTGACTGTTGAAGATGAATGGACTGGTAGCCACGGCTATAGCCTGTGCCGCATTCTGCATGCCTACTTCGATGACCACGGTGCGCCGCTCTATCCCTCGCAGACCTCCTATGCGCGACAGCAGCGAGGCGCATGCTATGGCAGACAGGATTAGTGCTATCACGCACAATCCAACACTGCCAATATTGCCGAAGATGATGCGATAGTTTTGAATGAAGAACACTGTTATCAGCAGCAGCAAGGCGGGGAAGGCTGTCTTGGACAGTACGCGGTCTATGGCTGCCGCAGCCGTAGGCCACGCATAATGCACCACAATGCCTATGGCGACAGGAAGAAGCATGAGCAAGAGGTTCTGCTTTAAGAGGTTGCCCACAGGTAGCGTGATGCCTACGGCATCGCCCACCCATGCCGTCACCCAGCTCATTACCAGCGGTATGGTGATGAGGGTGACGAGGCTGCTTACCGCGGTAAGGGTAACGGAGAGTGCCACATCGCCGCCAGCCAGCTTAGAAAAGATATTTGACGAGCTGCCTCCGGGGCTACAGGCTATGAGTACCAGTCCGATGAAGAACGCTGGCGGAAAGTGGAACAGCCAACCCAGTCCTATCGCTATGAGAGGCAGCAGCACCAGTTGTCCTGTCAGGGCTATGAGCATTGCCTTAGGGCGTTTCACTACGCGACCAAAGTCTTCCATGCGCAGCGTAAGGCCCAAATCGAACATCAGAATGGTGAGTATAGGTACAACGATATATATGGTATTCATTTGTTAGATAAAATCGGGTTGTTAACTATCAATGGTGTTCAGAAACAGCTTTCAAACAACGATAAAATGTTATTTGAATGCCGTTCAAATATGTCTATCGGCATTGGCCCTTGATGTCAGTCGAAGAGGTTTTTCATCTCGTCGCCCGTCCGTTTAATCAAGTCAGTAAGTTTATATCTTGATGCAGGGGTTATCTTCAGCTCATCGTCCGCGCACTCCGTCTCGTAGTGCACCCTGCGTCCGGCAAGGATGGCATCGACAAAGGCGTTGAACTCTGCCATAGTGCGATGCAGATAGCCCGACACTTCGTGACCATGTTTCTTATAGCGGAATGTCCAATAGACATAGTTGTTTTCTTCAAATATGCTTGTCAGGCATTCGCCGCCGCCATAGTGGTTGCGGAAGAGCGAGATGCAGCGATAGGGCACCACCTTGTCTATCTCGCCATAGAAGAAAGCCGTCGGGGCAGGCTCTACGGCGTACTCCAGTGGGCCGCAGTGGTTGAAGATGGCACCGGCATAAGCCACTACGGCGGCGGGGCGGAAGCCTTCCGGCAGTTCGGCTGCGGTGGCAAGTCCATTGCAGCGGGCAAAGTCGAGTTGCAACACTGAGATGGCTCCTGCGCTGCTGCCGGCAAGGATGATGGCGGCGGTGTCTATATCCAAACTCGCTGCATTGTTCACAAGGTAGGCTACTGCTGCGGCACAGTCGGCAGCGGCATAGTTGAACGCGCTATCCAGTATGTCGAGCATCTGTGAGCGTGGCACCTCGTTGAAATCAATGCCGGCGAAAAACTTGCGGTAGTCCATAGCTGCTACGGCATAGCCGTCTTGCAAGAGCGCGTTGGCATCAATCCGTGTCAGTTTGTCGTTGCGGTGTCCGTTGATGAAGGCTCCGCCATAGAGATATACCACTGTGGGATGTCCTTTGCGCCATGTCTTGGGATGATAGAAATTGAGATAGAGGCTGTCTGCACCCCTCACTACATACAGATGCGTGCTGCTGTCGGCAAATTCTATATGTGGTATGCGGTGTATGGTGCTGTCTATTTGTGCCGATACCTTATAGGTGCTACAGGTCATGAAAGCCAATGCTATGCAACAGGCTGCTGTTGCTTTAAGTATCATTTGTATATCTCTTTTCATGGTTCTATGTTTGGTGAAAGAAAATGCAAAAATACATTTTTTCGCCGAAACATCTAAGGGATATACGCTACACGATATTCATATATTCTTGTTTTTATATATTTATCCTCCTATGTGGAGCGTTTCGGGACATACAACAAAAAGGGCATCACGTTTGCGATGCCCTTTTGTTAGTAGTATTGTTATTGTCTATTGTCTTATTGTTTGTCGGCAGTAATGCGCTCGAGCCATTTGAGCATGCCGAACATCACAAATCCTGCTATCAAGCAAACAATGAGGAAGAAAGCCCATGTCATCCACAGGTTGGGCAGTTTGTTGAACAAGATGGGTCCAATCATGATGAGGAGATTGCCGATGGCTGTAGCGGTGAGCCACAGACCCTGGCAGATACCTTGGATATGCTTAGGGGCAATCTTAGATACAAAGCTCAGGCCAAGAGGACTGATGAACAGCTCGGCGACAGTCAGGAAGAAATAGGTAACGATGAGGACCCATGCGTCGGCCTTCATGCTTTTGATGGTGGCAGCATCCTGCTCCATAAAGGCTGTGCCTGAAGGATAGTTCATGTACATGCTGAAAATCATAAGGAAGAGGTAGGCGCATCCGGCAAAGAACATGCCGAGGACAATCTTCTTGGGCGTGGAGAATTTGCGTCCCCACGCTGTGCCGAAGAGCCACATAATTACGGGTGTCAGCAGAATGACAAGTGCGGGGTTGAGGAACTGCCATACTTCGGGGGCCACACTTTCGGAATTGACGAAGTTGCGGGCGAAGAGGGAGAGTGACTGACCATTCTGGTGGAACGACATCCAGAAGAACACGCAGATGCCGAGCACTGCATAGAGGCCTGCCATGCGCTGTTTGATGTCTTTGGCCATAGCAGCTTTCTCTTCTGCCGTATATTCCACAGTGACTTTCTCTGCCTTCTTGGCAGGTGCGGGGAATTGTTTTTTGAAGGCGAGGAAGATGATGAGAGAGATGAGCATAGCTGCCACTGAGGCTATGAAGCTGTAGTGTACGCCGGTGTTGAATACTTGAAGATAGCTCTCGCAGGCTGCCATCATATTGCTGGGGTCAAAATTCTGGTTGCTGGCCTCCATCCATGTGGTGAGGTTTGCCATCTGCGTAGCATCCATGCCGTTGGCGTTGTTGATATACTGATGGCAGAGTGCAGGGAGGTCCGAGTTATAGGTCATGCCATTGCGCCCCAGCCACCACTGACGCAGGAAAGGAGCGACAAAAGGAGCGAGAACACCACCGATGTTGATGAAGACATAGAAAATCTGGAAGCCGGGGTCGCGTTTGCTCTGTGCGTCGGCAAGAGCCTTAGGCCCTTTCTTTGCAGCTTCTGCCTCGAGGTTGTCATACATCTGACCTACGATGGCTTGCAGATTGCCCTTGAAAAGTCCGTTGCCGGCAGCGATGACGAAGAGGGCGATGCAGGTGATGACCAGTACCAGTGTCTTGCTTTCAACATTTACCGTCATGGGGATTGACAGGACGATGTAGCCTGCTGCCATGGTGACAAGACCAGCCATGATGGTGCCTTTGTAGTTCTGCAGCTTGTCGGCGATAATACCGCCAGGAAGAGCCATCACATAGATGGAGAAATAAAAGATTGCGTAGATGATGGCTGCCGTCTCATCAGGAATGCCGAATTTAGAGCATAGGAAGAGGAGCAGTACCGCATTCATGATGTAGTAGCCGAAACGTTCGCCCATGTTGCTAAGGGCGGCGGCTAACAATCCTTTGGGATGTCCTTTAAACATACGATTAGTGTTTTTTTGGTTATACTTTATTGAATTATTGTTTTTTATCTCTTCTTCGTCGCAGGGTTTGAAAAATCAATAGACTAAAACCAACGTGCAAATTTACATAATTTAATTGAATTTATCACTATCATACGATAAGAAAATGTATTTTTGCATTGGTAATGTTTCATATCGTGAGCGCATAATGACATCTATAGAAACAATAGTATCAGAGGCTGTTGCCACGCTGCGTGCCGGTGGCACAATCCTTTACCCTACGGACACTATCTGGGGCATTGGTTGCAACGCTGCCGATGCCGCTGCGGTGGATAGTATCTATGCCGTCAAGCAGCGTGACCACAGCAAGAGCATGCTTATCCTCGCTCGCGAGGAGTGGGCTGTTACGAACAATGACGATGTGAATGTCCTGCTCCGTTCCGACCGGCCTACGACAGTTATCGTTCCTTGCGCCATGCTGACTGCCATGCCCTCCATAGCAGGCAACCTGTCGGCATCCGATGGCACCATCGGTGTGCGTGTCCCTCGCCATGCTTTCTGTCAAGAGATAATGAGCCGTTTAGGTTATCCGCTTGTCAGCACCTCGGCAAATTTCTCTGGCTGTCCCTCGCCGACTTCGTATGAAGAAATTGATGCAACACTCATGGAAAGAGTGGATTACGTTGTGCCGAATGTTGCAGATTTCTCTAATCAGTCGTCGGTTGCCAGCAGGATAGTGAAGATTGACATGGAGGGCAGAATAACGGTCATTCGTGATTAACTACCTCAAAGTAAGATATATCAACACATAAAAGACAATAGTTCACGCAATATGAAGTTCAAACAGACAATTCTGTATTTTTTAGCCATTCTATGCAGCAGTATCGTTGTGCAGGCACAGACGGCAGAACAAAATGAGGCGTCGTTGCGCCGTGATATTGGCGAGATGCTGCTCGTAGGATTTCGAGGGCAGGATGCCAAGAGTTGTGGACATATTGAGCGTGATATCAAGGAGTACCATATAGGTGGCGTAATACTGTTTGAATATGATGTTGCCAGTAGAACACGTAACCGCAATGTGGCGTCTCCCAGTCAGTTAAAACGTCTATGCAACCAGTTGCAGCAGATGGCAGGAGGCTCGTTGATTATCAGCATCGACCAAGAAGGCGGCAAAGTGTGCCGTATGCGTGCCAAAGATGGCTTCCACCGCACGCCATCACCGATGTACTGCGCACAGAGCGGTTACGATACTGTGCGGCACTATGCGCGTCTCACCGCGCAGATGCTGCGTCAGGCAGGCGTCAATATGGACTTTGCCCCTGTGGCGGATGTCAATGTCAATCCATCGTGCCCGGTGATTGGTGCTATGGAGCGTAGTTTCTCCGCCGACACAGCCGTGGTCGCCCAATGTTGCGACATCTGGCTACAAGAGCTTGGCGGCATGAAGGTCGCTGGCTGTATGAAACATTTCCCCGGTCATGGGTCGGCGAGTGGCGATACGCATCAGGGCCTTGTCGATGTATCTGGCTCTTGGCAGGAGTACGAGTTGGCTCCCTATCGTAGCCTCATTGCGTCGGGTAGCGTGCCGATGGTTATGGTGGCCCATGTTGTGAATAGCAAGATAGATAGCAAGTGGCCTGCATCCCTGTCATACAAAACTGTTACGGGTCTGCTGCGCAACAGGTTAGGTTTTGATGGCGTGGTGGTGACCGACGACTTGGAGATGGGGGCAATCATCAAGCAGTATGATTACGAGACCGTAATCTATCAGGCCATCATGGCTGGCAACGATATGCTGTGTCTCAGCAACAACGGGTCGGGCCGATACAATGCCGACATCGTGCCTCAGACGGTGGATATCATTATGCGATTGGTTAAGGCTGGACGACTGACGGCAGAGCAGATACATGCGTCCGCTGAGCGCATACGCCGTTTGAAGAAGAGCATCATGTAGTGTGATGCGGGGCTGTGCTTAATGTGCCGCAACAATCTTAGGTCGAGTCAGGGATTTTTTAATTTCTTTTTTTATATGAGTCCTTACTTGATTGCTCGGCGAATAATGAATTATAACGAATTATTTTGTGGGTAAGCTGCTTTAGGGTGGGGTATCTCTGTTAATTACGGTTAATTAATTTGGCGGGCTGCTTTTGTGGGTATTAACGCCTCGTCAGTTTCCTCATCGCCTTCTCAGGCCTTGCCCTGCACTATGCGCGAATGGGGTGGCACATCGTGAGTGAGCCAGATGTTGCCGCCTATGATTGAGTCGTGGCCTATACGCACACGTCCGAGGATTGAGGTGTTGCTGTATATGGTCACATTGTCCTCCACTATGGGGTGGCGTGGTTCGTTTATGGGGTTGCCTTGTGCGTCGTAGTGGAAGTTGCGTGCGCCGAGAGTCACGCCCTGGTAGAGCATGACGTTGTTGCCAATCACCGTTGTTTCGCCTATCACTACGCCTGTGCCGTGGTCTATGGCGAAGTGTTCACCAATCTTGGCGGCAGGGTGTATGTCGATGCCGGTGGTTGAATGGGCCAGCTCGGTAATGATGCGTGGCAGCAGGGGGATGCCGAGTTGCAGCATCTCGTGGGCGGTGCGGTAGTGCACCATGGCTTGCACTACGGGATAGCAGAATACGGCTTCGGTATGGCTGCTGGCGGCGGGGTCGTTCTGCGTCACGGCGGCGACATCTGTGAGCAGCAGGCGTTTTATCTCTGGCAGCCGCTGCATGAAGCTCAGCGACATCTGCTCGGCCTGCTGGTGAGCGTCGTCGCAGCTGCTGTTATTTGTTGAGGCCAGTCCGTGGCATGTCTGTGTGAGTAGCAGCTCGTAGGTGCGGCTTACGTCAACGAAAATGCCGCTGCCGAAAAACTGTGGGAAGATGGCTCCCTTTATGTGTTGGATAAGTTGTTGCAGGCTCTCTACACTGGGCAGTTCGTAGCGGCCAGTGAGGTGCATCTGCTCTTCGAGCGGCATGGGCTCGCTGAGGGCTCGTGCAGTGGTGGCTATTATCTCCAATTCGTTGTCGGTTGACATGGCGTGATTGTTTTTTCGTTTTGCAAAAATACAAATTTTATGAAAAATGACGGGGTGATGCTTTTTGCACTGTGTGATGCAGAGCAGGCCAATCCTCTCTATAAGTAGTGCGGAATAATGATGATTTACAATATAGCAGGCGAAAAATCGTTATTTCTTGAAGATGAAAAGCACGCAAGATGCCGTAATAGGCATATACCATAGATGCCGACACGCGAAGACTTCTTTGTTCTTCCCTCGCCAAAGGAGGGAGGAAGGAGAGGTGTGCAAGGGCTTTGCGCTCCTTGTTGTCCTCGTGTGTTTCATGCTGTTTGCCACTGTCTTGCGTGCGCAGAGCGACACCTCGTGGCGTCCCAATATAGGCGGTGGCTATCGCCCTTCGTCCATCACCACGGTGGTGGAATATGACGCCGACCGAGATGAGTATGTGAAGATAGACAAGGTTGGTGACAACGAGGTGAGTCGCCAGTATATGACTTCCAAGGAGTATCAGGAATGGCAGATGGGGCAGACGATGCGCAAGTATTGGAATGAGAAGCTTGGTGCCACAAACAGCTACGAGAGCGAAGAGAGCGAGGGATTACTGAGCAAAATACCTGGCTTCAGCGAGATAAGCCGCAAGATTGAGGCCCTGCTGGGACGGCCGGAGATTAGCATCAACCCCTCGGGTAGTGCCGAGCTGACATTTCAGGTGGTGAACAACTACAGGAATGACCCTGCATTAGACGTCACGCGCAGGAGCGTCACCAACTTCGATTTCGACGAGAATATCCAGATTGCCCTCAACGCCAAGATTGGCGACCTGATAAACTTCGACCTCAACTGGAACACGCAGGCCACCTTCGATTTCGAGAACAAAATAAAACTACGCTACGAGGGCAAAGAGGACGACATACTGCAACTTATTGAGGCTGCCGATGTCTCTTTTCCGCTGGGCACAACGCTGATACAAGGTAGCCAGCAGCTGTTCGGTTTCCACACCAAGTTGAAATTCGGCAAGCTGACTATAGATGCCGTTGTCAGCCAGAAAGAGACAAGTACCGAAAATATGCAGGTCAAAGGAGGTGCCAGTGCGCAGGAGTTCGAGATTAGGGCCGACGAGTATGAGGAAAACCGCCATTATTTCATCGCGCAGTATTTCTATGACCACTACAACGATGCAATGAAGACCTTGCCCGTCGTTGCCTCCAATGTTAAGATTCTCCGTCTTGAAGTGTGGCGCACCAATGTGGGTGCCGCCGTCACCAACAACCGCAACCTCCTTGCGCTCACCGACCTCGGCGAACGCTATCCGACCAACCGCAACCTCGTGGGGCAGGGGAGTGAGGCCCCGCGCAACGCCAGCAACAACCTGCTGAATGGATGGATAGATGTCAATGCCATACGCAGTGTCAACAATATCACGAGCTATATGCAGAGCCGCGGCATGGTGAGTGGCAGCGACTACGAGAAGATTGAGAGTGCTCGCCTGCTGGCAAGCAACGAGTACACCTACAACAGCCAGCTGGGATTCATCTCCCTTACGCAGCCGCTGAGCAACGACCAAGTGCTGGCCGTGGCGTTCCAGTATCAGATAATAGGCGACACCACGATATATCAGGTCGGCGAGCTGACAACCGACGGCATCAACGACCCCAACACCCTTGTGGTGAAGCTCATCAAGAGTACTTCGACCAACACGCATGGCCCGCTGTGGCGGCTGATGATGAAGAATGTCTATTTCTTGAAGAGTACGCAGATAAGCCGTGAGAATTTCCGTCTCAATGTGCTCTATGAGAGTAGCGATGGCGGCATGGGCATAGGCTTCTTCACCGAAGGCCCGCGCGAGGGTGTGCCGCTTATTGAAGTCTTCGGTCTGGACCGCATGGATGCCTCGCAGAACTACTATTATGCCGATGGCGTGTTCGACTGGTTCGATAGTGCCGCTTTCAAAGGGGGCATCATCCAGTCGTCCACCGGTCGCATCTTTTTCCCTTATGTAGAGCCTTTCGGCAAAGACCTGCGTGCCCTGCTGAACGACGATGCTTTTGCCAACAAGTATTGCTTCGACTCTCTCTACACCCTTACGCAGAGCCTTGCACGGCAGTATGCTGACAAAAACAAGTTCTATCTTGAAGGCTATTTCAGCAGCACCGTGAGTGGCGAGATTTCTCTGGGCTACAGCGTCACGCGAGGCAGCGTGCGCGTCACGGCGGGCGGCATGCCGCTTGTTGAGAATGTGGACTACACCGTGGACTACACTATGGGTACTGTCCGCATCATCAACGAGAGCCTGCTCAGCAGCGGCACGCCTATCAGCGTCAGCTCGGAGAACAACTCGTTCAGTATGATGTCTAAGCGTATGCTGGGACTGCACCTCAACTACGAGGTGGAGAAGAACTGGAACATCGGTGCTACGGTGATGAACCTCTACGAGAAGCCGCTGACCATGAAGAATAACTTTGGCGACGAGCCTACGAGCAACACTATATGGGGTGTGGATATGAGTTTCAATCGTGAGGTTCCGTTCATCACCAAGGCAATAGATTTCCTGCCAGGCATCGACACCAAAGCGCCCTCCACGCTGAGCCTCACCGCGGAGTTTGCCCACCTCATCCCCGGCTTGGCAAACACGGGCAGCGACGATGGCACCTCGACCTATGTGGATGATTTTGAGGGAGCGGAGAGCGGCATAGACCTCAAGGGCGTAACCTATTGGCACATCTCCAGCACGCCGCAGGACTACCGTTCGCCTATGCCTCTATTCCGTGAGACGGCGCCGGGCACAGGCCTTGCCTATGGCTTCAACCGTGCTCGCATGGCGTGGTATAGGGTTGACGACATCTTCTTCAGCAGCAACTCGCCATCCAATATCAATGCCGACGACCGCTCGCGTCCTTATGCACGCCGCATCGCCGAGCAGGAGGTGTTCCCCAACAAGGACCTCGCCGCAGGGCAGCCTACCAACATCTACGAGATGAATGTGGCCTTCTATCCCGCCGAGCGTGGCCCCTACAACTATGATGTGGCAGCAGGCCCTTACAGTGCCGGAGTGGCAGCCAATGGCATGCTCAACGACCCGCAGAGCCGCTGGGGCGGTATCATGCGCAAGTTGGATTATACCGACTTCGAGACGCAGAACATAGAGACCATTGAGTTCTGGCTCATGGACCCCTTCATCGAAGACCCTGAACATACGGGCGGCAAGCTATACATCAATCTTGGCGATATCAGTGAGGATATCTTGCGCGACGGCCGTAAGGGTTTTGAGAACGGCCTGCCAGCCGACGGTAGCAATGAGGGCGTGGACACAACCATCTGGGGGCGTGTCCCCAAGACGCAGCCCATCGTCAATGCTTTCGACAATGATGCCTCTGCCCGCAAGTATCAGGATGTGGGCTACGACGGCCTCTCCAGCACTCACGAAATGAGCGACGAGCAGTCTTTCTTCGCCGACTATCTCAGCCAGATAGCACTCCTCCACGGCACTTCGAGCGACGCTTACATTATGGCGGCAGCAGACCCCAGCAGCGACGATTTCCGCTTCTTCCGTAGCAGCTACTACGACAACAACGATGTCAAAATCAACGACCGCTACAAGTACTACAACAACCCCGAGGGCAACTCCCCCGTTGACGATGACAACACGGAGAATTACAGCACTGCCGCCACCACGTTGCCCAACGTGGAGGACATCAACCGCGACAACACCCTAAGCGAGGCAGAGAACTACTACCAGTATGTCATCGACTTGCGCCCCGAGATGATGCAGATTGGCAAAAACCATATTGTTGACATTCACGAGGCGCAGAACGTGCAGCTGTCCAATGGCACCACCACCTCGTGCAAGTGGTATCAGTTCCGCATCCCCATCCGCGAGCCGGATGAAAAGGTGGGCGACATCAACGGATACCAGTCCATACGCTTCATGCGTCTCTTCATGAATGGTTTTGAGAAGCCTATCATCCTCCGCTTCGCCACGTTGGAGCTGGTCTATTCCACATGGCGCAAATATAGCGAGAGCCTGTTGCAACCGGGTGACTATGTGTCAGGCACTACCGACAATACCGAGTTCTCCATCTCTACCGTCAATATTGAAGAAAACGGCAGCCGGTCGCCGGTGCCTTACGTCCTGCCGCCGGGCATCCAGCGAGAGGAATGGTACAGCAGCGGGTCGAGCTACACGCAGCTCAACGAGCAGGCGCTCTCGCTCGACATCACCAATCTGACGCAAGGCGACTCGCGTGCCATCTATCGCAGCAGCAGCTACGACTTGCGCTACTACGGCAAACTCAAAATGTTTGTCCATGCCGAGAAGAAGTTTGCCAACTCCAACCTCAACGACGGCGACCTGACGCTTTTCGTGCGCCTCGGCAGCGACTACACCAACAACTATTATGAGTATGAGCTGCCGTTGCAACTCACGCCGTGGTACACCAGCGTGGACTATAGCAGCGACATCTGGCCGGCAGCCAACAACGTGGAGATAGACCTTGAGAAACTTGTTGACATCAAGACCAATCGCAACAGGGCCATACGCCATGGCTCTACCGAGTACAGCAGCACCTTGGCATACAGCGAGATGGTGGATGGTAGGAAATACACCGTGGTAGGCAACCCCAACCTCGGCAAGGTGAAGGTGATAATGATTGGCGTCCGCAATCCGCGCAAGGCCGCCATAGGCGATGGCAACGACATGCTGCCCAAGTCGGCAACGGTGTGGCTTAACGAGTTGCGCTTGGCAGACTTCAACAATCGTGGCGGATGGGCTGCTATGGCGTTGGCACGCGCCAACCTTGCCGATGTGGGCAACCTCTCACTCTATGGCTCTTACACGTCGGCAGGCTTCGGCAATCTGGAGGACAAACTGACAGGGCTCGAACTTGTCAACACGTTCAATTTCCAGACAACACTCGACTTTGAGCTGGGGCGCTTCCTGCCCGACGAGTGGGGCGTGCGCATACCATTCTATATTGACCACATGCGCCAGATAGGCAGCCCCGAATACAATCCGCTCGACCCTGATGTCAAGCTCAGCACCGACCTCGACACTTACGCCAACAAGGCTGACCGCGACAGCATTCGCGATGCGGCACGCGAGCAGCGTAGTGCCACCAACATCACCCTGGCCAACGTCAGGAAGGAGCGCATAGGCAAACGGGCGCTGAATCCGCATTTCTACGACATTGAGAACTTCTCGTTCTCCTATGCCTACAGCGGCGAGCACAACAGCGACGACGAGACGCAGTACTACGACAAGAAGCAGCATCGCGGCGGCTTCAGCTATAGCTATAGTCCCAAGCAGCCCAAGCAGCTGCGACCTTTCGAACGCGTCAAGGCTTTCCAAGGCAGGTACGGGCGTATCATTAAGGAGTTCAACCTCTTCTACCAGCCTAAGAATGTCAGCTTCTCCACCGAACTGTTCCGCAACTACGAGGAGACCCTCTTGCGCAACAAGAGCAAGGGCTTGGTCATCCTCAAACCTACCTATTTCAAGCAGATGACGTGGCAGCGCACCTATGGTCTGCAGTATGACATCTCGCGTGCGCTGCGGTTGCAGTATTCTGCCAATGCCAATGCTCGCATCGATGAACCCGTGGGGGCTATAACGCGTCAGACGCGCGACACCATCTGGCAGGGCATGGCGCATGGCGGCACTATGCAGAATTTCTCGCAGACGCTCAACATCAACTGGGATGTGCCTATCAATAAGATTCCAATATTCGACTTCTTGCGTCTGCCGCTCGTCTATCGCACAACCTACACTTTCCAAGGGGCTTCGCAGGCCACGCTCTCGCTGGGCAACACGCTCAATGTCAGCAGCACCATGCAGGTCAATGCTACGGCCAACATGAATACGCTCTACAATAAATGGCCTCTCCTCAAAAAGGCTCAGAACTACAACTTCGAGCAGGCTATTGAAAAGATAAAGGGCGGCGACAACAAGAATACGGGCCGCAAGGGGCAGGGACGCCGTACCACTACAGGCAAGGACAGCACGCAGCGTAGCGTCAATGCCGACTCGCTGCAGCATGCCCTCTGGGCCGAACGCTTGCGGGCGGCAGGCTATTTCGCACTACGCTTTGTCAGTGGAATAAAGAACATCTCGCTGCAATACAGCGTCACTACCGGCAACCGTCTGCCGGGCTTCATGGGCTCTGCCACTATCCTCGGCATGGACCCCACGAAGAGCTGGAACCCCGGCATAGGCTATGTCATGGGCGTGAAACGCGATGTGGCACCGCTCTTGGCACAGCGTGGTCTCCTCTCTGCCGACACCCTCTTCAACTCGCCCCACGAGGACACGTGGAGCCGTACTCTCTCCCTGCAAGCCACCCTCGAGCCTCTGCGCGATATGAGGATAGAGGTCAACGCTACGCAGAACTACAGCAGCCGCGAACAGTACTACTATAAGTTTATGAACGAGTCCGGCAAGGTCGAAGGTCCTATGTCATACATCATGACGGGCAACTACACCTCTACCATCTGGAGTCTCGCCACGGCCTTCACTGATGCCGACAAGGTGTTCGCCACTTTCTTGAACAACCGTGATGCTGTGTCGTCACGTCTGGCATCACTCAATGGCTCGCCCTATGCGCAGCGGATGGTGCTCGACACCATGAACGGGCACTACTATCATGCCGGATATAGCGGCAACAGTCAGAATGTGTTGCTGACCTCTTTCCTCGCCGGCTATCTTGGCAAGGATGTTTCCAAGGTCGATTTCTCGCCCTTCATGGCAATGCCGCTGCCCAACTGGTCGGTCAACTACACTGGTCTCAACCGCATCAAATGGCTTAAAAAATGGTTTAACAATATCTCATTGTCACACAAATATAGCTCCACCTACACCATAGGCAACTACTATACTGATGCCGCCATAGCAGGCATTGACGGCTATACCTACGGCAAGGAGAGCGTTGTGAGCAGCACGGGCGATTATATTGCTCCTGTCAGCATGGATGCTGTGCAGATTGCCGAACAGTTCAACCCTCTGGTACGCGTGGCTGTCTCTATGGTCAACAATCTGCAAATAAACTTCTCCTTGCAGCGCAACCGCACGCTGGCTCTGAGCTTTGCCAACAACCAGCTCACCGAGACCTCCCGTAGCGGCATCACCTTCGGTGGTGGTTACCGTTTCAAGGATGTGGAAATCAACATCAAGGCTGGCGGCAAGACGCTCAAGTTCAAGAGCGATGTCGTCTTGCAGCTCAACGTGACGCACAACAGCAACAAAACCAATATCCGCAAAATCAACCAAAACCTCAGTCAGATTTCTTCCGGTAGCTCTGTATGGATGGCCGAGTTCTCGGGCGAGTATGCTCTGAGCAGTACGCTGACGCTGCGTCTCTTCTTCCAAACTAACATCAACACGCCCTACATTTCCAACTCCTATCCCAACTCTACCACAAAGGGTGGCCTTACCATCCGTTTCAGTTTCTAAACCATAATATGTCATAACAAACATAAAGATATTATAGTAGCAAGTGTGGCAGTTTGCCAAGCGAACACAAATAATAGTTAATAGTCCTACGGTTTACAACCCATAATATAATACTTACACCATGTCCGACCGTTTCAAGAAATACGAAGATGACGAAGTGCGCGAGACCGTTCTGGCTTACGAGGCGGTGCGTGCCAGCGGTGGCAGCCGCTATTTTGATATCGACGAGATGGAGATAGTGATTGACTACTACCTCGACCAGAATGATATAGAGCATCTTGACGAGGCGGTACGCTATGCCGAACAACTCTTTCCCGATGCCAGCAGCATACGCCTGCGCCGTGTCCATCTGCTCTGTGCCAAAGGCTTGTACGAGAGGGCGTTGCCTATACTCAAAGCTCTGCAACGCGAAGAACCCGACAACGGCGATGTGCATTATGCTTTTGGCGTCATTTATGGCGCCATGTCGCAGCCGCAACAGGCTATACGCCACTACCTGCTGGCTGCCAAGGACAAATACGCCCTCGATGTCATCTATGGCAATATCGGCGACGAGTATCGCAACCTCCTTAATGATGCCGAGGCTATCAAGTACTATAAAAAAGCGTTGGCTATCAACTATAAGGAAGAACGCTCTATCCGCAATCTCTGTTTTACCTACGACCAGTTCAACCGTCTGGAGGAGGGCGAGGCTTTTTTCTCCGCCTTTGTCAAGAATCATCCCTACAGCTGCTCTGGATGGTATGCTCTGGCGCTCATGTACACGTTCTTGATGCTCTACGAGAAGGCCATAGATGCGGCAGAGTTTGCGCTGGCTGTAGATAAGACTTTCTTTGATGCCTATGTGTGCATTAGCAACTGCTATGCCGAGATGCACGAACCCGGCAAGGCTGCCACAGCAATGTTGGATGCACTGCCCTACACCGATTCTCCCGAAGATGTCTATTACACTATTGGCACCATCTACCTCGACAACAATAATATATCTGCGGCTATCATCTATTTCCAAAAGGCTCTGGACGAGGACCCCTACTACAGCGATGCTCTCCGTGGCATGGCAAGTTGTTGCTCTCGCATGGGCGACACTCATACCGCTATCCAGTATATGGAACGTGCAATAACCATCATGCCCAATATACCGCAGTATCATTTCGATGCTGCCCACTACTACGACCAGGACGGCAACTTCGAGGATGCCGAGGCTCATTTCCAGAAGGTCATCGACCTCGACAACACCGAGGACCTCTATTGGACCGACTATGCCATCTTCCTATTCTATCATCAGAAGTATTCGGAGGCGATAGACCTGCTCCAGAGTGGCTACGACAGCGCGCTCTCGCCCGACAAGTTCGACATCGTCCTTGCGGCATGCTATTTCAGAAAAGGCGACCTGCAGTCGTTCCGCAACATCGTTATGCGTCATAAGGATGTTACGGACAAATGGGTGGCTTATCTCGTCGAGCTGTGTCCCGAGTCGGCAGATGCTATTTGATTTTTACGTTTTTATCTATATAACTTCTATCACACATGAAAAAACATATCTTATTCTTTTTCGTCCTTTGCTTCTCTTTCTCTTTGGCAGCGTCGCCTGCCGACAGCTCCTTGTCGCAGTCTGTGGGCATCGCCGAGGCGGTGCATGGCGACAATGATAGCACGTCGGGCTTCGTTGCCGACTTGCTCCACTGGTATGATGCCAATATGAACTATACCGCCGTCGGCGTGCTTATGACGGTGGAGAGCTCTTTCATCCCCTTCCCGTCGGAGGTGGTCATCCCGCCTGCTGTCTATGTGGCGTGCAATCCTGAGAGCGAGGGCGGCATGAAGGTATGGGTCATCATCCTCATCGGCACTCTGGGTGCCATGCTGGGAGCGTTCATCAACTATTTCCTCTCGCGCTGGCTTGGCAGGCCTATCATCTATGCTTTTGTAGAGAGCAAGCTGGGCCATGCCCTGATGCTCAGCGGTGAGAAGATGGAGCGCGCTGAGGAGTATTTCAACAAGCATGGCAACATCTCTACGCTTGTCGGTCGTCTCATCCCCGTAGTGCGCCAGCTCATCTCTATCCCTGCCGGCCTGTCAAAGATGAATGTCGGCAGTTTTGCCCTCTACACTTTCGTGGGTGCAGCCATCTGGAATTGCATCCTCGCCCTGCTGGGCTATCTCGCTTATCAGGCTGCCGACCCGTCAGTGATAGAGCGCTACAGCCACGTTCTCTCTATCATTATCCTGGCTCTTGTCGCCGTGGTGTGCCTATTTTTCATAGTGCGTTTTATCATAAAGAAACGCAAATAATTACGACTGATAAGTCATACTTTTTTAGCTACGCCAAAGTCTATGGATTTCGAAAGCATGATGCGACGCAAGGACCGCCCGCTGCCGCCACGCGGCTGCAGCTGGGCTTTTTATATCTTCCTTCTCGTCATGCTGCTGCTCCTTGTCGCCGCCTATTTAGTCTATCGGAAATAACCCCAATAGAGAAACCGCTTTATTGATAATAAGGAAAACAGTCCCCGATTATGAAACAAATAAATAGTTTTTCTTCTGTTTTGCGCCTTGCTCTTTGCGCCGTTGCCATAGTGTTTCTCTCCACTTCATGCATCAAGGAGGAGGCCCCCAATGCCGAGGCGGACATCATCGAGTGTTGGATTGATGGCGATGTGTTGCGCCGTCCTGCACAGATTGACAACGACTCTATCACGCTGTATGTCAAGGAGGGCGTCAATGTGACATGGTTAGCCCCGCTCTTCCGCATCACCGATGGTGCCACCATGTTGCCTCCCAGCGGCATAGCACGCAATTTTTCCACTCCGCAATACTACTTCGTCACTTCTGAGGATGGTGCATGGTCCAAATGCTATGCCGTCAATGTTGTGGTGCCGCAATCTGTCGATGAGGAGTCAGACACCGTAATGCTCTTTACTTTCGAGAATGTCAAGAGCAAGAGTAGTCTCTTCGCCAACTATCCCGTTTTCTATGATGTCAATATCCCCCTGCTGGGTTCCTTTGACTGGGCTTCGGGCAACGCCGGCTTCTCTTTGTCGGGAATGGCATCGGCAGAAAGCGATTATCCAACCCACAGCTCCGCCGAGGGCTACGAGGGGGCCTGCGTTGAGCTCGTCACCTGTAGCGCCGGCTCTTTCGGTGCTATGGCGGGCAAGCCTATCGCTGCCGGCAACATCTTCCTCGGCACTTTCGATGTCGCCAAGGCCATGTCCGACCCGCTTGCTTCCACACTCTTCGGTATGCCTATCGCTGCGGTGCCAGCACGCCTCGAGGGATGGCTCAACTACAAGGCTGGCGCGACTTTCTATGTGGCAGACGAGGCGCAGGGCAGCGGCATGAGGGCTGTCGAGGGCAGGAAAGACCTCTGCTCCATTTACGCCGTTTTCTTCGAGACCACCGACGATATGCTCTACCTCACGGGCGACAATCCATGCTCGCCAAGCAACCCCAACATACTGAGTGTCGCTCAGCTGCCTGACAACCTCTGTGGCGACAGCGACGGATGGTTGCATTTCTCAGTGCCCTTTGTCCTTCGCGAGGGCAAGACTGTCGATGCCGCCAAGCTGCGCAGCGGTAGCTACAGCTTGGCGTTGGTATGCTCTTCCAGTGCCGATGGTGCGGCGTTCGCTGGTGCCATAGGTAGCACCCTTCGTGTGGATAATCTTAAAGTCGTGTTTGAATATTAGTGCGCCTGTGGCGGCCTGTGGCGCTATGGCTATTATCAGCACATGCCGTTCGCTCAGTGCTCAAATATACACCTAACCCATTAAGAATTAGAAATGAAAAGGCTATTCATCCTTCTACTCCTTTCATCGTGTGTCGTTTGTGCTTTTGCGCAGACCTACAGTCAGCGTCGCTGGCATTTTTCTGTCAAGCTTGGCGACAATATAGGTGCTGCCACACCGCTCTCTATCCCCGTAGAGATTCGTGAAATCAAAGAGTTCACCCCGCATTTCAGTCCTTCTGCCGAGGTGGCGGCGGCCCTGCGACTTGGCACCTCGTGGAGCCTCAACATGGGGGTGCGTGTGGAGCGGATGAGCATGACGACATGTGCGCGTGTCAAGACCTACAGCACCGAGATAGTCCGTGATGACAGTCATTTGTCTGGCGTGTGGACAGGTGATGTCGAGACGCGCTTCTCCGCTGCGGCACTGACGGTGCCTGTCTCCGTAGGATTGTCGCTCGGCAGTGTCACCACGCTCCGAGCCGGCTTCTATGGCAGCTTCTTGATGCACCGCGAGTTTGGTGGCAATGTCTATGAGGGCTATCTGCGTCAGGGCGACCCGACGGGTCCCAAGATTGTCTTCGAAGGCGATGACAGCGCTTCCTACGAGTTCAACGACGACTTGCGTCAGTGGCAGTGGGGAGCCATGCTGGCAGCCGACTTCACCATCTGCCACCATATCCTTCTCTCCGCACAGCTTTCCTACGGATTTATGAATATCTTCAGGAGCGACTTCAAGACGGTCTCTTTCGCCATGCACCCCATCTTTGGCAACCTCTCCGTCGGCTACACGTTCTAATATTTCTCCCCGTCCATCCCGAAATTAATAGTAATTCCCCGAAATTTCCCGATTGTCCCCCTAAAGCAGCCCCCACAAAAAAAACGTAATTCATTGAGATAAACCCTCCACCACCGTATCATAAAGCCCTATGCGGCTTCGGTCGGAATGGTCGAGACCAGTATAAGTAAGGCTGCTATCCTCGTAGCGTTTGAACTTATAGACGGCGTCATTCATCAGCTCGCCGTTGAACACGCCGAGGCTCACCAGCAGGTCAAAGTCCTTCACCGTCAGTCCTGTGACTTTCAAGAACAACTCTGGCTCCAGTTGTCGTATCACATCCTTCAGGCAGTACTCGCGGTAGTCGCTCAGGTACATGAAGGCAGGTATGTGTGTGGCGAATTTCAGCAGTTTCTCCTGTATCTGTTTGCGTAGGCTCTTCATCTCTTTCTCCTCCTCGCTTATCTCGTGTTTGGCTTTCTTGTCGTCGTCGGCACGTGTCTTTGCCTGCTTCACCTTCTCGCTTTTGTTGATGATGGTCTCTATGTCCTTGTTCAGCGTGCGGAAGCCCTCTATGCTCATCAGTGCTGTCATTGCCGCCTCGTTGCCCATGAGGCGTTGTAGCGTGCTGTTGTCCACGTTCACCAGTACTGCGCTCTCCCAGCGGCGTGCCAGCAGTGTGGCTGTGGTGCCGCTGAGGGCCATGTCCATCACCTCGGCAGCGTTGATGCGCCTCATCGTCGCTCCGTCATACGCCAAGATGGGCAGAAACTGGATGAACTCCTCCACCTTGCGCTCGGGGTTGCCCTCCTGCACGTTCAGCTGGCAGCTGTACTCCTGCACCAGCCGCAGCGCGCGGTTGGGGGCGAAGTCAAACAGGTAGCAGCAGGGCTTCAGCACTACCTCGTCTCCTGCGTCGTCGCGGGTGGTCCACGGGCTCTGCACACGGAAGGCCGTCTGGAAGTAGGTCTCCGGACTCGTTGTGTTGCGGAGCATCAGTATTCCCGACCATGGCCGCACCGTCACGCCTGTCGAGAGTTTGCCGCACGAGAGGGTTATCGTCTGCGTCTCCTGCGGATTGTCCATAGCGTTCAGCACTGGCTCCAGTGCTGAAGCTCCTATGCCTGCCTCGCTGCCGGCAGCCACTATGACTCTGTATTTGCTGTAAAAACTATTATGCCGCTGTCCCAGCAACTGCGCCATAGCACGGCATGCTGCCACCGAGGGCAGAAACCAGTAGGTATGTTGTAGGAACCTCTGCAGACGCACATCGCTGAACGGCATCGGCGGCCGCTCTGCCCCTTGTTTTAATGTCGTGACTATCTGCTCGCTGTAGCCACCGCGTATCAGGTCCAGCCAGCGTTGCACGTACTCCTCGTGCACGAAGCAGTCGTCCTCGGCACGGAAAAACTCGTTCAGGTCGAACTCGTCAAACTCCCCTTGGTCTGCCACCTCGCTGATGCTCTTCGGCATCTGGTAGGTCATCATCACCATTTGTGGCAGGGCGTTGTAGGGGTTGCCTTCGCCACGCCATGCAGACTTTGCTTTCTGCTCGTCGGCGTAGGTCCAGTTGAATATCTGTTCTTCTATAAACTCGCCGTTGGCTATGGCGCGGAACGGTGTGCCGGAGAGGTAGAGGTAGGCGCGTGTGGTGAGCGGCATCAGCCCCTCGTCAAAGAGCTCGCGACTCTTCATCTCGCCATCGTCGTTGGCGTCCTCGCCCATCAGCTCCGTCACCTCTGCGGCACGCTCCAGCAGCAGTGCGTCTTTCTTGTCGTAGAAGTCCTTGGCGCGCTTGCCCCATGCTCCGTAGTGGTATTCGTCTATCACTATGCAGTCCCACCGCACCGTGGGCAGCCACTCGTTGGTAGCCTTGATGCCGCCCATCTCGTTGCGGCCCAGCACGTCTTGGAACGAGGCAAAGCAGACAAACGGCCTCTCTTCATCCACTTTGTTGAACTCCCTCGGTTGTCCTCCAGCCTCCTGCTTCTCGCAGAACTGCCACCCCTCGAAATCGACATGTGTCAGCAGGTCGTCGCGCCATGCGTTGCGCACTGCCGGCTTGAAGGTCAGCACCAGCAGACGGCGCCATCCCATGCGCCGCGCCAGCTGATAGGTGGTGAAAGTCTTGCCGAAGCGCATCTTGGCGTTCCAGAGGAAGTGGGGGGTCAGCCCTCGGTTGCCTTTGTCGGCGGCAAAGGCGTTCAGATAGTCCGCCGTCTTGCTCACTGCCTCTGCCTGCTCGTAGCGCATGGCAAAGGTAGCCGTTCGCTGCAGTATGATGTCTGCTCCCATCTGTGCCGAACGGACGGCATGCTCCACATCGTCCAGCGTGCAACGGAACCACTCCCCTTCGGGATTGCGATAACCCGCTTTTCGCAATAGGCGGTGCACATCCTTGTCGGTAAATGTCGTTCCGTCCTGCCGCATGGCAGCCCATTGCCCTACTATCTTATATGCCACGCCGGCGGTCCTGTGCTGCTCCTTGATGCGTTCTTGCACGTCGCATGTCGTATAGCCCACCTTTATCCAGCCCTTGTGTTCTTTCAGCGTGGGGTGGATATATGCGTAAATCCGTGGATGCTCCTCCACACGGCCTTTCAGCAGTTCTTCTCCGTTCATGTGCTAATCCTCCATAGGTCTTATCATCGACTCGATAAACCGTATCTCCTCCTCCGTCAGCCCGTATTTGGCATACAACTCCTCGTCAGTCCACGGCTTACTGAAGTCTTGTAAGGGAACGAACTGAAATTTTTCTCTTGAAATATTAATAGATGTTAGGGATTGGAGCAGCAAGAATCTAAATAATTTTGTTTTAACGTATGAATACATCCCTTGGGCATCTTCCTTTCTTTTGAATGAGTTCAATACAAGGTATGTTTCAGTACAGACCTCTTGAGGTTTTAAGACCCGTAATGACGAAATAACTTGGTAGTTTCCTTCTGATGAGGGCTTATTTCCTCCAGACATCGCCTTTGTGATAATCACTTTATATTTATTTAGAATGTCTTCACTATCAATTACTTTCGTCTTTTCGATAAAAGATAAACCCTTTAGAGAAAGTAAAACAACATCGTTTTTTGTTTTTTGGGGATGCCCTGTCTCACTGCTTATCAATGAAAAACAGTTTCTGCTACAAACAACTTTGTCTAAAGTCTTTGGAGAATTGTTGAGTACTTTCCGAATAATGCCGATGGCAGTATTATCTCGAACAAATGTGGAGTATTCATTTAGTGATCTTTTTTCAGAAGAAATGCATATGTTGTCGTTCATATTCAATATTTCACATGCGCCGTTATAGTTTTTATCCCATAAAAAATACGAAACGCCACCTGCAATTGTGACACCAGGAAAACAATCTGCACTGTTAGGAAAATCAACAATGGTCTTTATTCGTTTGTCATTCAACATTTCTTCCCTAAAACCATCAAGCCCTTTTCCGCCTGCATACCATCTTGCAGGTATAATCATTATTAGATAGCGAGGTGTTAGTTTTTTTGCTTGCTCTACAAAACGGTGATATAAAGGCATTGCACTTGATCCTGTCCCACCTCCGTCACTCATTTGATATGGTGGGTTGCCGATGATTACGTCAAAGTCCATCTTGAATATATTTTTTGGTTTCTCCGTATGAATAAACTGATAGGCGTAGCTCTCTCGCCCTTCGCCGCGCTCGTACTGCTCCTGCGACGCTCCGCAATAGATGCACCTGCCGTCACGCCATGTGTGGCGCATGGCTCGGAAGCGTATATTGCCCTCCGGCGTATCAAAGCGCACTACGCTGTGCTCGCCCGACGCATCCTTGCAGCAATAGACCGTGCGACGGGCAAGCAGCGACGTCAGCTCCGTGATGGCTATGCCATACACCTGATTGTGCATGATGTGCGCTATGCGCTCTTCGCGGTCCGGTATCTTTTCGGCAAGGCCTATATCCAAACGTTTCACTATCTCGCGCAGGAAGACGCCCGACTTGCAGAAGGGGTCGAGAAAGCGCGCCGCAGGGTTGCTGAACAGCTCCTGTGGCACCAGGTCGAGCATCCGGTTGGCTACGGCGGGCGGCGTGAACACCTCGTCGTTGCTCAGGTTGGCTATGCAGTTCAGCACATCGGGATTGTAGCTATTCTTCTCCATAGGCCTGCGCGTTGAGGTTGAGGAAATAGACGGGCTGGTAGGTGGCCACGGGTTGGTCAGAGAAGAAAGAGCGGTCCACCATGTATTTGAAGTCGTAGTCGCGACGGTTCACCATGCCGTTGCCTATCATCGACCATTCGCTCACCTCTATCCACTGCTCGGGGGCGTCCACGCGGTGGTAGGTCAGGGCATTGCCGTGGATGATATTCTTGCTCAGCAGGTAGGTGGCGCTCGTCACGCATCCCGCCCTGTGGCTCTTGCCATAGAGCGCCACATACTGCTCCACAAAGATGCCGAGCAACCGCGCGCGGCAGGCGGCGACATTGTCGGCAAGCAACTCAATGCCGTAGATGCTGGAAAGGGCAAGGATGGCAGCCTGTTCATATTGCAGCTGCGTGTAGGCTTTGCCGCGTGCGCGTTGCCCGCATACGGCAAGCTTGCGTCGCAGTATCTCGCTCAGGAAATTGCCGTCGCCGCAGGCAGGCTCCAGAAAACGCGAGTCCATCCGCTCGGTCTCCGGCTTCACGAGGTCCAGCATGGCGCGTACCTCGCGCAGATTGGTGAACACTTCGCCATGCTCCGTCACTCGCTGGCGCGACTTCACCTGTCGCTCTCTCTCTTCGCTCATAGGTGTTGATAGCGTTTCGTTTTTCAGCAAGGGCTATCAATCACCGTCGGCAGTAGTTGATGTATGGTATATCGAAACGAGTGGGCAACAAAAAAGGTGCGAACCTCTCTTTCGCGTTCACGGGAAGCCTGAGAAGAAACCCGTACCACACCACAGAGATTATCACACCAGAATGTTCATACACTCTAATGTGGTGTGGTTTCTTGTTTCTTGCCAAGGCATTACGCCGTGAACATCTTGTTATCTGACCGACAAAGAATCAGTTTCTCAGGCTTTTTCTTTGAACGCGAATAATAGCAGATGCTTATGTCAAAAAATCTTTTATGGGGGCACATGAACTCTCGTGCCCTTCGACCTGCAAAAGTAATATTTTTTTGCAATATGGCAAAACCGGACCTCTCTTCTCAGCTATTATCATTGATTGTATGGCAAACAATCTCTCGTTGCTGAATGTGTAGGGTGGCGGCTATGTTGATATGCTGGCGCTGGGTTGCCTACGTAAAGAAAAATGCCGCTGTTTTCTACCTCCATTTCTCCTTTTTTGCACCCTCCGTCGAGTCAGAAAAGGCATGCTAATCATGCTTAAAGGACTTTTTTCTTCAAAAAAATTATTGTTGATTTACAGTGCTTTGGTTTGTTTTTGCTGGGATGGGACAAAAAAAGTTTTTGCAGTTAAACGAAAAAACGTATCTTTGCAACCTCAAAACGAGAAAGAGTTATTTGAAATCTCGACACAAAAAGCCGATGTAACTCAGTTGGTAGAGTAGCTGATTTGTAATCAGCCTGTCGGGGGTTCGAGTCCCTTCATCGGCTCGTTCTTTGGCAAAACCGACGAGTTTGGCTTAAGTAACGGGGGAGTCGCATAGCGGCAATTGCAACAGACTGTAAATCTGTCCTCTTCGGAGTTCATTGGTTCGAGTCCAATCTCCCCCACAAAAACCTACAGAGAAGCGGAAGTAGCTCATTTGGTAGAGCGATAGCCTTCCAAGCTATAGGTGGCGGGTTCGAGCCCCGTCTTCCGCTCTAAATCTGCGGAGAGGGGCAG
>JAFSPS010000005.1 GCA_017451385.1 Bacteroidales bacterium
CAGACACGTCTCGGCCTGCAAAATGACTATTAGAGCTTTTTCACAAGCCAACTTTTGCTATTCCCTTTTGAATCGCTCAAACCGCTTGCCCTGCTTGGGTTATTGACGTGTCACAGCCTGCAAAATGACTATTAGACCTAATTTAATCAGATACAGAAAAAGAATAGTTAACGTATTTTATATTATACTTGTAGATGAAAAATTTAATCCCATATTGTGATGAACATTGTTTTTCAGAACAAATATCTGCTGCAGATTTACCTATATTCACATATGGAACTAAAGAATCAAAAGATGAACTTTCTATGTTGTCCTTATTCTCTGGCTGCGGAGGAATGGATTTAGGTTTTGAGGGTGAGTTTATATGTCACAAAAAATAATACATTTCAACTAATAATAGTTTTCAAAAAAAACAATAAAAAACATATAAACAAGAAGATGGTGCAAGTCTGGCATCTACTAATTGTAAAAACAGTATTATCCTATGCACTCTTTTTGCGTAGCATTATTTTTTTTGTATTTTTAACATTCACTTAACCTTTAATAACAGCGATAGGGAGCAGGCGCGTCTTTATTTTCACAAGGTCTAATTCGTTGGCTATCACGCTTTCAATATCTTTATAGGCAGAGGCTGCCTCTTCAAGGTCTTTTTGGTAACGGATGGCATGAATAATACCCTGTTCGTCGAGCCGCCGCACCTCTTCCTCAAACGAGAGGGTTTGCACAGCCTGTGTACGGCTCATCAGACGTCCTGCGCCATGCGAGCAACTGCTGAATGACTGCTGGTTGCCCAAGCCTTCAACGATATAGGATGCTGTGCCCTGCGAACCGGGTATGATGCCCGTCTCGCCTTCGGCAGCACGCGTGGCTCCCTTGCGATGAACGATGACATCCTTATCATAGTGATGCTCCCATGCGGCATAGTTGTGTGCTATGTTAATCATGGGTTCAAACTCGATACCGGGCAATACGTCGGCGAGGACATCTTCGATGCGCTGCATCATGAGGCGACGATTGCAGAAAGCAAAGTCAATGCAATACTTCATCTCCATCCAATAAGCATCAAACTCTGACGTGCCAGACGGCAGGAATGGCAATCTGATATCTGGTGATACGGACGAATAGTACTTTTCGTTCAAAGAGCGTGCCACTTGGTTGTAGTAGCTACCCACCATAGCACCAAGATGGCGACTTCCGGAATGTATCATTATCCAGAGTATGCCTTCTTCATCACGCTGCAACTCAATGAAATGATTACCACCACCAAGAGTGCCAACCTGAAATGGCAATGACTGTTGCTGCTGACGGACAACATTCATTTTGTCAATATCGTATCCCTGTGGCAGATATGCGACATCCTGTGCCTGCTTATGGTGTTTTTGTCCAAGAGGGATACGCCTTCTGATGGGCGACATAATCTGTTTGCGAAGAACATCAACAGGGATGTCAGCAACACGCCAATTGGTTTTGACAGCACACATGCCGCAGCCTATATCTACACCGACGGCATTAGGGATGACAGCGTCAACGCATGCCAACACGCCGCCTATAGGCATCCCCATTCCTGCATGAACGTCAGGCATAATAGCAAGATGATGAAAAAGAAAAGGTAACGAACATAAATTCTCAATCTGCGTCATGGCTTTCTCATCGACAGCATCAGTCCATATCATTACAGGACGATTGTTGATTACTTGTACTTGCATGATGATTTTGATTATTGGTGAAACTATTTTTTCTAAGACGATACAAAAGTATGAAGCCGCTCCGCATTCTTTCTGCGTAGCGAGAACAAAAAGATAAAATATTTTGTAATGCAAAGTAAATATGTATCTTTGCAACAAAAAAAAGAAAACAGTTTAATTAGTTTTTTTCATAATTTACCCCCCCCAAAAAAAAACAGACTCCATGCCAGCCAATAAAAATGCACTGATAAGATATAAGACAATAGACAACTGCCTGCGCAACCGCTATAGGAAGTGGGCCATAGACGATTTGGTTGATGCCTGCTGCGAAGCGCTCTACGAGCTGGAAGGCATCCGCAAAGGTGTCTCCTTGCGCACCGTTCAGGGCGACATACAGATGATGAGGTCCGACAAGCTTGGATATAATGCTCCCATTGAAGTTTACGACCAGAAATACTATCGCTATGCCGACCCCGACTATTCCATCACCAATATGCCATTGTCGAAAAATGACTTCGCCGTGTTGCAAGAAGCCATAGACATGCTTAGGCAGCTGGAAGACTTCGACCAATTCAGAGAGATTACCGACGTGGTGAGCCGCCTACAGGACAAGCTGTCTATCACCATGAACAAACGGAAGCCTATAGTCCATTTTGACCATGTGCCAAATCTGAAAGGGCTGAAGCTTCTCACACCGCTCTATAGTCATATCGCCAACAAGCAAACACTGCGAATCACCTACCAGTCGTTCACGGCGAGAGTCACCACGGAATACATCTTTTTCCCCTATCTGCTGAAAGAGTTTCGCAACCGCTGGTTTCTCTTCGGCTCAAGAGAACCAGACATGCAGCTCTACACCTTACCTCTCGACCGCATCGTGCACATTGAAGTTGAGAGCACTATACCATACAGAGATAATCCCGATTTCGACACGGAACACTTCTTTGACAACATTATTGGTGTGTCGAAAAACATAACGGACAAAACACGTCGCATACGGTTCTGGGCAGACAGACAACAAAGCAAATACATAGAGACCAAGCCACTACATACATCGCAAACCAAGATAAGCCACAATACAAATGATGGCAGCAGCATCTATGAGATTAGGGTGGTGGAAAACTACGAGTTATACTCCGTACTGATGAGCTACGGCGATGGGATACGCGTGGTGCATCCTCCTCGAATAGTGAAACGGCTGAGCGAACAGCTACATCAAGCCGCTGCAAACTACGACCAAGAAGAACCTAACGTTTTTTTGCCTTAACAATCTCATAGGACTGCTTGATGAGTGTTTTCAACAGCTGGTCGGACACATCACGCCCCACAGCCACACTTATCCAATACCGCTTGTCGCCATTATACGGTTCGCTAACGGCCTGATAACGTTCCTTCAAATCGGCAATTTGGTCCGCACTACATTTGATGGTTACCCCTTCAAAATCATCTATGTTAAAATAGCAGAACATCCTGCCGCAAACATAGAACACAAGGATAGTGAACCGCCCGCGCGAGAAACGCTCAAAAGGAGTGCCCTCAGTCACGTCGGGCAGAGAAATACAGAAGTCGCGCAGCTCTTCAACATTCATTGATGAAAACATTTATTCAGCATGATGCACCAGCTCTATTGCCTCCTTCCCCGTCAGGTGCTCTATCGTCATTCGTATGACGAGCACGCGAGCCAAGCCTTTCTCCACCTCATGGCTGAGAGCGTCGGCATGATTGGGATAGAAGCGGTCGCCAAGGATGTGTAGAAACAGTCGTTTCTGTTCGTCGTCCTCGACGACTTCTATATGCCCAAAGGCTATCACGCTACGATAGTATGTGGTATATGCTGCGGGATGCACCTCGTCCTTTTCAACGACGCAAAACGATGCCTTTGGACAACGCCGCACAGCATCAACCTTGTGTCCCGCCTGCGCACTATGGAAGATAAGGCATCCATCATGATAGGCATAACTAAGCGGCACCGCATAAGGGTAGCCATCATCGCCCATGAGCGCCAGCACACCCGATGTGGCGTGCGACAGTATCTCCACACATTGCTCGTCTGTTATTTGCTGCCGCTGACGGCGCATAGCTCGAAATTGGGTCATATAATCTCCTTTTTTCATTTATTACAATAACGTAAGATTACAGAATATAATGTTCTGTCGCTTCCAATTACACAACGCGTAAAACTCTTTTTTCCCCATAGCGAACAATCGATGAATCATACAAACCTTATTATTACAATTATAACTCATAAGAAAAAAAAGTTTAACAAAAATAATCATGGTAGAAAAATTCAGAGAGTATCTCATCCATGCCAACATGGCTAAAAACACCGTTTCGGCATACATATATGCCGTGAAGGACTTCAACTCCAAGCACAAGGTGCTGAACAAGAGAAGCCTGCTGCTTTATAAGACCTACCTCATCGAACAGTTCAAGCCAAAGACTGTCAACCTGCGCATACAAGCACTAAACAGATATTTAGAGTTTCTAAACAAGCCTCACCTGAGGCTGAAGTCGGTGAAGGTGCAGCAACGCTCGTTCCTTGAAAACGTTATCAGCAATGCCGACTACACCTTCTTGAAGAACATGCTGAAGAATGACAACAACATGGACTGGTATTTCGTGGTGCGCTTTCTCGCCGCCACAGGTGCGCGAGTCAGCGAGCTGTTACAGCTGAAAGTAGAACATGTGGATGCCGGCTATTACGACATCTATAGCAAAGGAGGCAAGATACGACGCCTTTTCATCCCGAAGAGTCTGAAAGAAGAGGCACAAGCATGGCTACTCATCAAAGGAAGGCACAGCGGCTATCTATTCGTCAACCGTTTCGGCAAGCGCATCACCTCCCGTGGCCTCGCCCAGCAACTTAAAGTCCTTGCTAAAAAATACGGACTCAATCCAAAGGTCGTCTATCCTCATTCGTTCCGCCACAGGTATGCCAAGAACTTCCTTGAGAGATATAACGACATCTCGCTTCTTGCCGACCTCATGGGACACGAGAGCATAGAGACCACACGCATCTACCTACGACGCACGGCAGGCGAACAGCAAGCCATAGTAGATAGCGTTATCACTTGGTAATACAAAAAAACAAATCCGCCTATGGCATAAAAGACGGATTTGTTTTTTTAACAAACGGGCAGACGATGCCTAAACACCGTTTAAATGGTTATCAGACAATTACCATTTGAGCAACGAGCTATAAGCTCTGTAAAAACTTGACACTGGCATGGATATGCTTGAACATTATCTCGTCTATCTCTACAAAGTTCACCACCTTGCGGTAGTCAGCCACGAGCTTCTCCACGAAAGGACTGCTCTTGAGCGGACGACGGAACTCCAGCGCCTGCGCCGCATTGAACAGCTCGATAGCGAGCACACGTTCCACATTCTCCATGACCTTATAGCACTTGGTGGCAGCGTTGGCCCCCATGCTGACCAAGTCCTCTTGGTTTTGGCTTGATGGGATACTATCGACGCTGGCGGGAGTGCAGAGCTGCTTGGTCTGGCTGACAATGCTGGCGGCGGCATACTGAGGAATCATGAAGCCGCTATTGAGGCCAGGCTTAGCCACGAGGAAGCTGGGCAAGCCGCGTTTGCCATCGATAAGCTGATAGGTGCGCCGCTCGCTGATGCTGCCGAGTTCCGCCACAGCGATAGCAAGGAAGTCGAGCACCATAGCCAATGGTTCACCATGGAAGTGACCACCACTGATGACCATATCCTCATCTGGCAACACCACGGGGTTGTCGGTAGCGCTATTGATTTCTGTCTCAACAACCGAAGCCACATAGGCTATGGTATCCTTGGCGGCGCCATGTACCTGAGGGGCACAGCGGAAGCTGTAGGGGTCCTGCACATGCTCTTTGTTGCGGCGTATTATCTCGCTGCCTTCAATAAACTGGCGCACATTGCGCGCCGTATCAAGCTGTCCTTTGTGCGGACGCACTATGTGGAGAGCCTCATAGAAAGGCTCGATGCGGCCATCGAAAGCGTCAAGGCTGAGCGTGAGGATTTGGTCCGACTGAAGGCTGAGACGCTGTGCCTTCAAGACACACCATACGGCATAAGCACTCATAAACTGTGTGCCATTAAGAAGGGCAAGGCCCTCCTTACTCTGCAACTCTATGGGCTGCCACCCCAGCTGAGCATAGACATCCTTGACATCAGTGCGAACGCCTTTATAGTAAACCTCGCCCATGCCGAGGATGGAGGGAAGCATCAGGTTGGCCAACGGACAGAGGTCGCCAGAAGCACCCAGCGAACCCTGCTGATAGACGATAGGCAACACATCGTTATTATAGCAGTCTATGAGACGCTGAACCGTCTGCAACTGTGCACCGCTATAGCCATAGCTAAGATTCTGCGCCTTGAGGAGGAGCATGAGACGAACGATGTCGGCAGGCACCTCGTCGCCCACACCACAGGCATGGCTCATTACGAGATTTTTCTGCAACTGGCTGAGCTGCTCCTTGCTGATAGAGATATTACACAGCGAGCCAAAGCCTGTCGTCACACCGTAGATGGGTTCTTTCTGCGTCTCCATCTTCTTGTCAAGGTAGGCGCGGCAGCGATTGATGCGCTCCGTTGCGACACCTGAAAGAGCAAGCTCATAATGGTCGTCGATGATTTCTTTGACGCGTGCTATGGTCAGACGCTCTGGGGATATATAATGTATCATTGCTTTTATTTTTTTTGAAAAATGAATTAACAAACGGGTGGAGGACCCACATTCAAACAATTAGCAAAAGGGCATCCCTTTTTTATCAAGAGCGGCAAGAAGCATCTGTCAATGTGCCACTTGCCGCTCGTTTTTCTTTAGATCCGACCTATTTAGCCAACTGTTCGTGAGCCTTCTCGGCTATATCCGAATCCACGAGGATGCGACCGCAATGCTCGCAGACGATAACTTTTTTGTGCATACGTATCTCGGTACGACGCTGTGGCGGAATCTTAGCAAAGCATCCTCCGCAGGCATCTCGCTCCACCATGACAACGGCGAGACCATTGCGAGCAGCGCTGCGTATGCGCTTATATGCCGACAGATAGCGTTCTTCGATATACTGAGCCTGCTCCGCCGACTTCTGCATCAGGCGCTCTTCGTCCTTCTGAGTGTCCTTGATGATGTCTTCAAGTTCGTCGCGCTTAGCCTGCAAATCATTCTCACGAATGGCGAGGAGTTCCTTAGCGGCACTGATATGTTGCTGCTGCTCACTGATTTTTGCGCTACCCTCACGATTATTCTTCTCACATATCTGAATCTCAAGCTCTTTGAACTCTATTTCCTTATTAAGGCTCTCATATTCACGGCTGTTGCGCACGTTCTCCTGCTGTTTCTTATAGATAGCTATAGCCTCCTGATGCTCAGCAATCTCATGCTTACGAGCAACCATAGATTTCTCTATCTCCTTGCAGGCGGCAGTAAGGTTCTCCACACGCGTGTTCAGTCCTTCTATCTCATCCTCGAGGTCCTGTATGGCTTGAGGCAACTCGCCACGGATAATCTTAAGTTTGTCAATCTCTGTATCGACACATTGGAGAGTATAGAGAGCTACGAGGCGTTTCTCGATAGCGATATCGACATCCAGCGTCTGAAGCATCTCCTGCTGAGGCTCAGCCTGTGGGGTATCGGTCTTTTTGGTAGCAACTTTTTTTGCCATGATATATGAATATTTATGTTCAACTTCGTTTTCTCTTTTTCTCGCTTTGGCATCTGATGCGCCACGCCTTTCGAAAAATTTATTTCTCCCAACTCACAAAATCGCATCAACCTATTTATCAATAGATTGACATTCAGAAATATCGAATATAACTATTCGTACTTTTCGAAATTCGGCACGCAAAAGTACTAAATTTTTGCGATATTACCGAACAAATTAAATCTTTTGCATACTGCTCGCTCTCATAATGTCCGATGTCTGCTATCACGATGCATTGTTCGGCTTTCTGAAAGTCGTGATATTTTAGGTCGGCAGTAAGGAAGATGTCAGCCTGAGCACGAATGGCATCGCCTATGAGGAATGCGCCTGAGCCGCCACAGATAGCCACTGTCTGCACCTGCCGACGGCATGGTAGCGACGTGCGCACCACGCTGAGGCCGAGTGTCTGCTTCACCTGCAAGAGAAAGTCGTCAAGCGGCAACGGCTGTGGCAAATGCCCCACCATACCGGCACCAAGATTGCCTTCGGCATCCATAGCACGGAGAATGCGGCAGTCCGAAAGGTGCAATTTTGCAGCCAAGGCACCATTGACACCGTCTTTCAGATTGTCGAGATTGGTGTGTGCCGCATAAACAGCTATATCATTAGCAATCAACTTATATAGCATACCGCCAAGCATCGTGTCGGCAGTTATACGCTTTACGCCAGAAAAAATCAGTGGATGATGCGTGACTATCATATTGAAATGCAACGACAAAGCCTCGTCAATAACCTGTGGCGTAACGTCGAGGGCCACAAGCACGCCACGACACTCGCTGTCGGCATTACCCACAAGGAAACCCGAATTGTCGTAGTCTTCTTGATACTCTGGGTGGAAACGCTCGTTGAGGTAACTCACCACATCGGCAATCTTCATCTTATAGCTTTTTTTATTGTTTCAACAATATAACGCACCTCGTCATCGCTCACACATGGTCCTGACGGCAAGCAGAGACCACGATGGAACAACGACTCGCTAACGCCATTCACATAGGCTGGCGCATCCTTATAAACAGGCTGGCAGTGCATCGGTTTCCACAGCGGACGCGCCTCGACATCGGCTTTATCCAACACACAGCGCAGGGCTTCGACATTGGCATTAGGCTCGACATCCGTATGCAGCGTGCCACCCTGCCGCACCATGCCGGCAGCACCACCTACGGCACCGTTCACAGCTTGCTCGTAGGCATGCTCCTGACCCTCAATATTCAAAGCAGGGTCGAGCAATATGGTATTGAGCCAATAGTTGCTTCGGCAACGGCTGTCGAAGGTGTCGCTGCGAAGAGTTATACCGTCTATATCGCGAAACAGCTCAACGTAGAGGTCGTGGACATGGCGGTGATGGGATAGATGTTGCTCCAGCACCGTCATCTGTCCGCGTCCTATGCCGGCACAGACATTGCTCATACGATAGTTGTAGCCTATCTCCGTATGCTGATAGTAGGGGTAGCCATCGCGCGCCTGCGTGGCGAGAAACATGGCATACTTGCGTGCCTCGTCATCAGGACAGAGCAAAGCACCGCCGCCCGATGTGGTAATCATCTTGTTGCCGTTGAACGAGAGGATGCCATATCTGCCAAACGTACCAATGACGCGACCATCAAAAGTGCTGCCCATACCCTCGGCGACATCCTCGATAAGCGGTATGTCATAGCGATTGGCAATCTCCATAATGCGGTCTATGCGATAGGGCATACCATAGAGAGCCACGGCTATGATAGCCTTTGGCTTACGCCCCGTCTTGCTGATACGCTCCTTGATGGCGTACTCCATCAGGTCGGGGTCTATATTCCACGAGTCCCGTTCGCTATCCACGAGGACCGGCGTGGCACCAAGATAGACCACCGGGTTGGTTGAGGCACAGAAAGTGAACGACTGCACGATGACCTCGTCGCCACGCTCTACACCGCAAGCAATAAGCGCGAGATGTACCGCCGCCGTTCCCGATGCAAGAGCCACTACCTCGCGGCTGCAACCGCAGAAGGCTTTTAGCTCATCCTCAAAAGCATTGACATTAGGCCCCAAAGGGACGACCCAATTGGTGTCGAAGGCCTCCTGTATATATTTCTGCTCCATGCCCGCCTCGCTCATGTGCGCAAGACAAAGATATATGCGTTTTGACATTATTGATTGATGAATAACGGTTTTTTGTATGTATTCTTCGTCAGATTAAAAACGATGCAAAGTTACTCAAACTCTGAATATATATCAGCAGTGGCACAACATTTTTTTACATATTTGAAAAATTATATGTTTCTTTGCACACCAAAAACTGAAATAACTGAATACATATTAAAAAGAACATAGATGAAGAATTTGGTTATTGTTGAGTCCCCCGCCAAAGCTAAAACTATAGAGAAATTCCTTGGCAAAGACTATACCGTCCTATCCAGCTACGGCCATATCCGCGACCTCTATGCCAAAGAGATGAGCATAGACCTTGAGAACAACTACGAGCCGCAATATACCATCACCGACGATAAGAAAAAGCTTGTCAGCGAATTGCAGAAAGCCGTCAGCGAGGCGGAGAAAGTATGGCTGGCATCTGATGAGGACCGCGAGGGAGAAGCCATAGCATGGCACCTGCAAGAGACCCTGAAGCTCGACCCCAAAACCACGCAGCGCATAGTCTTCAACGAGATTACCAAGACCGCCATCCTGCACGCCATAGAGAACCCGCGTCAGATAGACATGGACCTTGTCGATGCACAACAAGCTCGCCGCGTGCTCGACCGCATTGTGGGCTACGAGCTGAGCCCCATACTATGGACTAAAATCAAAGCCCAGCTGAGTGCTGGACGTGTGCAGAGCGTAGCCGTGCGACTCATAGTGGACCGCGAAGAAGAGATAAAAAATTTCAAGACAGAAAGTTTCTTCAAAATCACCGCCACCTTCCATGCCGGCGATACCCAACAACCACTCATCGCTGAACTGTCAAGGCAATTCAAGACAGAAATAGAAGCAACAGAGTTTTTGAGCGACATTGCACACTCGACCTTCGACGTTACCAAAGTGGAGACCAAACCGGGCCATCGCTCACCCACACCGCCTTTCACCACCTCGACGCTGCAACAGGAGGCCAGCAGAAAACTGGGCTACGGCGTTGCTCGCACCATGCAGATAGCTCAGCAGCTATACGAGGCCGGACACATAACATATATGCGTACCGACAGCCTCAACCTCAGCGAACTGGCACTCAAAATGGCCAAAGACGAGATAACAAGCCTCTACGGCGAACGCTACAGCAAGACACGCCGCTACCACACAAAAACTAAAGGCGCACAGGAAGCCCACGAAGCTATCCGTCCCACACAGATGGCCAATAGCACCATTGATGCCGAACCAGCACAACGACGCCTCTACGAACTGATATGGAAACGCACCATAGCATCACAAATGGCAGATGCCGAGATAGAGAAAACAACTATCGAGATAAAGATTGACAATAAGAAAGAAGCCTTCCTCTGCCACGGCGAACAAGTAGTGTTCGACGGCTTCCTAAAAGTGTATTTTGAATCTTCTGACGACGAGAACGAGGACAACGCCGAACGACTGCTACCCGTCATCACCGAAGGCACCACGCTGTCGCTACAAGAGGCCACAGCACGCCAACATCGCACTCAACATCCGCCTCGCTACACCGAGGCAAGCCTCGTCAAAAAGATGGAAGAACTCGGAATCGGACGCCCATCCACCTATGCACCCACGATTAGCAACATCCTGAAACGCGACTATGTGATAAAGGAGGACCGCGAGCCCGTACAACAAGACACCGCTATCATCACCCTGCGACAAGGCAATATAGAGAAAAGCGTGCGCAAGGAGAACACTGGTGCCGAGAAAGGCAAACTCTTCCCCACCGACACCGGAAAGATTGTCGTAGCCTTCCTCAACGAGCACTTTGCCAACATCATGGACTACAACTTCACCGCCAATGTCGAAAAGACCTTCGACGACATCGCTGAAGGCAAAGCCGATTGGCACAAGGTGATAGACGATTTTTACCGTCCCTTCCACGACAGCGTCACCTTCACGCAGCAGAACAGCCACCGCACCAATGGCGAGCGTCTTATAGGACAAGACCCCAACACTGGCAAGAACGTCTATGCCAAGATAGGTCGTTTCGGACCAATCGTACAGATTGGCGACACCAGCAGCGACGAAAAACCCCGTTTCGCAAGTCTCAAACGCGGACAAAGCATCGAGACCATCACTATTGACGAAGCCTTGTCGCTTTTCCGCCTGCCTCGCACCGTGGGTATGTTTGAGGACAACGAGGTGGTGGTATCAACGGGACGCTTCGGACCCTATGTGCGCCTCGGCAGCAAATTCTTTTCGCTGAGCAAAACCGACGACCCGCTGGAGATAAACCTTGACCGTTGCATAGAAATCATCAAAGCCAAACGCATTGATGAAGCAGCGAAAGAGGAGATGCGCAAGAACTTCCCTCGTGAGATTGGACTGCACGAAGGCGAACCCATACAAGCCAATATTGGTCGGTTCGGTCCCTACCTCACCTACAAAGGCAACAACTACCGCCTGTCCAAGGACCACGACCCGCTGACCATCTCTGTGGAAGAAGCCGCCGCCATCATTGCCGCCTCTGGCGAAAAGAAAAGCCGCTCTACACGCAGCAAGAAGAAATGAATGTAACTATTCTAACAAGAAACGCCCCAAACAGCAACACTGCTTGGGGCGTTTTTTTCTAATCGATTATTAATTCAAGAAAACAAATACAAAATCCTTATCATTTCGTCTTAAAATAGACTTCTATGGCTCCTGCGCCGTACTTGCTGAAAGGAGCATCCATATACGAAAGATTGTCGTACTGGTCTAATTCTCGTTGTATCTCACTCTTCAACACACCACGTCCGACGCCATGAATGAATATTACTTTCTTCATATTGTTGAGGATGGCATGATTAAGGCAGGTGCGGAAGAAACGCAGCTGAATATTATGTTTCTCTGCGTCAGGCAGCTGTGACGGTCTGTCATACAGCTTCTCTATATGCAGGTCCACCTCCGCCTCGCCCGGGGCAACCAGATACTGCGAAAGGATGTTGTTGCTGACCTTCTGCACATTCAGCTGTTGCAGACGCGACAATTGAACCTGCAGCTGCTTGACCCTATCGGTAAGGCTGTCCACCTGCGAGCGGAGGCGGCGATTCTCGTCACGCAGTTTGTCGATGTCGTCATCATCAGCACTGCCTGTAAACTTTTCTTTGAGATTGCGTATCTGCTGTTCTCGGCGCGCCGCCTCACGGCTCTCTTCTTCCGCCTTGCGGCGCAGCTCCTCCGCCGTGGGCAGTCCCTGCATCTCTTCGCCATTGAACATACGACCGGCACCACTCATATCAGACAGACGAATAAGCTCATTTTCGCGCATGGGAATGTCGAACCCAGTCTCATCCTGCACATATATCAGACCGTTGGCGATACGCACCACGACGCCACCGCCTATCTCATTGACAAATTTCACCTTGTCACCTATTTGGAAAGAACTCATTTAGTAGTTTAATTGTGAATTGTAAAACGTGAATTGTAAATTGACAAGTGCGGTGTTTCTTAGTAAAGTCTATAATCTTTTATCCAATGTTTAAACATTGTTTGAACACCTTTCAAGCACCTATCACTGTGTAAAAGTCTATACCATCGAAGTTGCCGCTGCTCATCATCAGCAGATTGGTGTCGTCCCATGTCATCGAACGCAAGTCTGCCACCATCTGCTGCGAGCTGGTATAAACACGAACATTATCGTTGGCAAAAGCAGCTTTGACCTGCTGCGGGTCAAGGTCTGGCAGATGCTTTAGCTGCAAGGCATGCTGACTATAATAGACCATCGGAACATCGGCCTTGTCCATTGTTCCACAATACTGAGCAAGGAACGACGCATTGAGCGAGCTGAACGTATGTAGCTCCATGCACGCCACAAGACGGCGGCATGGATACTGCTCTCGCATGGCAGCAATAGTAGCACGAAGCTTTGACGGCGCATGTGCAAAATCTTTATATACCGCTGTTGTGCCAAAGGTTTTTACCAGTTCAAGGCGCTTGGTAGCACCGGCAAAAGACGAGATAGCCTCATAGAATGACGCCTCGCTGACCCCGAGTTCGGCACACGCCAGCCGTGCGGCAGTAAGGTTGAGCAGGTTGTGACGTCCGAACACACGCAGAGGCACTGCTTGCGGAGTATCGAGATAGGTTACGCCGTCCGCAATATGAAATGGTGGTACATAGTATGGAAGTTTCTTGATGTCTGTCCGTCTGTTATGCAATGCAACCTCACGCACTACTTTATCATCATCACAATAGATTAAAGTACCCGATGAGACAATGAGGTCTATAAATTTGGCAAACTGCTCTTTGTAGATGTCAAAAGTAGGAAAAACATTGATATGGTCCCATTCAATGCCGGTAATGATAGCCACATTGGGATGATACAGGTGGAATTTGGGGCGGCGGTCGATAGGCGATGTCAAGTATTCGTCACCCTCTATCACCATAACCTTAGCACTATCGCTAAGGCGCACCATCACATCGAATCCCGCCAACTGGGCTCCCACCATATAATCCGCCTCTATGCCGCAATGCTTCAGGACATGGAGTATCATGGCGGTAGTGGTCGTCTTGCCGTGGCTTCCACCTATCACTACGCGCAGCTTATCCTTTGACTGCTCATACAGATACTCCGGATAGCTATATATGCGGAGCCCCAACTCCTGAGCCCTAAGCAATTCCGGATTGTCAATGCGGGCGTGCATGCCCAGCACGACCTCATCGATGTCGGGTGTGATACGTTCTGGATGCCACCCTTCGCTATCTGGCAACAATCCATAGCGTTGCAGGCGACTACGCGCCGGGTCGAAAATCTCATCATCGGACCCCGTTACCGAATATCCTTTGAGATGCAGCGCAATGGCAAGATTGTGCATGGCGGCACCTCCTATGGCAATAAAATGTACTCTCATGGATAAAACTGTGAATTGTAACTTGTGAATTGTTAACGAACTGCATACTCTTAAATGCCATCCGCTTACGAGCATCTACCTAAAAATCACTTCAATTCCTTTGGAAAAAAGAAATAGTATTTTGTCACCTGCTTCTCAAGGAAATGACGGTCAAGTTGGTCGCTGGCCTCACTAATGTCACGGCAAGAGCCATCCTTATATAACACGCGGATTTCTTGGTCGTTGAAATCATAGGCGTGATTGCGCAGAATGCCTGTACCCACAAAGAAATCGGTATCTTGCAACGAAATGCCGTATCGTTCATGCACCTGATAGCGTTTTTCCTCAATAACATCTGTCGGGAATGGATGTTCGCTGATGCGAATGGCGCTAAGATGTCGGCAGGCAAGATTACGCGAAAGGCGTGAAAGTATAGCGTCTTCATGGTGCTGCCACTGTTTGACAGCCGTCATCACATCGTTGTCGTCGAGAGAGGCAAAACGGTCCAACAAGGAGGGGTCGTCGGCAAACGACTGCTCGTCGTAGCGGTTGCCAAGAAACAACATCAGACTGTCGGGACCCGCCACCGCGACGCCATCGTCAAGCATCTGGCGCACACGACGGAAAAGGTTGATAAGCAGAGTATCGGCGGCGATAACAGTCTTGTGCATATAGACCTGCCAATACATTAGGCGCCGCGAGATGATGAACTTCTCTATCGAATAGATGCCTTTTTCGTCAACCACCAGCTCGTCATCTTTGACATTGAGCATATTGATAATGCGTTCCGTACCCACAATACCCTCGCTTACGCCGCTGAAAAAACTGTCGCGGCTGAGGTAGTCCAAGCGGTCCATATCCAACTGGCTCGACACGAGCTGATGTAGGAAACGCTTATGGTAGCTGTCCTCAAAGATGCTGATAGCAAGGTCGAGCATGCCACTGCCATCGGCATTAGGCTGAAGGTCTTCGTTGATGCGCTGCATGAACATGCGCGTCAAGACCTCGTGATGCACGTCGGCTATCGTATGCTCCGAGGTATGAGAGAAAGGTCCATGACCTATATCATGCAGAAGGATAGCAAGACGTACGCCAAGAGATTCTTCATCAGTAATTTCCACTCCTTTGACCTTTAGGACATCTATGGCACGTGTCATCAGGTTGAGGGCTCCGAGCATGTGGCTAAAACGGTTATGCACAGCACCCGGATAGACCAACGAGGTGAAGCCAAGCTGCTTTATCTGCCGCTCTCGCTGGAAGTAGGGATGAGAAATGACGTCAAAGATGACATCATCATCAATTGTAAGAAACCCATATACCGGGTCGTGGATTATCTTGCGTTTGTTGGTCATAGATTGCTAAACGGCAATAGTTTTATTTATACGCTGAAAAATATGGAATAACAAATGCCTTGCGAGACGCTTGTTTGTGGACTGTTTTTTTTTATCCACCTACTTGTCAAGCAGGTCGGAGAGTATTCCTGCGGCATCTGCCACCATTTCGCGGCATGGCTTCTTACCCATGCGCAACAGCCGTCCGCAGACGATATCTCCATTTTCCGCTCTGAACCTATCGCACAAGGGACGCACCTCAGCAGCATTGCCCGTCAATCCAGCAACCATAGCCATAGCACTGACACATCCACACAGCTCTCCTTGTCCCGACAGTCCTCGACCGAAGGGGGCAGCAAGACAGTTGGCGGTATCAGCATCTATACCAATCTTATCAACATAGGCCAGCAAGACCGACTGACAGCAGTTGTGATGGTCGGCATGAAGCGCACGAGCCTTATTTTGTCTTTCTTCCTTTGTCATTTTTGTTTTGGATTGAATATATGAAGCATTACTTCAAATACTTCTCGTTACTCATTTTGTTTCTCATCAGTTCTTGCAGATGCCATATAACGATAGCCGCCGAACAGCTGACATTGAGAGAGTGCTTGGTGCCGTACTGCGGTATTTCTATACTGCCGTGACAGAGTGAGATGACATCCTCCTGCACACCCTCCACCTCGTTACCCATAACGATAGCCACACCATTACTCTCGCATCCCATTATTTCAAGTTCAAGTTCAAGGCTGTCAAGCATCATGCTGTCATGCACCTGCTCAACGGCATAGACACGATAACCTTCACCTACGAGATGCCGCACACATTCCGTCGTCTCCTCATAGTATTTCCATTCCACAGAATCCTCTGCGCCGAGGGCGGTCTTGTGTATATCGCGATGGGGTGGCGTTGAGCAGATGCCGCAGAGGCAGATGCCACGAAGCGCAAAAGCATCACTTGTGCGGAACACACTACCTATATTATTCTGACTACGCACGTTATCAAGGACTACCACAAGCGGTAGTTTCTCAATCTTTCGGAACTCATCCACCGTCAGGCGGTTAAGCTCGTCCATAGATAATTTCTGCATAATTCGTCTGTTACTTTAACCCACACTACCTTCAAGGCTGATGCTAAGCAGTTTCTGAGCCTCTACTGCAAACTCCATAGGAAGCTTTTTCAAAACATCCTTAGCATAGCCGTTGACAATCAAGCCTACAGCACTCTCTGGCGAAATGCCACGCTGCTGACAATAGAATAGCTGGTCCTCACTGATTTTGGATGTTGTGGCCTCATGTTCAAGAATAGCCGACGCATTATTAGCCTTAATATACGGCCATGTATGTGCGCCACATTTGTCGCCGAGCAACAGAGAGTCGCACTGCGAAAAGTTGCGAGCATTGTCAGCATTGCGTCCCACCTGCACCAAACCGCGATAACTGTTCTGACTATGTCCTGCGCTGATGCCTTTCGACATGATGGTGCTATGAGTGTTCTTGCCAATATGAATCATCTTGGTGCCTGTGTCTGCCTGCTGGTAGTTGTTAGTCACAGCCACGGAGTAGAACTCTGCTGACGAGTCGTCTCCTTGCAGGATGCAGCTGGGATATTTCCATGTCACTGCCGAGCCCGTCTCCACCTGCGTCCACGAAATCTTGCTGCGCGACCCTTTGCAGATACCGCGTTTTGTGACAAAATTGTATATGCCGCCCTTGCCGTCCTTATCGCCCGGGTACCAGTTCTGGACGGTGGAGTACTTCACCTCGGCATCTTTCAAGGCTATAATCTCTACGATAGCCGCATGGAGCTGGTTCTCGTCGCGTTGCGGGGCTGTGCAGCCCTCCATATAGCTGACATACGCCTCCTCATCAGCCACGATGAGCGTACGTTCAAACTGTCCGGTGCCACGAGCGTTGATGCGGAAATAGCTCGACAGCTCCATCGGGCAACGCACTCCTTTGGGGATATAACAGAATGAGCCGTCACTGAACACGGCGGAATTGAGTGCCGCGAAGAAGTTGTCGGCAGGCGGCACCACGCTACCGAGATACAGCCGCACGAGGTCGGGGTATTTCTGCACCGCCTCACTGATGGGGCAGAAGAGGATGCCCTGCTCGGCAAGCATCTTGCTGCTGGTAGTCTTCACCGAGACACTGTCCATGATAGCGTCGTAAGCCACACCAGCAAGTGCCTCGCGCTCGCGCAGCGGGATGCCCAGCTTATCGAAAGTGGCAAGCAACTCAGGGTCCACCTCATCCATACTCTTCTTTTTCTGTTGCTTGGGGGCAGCATAATATATGATGTCCTGATAATCGACACGGTCATACTTGAGGTGCGCCCAGTCGGGTTCCTCCATTGTTTTCCAACGTCGGAAAGCGTTGAGACGGAACTCAAGAAGCCACTCCGGCTCGTTCTTTTTTGAAGAAATCAAGCGGATGACATCCTCGTTGAGACCCTTGCCTACAGTCTCTGTCTCTATATCCGTGACGAAGCCATACTTATAGTCCTCGTTGGTAACTTCTTGTATAATATCATTTTCCTTTTCTGCCATAGGAATCAATATCTTTTTATTAAACATACAAAAATACAAAAAAAGAGACAGACATTTCAGTCTAAAAAACGGACAGCAATCTTTCTGAAAAAACAACGAGGAACTGCAACGCATAAGGAAAGAATCAGACCCATCTCGCATGGATACATCAAAGAAAAAATGATTATCTTTGCATGGCATTAAATCGTCAACCATCAGCAACCTCACGCTTACAGCATATAGCACAATGAGATACGACTTCGTTTTTGTTGTTCTTGTCTATCGCAACACCAAGGATTTGAAAGACTTTTTCGCCAATATGAACATTCCTAATGCGAAAGTCATAGTCGTCAACAGTTACTACGACGAGGCGACAAAGGCATCGTTTGAACAGATTGCGACAGACAATGGTGCCGACTTTTTGAATGTCGAAAACAAAGGCTACGGCTATGGCAACAACCGAGGATGCGAATATGCCATATCACACTACGACTTCAAATACCTCGTCATCTCTAACGCCGACATAGAGATACAACACATGGACATCAGCCAACTGTCGGACCAGCACATCACCGCACCAAAGATAGTAACACTGTCGGGCAAACGGCAAAATCCATATCTCCCCTACCTCATCATGCCCTACGAGAGAATGAAGCACACACTGATTAAGCGCAAGAGTCGCCTGACGGTGCTCTGCTGGGCATTGAGCCGCATCATGCGAGAAGCATACCTGCTGTTTCATCGTCGCGGCTATGTCTTCTCCGCCCATGGGGCCTTCTTCATAATACCATCCGACATCCTGCGGACGCTCCATCCGTTATACAACGAGCGAATGTTCCTCTTCGTCGAAGAAGAGCATGTGGCTATGCTGGCAAAAGAGAAAAACATTAGCATATACTACGATTCGAGCATAGTGATAAAGCACAAGGAAGATGGCAGTGTGTCGTTTCTGAAAGACTCCAACAGCATAATGGAGACCTCGTATATGGAGTTCTACCGCTACTGGTTTGAGCGGTAGCACCGCAGCAAAGCACATCTACAAATCGACACAGAGCACTACCCCATGCGGCGCATATAGTGCTTCACCATACGGCATGAGGCGATATATGCTATGCAGAGGATAGCGAAACAACATACGGCATAGAGCCATTTGCAAGAAGCAAAGAAAAATCCAACGCTTATGACAGCCTGCAAGGCTGCATATACGCCAGCGATGCGCAGATGCGGCAGATGCAGGTCGTTGGTTAAAATCTCATACAGATGTTCACGGTGAGGCTGGAGAATATTCTTGCCAGCCACAAGGCGTTTAAGTACCGTCATCACAGCATCAACAAGAAATACGGCAACGAAAACAGCTGTCGAAAAAGCATTGACGCCATCGTGAGATGTGAGAAACGAAAATACCAAGAGGAAGAAGAACGTCAATCCTAATGTTATGGACCCAACATCGCCAGAAAAACACACTGCATGACGACGAAAGTTGAAAAAAAGGAAAATCAAAAGTGACAACAAAAGGACAATCAAGAAAGAAGAATCTATCGGCGTACCACTGCAAAGCAGCAAAGCGCCAAAACTCAACACCACAACAACGCTATAGAGCGACAACATCCCGTTGATGCCATCCAAAAAATTGAACGAATTGAGCATCACGATTCCAAATGCCAATAGAACAACAAAAAGCCAGACAGGGCACAATCCGGACATCATGAAAGGCAACACAACCGCAGCGACAGCAAAAACCTGCATCGCCAAACGAAACAGTGGAGATATGCCGCCCCTCACATCATCGACATAAGAGACGACGGCAAGCACAACTGCTGCAATCAGAAAAGGTACAAAAAAATACTCGAACGAGGATGTATTGATGCCGACAGGGGCACATGAAAGAGGTGCACAGTCTGCTAAATCCGTCTGCCTTAGAACAAAGTAAAGCACCACTGCGATAGGGAAAAGAATACCGCCACCGAGCAATGTCGGCTCCGTATGTGACGAACGCTCGTTGGGTCGGTCCATAATGTTTCTTGACTTAGCAATATGGAAATAGACCAACTCTATGGCGACCAAGAATACAGCCACAAAAACGCAGAAAAGCAAAAAAGACATAGCAGATTATTATTACACCGATGATATTGAAAAACAAGTTATATTTCAAAACCTTAATAAAGACTGACTTCTACTCTACGCACACATGGCAGCGCATAGCTGAGAAGAACAATCATAATGCAAAAATAATCAAAATCCTATTTATAAGCAAGGATAACGTTTTTTTTAGTATTTTTGCATATTCACAGCCAAGGCGATGATTACACCGAAGGACATTCTGAAACGAGTGAGAGGTAGCGGCGAGGGGAGTACCGTTGCCGCCAACTTCGGCTATCTAACGCTCCTTCAGATTGCCGGCAGCCTCTTCCCCTTCATCACCATGCCATACGTCGCACGCGTCGTGGGAGCCGACGGCTTTGGCCAGATAGCTTTCGCATTGGCAGTAACGATATGGTTTCAAACCATCACGGACTGGGGATTCAACTACACAGCCACACGCGAAGTCGCCCAATGTAGGGACGACCACAAAAAGGTGGAACACATCTTCTCCCGAACCTTTTGGGCACGCATAGTGCTGATGGGCATTTCATTCGTGGTGTTGCTCATAATGATAGCTACGATACCCATGTTCAGAGACAGCCGGCTGATACTGCTCGCCACATTCCTGCAAGTGCCAGGACAAATCCTCTATCCCGAATGGTTCTTCCAAGCCATGGAGAAGATGAAATACATTACATGGCTCACGCTACTCGCCAAACTGCTCTTCGCCGCATCAGTCTTTATCTTCATACAGACACCTGACGACTATGTCCTACAGCCACTGCTGATAGCCGGCGGCATGACCATAAGCGGCGTGCTATCGCTTTGGATTATCATCCGCCGTTGGGGGTTCCGCCTTCACCGCGTGCCACTGACGGAGATTAAAACATCCATTAGCGACAGCTTCAACGTCTTTCTAAACAACCTCATGCCTGCTCTCAACAACTCGCTGACCATCGTGATACTCAACAACATTGCCGGTAGCAGGGCAACAGGCATCTACGATGCTGGCAGCAAATTCGGATATGTGAGCAATCAGCTGCTCGGCAGTGCCACACGCGCCACCTACCCCTATCTGGCTCGGCATGGCGAAAAACACACTATCATTGTAGCACTCAACATGATGCTTGCCACCGCAGCCGCCGCCGTCCTCTTCATCATCGCGCCGTGGCTGGTGGGATGGTTTTTCTCTGCCGAATATGCCGAAGGGTCCATTGTGCTTCGCATCATAGCCATTACCTTAATTTTCCAAGCACTGAACAACAGCTACGGGCTATGCTACCTAATACTGCAAGGACATGAGCGATTGATGCGCAACCTGTCCATCGTAGCCACGGCGGTGTCCGTCCTGGCAGCTTTCCCACTGATAACGGCATACAGCTATGTGGGAGCAGCTATAGCTTTAGCCATCTCGCAATTCATCATAGGCATCGGAGCTCTGACGGCAACATTACTACTTAAACGCAGACAAAAAAAATGAACGACCTTGTATCCATCATAACGCCAGCCCTCAACAGCGCACGCTATATTGGAGAATGCATTCAAAGCGTTCTCGCCCAGAGCTACACGGCATGGGAGATGCTGATAATTGATGACGGCTCGACAGATGAGACACGAGACATCGTGAAACGATATGCCGACAAACGGATAAAATACTATCGCAACGAGCAGCAACAGGGTGCGGCACTGTCGCGCAACGCCATGCTGCGAGAAGCACAGGGACGATGGATAGCCTTTCTCGACAGCGACGACAAATGGGAGAGCAACAAGCTGGAGCATCAGATAGACTTTATGGAGCGTGGAGGCTACGCTTTCAGCTATACGTGCTACCGCGAGATTGATGAATCGTCCGCCGAACTCGGCAACATGGTCGGCGGGCCTAAACGCATTAGCCGACAGGGGATGATGCGTTTCTGCTGGCCCGGGTGCCTAACAGTGATGTATGATGCCACTAAAGTAGGACTGATTCAGATTGCCGACATTGCCAAGAACAACGACTATGCCATGTGGCTCCAAGTAATAAAAAAAGCCGACTGCCACCTGCTGCCTGAAAGCACTGCCTACTATCGCCGCCACTCTGGCTCTATCAGCAGCCACAGCTACCTCACGATGACCATGTGGCACTACCGCCTTTTCCGCGACGCCATGCAGATGTCGGCACCCTATTCCGTCTTTTGCACGTTGCGCAACCTCATCTTTGGCACGCTGAAAAAAATTGTTTATGTGAAACACTACACCGTCCGATGAACCCCTTTGTGCAATACAAACACTGCTGGATAGATTCCCTTCCGCCGCATCTGTCGGTGAAACTTGCAGACAGCGAGATAAAGTCACTGCTGCAGCAAGGCGGGTGGATGGTTCGCAACACATACGACTATGACTGCCCCGAACCCACCGACTTCTGGTATGTGGTGAAAGACCATTTTGGAGGCATGGATGAGCTCTCGTCAAACACGCGCAATCAGATACGTCGCAGCCTGAAAACCATTGTTTTCAGACAGATAACAGCACAACAACTAATCAACGATGATGGCTACAGGGTGATGCTGCAAGCCCACAAGGGTTACAAAGACAGCACCGCCATGCCTACGATGGAAGAATATGAAAAAATAATAGTCGAGAGGCCTGACGGCACCGAGTACTGGGGAGGCTACCTCAACGAGGATGGCCAGCACCTTGTGGTCTATGCCGTATGCAAGATAACCGAAGGAGTATGCGACTACCAAGTCATCAAGATAGACCCCGACTACCAAAAACACTACTACCCCGTATATGGATTGCTCTATACCATGAACGAGCATTATCTGCAACAAAGGCAGATGCGCTATGTGCTTGACGGCGCACGCTCGATGACCGAACACTCCAACATACAGCCATTCTTGGAACAGAAATTCAAATTTCGCAAAGCCTATTGCAAAGTACAGATAGCCTACTCTTGGTGGCTAAAACTACTGATAAGCATCACCTATCCGCTACGTCACATGATGCCGCATCAACTGAAAGGGCTGATGACAACCGAAAGCATACGACGTAGCCAGACAAAACAACAGAAACACTGACACATGACAAACAAAGGACCCATATACCGGTGGCGTTTTGCTCTTCTGCAACGCTATCGCAACAAGACGCTCCCCACCCTCGTCATCCTACTCGGCGACCTGCTGCTCTATGCCGTAGCATTCTCCATAGGCGAGATTTTTTATATCTGGGGCGGCAACGGACTCGTATGGAGCGAGCTATACAGCAAACTACTGCTGACGCTGATGCTGACCACACTCTCGTTCATAGCCATAGGAACTCATCGCACCATCCTACGACATTTTGGCATCAACGATATTGGTAAACTACTCCTCAGCGTGGCCCTGCCTGCCATCGTACTCTACATCTTGCGCATCGTCGCATTGAGCTACCCTTTCATTAACCTTGCCCTGTTACCCGGTTTCACAGAGATAACGCTGACCTACGCCTTGTTGTTCCTCTTCATGGTGCTCTACCGCCTTGCAAGCCAACAAATCTACAACGACCTCTTCCGTCGTCACGGCATCGAACAGCACGTTCTAATATATGGTGCCGGTGCTGCCGGCATCATAGCCTGCAACGCACTAAAACAAGACCTACGGCAAGACTATATAATTGATGCCTATATAGATGATGACAAAAGCAAATACGGGCAGAAAATCAACGGCATACGAGTATGCAGTGCCGACGAAGCATTGAATGAGCGCTATGTGGCGGAGCATAGGGTGCAGACACTCATCATCGCCATGCCTACCGTCAAGACCGACAAACGGCAAGCCATCATAGGGCGTGGCCTTGACTTGGGACTGACAGTGAAATCTGTGCCACACATCAACACATGGATAAACCACACCTTCCAGTCCAACCAAATAGAAAGCATCAAGATAGAAGACTTGCTGGAACGCGAGGTGATACATGTCAATGAGAGATCCATGCGCGAATCGATAGCCAACAAGGTAGTGCTGGTGACGGGCGCCGCCGGCAGCATAGGCAGCGAGATATGCCGCCAGCTGACGGGATTGAACCCGCGCCAGATTGTGATGCTTGACATTGCCGAATCCGCCATATATGACCTGCAATACGAGTTGCGCAACAGCGAGCCATACAAGGCGATGGCAGACCGCATGGTCTTCCTCATAGCCGATGTGCGCGACAGGCAACGTTTGGAGCATCTATTCTCGCTCTACCAGCCCGAAATAGTCTATCATGCGGCAGCCTACAAGCATGTGCCACTGATGGAGTCGTTCCCCTACGAAGCGGTACGAGTAAACATCTTCGGCACACGCAACATGGTGGACCTCGCCATAGAGCACAACGTAAAACGCTTCGTGATGATTTCTACGGACAAGGCAGTGAACCCCACCAACGTTATGGGGGCATCGAAACGCATCGCCGAGATGTATGTGCAGAGTCGCCATGCCATCCAGACGCAGTTCATCACCACACGCTTTGGCAATGTGCTGGGTTCCAACGGCAGCGTGGTGCCACTGTTCAAAAAACAACTCGCCGCCGGCGGTCCTCTCACGGTGACGCACCACGACATTATACGCTATTTCATGACTATCCCCGAAGCATGCAGCCTCGTCCTTGAGGCTGGCGCCATGGGGCAAGGGGGCGACATATTCGTGTTCGACATGGGCAAGCCGGTGCGCATCTACGACCTTGCACAGCGCATGATACAGCTTTCGGGACTCTACGACATAAAAATCGTTGAGACCGGACTGCGTCCGGGCGAGAAACTCTATGAGGAGCTGCTCGCCAACAAGGAGAACACACTGCCGACCAACCATCCGAAAATAATGCACGCTAAAGTAAGCGAGACCAATGCCGAAACGATAGAGAGACAACTCGCCGCACTATGGGAGGCGACATCATCCTCTGACGACACTCACATCGTAGAGATAATGAAACAGATTGTACCCGAATATATAAGCAACAACAGCGAATACAGCAAGCTGGACAAAAAACAACAATAGACGATGCAAATGGACAGGAAATGGCAGCAGATGCCGTGGTACGACGCGCTGCTTTACATCACGATGGTATTCATGTCAATCGCTGTACCCATAGCATGGCGTTGGGGACTGATGGCAATGACATTGCTGTGTATAGCCGCCGTCGTCAAGATGGTTGCCACACGCCATATAGGCAACTCGACCATTGATGCCAGCGGTCGATGGGCTTTTGCCGCCATCGCAGCATTCTGGGCAGCCTACTTCGTCAGCGCCCTTATGAGCAAAGACCAAGCACAGGCATGGCATATCGTAGGAGTACATCTCTCCATGCTGATACTGCCCCTCGTATTCATGCTGTGCGACACATCGCTACTAACACAACACCGCATACGAATACTCTTTGCCACACTCACGGCAACACTGCTGGTACGTTTTGCCGTAAGAGTAATTATAGCCATCGTCAACATCAACAACGGGACGCCAATAAACGAAATATACGATGTAGGGTTCGAGCCACTGCACCACAACTACCTGTCGCTCTATATACTCACAGCCCTATCATTCCTTTATGGCGAGATAATTCGACCACGCTACGAACGTCTTTTGCGTCTGCCGCTATGGATGATTTTCTGCATTGTGGCAATCCTTGTGTTCTATATCGTCATCAGTGGCTCACGTTCCGGGCTAATCATCTTCGCACTCCTCGCCGCTGCCTGCGTCACACACTACGCCCTTTTCATGCACAAAACGAAAGATGCCCTTATAGCCCTTGGCATCATCGCCGTGCTCGCTTTTGCCTCCTATCTGGCACTGCCTTCGCTCTATGAGCGGCTGGCAGAGACACTTGCAGCCGTCGTTAGCGGCAGCTCGTCCGATGTGCGTCCGCTGATGTATCGTAGCGGTTGGGAGGTAGGCATGCGCCATCCAGTGTTCGGCATGGGCATAGGCGACTACTGGCCTGCCTATCAAGAGCAACTGGCACATAACGGCTTTGTTTACGGATTTATACACTACTTCGACAGCCACAACCAGTATCTGGAGACCTTTATGGGTATGGGATTCATCGGCCTCACCTTGCAGCTGTGCATGATGGCTTTACCATTAGTGGCAGCCTATATGCAGCGTCGCAACCGACTGCTGATGACACTTTTTACCCTCGTCTATGCCGTAAGCATCTTCTTCGAGGCCACACTCGGACGCCAGATGGGAGTTCTCTTCGTGACGTGGTGGCTGTGCATACTTATCTTTGCCACACAGAAGGACGATAGACAAATATCATAGGCAACCTCCAACACCGTGAGTTAATTCCTGTGCTTTGTCCATAGCAACCACACCCAACAATGCTTCAACTACATTGTGAGGTCTTCCAAGTATTGACGTATATTATCCACCGAGCACGCCGAAGAGACATCGAAGGTGCCCACCTGCTCACGACGCAACGAGGCAAGGAAAGCACCGCATCCTAACATCTCGCCAAGGTCGCGCGCAAGGCTTCGTATATATGTACCCTTGCCGCAGCGTATGCGGAAATCAGCCTGCGGCAGTCCTTCGGGTACAGTGCCGAGAGGATTATTATAGAGATTGGTCTGCGGCATACGAGAGGTTTCTTCCACAGCCGGAGGGGTAAAAGAAGGACTGCCAGCACGAAAATCAGTAATCTGAAATTCATAGACCGTTACACGTTTTGCCGCTGGCAGCGATTGCGGCTCTGCCGTTTCGCGCCCTATCTGATAGGCACGCTGCCCGTCAATCTTTACCGCGCTGAATATTGGTGGTATTTGGTCTATCTCGCCAGTGAGACGAACCGCAGCATCCTCTACGTGCATCCTCGTAATATGTGCTGCCGGCCTATAAGCATCTATGGGGCGTTCCAAGTCGAAGCATGGTGTCGTGGCACCAAGCGCCATAGTACCAGTATATACTTTGTCGCCCTGCTGCAGCGTCTCAATCTGCTTGGTAGCCTTGCCAACACATATCAGCAAGAGCCCTGTAGCCAGAGGGTCGAGCGTGCCAGCATGCCCAATCTTGAACTTCTTGATGTCATAGAGAGAACGTACTGCTGCCTTTGCCTTGCTGACGGCTTGAAACGACGACCACTGACGTGGTTTGTCAAGCGGTATGACAATGCCCGCCAGCAGTTGGTCGAATGTCAGCATGATAAAATAGTGCGATAAAAATTAGTGCATGAAGAGGATAACGCATAGTCCGGCGAGGGCGCAGTACAATGCGAACCATATCAGCTTGCCACGGCGCACGATGCTAATCATCCATTTGCAAGCAAGGCAGCCACTGACGAAGGCAGCAATAAAACCGACAATCAAAGGCAACGTCGAGATACCACCCATAGCCTGCTCCACGCCAAGCTCTATCATATCTTTGGTGTCAAGCAACGCTTCGCCGAGAATGGGCGGGATAACCATAAGGAAGGAGAACTGGGCAAGTTGCTCTTTCTTGTTGCCAAGGAGGAGGCCCGTAGCGATGGTGCTACCAGAACGAGAAAGGCCAGGCAACACTGCCACAGCTTGGGCTATACCGATAATAAAAGCATGAAGTGGCGATATTGACTCACGCTGACGTGGCTTTGCCCAGTAGGAGAACGCCAGAAGCGATGCCGTGACAAGCAAGCAGATACCTACTATCAGCATACTGCTCCCGAACACTGCCTCGACCTCGTCCTTGAAGAACAGGCCCACGACAGCAACAGGAATCATAGAAACGACGATGTTAACGATGTATCGGGTACCCTCATTCCACTTGAACTTGAGGAAGTCAACGATAAGCCAGACAATCTCGCGCCAGAGGATGACGCAGGTGCTTAGCACTGTAGCCACATGGACAGCGACAGTGAAGGCCAGATTTCCCTCACCATTCTCAAGGCCAAAAAGATACTGTCCAATAGCAAGATGACCGCTGCTACTGACGGGAAGATACTCTGTCAATCCTTGTATGATGCCGAGTATTAAAGCCTGAAACCAAGTCATATTCTATTTGTAGATTATTAAAGAGCATGGATGACGAAAGGGTGCCGAAAAACGTCCACTAAGCCATCCAGACCATCATTAAACATTAGTAAAATATAGTGAATGGACAACTATTCGGCAGCGTCATCATTCTTTTTATTGCCTTTATACATTATAGCAACAATCTCAACAATGAATCCCGCCAAAATGAGAATAGGAGCAACAACGAGACGCTGTGAATCAAACATTGCCGGATTGAAGACATTGGGGTCGTCAGAACCGCCGCCACACAGTAGCACATAGCCAATAAACAACACTACGAGGCCTGCAGCCATCAGTATATAATTGATTTTGCCAAAGACAAATTCATAACCATTATGCTGCTCGGTGCTTGTTTTTTTCTTATCGTTTGCCATAATTGACGTTTAGGAAAACTTGATTATAGTAAGTTAATATTGATAACGTATATATTTACGAACGGTGATAAATGTAGAAATGAAGCTTACTCCGGCACCTATTGCAACAAGGAGCACCGCTATGGCAGCATAGCGTGGGAAATGGTGCGGATGGAGCAGATAGAAAGAGAACTCATGGTTGAAGATATAGAATATGGAGAAGAGCAGTAGGTCGGCAATGATGCCGCCCAAAGCACCATATAAAATACTGCGCCACAAGTAGGGGCGTGCTATGAATGACGACGTCGCTCCCACCATGCGCATAGTCTGTATGGTCTCTCGCTGAGAAAGGAGCGCGATGCGTATGGTATTGCGAATCATGATGTAGCATATTACCATCAATAGCAGGCCGAAGAAAAGCAAGAAGAACGTCAATTTGCGGAAAGAAGAGCGTACGGCATCAGCCACAGTCTCTTGAAAAGCCACTCCCGTAACATAATCATGACGCGTTATCTCGCGACAGAAGTTGTCTATGATTGCCGACGACTCGTTGGGGTCCCATTTAGCCCAGAAATTGACCATGATAGAAGGATAGAGCGGGTTGTAGCCTATAAACTCTACAAAATTCTCATCTATCTCTTCCATGAAAATCTTGGCAGCCTCGTCCTTCGAGATATAGTCAACATGGCGGACGAAGTCCATCCGGCTGATGCTATCGGCAAGAGCTTGCGCCACCTCGTCGCTGACATCGGGAGAGAGGTCCACCTTATAAGTCAGCCGTTCCTGAGCGCGGAACGACTGACGTTGCGCATGGTACTCTATGATAAGCAACAGGCCAAGGATGAGAAGCACCAGAGTGATGCTTAACACTGTGGTGGTATTATTGCCCCAAAAACCAATATTATGACGTGTGTGGCGCATTCGTAGTGTATGAGTGATATACAAACTTTTGTCGATGATAATCAGCTATCCGTTCTCGCAGGCTTCATCATCTGCCGTTAGTACGACAGCGACACAGGCATGACGAGCATCAGCACATTCTCGTTTTGCTGTTCTTCGCTGTTGTTCAGTGGCGTGATGATGCCAGGCTTCACCGGCGAGGCAAGCTCCATGAGAATCTCCTCGGTGTCGAGGCGACCAAGCATATCTATAAGGTAACGTGCGTTGAATCCGATATCGAAAGGCTCTCCATCAAAAGCGCATGGTATTTTTTCATGAGCATCGTTAGCAAACTCTATGTCTTCGGACGAGATGACCACATTGTCGCTGTTGAGCGAGAGACGCACCTGATTGGTGGCTTGATTGGCGAAGAGGCTGACGCGGCGCAGGGTATTAAGCAGCGTGAGACGGTCGGCAGTCAGTTTGCTGGGGTTGTTCTTGGGGATAGCAGCATCATAGTTGGGATACTTGCCATCTATAAGGCGGCAAACAGCGTAGTAGTTGCCAAACGAGAACGAGACATTGACATTATTATATTCAACGACGACATCGTAATCCTCCTTGCCGGAGCTGAGAATGGACTTAACGATGTTGATAGGCTTGCTGGGCAGTATGAAACGTGCCGGCTCGTCGCTCTTGATGTCGTTGCGGCGGAAGCGCACAAGCTTGTGGCCATCTGTAGCCACGAAGGTGGTATATTCGCTGCCTATCTCAAGCAGTATGCCGCTAAGCTGCTGGTGCGACTCCTCGTCACTGCTGGCAGCGAAAGAGGTGGTGTTGATAGCCGATACAATCACCGAGGCGGGGATGACGAGCTTGTTGGAATCCTCCATAGGATTAAGCGCCGGATAGGTCTCCGCATTGCGGCCAGAGATGCGATACTGACCTTCGCCAGAGGTGATAGTGACGGTATAGTTGCTCTCATCGACCTCCATCACTATAGGAGCATCGTTCAGGTTCTTCAATATGTTGAGCAGGAGCGACGAAGGGATAGCCACATCGCTCAGTCCGCCCTCGTCGGAATTCTCTATGACGATAGTCGTCGTCAGCGTGGTGGCGAGGTCGGTAGTCTTCACCGTCAGGCTGTTACCCTCCACATGGAAATGGAAGCAGTTTATGATAGGCACGGCGTTGCTATTGACAATAATGCCGCTGATAGACGAAATTTGCTTGCTGAGAAGCTGGCTGTTTACGATAAATTTCATATTCTTTTATTTTTAATTATCAATATTTTATCAAGAAACAGGGTATCCTATAACACACGATGCCAACACAAAACCCGACTTCATCAATTTGCAAAGGTAAAACTTTAATTTGAATTATCCATAATTTAAGACCCTATTTTTATTAACACTATTCATTGAAATATTTTTCATTATTATCGTATTGAAAATATTTTGTCGCAACCGAAAATATATCTACCTTTGCAAGGTATTATGAAAAACACTATCTAATATTTGCCCAACGAGTATTGACGAATGAGGAGAATAAAAAAACTGATAAAAGCGACCTTGATTGTCGGCATAATGCTACTAACATTCTCTGTTAGAGCGCGAGTGCCGCAGGACAGCATACGAGTAGGGGCACAGGTGCTGTTTGAGGAAAATCTGGGGCAATGGGATGCGCGCGTATGCTACAAGGCGTTGATGGCAAACGCCGTACTCTTCGCCGAGCGCGATGCGTTCACCTTTGTTGTCAGCCATGCTACCGACAAGGATGACAAAAAGCCGCATCTGCCACACCATCATCAAACGCTTAGCTACCACGCCTACCGCATGACCTTTGACGGCTGCCGCACCATTGAGCCGCATGCCGTCAATCCGATAGAAGCCTATTCCAACTATTATACAAACCGCTCGCCGTCGCGCTGGCGCTCACACGTCAAGAGCTATGAGCAGATGAGCTACGAGGAGCTATACAACGGCATAGACCTTATAGTATATGCCGCTGAAGGGGGCATGAAGTATAACTTCTACCTCAAGCCTCATGCCGATGTTAGTCAGATAGCGATACGCTACGCGGGGACGGATGGCCTTCGCGTGGCTCGCGACGGCAGCTTACACATAAAGACATCTGTGGCAGAGATTGTAGAGCGCATGCCTGTGGTCTATCAGCCAAGCAGCGAAGGGCAACGCCCTATAGCAGCACGCTACAAGCTCGATGGCGCCACGGTGAGCATAGAACTCGGCGACTACGAGCCGTCGCTGCCCGTGGTAATAGACCCCGAACTGATATTCTCTACCTTCACAGGAAGCACTGCCGACAACTGGGGCACTACGGCGGCCTACGACTCGCACAAAAACACCTATACCGCCGGACTTGTCTTTGACGTTGGCTACCCTTCCACGCTGGGAGCCCTGCAACCCGACTTTGTCGCCAACGCCGATGTAGGCATCTTCAAATTCGACACCTCCGGCAGTCGGCGCCTCTATGCCACCTATCTGGGTGGCTCGCAAGCCGATATGCCGCACAGCATGTATGTCAACGACTTCGACGAGCTGGTAATCTTCGGCACCACAGGCTCGGCAGACTTTCCCGTAACCCCCAATGCCTTCGACACCTCCTTTGGCGGTGGCACCAGTCTCTACTATGAGTTTAACGGCATCCCCTACCCCAACGGGAGCGACATCTTCGTAAGCCGTTTCAGCGAGGACGGCAGCCGTCTCGGAGCCTCCACCTACGTCGGCGGCAGCGACAACGACGGCCTCAACTTCCGCCACAACTACAACCTGCGCGCCTACCGCGCTGTCCTGATGCACGGCAACGACTCGCTCTACTACAACTACGGCGATGGGGCACGCGGCGAACTCATCACCGACAAGCAGAACAACGTCTATGTAGGCAGCACCACCTTCAGCAGCGACTTCCCCACCAGTGCCCACTGCATCCAAGGCACCCTGCACGGCGGTCAGGAAGGCGTCATCTTCAAGCTGGACTACAACCTGCGACAGATGCTGTGGAGCACCTTCATCGGAGGTACGGCAGACGATGCCGTCTATTCCATTGATGTGGACAGCAGCTACAATCTCATTGCCTGCGGCGGCACCTGCTCTGCCGACTTCCCTACCACTCCCGATGCCTACAACAGCACATACAACGGCGGCTCCACTGACGGCTTTATCTGCAAGGTGACCCGTAGCGGCGACCGGCTGCTGGCGTCAACCCTCTTCGGCAGCGATGCCTACGACCAATGCTATTTCGTGCGCCGAGGCAGCAATGACGACATCTTCATCTTCGGGCAAACCAAAGCTGCAGGCAGCACGCTGATACACAACGCCAACTACAATGTACCCAACAGCGGTCAGTTCCTCGCACGCCTTGCCCCCAATCTGGACTCGCTGGTATGGAGCACTGTGTTCGGCACGGGCAACGGCAAGCCCAACATCTCGCCCACGGCCTTCGTCGCCGACCAGTGCAACCGCGTCTATGCCGTAGGCTGGGGGCGAGACTTCGTAGGCTATTATGCCGACACCACCTCGCAGATGCGCTCCAACATAGTGCAGTGGCGCACCGGTGGCACCACGGGCATGGAGGTCACGCCTGATGCCTTCCAGAGTGAGACTGACGGTCAGGACTTCTACATCATGAGCCTCTCCACCGATGCCTCAACACTGGATTATGCCACCTTCTTCGGCGAGGTAAACCCCAACCCCGACGGCTATAGCGGCACCGGCAGCGACCATGTAGATGGTGGCACAAGCCGCTTCGACCGTCTTGGCGGCCTCTATCAGAGCGTCTGCGGTGGATGCGGCGGCAGCAGCTCTTTTCCCACGACAGCTAACGCATGGAGCCGCATCAACAACTCCCAGAACTGCAACAACGCCGTCTTCCGCTTCCGCATCCACAACGACTACCCTATAGCCGAATTCAGCAACGTGCCCGTCGGATGCGCCCCCTACACCGTAACATTCAACAACACGGGGCGCGGCACATCGTTCGAGTGGTCCTTTGGCGATGGCACGACGAGCAACGACATCAACCCACGCCACACCTTTGCCCGCAGCGGCGAATACACGGTGCGGCTGGTAGCGCAACAGGACTATGGCTGTGCCGAATACGACACCATAGAGCGCACTATACGGGTGATAGACAACACGGTGCGTACTTTTCCCACCCTGCGCAGCTGCGAGCCTGGGGCGACACTGCAGATAGGGCCAGAACCACAAAGCGGCTGCATATACAATTGGGTGCAAGGCTCAGTGAGCGACCGCACCATAGCCAACCCCACAGTGACAAAGGGTGGCACATACGTACTACAGATTAGACAGGAACACGGCGGCGAAGGGTGTATGGAGAGCGACACCTTTCATGTGGTATATTACAGCCTAATTGACGACCTGAAAGTGTCCCAACCACCCTGTGGCTACGACAGCATAGGGACGGCAACGGTGTTTATCTCGCCACAAGCACCACGTCCTATAAGGATATTCTGGGATGGCGTAGAGACAAACACCACGACCTACGACAACATAGTCAATGCACAAGGGCTACATACGCTACGCGTAGAAAATGAGGCGTGCAGCACAGAACGCACCTTCGAAGTCTATACGCCGATGCCACGACTTACCAAGAGCGGACGAACAACCCTATGCACCGGATGCGACGGCGAGATTAACCTACAAATGATTGACACCACCGGACACACATACTCCTACCTATGGAGCAACGGCGACACCACACGCCATCTCACCAACGTATGCGAAGGCACCTATATAGTAGAGGTGACGGGTAGCGACAACTGCATCTACCACGACACCACCATCCTTCAGCGCAGCGACGTGCTGCATAACATCACCCTTCACGCCGACGACAGTACGGTCTTTGAGAGCTACACCACGACGCTACATGCCACAGAGATAGCCGGATGCAGCTACCTCTGGCAGCCCGACAACCACCTTGCCACCCCAACGAAACCCTCCACTCCAGCACAACTCTACCAACCCACATGGTACTATCTGACCATCACCGACACTGCCGGATGCCAATACCACGACTCGCTGTTCGTCAACTGCATTGCCGTAGAATGTGGGGCGGAGAGCATGAGCATACCCAACGCCTTCACGCCCAACGACGACGGGCAGAACGACCGCCTATGCCTACGCTATCAGGAACCTATCAGCAAGTTCCACATAGCCATCTTCACACGCTGGGGCGAGCTGGTCTATGAGGGCGACGACGTTACCGCCTGTTGGGACGGCCGCTACCAAGGCACGCCATGTATGCCCGCCGTTTACTACTATACCTGCCAGTACACCTGCGCCGAAGGCAAAAACGGCTACCGCAAAGGCGACATTACGCTGATTAGATAAATGAATAAACAGAACACGACACACACTATCACATAAGCAAGAGCTAAAAAAATATCAGACAATACAAAAGCCACTCTTGAAATGGGAAGCAAATACGATAAACCACACGACCAATTCGTCATAGCCTACCTGCCATATCCCGATAAGAGCGAGACGGTCATCAGCCATGCGCTACCACTCGCACAGATGCTCCAAAAAGGCCTCATACTCCTATATATAGAAGACAAGCGGTATAAAGGCATGAGCAAAGAAGATGCTACACCAATAATGGAGCATCTCAAAGAGCAGATACGCCAGCAGCATGCCGACACGCAGTATGCCGTTATGCGCGGCGACACGCACGACATCATCAGCGCCCTTCCGCAGGTGCTGTATGGCGTGGTTGCCGTAGCGCAGTGCGACAAGGGTGCAACACGCCATACGCCCACCAATCCGCACGAGGTGCTACGCCTGTTCAACGAAAGCAAGATAGCCTACCTCACAGCACAAGAAGTCAACAGCCACGGATACCGCCATAACGACATAGCCTACAGCATTGACTATCGGCGCGAGAGCAAGGAAAAACTAATCTGGGCCTCCTACTTCGCCCGCTTTGGCAACAACCAGCTGCACGTCATCTGCCAAGACTACCACGACGAACGACTGCATCAGAAATGGAGCGACAACATGCGTTTCATGGACAAGATTTTCGACAGTCTCGCCATCAAAGGCTACCAGCGGCACATCTACAAGCCTCACGGCCTCTTTGCCGAGACTGCTGTGGCAGAGCGTGCGGCACAGGAAAAATGCCACTTGCTGATAAGCACCACCACCGAAGGCTACGACCGTGACATCATAGAATGGTTCGCCGGCACCGCCGAGCAGCGCGTCATAGCCAACAAGGACCATCTGCCAGTACTCTTCATCAATCCCCGCGACGACCTCTTTGTACTATGCGACTGACAGGGAGGAATACCTTGATTACAATCCGACAAACGGTTGACAAATCCCCAGACGCATTGTCATGGTGCGACAGCACCATATAATGCCTAATGACCGATTGGGGATGAAAATGGAATTTACTTCAGCAGGTTCTCTTTCGCCTGAGGGTTATTCTGCCAAATCGCGCCGACCGTTGGACAACAGTCTTTTTCCGAACATTCGCCACAGGTCTCAAGAACCTTGGATATAGCACATTTGCGAACCGCACACAGAGAGCTGCAAAACATTGTTTTGACACCATTCATACGACAGCCCTCGCAGTTGATGTGCTCAGGAAGTATTGGTGCATGATTCAACTCAGCCCACAGTTTGGCAGTTTTCTCCCTGAGGGCGTGATTATTGGTCTTTGTGGCAATATAGGCATCACACTTCTCACAGTCGAGTCCACAAATGGCTATTAGACTTTTCATATACGGATTCCGATTTATCTGTTTCCAAGTTATTTGTCAAATAGTATGTATTCCCAATTTCTTGGGTAATTTGCTTACAACCAAGTTATAAGATGCTTTAATTTGCTCCTTTACGAAATCATCGTCCAACTGATTCAAATACAGTTCGCTCCAATTCTTCTTGTTCATGTGGATGGCTGGCCCGACACCCTCATATCTATCACGCAAATCGATGGCCACATCGGGCTGCATCTTTACGGCTACATGCGGTTCGGGCACGTCGAGATTTGTCAGCATGAACCATTTACCTGCAATGCGCCAACTTACCCAACTCTTGACAAACAAATCCTCTGTAACCTGTTCATTCAGGCTAAGGGCATAATCTCTTACCTCTTCGATGTTCATATTCTTGCCGTTCGCTAAATTGGAATTTGCGATAACGCACAAGCTACTACTCGACTTGATGTAGATAC
>JAFSPS010000006.1 GCA_017451385.1 Bacteroidales bacterium
ACACAACGCAATGAATTGGTTAAAAAGTGGATCATGGCATCAGATTCTCCTTCTACCGAACGCACAATAAATAACTCAGATTTGCAAATTATTGACGAAACTTCACATTTAATAGAGACAACATTAGGGAAGGTACATGGAAAAGGCATAATGCCAGCATATGCCTATTTTATTTTAACGTTGCTTCGTATAAACGAAGATACCAATAAGCCATTGGAAGAAAAGATAACCTCCCAAGGATATTGCTATCAAGCTTTGATAATAATGTTTTTAAAAAAGCAGAACTTATCTAATGCAAAAATAGACTCATACATAAATTTTCTGGCTGAATTTGCTTCATGTATCTATGACAATAATGGGCAAGCATTAAATATAACCCAGTTTGAGGATTTTGTCAATCGATACGAAAACAATTATTCACTAACAGATCCAATTGATGTAATACTTAGTAAATTAGAGTCTGCAAATCTAATTAGCAAATCATCTCTAGGTAATTTTGATTTTAATTATCCTTACATTTATTACTTCTTTGTGGGAAAATTCTTTGCTACTGCTTGGGAAGATAGTGATGATGTGAATCATGACAAAGCTATAAGAGATGTAAGTACGATTGTAGAAAACCTACATAAGACTTCAAATGCTTATATTGCAGTTTTTATTGCTCACCATACTAGAAACACTGCACTTATTAATCTAATTGCAGAACTGGCTAAAAAAATGTTTGCAAGATTTGAGCCTGCAACTATGGACAAAAAATGTTTATCTGTTTTTTCTGCCATAGAATCAAAAATTGCAACGCCTTCACTTCCGTCATCTTATTCCCCTGAGGAAAATCGTCAAGAGCAATTGAGGCAAAAAGATGAAATGGAAGTACAGAATAAGTATGATGATTACGATGATGATGACATTCATGATGAATTTGCTTTAGAATTGCGTCGTAGTATAAAAACTGTCGAAGTTATTGGTTCAATTATCAAGAATCGTCCAGGATCGCTTAGGATACAACAGCAGACCCTTTTATTTGAAGAAGCAATGGATGTTCAACTACGTCTTGTATCATCTTTCTTGGAGTTAGTAAGACGCATTAACGAAAGTAAGGACGGTACAAGTTTTTTAGAAGAACGTATTTTAGAAGTTCATCCAGATATTGCTCAAAAAGAATTACCAATACGAGCACAGCAATTATTTTGGGGGCTTAATTTCGCTTTTTTGATAAGTTCAATAAAGAAAATTTGTTTTTCTCTCGGATCTTCAGATTTAATTCGAATCATCCAAAACGTATGTGACAAAAGGAACACACCGGCTTCTTATCTCATAAAACATACAATACTGATGTGGTATAAGAAAAATGTCCAGATAAACGAATTACAAAAAATGGATAAGATCTTAGATAACACAACTGCGAGAAATGCTATGTTATGGCTAATCACAGACTATTGCCGTTTGCATATAATTGATTATAAAGATGCCGCAAAACTATCTGCTTTGGGAATAAAAAAGTCAAGTCTTCTGCCTACTCCAAATAAAGAGAAAAGATAATTAAATACCATTATGATTATAAGAAAGTAATCTTTGTGCGATAACATTCAAGATGGTTTGCCGATGATTTTTACACAACATAATTGTACCATGTGTTTGTAACTAACTGACAATCAAATATGATTAGATTCGAGGGGGTGAAGTGATAGTAGATAATTGAAAAAAAACTAATAATCAAAACCGTGCGACTCATCGAGGTGCACGGTTTTCTTGTTTTTGGAGCTTTTGTCAGTGTAAGTAAAATAATAGCTCCTTAAATTCAACTTGGAAGTGCAACGCGACGGATACGCAGATTCAACTTGGTAGTTGTGTCTGCGATTGTTAATTTTTTTGTATATTTGTATTCTTTGATGGTAGATGTCTTGTTTTGTAAATAATTAACAATAAATAAAATATACAATGAAAACTACTCCTTTTACCGAAAATCACATTGCCCTCGGTGCCAAGATGGCAGAGTTTGCTGGCTATAATATGCCTATCCAGTATGAGGGTCTCACTATTGAGCATCACAATGTGCGTAACAATGTCGGCGTGTTCGATGTCAGCCACATGGGTGAGTTCCGCGCTAAAGGCCCTATCGCCAAGAAGTTCTTGCAGTACTGCACTGTCAATGATGTAGAGGCTCTTACCGATGGCAAGGTGCAGTATACCTGTCTGCCTAACGGCAATGGCGGTATTGTTGACGATATGCTTATCTATCGTATCAGCGAGGAGGAGTTTTTCATGGTTCCCAATGCTGCCAATATCGACAAGGACTGGAACTGGATGAGCCAGATTGCAGACAAGATGGGCATGGAGCTCGGTAAGGATTTCATGAACGAGAGCGAGCAGTGGGCACAGCTTGCAGTGCAGGGCCCCAACGCCCTCAAGGCTATGCAGAAACTGACCGACAAGAATGTCGTTGATATGGAGTACTACACTTTCCAGATTCTCACCTTTGCTGGTGTCGATGGCGTTATCTTCTCCACTACGGGATATACAGGTGCTGGCGGATGCGAGATTTACATCCCCGTGCAGTATGCACAGAAGGTGTGGAATGCTGTTTTCGAGGCTGGCAAAGAGTTCGACATGAAGCCTGCTGGTCTGGGTTGCCGCGACACTCTGCGTCTAGAGAAAGGTTTCTGCCTCTATGGCCACGAGATTGACGACACCATCAGTCCTCTCGAGGGTGGCCTGGGCTGGATTACGAAGCTCAAAGCCGAGAACAATGTGTTTATCAACAAGGAGCTCATCCTCGCTCAGAAAGCCGCTGGCGTGAAGCGCAAAATTGCCGGTTTCGAGATGATAGACCGCGGTATTGCCCGCAACGGCTACGAGGTGTGTGATGCCGAGGGCAACAGGATTGGCGAGGTGCGCAGCGGTAGCCCCAGCCCCAGCACTGGCAAGAACATCGGCACCGCCCTTGTGAAGGCAGAGTATGCCAAGGCCGGTACTGAAATCTATATCAAAATCCGTGAGAAACTTCTCAAGGCCGTCACGGTGAAGATGCCTTTCTACGAGGGATAATTCCAGAGGCTTATATTGTAAAAGAGGATGCTTCCACAAGGAGCATCCTCTTCTTCTATGGTCTAAGACTAACGCTAATCATGTCCTCTTTGCCCTACTGCAAAAACAGGTTTCCCCCACCACTACGATTTGGTTGACCATTTGACCTCTCGGCTTCGTATAAACCAACCGTTCATGGCAGTACTTGCCAGGGCTTTAGTTTTGTAAAAGGAACTGAGTCATAGTCCTGAAATAAATTATTTATTAAGAGCGTGCAACCTTTAACTTCAAAAGAAGAAGAGGCTATAGCTTCTGCAAAAATGTCATATTCATTATTGTCATAGAATGAAAGATGCCCCTCGCCCTTTCTATAAGTAAATGATGGTTCCTCACCTCGTATATCTATCTTAGTGTTTTTATTTGTGTATATTTGTTTGAAACGGATGGGCTCGCCTCTTTGAATCCCGTCAATGTATTCAGTTATGTAACCAAAACCATAGTTTAAACCAAATGAAATACCAATCTTATAGGAGCCGTCATCAGTTGTGAATTGCCAAGTTGTATTTTCCAGATTTATGCTGTAGGGATTGGTTATAATACTTTGATGAGTAGATTTATCATAATAGTCTTTGTAACCAACTTTGCCTCCTTCGACAGTTAAATACATTGTTCCAGTTTCTATGTGAAAAGGCATTTTATTATCCACATCAGTACATATAAAACCGGTGTTGGGATCCTTATTATCCACATCAGTCCATATGTAACCGCCATTATGATAAGAGGAGGAATACGAGATATCATATTTTTGCTCAAACTCTCCATCAACGTATACCGCTACATCACCAGTGGATGAAGTTTTGAATGTTAATACCTCCTCATACGGACGTCCATCAGCAAGCGTCATGACAAGGAAATATCTTTCGTTAGCCAGAGAGCTCGAAGATGTGCTTGACGATGACGACTCATTTGTGTCTCTATCTGTCGAAGATGACCCCGTGGTGTCGTTATTATCTTTGGAGCATGCGGAAAAAAATAGAAGCATTGTTGCCGCAAATAAAAAAGCAATAATTTTTTTCATTTCTTGATTTTGATTTGATAATATAATAACGTGTTTTGACTCCATCTAAAAATATGCACATAAAAAAGCGCGGAGCCTTTAGTCTTCATCGGATGTTTTGCGGTCTTGGACAACCTTCCATTCCCAATTACAACATATAAGCCCACGCTTGTAGCGGGAGCTCCGTCGCATTATTCTGGGAATGGGGGATTGAAATTGTCCAAGTTTCAAAACATCCAGATAAGCCACTTCGCTTTTCCTATTCTATGATGTGCATAGTGAACTATGCTTTATTCTGTCATCGGCAATTGTTTTTCGTTACTAAACCTGTTTATATTTTCTGCAAAGGTAAGATTTTTTCTAGTAATTGAACAAAAACTTTTTAGAGATTAGAGAAAAGTAAGTAATTTTGCAGTCAGAATATAAAGCGATATGAGATTTATTGCTCTAAACAAGAGACAGAAAATTATTAGATGATAGAATACCGGCATAATGGATTGGCGGCTGGAAGATGGGCGGAGATGATTTGGGCAGAGTAGGTGTTGAGCAGCGAGAGAGAGGTGTTGCGAGCAAACCGTTGGAAGAGGAATGGGAACATGATGACAACATTTATTTAACTGACCCAGACAAGCTGAGGCGATGTCATGACATTATTCTATGCGGCGAGAAAAAAGAGCAAGAGAAAGCGGAAAAATGACTATATTTGCAAAATAATTCTAATAAAAGAACAAAAAAATCACAACGGCAGATATAAGATTGAGTATTAACAAAGATATGAATGGCCTTACGCCAGACATGTTGCATTACGGCAGTAGAGGTCGAAACAATAGAAAAGGCATTGCAGAGTACTTTTAAGGACATAGAAGACGCCATACAATACTATTCTGCCATATCGTGTGACGCCGAGATGGTTTTAAGTCGTAATGTCAATGATTTTAAGGATTCCACAATTCCTGTATATATGCCGAGCTTGGCTATTTGTAATATTTTATAATCGATATTCAAATCATGAGAATCTTCAAACCTTTCAAGGACTATCGTTTGCTTGCTGGCTTTTTGGGGAGTCATTCCAGATTGTTTGCCGCAGTAATGATTGGTATGTCGGTGCTGCTGCTGTCGCAATGCAAGAAAGGCGGCGACAACGTGGCTCCAGGGAATGGGGAAGAGTCTGTTGTGTCGATTGCCGATATACATCATTCTGAATGTAGTCATGACGACTTGATGGCTAAGGGGTATTACGACAATGACTCGGTCAGTGTCATATATTCCGATGGTGTTCTTCATGTTACGCACCACAACATGATTGTTAATTGTGGTATTGCGATGGCAAAGGATGGTATATTTGTCGATATTGTCTGTGATGGCGACACTATAACTATCACCGAAAGTATAGATGAGACTCTCCCTCAGGCTAATTGTATCTGCATGGTGGACAATATGTTCGATATTGTGGGGCTTCGACCTGGCACATACACACTTGTTTTTGCCAACTGGTATCCCGAACCTAAATCTTTTACTTTCGCTTTTTGATTGACATTCTTTTTTAATTGGAAAATAAATAATTAATAAAACTAACAACAAGAACTATGAGTATTATCAAACCTTTCAAGGGTTTTCGCCCGCCCGTCGACATTGTCGAGAAACTGGCATCGCGTCCTTATGACGTATTGAACTCCGAAGAGGCTCGCAAAGAGTGCGAGGGCAACCCCTATAGCCTTCTTCATGTCACCAAGGCAGAAATTGACCTGCCCGAAGGTACTGACGAGCACTCTCCTGAAGTCTATCTGCAGGTGGTGAAGAACTACAATATGTTCAAGGACCTCGGATGGCTGGTCAAGGATGAGGAGGAGAAGCTCTATATCTATGCCCAGAGCATGAACCCCAAGGACAAGGACGCCAAATGGCAGTATGGCATCGTGGCTTGCGCCTACAGCGAGGACTATGTGAACAAGGTCATCAAGAAGCACGAGCTCACCCGTAAGGACAAGGAGGAGGACCGCATGAAGCACGTCCGCATCACTAACGCCAATGTGGAGCCTGTTTTCTTTGCCTATCCCGCCATCGCTCGTATCGACGAGATTGTGGCTGGCGTTACCGCCAAGAAGCCCATCTATGACTTCATCGCCAAAGAGGATGGTTTCGGCCATCGTTTCTGGGTTATCGACGACAAGGCTATCATTGCCGAGCTTGTTGACATCTTCGACAAGCAGGTGCCTGCCATGTATATCGCCGACGGACACCACCGCAGTGCTGCTGCCGCCCTCGTGGGGCAGGAGAAGAAGGAGCAGAATCCCCACCATACTGGCAAGGAAGAGTACAACTACTTTATGACTGTCATCTTCCCTGACAATCAGCTCAACGTCATCGACTACAACCGCGTGGTGAAGGACCTCAACGGTCTGACCAAGGAGCAGTTCCTCAGTGCCCTCAACGAGGCTTACATCGTCGAGGATATGGGTACGGAGATTTACAAACCTGCCAAACTGCACGAGCACAGCATGTACCTCGATGGTCACTGGTACAAGATGACTGCCAAGGCTGGCAAGTATGACGACAACGACCCCATCGGAGTGTTGGATGTCAAGATTCTTTCCGACCATGTGCTGGACAAAATTCTCGGCATCAAGGACCTGCGTACCGATAAGCGTATTGACTTTGTCGGTGGCATCCGCGGTCTGGGCGAGCTGAAACGCCGCGTTGACAATGGCGAGATGAAGGTTGCCTTCGCTCTCTATCCAGTCAGCATGAAACAGATTATTGACATTGCTGATACAGGCAACATTATGCCTCCCAAGACCACATGGTTTGAGCCTAAGCTGCGTTCAGGCCTCGTAATCCACGAGCTGGCATAACAGCAAAGACTTGCTAAACAATAGTCAAGATGGCAACTTGTTCAAAAAGTTGCCATCTTTTTTTGTTATATCGGAAATTTGTTGTATTATTGCATTAACAATATTGTTAATCTAATTTGTTAAATAATAATATAACAATGTCAAACAGAGAAAAATACACTTCGGAAGAGGCTATACTTGAGGCTGCTGGACAGGAGTTTATGGAGAAAGGTTTTTATGGTGCTCGAACCACCTCGATAGCCGAGCGTGCAGGTGTCACGCATGCTATGTTGCATTATTATTACAGGAGCAAGGAGCAGCTTTTTGAGCGCATAGTTTCGGATAAGATGTCAGTCATAGCCGACTCGGTAATGATGATATTGGTCGATGAGAACCTGCCGCTGAAAGAGCGTCTTGAAAAGGGCATTGCGAAGCATTTTGACTTCTTGGTGAGCAATCCACTACTGCCATGCTTTTTGGTCAACGAGGTGGACCGCATTCATCCCATAATGGTTGACCTCATTAAGGAGCGGTTTGCTGTGATGGTCAATGTTATGCAGAAGGAAATTGATATTGATGTTCGCCATTTGGTGCTGGATATTCTTTCGCAGAATGTCATGCCATTCCTGTTGTTGCCGATAGTGGAGAAGATAGGTTTCTTCGATGGAGGGCGTGACGAGATGCTTGAACGCATAAAAGAGGAGAACGTAACCATCATCTTAAAGCGTCTTGGGTTATGAGGACTATAATTCTTTTTGTCCTGTCTTTGTTGCCGTTTGTCGCCATGAGTCAGACGACGCTCGATGACTGTTTGCGCAAAGCCAGGGAGCATTATCCGGAGGTGGCGAGTTATGGTTTGGCGGAGCGTAGTGGCGAGTATAGCATGGCCAATGCCGCGAGAGGGTGGCAACCTCGAGTTGTGCTGAGTGCGCAAGCCACATGGCAGACTGCCGTAGCCAGTTTCCCAGAGTACCTAACTCAGATGCTTGCTCTGCAAGGCATAGATATGCCGGGAATAGCGCAGGACCAATACCGTCTGGCGTTGGATGTCAGTCAGATGGTGTGGGATGGTGGTGTGAGTCGTGCCACTCAGGAGGTCGCAAGAAGACAGACCGAGGTGGAGCGTGGTACTACAGATGTGTCGTTATATGCTATCGAGGAGAGAGTCGAGGAACTCTATTTCGGATTGCTGATGCTTGATGAGCAGCACGAAGTGTTGCTTTCGCACCATGCGCTTGTTGAAGAGATGCTGCAACGCCTGCGTTCTCGTCAACAGAACGGCACTGTGCTGCAGAGCGATATAGACTATATGGAGGTGGACAGAATTGCCATTGAGCAGCAGATGGAGCAGAATCGGGCGTTGAGTGTCAGCTATCGTTCTATGCTGGAACTCTTTGTGGGCGAGAGTCTTGACGGGCAGACCCTGACCATGCCGACTGCAAAATTGATGTTGCCAGGCAGCGAGCGACCCGAGATGCGTCTGTTTGATATGCGCCTGTCGGCTGTCGATGCTCAGCAGATGTTGATAGGCCGTAGGACGATGCCGGTTGTGAGTGCTTTTGCGCAGGGTTTCTATGGCAATCCGGGGCTTGACATGTTTAAGAGCATGACCAGTCGCAATTGGACATGGAATGCCGTAGTGGGAATAAGGATGCAATGGGACATCAGTTCGCTTTTCAATTATCGTTCCGACTGTCGCCAACTTGACCTACAGCGTGAACGGATAGGCCTACAGCGGGATGTTTTTCTTTTCAACAACAGTCTGCTGGTCCAACAACGGCAGGGCGAAGTCTCGCGGTTGCAGAAAACTGTGGCTGCCGACGAACGAATTACAGTATTGCGAGAGCGCATACGACGCAGTGCACAGTCGCAACACGAGAACGGAGTGATAGATACTCCCACGTTGATGAAGAGCATTGCCGACGAGACTGATGCCCGGCGCACATACGCCATGCATGCCATAGAACTCCAGAAGGCGTTGTTCGACTTGCAACGAACCATTGGTGTGCAGAAGGAATAGAAAAGCATGCGGGCCTTTAACGATGATAGGAACGAATTCCAAGGTATGCGCTGCGGCGCTATGATGATTCTAAAATGATTTATTCATGGCTCAATATATGAAAAACTATCAGAAAAAAACATTGACAATGGTAAAGCAATTCATAATTATCAGCCTCATGACAATAGCCGTTGCAGCATGTGGTCGTCATTCGGATTACGATGCCACGGGAGTTTTTGAGGCCGATGTCGTTACATTGTCGGCAGAGACCAGTGGACGCATAGAGTCGCTCGTTGTGGCAGAAGGAGAGGAGGTGACGCGAGGGCAGCTGCTGTGCGTGATAGACACTACGATGCTGCATATGCAGCGACGTACGCTTATGGCGCAGCAGCGTGCCTTGCTGGCTGGCAAGCCCGATGTTGACAAACAGATAGCGTCGTTGAAAGTACAAGTGCGCAAGCAACGCGACGAGGTGGCACGCGTGCAGGCTCTGCTCAGTGACGATGCTGCCACGCAGAAGCAGATGGACGATGCTATAGCCCAGCTGAGTGTGCTTGAAAGCCAGTATGATGCGGTGTTGAGTGCGGCAAGCAAGAGCAGTGCATCAATAGAGGGCAATGCGGCGGTTGTGGCCACACAGATAGAGCAGATAGATGAGACGATAGCGCGAAGCCGTATTATGTCGAATGTTGATGGCACGGTGTTGGGGCTCTATGTGAGGGAAGGCGAAATGGCTGTCGTGGGGCGTCCGCTGGTTAAGATTGCCGATTTGAAGCATATGGTGCTGCGCGCCTACCTCACGTCAGACCAGTTGTCACATGTCGCCATAGGACAGAAAGTGAAGGTGGTGGCTGATTTTGGAGCGAGTGAGCAATATGAATATGAGGGGACTGTCAGGTGGATAGCTTCCGAGAGTGAATTTACTCCAAAGAACATACAGACGCGCAACAGTAGGGCTAACATGGTGTATGCTGTCAAGATAGCAGTGGAGAACGATGGGCGGATAAAGATAGGAACCTACGGAGAGGTAGAACTATGAACAATGCCATTGAAATCTGTGGTCTCAGCAAGAGCTATGGTAGTGTGAATGCGCTGCGAGAGGTGAGTCTGACTGTCGGTGAGGGCGAACTGTTTGGTCTCATAGGCCCCGACGGTGCTGGCAAGACAACACTGTTTCGCATCTTGGCCACACTCCTTGTAGCAGATAGCGGCACGGCCACCGTATGTGGATATGACGTAGTGACAGACTATAAGCGTCTGCGTCAGTTGGTGGGCTATATGCCAGGTCGTTTTTCACTCTATCAAGACCTCAGCGTGGAGGAGAACTTGTCATTCTATGCTTCAATCTTCGGCGTAACGTTGGAGGAGAACTACGACCTCGTTGCCCCCATCTACCGCCAGATAGAACCGTTTCGCACGCGGAGGGCAGGCATGCTGTCGGGGGGAATGAAGCAGAAGCTGGCCCTATGCTGTGCACTGATACACAAGCCACAGATTCTTTACCTTGATGAGCCTACCACGGGCGTTGATGTGGTGAGCCGTGCCGAGCTGTGGGATATGCTGTCTATGCTGCGCGAGCAAGGTATCACCATCGTTGCCAGTACGCCTTATATGGACGAAGGAAGCCGTTGCGTCCGTATAGCGCTCATGTCCGAGGGTAGGATACTCGAAGTGTGCCAGCCTCCCGACAATTTAGAAGAATATTTCATAGAACGAATGCGTGGTGTGTGATTTGTTGTCAGTGATGCGTAGAAAGAGAATGGACAAATGTGGTAAATGATGATTTGTCCTAAGAGAATAGTAATTGCCTATGGTAAAAGACAATGTGATAGAAGTCTGTGGGTTGACCAAGCGTTTCGGTGCGTTCACAGCTGTAGATGGAATCAGTTTTGCGGTGGCAAGGGGAGAAATCTTTGGTTTCCTTGGTGCCAATGGGGCAGGGAAGACTACTGCCATGCGTATGCTCTGCGGCCTCAGCTATCCTACTGATGGTCGTGGTAGCGTTGCTGGATATGACGTGATGACGCAGGGCGAACAGATAAAACGGTATATAGGCTACATGAGTCAGCGTTTTTCGCTCTATGAGGAATTGACGGTGAAAGAGAATATGGAGCTCTTCGGTGGCATATATGGCATGCGGCGCAGCGAGATACGTCATCGTACTGACGAGCTGCTGCAGCAGATAGAATTTGCTGCCCATGCAGGTGAACGTGTGGGACGGCTACCCCTCGGGTGGCGGCAGAAACTGGCTTTTATGGTAGCCATGATACACAAGCCGGAGATAGTCTTTCTCGATGAGCCTACGGGTGGAGTTGACCCTATAACGCGGCGGCAGTTTTGGACGTTGATACGTCATGCCGCGACGGCAGGTACCACAATATTCGTCACGACGCACTATATGGACGAGGCGGCTTTTTGCGACCGAGTGTCCATCATGGTTGACGGACGCATCAAAGCGCTGGACACGCCTGCCAGCCTCATGCAGCAGATGCAGGCACGCAATATGAACGAAGTTTTTGTCAAGTTATGCAGATAAGAATGTCATCCTTTGTGCGCAAGGAGATGCTCCACATACTGCGAGACAAGCGCACCATGCTCGTTGTCATCGTCATTCCGCTGATGCTAATCCTGTTGTTTGGTTTCACGGTCAGCACCGATGTCAGCAATATTGATGTCGTGGTTAGCGCACCGGTGCGAAGCAGTGATGTGGAGTCGAGTGTGCGCCATCTGGCTTCGTCACCCTACATCACATTCGTCGGCTATATTGATATGGCATCAATAGACGCTATGCTGCGGTCCGGCAAAGCTTCGGCAGCAGTGGTCTATGCTGCCGACTATGCCGTCACGCATGACGTGCAGCTGGTGATTGACGGAGCCGATGCCAATACCGCCGCCACAACTAATGCCTATCTGCAGGTTATCATTGCCGGTGGACAACCGTCGCCTTTCGAGATGCACATGCTATATAACCCACAAATGAAGAGCTCATTCAACTTCATACCTGGCATCATGGGCATGATTTTCATTCTAATTTGTGCCATGATGACCTCAATAAGCATTGTCAAAGAGAAAGAGAATGGCACTATGGAGGTGCTGTTGGTGTCGCCAGTCCGACCTATTTATATCGTCATTTCTAAGATGATACCCTACTTGATGCTCAGCTTCATCGACTTGATAATCATTCTCCTGCTGGCGCACTATGCTATGGAAGTGCCTATGACGGGCGGTGTTGGCGGCATCATTGTTGTTTCGGTGGTCTATCTCGTACTGTCGCTCACGCTTGGTCTTATGGTGAGCAATTTGGTCCAAAGCCAGATTGCAGCACTGCTCATAAGTGCTATGGTTATGATGATGCCGGTGCTTTTCTTTTCTGGGATGCTGTTCCCTATAGACAACCTGCCGTGGGCGCTGCGATGGATAAGTTATGTGGTGCCTGCGCGGTGGTATATAGATGCCATGCGCAAGCTGATGATTATGGGCGTAGGCCTGGAGGGTGTCTTGCTGGAGCTTGGTGTTCTCTTGTTGGAGACGTTGGTGCTTTTTGTGGCGTCGGTGATGAAGTTTAACGACAGATTGGAATAGGTTATGAGACGATTGGGATTTCTGATACGCAAGGAGTTCATCTCATTCAGGCGCAATAAGTTCCTTCCGCGGCTGATATTTGTCTTCCCCATAGTGATAATGCTCATTGTGCCGTTGGTCTCCAATATGGAAGTGCGCGGAGTGCGCGTGGCTGTGGTAGATGAGGATGATTCGCAGATGTCGCATGTAATAGTTTCGCATATAGAGGCTTGCAGCAGCCTATCCATAGTGCTGATGGGGCAAAGCTATAGAGAAGCGTTGAGCAGTCTGGAGCAGGGTAGGGTAGATGTCATCGTGTCGTTGCCGCCCGATATGGAGCGGCTGTTGATGAACGGACTGCTGCCCAAGATACGCATAGATGCCAACTCTGTCAATAGCACAAAAAGTGCCATAGGAACTCAGTATGTTGTGGCGGCCATAACGTCGGGGATTGCCGAGATGGGGGTGATAGCGATGGCTGCAGATATGGCACGCATCACCTCGGTGCGCTATTTCTATAACGAGACGCTCGACTATCGCCACTATATGATACCCGCTTTCATAATAATCATCGTGCTCTTGGTGTGTTGCTTTATCCCTGCCCTCAACCTCGTGAGCGAGAAAGAGAAAGGCACGATAGAGCAAATCAATGTAACGCCAGTGACGCGAATGGAGTTCACGCTGAGCAAGCTAATCCCTTATTGGCTCATAGGTATCGTAGTGCTCACCGAGGCTATTCTCACCGTTGGCGTGGTCTATGGACTTTGGCCTACGGGCAGTGTTGGTGCTATCTATCTGGCTGCTATGCTTTTTGCGTTTGCTATGTCGGGCTTTGCTATTGCGGTAGCCAATATTTCCGACACCATGCAGCAGTGTATTTTTGTCCTATTCTTCTTCATTATGCTTTTTATGCTGATGAGTGGACTGCTGACGCCGCTAAGTTCTATGCCGCAGTGGGCGCAATGGCTCACCGTGATGTTTCCGCCGCGATGGTTTGTGCAGATAATGCGAGCTGTCTATCTACGTGGCACCACCATAGCCGAACTCTCCAGTGCCTATTGGGCATTGACCGCCCTTGCCATGTCCTTTGGCGTGCTTGCCGCCGTATCCTATCGCAAGCAGAGTTGACGTCTTGCTTCGTTGACAGAAATGGTTTGATGGTAACACCCCCTCGTGATGGGGATTGGATGTAGCATTTGAATAGTGTTTAAGTGCTGATTAAACAGTGTTTGAATGTTTTTTTGCTGTCATTGTCTTGAAAGGCTAACATCTGTTTGTGAGCATTGGTAAAAACGATTGTAGCTGTTACAAAAATAATTCGTATTTTTGTTTTTTATTTTGAATATAGCAACTACATAAACCACATAGACTAACATTTATGAAACTGCTACAAGACTTAACACCTCTTTTGCTACAAGGGCAGGCTAAGGCGGATACCGCAGGCGTTCCCGACCCCTTCACGCAAAAAAAACAGCTGGCGGACAGTATCGCGCAATCGGTCAGGGACAGTCTGGCACATCTTGATGCTTCGCAGATGAAGGATGTTATCACGGGCGAGAACACTATAGTTAAGGATGCGCTGAAGTCGTTGATGAATATGACGTTGGAGTTCATCCCGCGGCTGCTGGCTGCTCTGCTCATCCTCTGGGTGGGGTTCAAGCTGGCGAAGATAATCAAGAAATCGCTCCTGCGTCTGTTGGAGCGCCGAGGTGCCGAGGCATCGCTCAAGAGTTTTCTCGGTTCGTTTGTCGATGTGTTGCTTCGTGTGCTTGTCATCATCGTGGCAATGGATGTGATAGGCATCAAGGCGACATCGTTCATTGCCGTGCTGGGTGCTATGGGTCTTGCCGTGGGCATGGCGTTGCAAGGCACGTTGCAGAACTTTGCCGGAGGCGTCATCATCCTGCTGATGAAGCCGTTCAAGGTGGGCGACTATATAGAGTGTGGCAACTTCAAGGGCTATGTCAAAGAGATACGCATTTTCCATACCTTCATACGCCCGTTCAATGGGCGAATCATCATAGTGCCAAATAGCGAGTTGTCCAACAAGTCGTTAATCAATCATACGCGAGAGCCACAGATACGCATGACCGTTAATGCCTCGGTGGCTTATGGCACCGATTTGCAGAAAGCCAAAGATGTGCTGATGTCCATAGTGGCGGAGGACGAGCTCATACAGGATACGCCGAAGCCGCCCAAGGTGTTTGTCAGCGATTTGGGCGACAGCTCTGTGGTGCTGTCCATGTGGCTGTGGATAAATGTGGACGACTATTGGACGGTGGACGGATATATCCGCGAGAAAGTCTATAATGCACTATATGAGAACGATATCGAGATACCGTTCCCGCAGGTACAGGTGCATGGTGTCCCGCAGGTACAGGTGCAAGGTGTCCCGCAGGTACAGGTGCAAGGGGGAAAATAGTATTGTTGCGTACTGTGGATGGATGTACGGCTGCATGATATAGTTACTTAATGGTTTCAATGGCAATCTAATCAGAAATACAACAATAGTCACTTCGTCATGATAGATGTGCTCCGCCATAGGGCTATAGCCGTTTTGTGGATGTCAATGGTGTTTGCTGTGTGGTGTTGTGGCGCTACGCGGCTCATGGCTCAAGAAGAGCGGCAGCAGTCGGAGACCCTGTTCCAGTGGTTCAAAGGCTGGCGCGAGTATATGCTGACGAGCGACATGGATTCCGGTTGTATAGCCATTCCCAAACAGCCGTGGCTCGTCTCGCTCAATTTTGACATTGGGGGCTACCTTACGGGGTTTCGTATTCCCGATATGGAGATTGGCGATGGTACAGCTGTTTTCAGAAGCACGCTGTGCAACAGGGCATCGGTGGGTGCATACTATCGCGGTTGGGGTCTCTCGTTTGGGCGCAGCATCATCGATGGCGATGCCTCGCAGTTCACCTTCACCTCCTACGGACAGACGCTTGGCATAGACATCAACTATCAGCATGGCACCACAATGCACTGCACCATCACCTACCGCGACGACGAACGCACCCCGATTTCCAAAGAGACGCTGGGTGCCGAGGCTGGCAGCGCCTCAGTGCTCAATATCAACGCCTACTATGTGTTCAATAGTCGTAGGTTCTCGTATAGCGCCGCCCTCGGCCAGTCGTCGATGCAGATGTGCGACGCTGGCAGTTTCTTTCTTGGCCTTACCTATTACGCCTCTACGCTCGACATCAGCGGAAGCCATCTCTCTAACTACCTTCTGTCTGACAGGTGCGACATCTCGACGCGTCAGATTGCCTTGGGCGTGGGCTATGGCTACAATCATGTGTCGCCAGACAAACGTTTTCTACTGCATGGTTCGGCAATGCCGATGTTCATGATGCCCGTTTACAACTCTTTCCACATGACACCGCTCGTTAACGGCGTTGCTGAATGGAACGATGAAGCTCAAGCCTACTACAATGCACGCTATGCGGATATGAATGATTATACCAGCCATCCGCAACCATCTATCCTTATGGTGCTTAGGGCTGCGGTATATTGGAATATCACGCCGGTTCTTGTGGCTGGGGTGACGAGTCTCCTTACTGCCTATCCTTCGTTGAGCCTCGACCGTTTCAGCTCTTTCGGTCTTCAGTGGTCTGCCTTTGCCTATCTTGGCTATCGTCTATAAAATAAAATGTGATTATGAAGAAAATATTCCTCTTATTGCTCCTAATGCCGCTGGCACTACACGCACAGACGAGCACTATGCCGCTTGACAGCAACGCCTTTGCTGCGGTGCTCACCTGCGATGCCGGCAGCGACTTCTATACCACGTTTGGACATACCGCCATACGCATCTGTGATACAGCCCATCAGATAGATGTGGTGTATAACTACGGAACGTTTGATTTCAACACCAAGCATTTCTATTGGAAGTTTGCTTGTGGCAACCTCAACTACTGCCTTTCGCGTACCTCTTTCGCCAATTTTCTGCGAGAGTATGATTATGAAGGTAGGGCAGTGTGGCAGCAGCGGCTGCGCCTCACGCCGCAGGAGGTCAACAACCTCTTCCTGATGCTCGAGATGAACTATGAGCCGCAGTATCGCTACTATCGTTACGACTTCTTCAAGGACAACTGTGCCACACGTGTTCGAGATATGATTAGTGCCTGCCTCGTCCATCGTGATGGTTTTGTGGAGCACGAGGTGGCTGATGCGATGACCTATCGTCAGCTGCTACGCTCCTATACCGACAACAGTGTGTCTGGAAAGTGGTGGCAGACGGGCATCGACGTGCTGATTGGCGCCCGTTGCGACCGTCCGTGCAACAGCATGGAGTATATGTTCCTACCAATGGACTTGATGCGCCAGCTTGACACAACGCATTTCGCTGTGGCAGACAGTGCTGTGACGCTTGCCGACAGATATACCACGTTGCTGGCAGGCAGTAAGAAAATGGAAGAGTCATCGCTGATACAGTTCAGTCCGTTACTGATTTTTGTAATCTTCCTTGTAGTGGTCATCATCATCTCTTTTGCCGCAAGTATGTATGGGTGGCGGCTTACATGGCTTGATGCCACCATGTTCGGTATCTTGGGCATCTTATCGCTCTTCATCATTTTCTTTTGGGCGTTCTCAGCCTATGCCTGTACTAAGTGGAATTTCAACATATTGTGGGCATCGCCCTTGTTCCTCTATATGGCCTTCCGTCCTAACAGCAGTCCGTTGTGGATGTATATCACTCAGTTTGTCCTTCTGGTCGTTTCACTCATCGGTGCTTTTTGGATTCAGAGTCTGCCTGTGGCTGCCTATTTGTTGATTCCGGCAGTTGGTCTTCGTCTTTTCAGCAAAATAATAAATTACTCAAAGTCATGATACGAAAAACATTTACAATCCTATTGCTGATGATTGGTGTTCTGCCCCTCGTGGCGCAAACCCATCAGCAGACGCTTTATGACTCCACACGCGTCGTTATGGAGGAGTCGGGGCTAAGCCATATCTATAAGCATGTCAGCATCCGCATGACGGACCGCACGGGCTGTCGCGACAATAGTGTCGTGGTGGCGGATTACGACCCGCAGTCGGCATACGTAGAAATACGCGATGTCAAGGTGCATCGTGCTAATGGGACAACGGATGTTGTTGGCGGTACGGTATATGACTATATTGCTCCGGCACGCCGCATCTATTGGAAGGCTTCGCAGAAGATGGTGGAAGTGGGGCATCTGGAGCCTGGCGATGTCCTTGAATACACCACCTACAAGAAGGGCTTTACCTATGCGCTCCTGACGGACGATGACGACAAGTTTGTGCCACCTATGCGCGGACACTACTACGACATAGTGCCCTTCTGGAGTTCGCAGCCTGTGGAAGAGCGTGTCTATCAGCTCAGCATATTGAAGAGCAAGACACTCAACTATGAGATATACAACGACGATACTGTGGAAGCCAAACGCATCAAGGTGGATAAACGAGAGGATGGTGACAGATGGATATACACATTCACCAAGCGCGACATAGAGCCATATAAGGCTGAGCAGATGATGGTGGCGGCCAGCGACGTGCTGCCCAAACTGCTGCTCTCTACGGCTCCCGACTGGCAGAGCAAGTCGCGTTGGTTCTATGGTGTGAATGAGGACTACGGCAGTTTTGCGGCTACGCCGGCGTTGCAGAGGAAGGTCAACGAGCTGTTGCGTGGTGCGCGCACAGAGTTTGACTCGCTTAATATCCTCACCCACTGGGTCGCCGACAATATGCGCTATTCAGGTATCACAATGGGGCAGGGCGAGGGCTACACGCTCCATAATGCCGAGACCAACTTCACCGACCGTTGTGGTGTCTGCAAGGACAAGGCGTCGCTGCTCATCGCCATGCTGCGTGCGGCAGGCTTTGAGTCGTACCCCGTCATGACGATGGCTGGCTCGCGCATAGACCGCATACCTGCAGACCAGTTCAATCACAGCGTGGCGTGCGTCAAACTGCGCAACGGTAAGTTCCAGCTTATTGACCCCACGTGGGTCCCCAATGTGCGCGAACTGTGGTCGAGCGCTGAGCAGCAACAGGGCTACCTAATGGGGCTACCGGAGGGTGCGGACCTGATGTTCACCCCCATCTCGGCTCCGGAGAACCACTATCTGCGCATCAGCGGACGGTCAGAGATACTGTCCAACGGCACGCTGAAAGGCACGATAGTCGTCACTGCCGAAGGGCAAAGTGATGCGGCGGTGCGTGCTGTATTCAGCGCACGCCAGAGCGAATGGCAACGCAATCTCGAGCTGCAACTGCTCAACATTGCGCCGCAGGCGCGCGTCACGCGGGTAGAGCATAGCGACAACGACCGCTACCTCGACCAGCCGGTAACCATCACCTATCACTACGAGATAGCCAACTATGCAACGGTAGGTGACAAGGAGTTGATATTCACCCCTGTCACGGCACGCTACCTGTTCCGCCATGCTATGGGGCACCTCAACTTCAACGACAATATCGAGCAGCGTCAGTATGGCTTCCGCGACCGTTGTTCGCGCCTTGTTCAGATAACAGACACCATCACGCTGCCGCAGGAGTACAAGCAGCTGCATTTCCAGCCGATATATGGTGTTGCTAACCCCTCAGCCAGCTTCGGTTGCCAGTATGTCTTTGAGGGACGCCAGCTCTTCTTTGCCGAGACTGTCATGCTGGGCAAGCGCGTCTATGAACCGCAGGACTGGCCTTTCGTGCGTCAGTGTGTCAAATACCAGAAAATGCTGGCAGAAAATCCCGTTGTCTTAACTCGATAATTAGATGGCTATGAAAAAGATTTTTGCAATAATAATCGTCTTTTGCGCTTCCGCAGTGACTCTTCGTGCACAGGATGCGGAATATAAGGAATATCGTTATTCGATTACCGTCAACGCTGACGGCACCTCGGACTACAACGTGCACAAGGAGCTGAAACTGCTTCGCCTGCGCGCCCTCTCCGACTATGGCGAGACCTTTGTAGTCTATAATCCGGCCTTCGAGCAAGTTACAATCAATGAGGTCTATACCTTGCAGGCCGATGGCAGCAAGGTTACACCGCGTGCCGATGCCATATTGGATATCCTCCCGTCGTCGTGTACTGCCTGTGGGCGTTTCAACGGGATGCGCGAGAAAGTCATTGTGCATACAGGTCTCGAACTAAATGCTACTATCGTCCTCGACTATACGGTGCATCGTCGTAGCGACGTGCTCGACCTGAGGGTGCAACTGCAGCAGGCGTGTCCAGTGGCGCACTATGTGCTTGATGTCAAGGTGCCGCAGTCGCAGCAACTCACGGTGCAACAGAGCAGTCCCCTCAACGGGTTGCCCTCTTTTCAGGCGGAGGCATCCAATCATTTTCATATAGACCTGTCAAACCTGCAGCAGACGCTGGTGGACAGCTACCTGCCTGCTCCGGAGCTGATGTATAACGTCATTACGTTCAGCAACGGACTGAAGCCAGAGCTTAGATTTGAATATGACGAAGTCGCCGGAGCCGATGCGTTGCTTAAGGAACTGAAAAAGGATGAGGCTACGGAGTATGTCGTGGCGTTGCGCGACTTCGTGCGCGACAATATCCGAACCAATGCTATCGCTCCCGAACTGTTGCAATATCAGTTGTCTGCCGCCTCTACGGTGTGGAAGTCGGGTTGTGGCACTCCAGAGGAGAAAGCTGTTCTGCTGGCCTCGCTATTGCGCCGTGCCGGCTATCAGGCCTCGGTCAATGCCAACAAGCCGACTCGCGTCGTAGTAGTGATTGACAACATGGACTACAGTGTAGCTGTCAACGATAAACGCGCCCCAGAACCCATCGGAGTGGCGCACGAAGAGGTCAAAACCATCAGCATAGAGAAAGACCTCGAATGGAATGGCACTGAACTGTCGGACGATTTCTACCGTTTTGTGCTGCCTACAGAGGCTGAGGCCTACTCTATCAATGTCTCGCAGCTGACCTCCATGCGTACAGCGCCGCTCAAGACGCAGCAGTGCAACGAGCAATATGACTACACCGTGAAGATGCCTCGCGGCTTCGACCTCGTGGGCGATGCCGTCAGCGAGACTATTGAAGTGAAAGGTGTGGGAAAGGTAGAAATCAGTGTTCGTCAAAGAGGACGCAAGATAAAAATACACCGTGCATTGCGCATAGATAAGGACCTCATCACATCGGAAGACTATGCCGGTTTCCGTCGCCTTATGCAGCTATGGAGTCAGCATAAGGAGCTGTATGTGAGGGGGAAATGATTTGGTAGGGTGGATTGTTGGTGATGGATGGTGAATCGTTTGAAATGCTTATTATTTACCATCCATCTCTGTAATAGTAATAATAATCAAAATGCTGTCTCTTTTTGTGTCTTTTTTCAAGATTGGCACTTTCACCATAGGAGGAGGCTATGCCATGATACCGCTAATGCAACGTGAGATAGTGGAGCGGCGCCAGTGGCTTGACGAAAAGTCTTTCATGGAGCAGATATCGTTGTCGCAGGCCATGCCCGGTGTGTTTGCTGTCAATATGGCAACAGCCATAGGCTACCGCCAGAAAGGTCTATGGGGGGCAGTATCTGCCGTGCTTGGTGCCGTGGCGGTCCCCATAGTCATCATATTGTTGTTTGCCGTGGTGTTCAACACTTTTAGGGACAACGTTGTCGTAGAGCATATATTCATGGGAATACGCCCAGCGGTGGTGGCACTCATTGCTGTTCCGGTGTTCAATATGGCGCGTGTGGCGCATGTTGATTGGCGCAACTGTTGGATACCCATCGTAGCGGCACTTCTTATATGGTTGTTTGACGTCAGCCCTGTGTGGGTGATACTTGCTGCGGCAGCGTGTGGCTTTATCTATGGGAGGGCTGCGGAATGATTTTTATCGAGCTGTTTTTCACCTTCCTTAAAATTGGCATATTCACTTTTGGTGGCGGTCTTGGCATGGTGGCACTCATACAGAATGAGGTCGTTGTCAAGCATCATTGGATGACGCTTGCCGAGTTTACCGACATCTTTGCCATCAGCCAGATGACGCCTGGACCTGTCGGTATCAATGTCGCCACATATGCAGGCTATACCGCTGTGTTGCATGCGGGCTACTCACCAGCATGGGCTGTGGTGGGCTCGTTGCTGGCATCGGTTGCTGTCATCCTGCTGCCAGCCCTGCTGATGGTGGCGGTGTTGCGCTTCCTTTCTGCGCATAGAGAGAACCGCGATGTGCGGAATGTGATGTCGGCACTGTCCCTCGTGGTGGTGGGCATCGTTGCTGCTGCGGCACTCGTGTTGGTGGGAGAGAGCAGTTTCGGCGTGGTGGGCTACAATCGGCGTTTCATCACCAGCGTCTGCATATTCATAGCCGTCGTAGTGCTCTCGATGATGCCAAAAAAACTGACAACCACCTTCGGTGGCCGTCAGTTTTCATTGTCGCGTCCTTCGCCGATAGTGCTTATAGTGCTCAGCGGCGCAGTGGGACTACTTGTTTATGGCTGGTAGCGTATTAGTTTTTCACGGCAATGGTCTCTATCTCTACCATGGCACCCATAGGCAGGGCCTGTACGGCAAATGCGGCACGCGCGGGGCTGTCGGTGGAATAGTAGCGTGCATAGACCTCGTTCATGGGCTTGAAGTAGTCCATAGTGGCAAGCAGGCAGGTGCTCTTGACAACGTCGGCAAAGGTAAATCCGGCTTCGTCAAGGATGGCTGCGATGTTCTTCATGACCTGCTCCGTCTGTGCCGTGATGTCGCCTTCGACGAGTTTGCCGGTGGCAGGGTCGATAGGTATTTGACCAGAGATATAGAGCGTGTTGCCTGAGAGAATAGCCTGGCTGTAGGGACCTATAGCGGCAGGTGCTTTGCTTGTATTAATAACTTTTTTCATATTTTGTTGTTTTTTTGTAGATGTTTTTTCGATGTGTCATTATTATGCTTTAGGATAGATAACGATAAGAATATTAGATTATTTATCATCATGCGCCATCTAAAGCGTCTTTTCCTTTGCTTTCTACAAAAATAATCTTTTTTTCGTAATAATGTAACGTTTCATTCTAATTGTGTATCTTTGCAGACATGGAAAACATAATAGAAAAACGTGTAATTAGTCTTATGTCGGGCACATCGCTCGACGGATTGGATATCGCATACTGCCATATTAAGGCAGATAGCGATTTTTCTCGTTTCGGCGTAAAGCTCATTGCGGCAGAGACAGTGCGCTATTCGAGCGACTGGGTGCGTCGTTTGGCTCACCTCGACCGTGGCACTGCTCTTGAATATGCTCTCGCTAATGTCGAGCTTGGTCAGTTCTTCGGACAACGTGTTGTCGATTTTCGTCGTCGTCATGAGGGCGATGTTGATTTCATTGCCTCGCACGGGCATACCATCTTCCATCAGCCGGAGCGTAGGCTCACGGCGCAGATAGGTGACGGCAATGCCATAGCGGCGGCAACAGGTCTGCCGGTGGTCTCCGATTTCCGCGCGCTCGATGTGGCTCTTGGTGGTCAGGGTGCCCCTCTTGTGCCAATGGGCGACCAAATCCTCTTCCGCAAATATGACGGATGCCTCAACCTCGGCGGTTTCGCCAACATCTCATACGAAAAAGATGGACGACGTGTGGCGTTTGACATAGTTCCGTGCAATATAGCCCTCAACTACCTGGCACGCATGCAGGGTGCTATCTACGACCGTGATGGCCTTATGGCGCAGCGGGGCGAAGTGATAGACTCCTTGTTTGATGTCCTCAATGCCTTGCCCTACTATCAGCGACCGTTGCCAAAGAGTTTGGGCAAAGAATGGTTCGTGGGAGAGTTTATGCCCCTCTTGTCGGACTATATTGGTGAGCGTACCTTCGAACAGCTGTATAACGCTCTGCGCACCGTCACGGAGCATATAGCATTCCAAGTGGCTGCAGCGGTAAGTGATGCCGATATTCACACGCTGATGGTTACTGGTGGAGGTGCAAAAAATAGATTTCTCATACAGTGCCTTCGCGACTTGCTGCCAGACTGCGAGATAGAGATTCCTTCGACGACAATGGTCGATTACAAGGAGGCTATCGTTTTTGCTCTGCTGGGCTTTATGCGTTGGCATCGGCAGAACAACACCCTCAGCAGCGTCACGGGAGCACCTGTGGACAGCTGTGGAGGCGTGGTCTCCGGCCTCGTCTGAGGACAACAACAATCCTGCAATACATGCCCTCACAGCGTACCTATATAGCCATAGACTTGAAATCGTTTTATGCTTCTGTAGAGTGCGTAGAACGAGGGCTTGACCCTTTGACAACCAATCTCGTTGTGGCAGATGCGTCGCGTACGGACAAGACCATTTGTCTCGCCGTGTCGCCGTCGCTCAAGGCTTATGGAATACCAGGTCGGCCACGCCTATTCGAAGCTAAGCAGAAGGTTGCCGAGGTCAACGCTAAGCGTCGAGCGGTGTTGCCTATGCGCCGTTTCGTAGGACGCTCGGCGTATGATGCCGAACTCAAGGCGCATCCAGACTGGGAGGTGGATTTCATCGTCGCCCCGCCACGCATGGCATATTATATAGATTACAGCACGCGCATCTATAATGTCTATCTCAAATATGTGTCGCATGATGATATCTTCGTCTATTCTATCGATGAGGTATTTATGGATGTGACAGATTATTTGGCCACCTATAAGATGACAGCACATCAGCTGGCAATCACCATGATACGCGACGTGCTGAAGACGACAGGCATCACGGCAACGGCAGGCATAGGTACCAACATGTACCTCTGTAAGGTTGCAATGGATATCGTGGCAAAGCATGTGCCGCCGGATGCTGATGGTGTGCGTATTGCCGAATTGGATGAACGCACCTATCGCGAGCACCTGTGGCACCATAGGCCGCTGACGGCATTCTGGCGTGTGGGGCGTGGCATAGCACAACGCCTCGAAGCCAACGGCATTTACACTATGGGGCAACTGGCTCGATGCTCGATAAATAACGAAGAGATGCTATATAAGATGTTCGGTGTCAATGCTGAACTCCTTATAGACCACGCATGGGGCTGGGAGCCTTGTACCATGAAGGATGTTAAGGCATACCGCCCACGCGCCAAGTCGCTTAGTAGTGGACAGGTACTTCAATGCGGCTACACGTTTGAGAAGGCTCGCATTGTGGTGCGTGAGATGGCTGACGCCATAGCTATAGACCTCGTAAGCAAGTGTCTGGCTACTGACAGCGTGGTGTTGTCTATTGCATACGACGTGGAGAGTCTTAAAGACCCTACTGTGGCAGCGCAGTATCATGGAGGCATAGCGATGGACTATTATGGTCGTCGCGCCCCTATGCCGGCACACGGCAGCGTGAGCCTCAAAGCCTATACCTCGTCGTCGCGTGTCATTTGCGAGGCAGTGCTTGCTATCTATGACAAACAGGTCAACCCACTGCTGTTGGTCCGGAGGATAAATATTGCGGTAGGCAGGTTGCAACATGAATCTATCATACAGCTGCAACGCCGACAGCCGGAGCAGCTGGACCTATTTACCGACTACGACGCCCTTGCCGAACAGCGAAAGAAAGAGGCGGAAGAACTGGACAAGGAGCACCGTATGCAGCAAGCCATGCTTGCCATAAAACATAAATATGGCAAAAATGCGATACTGCGTGGTACCAATTTTGAAGAAGGAGCAACGGCTAAGGACCGCAACAATCAGATTGGCGGACATAAGGCATGACCTTGACACCGTCACGAAAAAGTAAAAACAAATGACAGCAATTTGTTGACATAACAAGTGACATGAAATCTATCAATCTATCATTCATTCTGCTGTTCACTGTCAACGGCACTTTTTAGATTGCAATACGTATATGGACACCACTCATGAGTATGACGATATAATCAATCTGCCGCATCACGTCTCCGCCAAACACCCTCAGATGTCTATGGAGGCTCGTGCCGCTCAGTTTGCCCCTTTTGCAGCACTCACGGGACACGACGAGGCCATCGAGCTGACCGCCGAGCAGAACGTGCTGCGCATAGAACAGGATGATGCTAACGAGGATTTTGTAGAATAAACCTATGACGTGTTGTCTTAGTGTCTAATTGTTATATTTGTGTCCGCTAAAAATCTATTGAGCATTCTGCGACCACTAATTCCTCGAGCAGCCAATTTGTTCGACGTAACTTTTGCGGAAAGTAATGTTTTTTCTTTTGTGACAACGAAAGGGTGCAACCATTTTTTGGAAACGACAGGACGGTGAAGTTTTTGTTTGAATACGAAGTAAACGAAAAATTGACGAATGTTTTTAGTGGACATCTTTTTTGGTCTAATAGTCATTTTGCAGGCTGTGACACGTCAATAACCCAAGCAGGGCAAGCGGTTTGAGCGATTCAAAAGGGAATAGCAAAAGTTGGCTTGTGAAAAAGCTCTAATAGTCATTTTGCAGGCCGAGACGTGTCTG
>JAFSPS010000037.1 GCA_017451385.1 Bacteroidales bacterium
AGCCATGCTTTTATCTCTCCCCTTGCATAGTCGAACATACGGCTCACCTGGCTTGTGCTATACTCCCTCCCATATATCCTCTCGAATAGCGTGCCCACCTGTCGCGTCGTCAGCCCTGCCCCGTATAGCTCGAATGCTATCGTTTATAATGCACCATTTCTGCTCTCCACTGTCGTCTTTTGCGTCCTTTTATCATTTATGATTGATGTTCTTTATGGTTGATATGCAAAAAAAAATAAAAAAGGAGTGCCTCGGATGGAGGCACTCCTTGAAGGGAATGACGATTTGTCGATTCTGATTATTTCAGGTTGGCGAGAGCTGCCTTTATACGGCGCATGGCCTCGATGAGGAGGTCCTCGCTGGTAGCGTAGCTGAGGCGTATGCAGTCGTCATCGCCGAAGGCGGCACCCATGACGGTGGCCACGTTGGCCTCGTTGAGGAGGTAGAAGGCCATGTCGGTGCTGTTCTTGATGGTCTGTCCGTTGAAGCTCTTGCCATAGTAGGCGCTCACGTCGGGGAAGAAGTAGAAAGCACCCTGAGGCAACGTCACCTTCACGCCGGGGATTTCCTTGAGGAGGCCGTAAACGAGGTCGCGACGTTTGAGGAAGGTGTTGCGCATGTTGATGACGTCTTCGCTGGTCTTGGGGTCCATGAGCATGGCGCGCACGGTGGCTTTCTGAGCTATGGAGCAGGTGGCACTGGTGACCTGACCTTGCAGCTTGTTGCATGCTTTGGCGATGACGGGGGCGGCGGCGATGAAGCCGATACGCCAGCCTGTCATGGCGAAGCCCTTGGCGACGCCGTTGACGGTGATGACGCGGTCGCGGATTTCGGCGAACTGAGCTATGCTCTCGTGCTTGCCGATGAAGTTGATATGCTCATAAATCTCGTCGGCCATGACGAACACGTTGGGGTGTTTTGCCACGACGTCGGCTATGCCTTTCAGCTCCTCTTTGGTGTAGAGCATGCCTGTGGGGTTGCTGGGCGAGGAGAACATGATGAGCTTGGTCTTGGGTGTGATGGCTGCCTCGAGCTGTGCGGGGGTTACCTTAAAGTTGTTCTCGATGCTGGTCTTGACGAAGATGGGCTCGGCGCCAGCCAGACGGACAAACTCTTTGTAGGATACCCAGAAAGGCGTGGGGATGATGGCCTCGTCGCCCGGGTTGAGCAGCACCTGTGCCAGCTGGTAGATGCTCTGCTTGGCACCTGTGGAGACGACAATCTGTTCGGGTTTGAAATCGAGGTCGTTGTCGCGTTTCAGTTTGGTGCAGATAGCTTCGCGCAGGTCGGCATAGCCGGGGACGGGAGGATAGTGGGTGAAGTTGTCGTCGATAGCTTTCTTGGCGGCCTCTTTCACCTCGTCGGGGGTGTTGAAGTCGGGTTCGCCGATGGAGAGGCTGATGACATCTTTGCCCTGAGCCTTGAGTTCGCGGGCTTTTGCCGTCATGGCGAGGGTCTCGCTCTCGGCCATGTTCAAAATACGATTGCTGAGTATTTCCATAAAAAATTGTTTATTAGATTATTTGATATTTGTACTCATTCAAGGTGCAAAGATAGTAAAAAAAGCAGAATATCTGAAAACAATAATGCGTTGTGTGGCGAATTGAGATTGTGTTTTGTTGATGGAGGGCTATGTGGCGTTTTTGCTCAGCAAAAAAAACGTGATAGTATTCTCTTATTGCAATGAATGCTATCACGTTTTTATTTAATTGATTGGATTTTTTTATCCGACAGAGCATCCTGCCGTGACGACATCGGAGGGCGAGAGGAGTACGAGACGGCCGTCGCGGTCCTCGGCACTGAGTATCATGCCTTGGCTCTCCACGCCTTTGAGCTTGCGAGGGGCAAAGTTGGCTATGAAGCACACCTGTCGTCCTACGAGAGCTTGCGGGTCGGGGTAGAATTTGGCTATGCCGCTGACGATGGTGCGTGTGCCCATGCCGTCTTCTATCTTGAACTGCAGCAGTTTGTCGGCCTTGGGTACCTTGGTGCACTCGAGCACGGTTCCCACGCGGATATCAACTTTGCCGAAGTCGTCGAAGCTGACGAGCGGTTTCACCGCCGCAGGCTGCCAATTGTTGAGTTCGTTCTGTTGTTTAATTTGTTCGAGGCGTTGCATCTGAGCGTCGATGGCGGCATCTTCAATCTTCTCGAAGAGCAGTTCGGGAGTGCCCAGCTGTGTGCCTTCGGCCATGAGGGTTGTGCTGCCAGCTGTGTGCCATCCTTGCTGTTGCATGCAGAGCATGCGGCGCATCTTCTCTGCGGTGAAGGGCATGAAAGGTTCGCAGAGTATGGCGAGGTTGGCGCATATCTGGAGTGACAGGTTGAGCGAGGCTGCGGTGCGTGCGGCATCGGTCTTGACGAGTTTCCACGGCTCGGTGTCGGTGAGGTACTTATTGCCGAGGCGAGCAAGGTTCATCAGTTCGGCGAGTGCTTCGCGGAAGCGATAGGTTTCTATGCTTCGCCCGATGCGTTCGGGATAGGTAGCTATGTCGGCAGCGGCTTCACGTTCGGTCTCTGTCCAGCTGTCAAGACTGGCGGCTGGAACGCTACCTCCGTAGAACTTGTGCGTGAGAACAAGTGTGCGATTGACGAAGTTGCCCAGAATGGCGACCAGCTCGCTGTTGTTCTTCAGTTGGAAGTCCTTCCACGTGAAGTCGTTGTCCTTGGTCTCGGGGGCGTTGGAGCAGAGGGTGTAGCGCAGCACATCCTGTTTGCCGGGGAAGTCGCGCAGATATTCGTGTAGCCACACTGCCCAGTTGCGTGAAGTGCTAATTTTGTTGCCTTCGAGGTTGAGGAACTCGTTGGCGGGCACGTTGGCTGGCATGATATAGCTGCCCTCGGCTTTGAGCATGGCGGGGAAGATGATGCAGTGGAAGACGATGTTGTCCTTGCCGATGAAGTGGACGAGCTTGGTATCATGGTCTTTCCACCACTTCTCCCAGTCGTCGCCACAGGCTTGGCGTGTGAAGCTGATGTAGCCTATGGGAGCATCGAACCAGACGTAGAGCACCTTGCCTTCGGCACCTTCAACGGGTACGCGGACGCCCCAGTCGAGGTCGCGTGTGACAGCGCGCGGCTGCAGTCCGGCATCAATCCACGACTTGCACTGACCATAGACATTGCTCTTCCAGTCGTCTTTGTGTCCTTCGAGAATCCATTGTCGCAGCCACTCCTCGTTCTTGTCGAGGGGCAGAAACCAATGCTTTGATTCTTTGAGGACGGGCTTCGAGCCACTGAGTGCCGACTTGGGATTGATGAGGTCTGTCACCTCGTAGGGTTTGTCACATTTCTCGCACTGGTCGCCGTAGGCATTCTCGTTGCCACAGTGGGGGCAGGTGCCGGTGATGTAGCGGTCTGCCAAGAACTGATGGACCTCTTCATCATAGTATTGTAGCGACACTTTCTCTATGAATTTGCCTTCATCGTAGAGTTTCTTGAAGAAGGCAGATGCTGTCTCGTGGTGGAGAGGCGAGGAGGTGCGGCTGTAGATGTCGAACGAGATGCCGAACTCCTTGAACGAGTCGCGGATAATGGTATGGTAGCGGTCCACGATGTCCTGTGGCGTTACGCCCTCTTTGCGGGCTTTGATGGTGATAGGCACGCCGTGTTCGTCGCTGCCACCGATGAAGAGTACCTCTTCGCCTGCCGAGCGCAGATAGCGCGCATAGATGTCAGCAGGGACATAAACGCCTGCCAGATGGCCGATGTGTACTGGACCGTTGGCGTAGGGCAGGGCGGATGTCACGGTATAGCGTTTGCTTTTCTGGTCGGTATAGGTCATGACGGGTCTATTTGATAGTAATACTGATGGTTATGCTGTTGTTGCAGATGGTCTAAGCATTGTGGCTTAGTGTTTGTTCAGTCTGATTATTCGGCTTTGGGTGTCTCGCTGCTGTTTTCTTCCTGCTCTGGCTCGTCTTCCAGTTTGCCGGCAGCAAGGAGGATATTGTACCAATGGAGCACTTTTTTGATGTCGGAGGCGTGGACGCGCTCCGTATCATAGTCGGGCTGCACCTCGGCGAAGTAGTCGAAGAGCTGTTTGTTGTCGGCCTTTTTGGGGTCGAAGGCGAGAGGCTGACGCTCCTGCTTGTCGCGTATGTTGCGGAGGACATCCTCCAGAGGTGTCTCGCCGGAGTTTACATATATGCGTATTTCGCTCAGTGAGCTGATGCGGTCGTTGCTGAATACGGTGAATTTCTGTCCAGTCATGATATTTTTGACTACTGCGCCACCGCGTGTTCTTGACAAAAGTTCGTTGAGGTCCGGTTTGCCGGAGATGACTAAGATGTTGGATAATTGCATGTGTTGTATGTGTTTAGTTGTTTTATTTATTACTGTTTGTTTGAAGATGCTTGGTTTTTTAGAGTGTGTGCGTACAAGCTGACACAATAAGAGGAGAGGGCGTCAATAGGGTCTCTAAGGATGCCGCAGACGGTAAATCCGGCATGTTTGGCGGCTGTCGTGACCTCGTCGGCAAATTGTGCCGCCACGCCGCCGGAGAGATATAGGTTGCGTGGGGCATCAATCAGTGCGGCAGTCCACGCTGCTTCGCTCATGTAGGCGTCGAAGGCTGTCTGTAGCAGTCGCTGTGTCTCGGGCTCGTCGTGCGTAAGGACTGCGAAATCGACAAAGGAGGCCAAATAGCGCGTTGGTGTTCCGCCGGCGTAGATATGTTGCCGGTAGGTGCTGCGGGTGTCGGGGTAACGGCTGTTGAAAAGGCTTTCCATGTGAGGCGATAGGTGTCCACGCAGGTAGGCTTTTAGCAACAGGCGTCCGATGTGGCAGCCGGAGCCTTCATCGCCTAAAAGATAGCCCAGAGAGAAGGCGTTGGCAGCAGGACTTCCTTTGGGAGAATGGTAACAGAAGTTGCTACCCGTGCCGAGAATGCCTACGAATCCTGATGCGTTGTCGCCCAGCAGTGCGCGGCAGGTGCCTTCCAAGTCGGTTCGGACATGTATGGGGGTCTCGCTGTCGCCATCGAGTAGCTGGTTGAAGAGAGCATTATGGATGGTCTGCCGTCCGGCCTCATCGCCACATCCGGCTCCGAAGAAATGGATTATGTGGCGAGGAGGCATGGTCTCGAGGTGTTCGGAGTGAGTGATAGTCCATTGAGGTAGCGAGCGCAACGCTTTAGCCACCGTGGCGATGGCATTGGAGATGACCAAAGGGCTGACGCTGTGCGGGTTCATCCCTTCTGTAACTATCTCGAGTTGCAGATGGGTACATTCGTAGCATCGCCATGTGGTCTTGGTCGCTCCGCTGTCGGCTATCAGTATCATCGTTGTGACGGGCTAAAACTAAAAACGTGCAAAGATAGTATATTTTTTTCATTCCGCCATCTAAAAACCGCATAGCAAGTTTTCGTTGAGATGGTCCGATATGAATATATTTCCTTCATAATGCGATTATAGGTTGCTACGATATAGATATTTTGTGTAAATTTGCATTTTCTAAGTGAGGGGTTGTCTTTGCGAAGGAGTAGGGGATGGAGCAAAGGTGCTGGGAGATACTAAAAGAAATATAACCTTAAAAATAACATACAACAAAATGATTACCAAATTAGACGAAATCCTTGACCTTGCCAAGGCTAAAGGCAAGAAAAAACTCGTGGCTGCCTATGCCAACGATGCTCACACTATAGAGGCTGTCAGCAACGCCATAGATAACGGCCTTGTTGACGCAATCCTTGTTGGCGACATAGAGACGATGAAGAAGGTCTGTGCCGAGCAGGGTATCAACCCCGACAAGTTTGAGATGGTGCAGGAGGCCAATGACACTAAGGCCGGCACGAAGGCTGTGGAGCTTATCAACGAAGGTAAGGGCGACATCCTGATGAAGGGACTGCTCAGCACCGACAAGATACTGCGTGCTGTGCTCAACAAGGAGAAGGGCATCATGCCGGGCAAAAAGAATGACATGCTTACCCACATCGCCGTGATGCAGGTGCCTGCCTATCACAAGCTTTTGATATGCTCTGATGTTGCCGTCATTCCGCTGCCAGATTTCAAGCAGAAGCAGGGCATTCTCAACTACCTTGTAAGTACCGCTAAGAGCCTTGAAAACAAGCAGCCTAAGGTCGCCGTGCTGGCAGCTACGGAGCAGGTGTCGGTAGGCATGCAGGCTTGTGTTGACGCTGCGCTGATGAGCAAGATGAGCGATCGCGGCCAGATAGGCGGTGCGGTGGTGGACGGCCCTATGGCTCTCGATGTGGCCATCAATGCCGAGGCTGCCAAGACCAAGAAGGTTGGTGGCGAGGTGGCTGGCGATGCCGACTGCCTGCTCTTCCCCAACATTGAGAGTGGCAACATCTTCTACAAGGCCTGCACTAAGTTTGCCGGTGCCGAGCTGGCATGTATGATTGTCGGTGCTAAGACGCCCGTCGTCATCACCTCGCGTGGCGACAGTGCCAAGTCTAAGCTTTACAGCATCGCTCTGGCTGCTCTGAATACTAAGTAAATTTTGTAATACTAAACAATAACGCCAAAGACAGCGGAAGGTTAAGAAAAAAGTTCCTCCTGCTGTCTTTGTCGTTTATAATAAATGAAGAACTATGGAAAACAAGTTCAAAGAATTACCCCTTGCCATCACAATATGCGACCGCGAGGGCAACATACTTGATATGAATGACCGTTCGGCAGCGACTTTTGCCAAGTCTGGTGGTCTGGAGCTGATAGGTGGCAACTTGCTCAACTGCCACCCCGAGCCAGCCCGCAGCAAGCTCATCGACCTGCTGAACAACCCACGGGTGAATGCCTATACGATAGAGAAAAACGGTGTGAAAAAACTTATTTATCAGACACCGTGGTATGACGGTGGCGAATTTGGCGGTCTGATGGAAATCTCTATGGAGATACCTTTCGATATGCCGCACTATGTGCGCAAGCCTAAGGTTGAATAGGCTATTTGCCGTTGTAGGCAGTGCCACGTTTTTTATTGATGGTTTGTGCTGACGCTGTCAGCTGCCGGCAATGGTAAGGCTTGCGATGCTGATGCGAGTTTCCTCGACTTCGAGTATTCGGTCGGCACATTCGGCGATGGTTGAGCCTGTGGTTATGACGTCGTCCACAAGCAGTATGTGCTTGCCTGCTATTGCATCGGGCTTTATTACCTCGAAGGCGTTGCTGATGTTGTCAATGCGTCCTTTGCGGTCTTTGTGTGTCTGGCTTTCGGTGTATATATGGCGGATTATCACGTCAGTGGCTATCGGCCATTTGCATATATCGGCTATGCCGCGGCATAGCAGGAGCGACTGGTTGTAGCCACGCTCTCGTTCTTTCTTCTTATGTAGTGGTACGGGGATGACGATGTCTATGTCGTCAAAACGGTGGCTTGCGGCAAGGTCGTGTCCTAAGAGGCGTCCCATGCGAAAGCCCAGGTCTTCTTCGCCGTAGTATTTTATTGCATGGACAATGCCTTGTGCGATGTTGCCTTTGTAGAAGTGCATGAGCGAAGTAGCGGCTTCGAAGTGTATGCGTCCCATGAGGCGAAGTTCGGTGGCATTGTTGGTGACGGCGCCGTAGTGCGTCAGTGGCAGATGGGCAAGGCAGTGGGTGCAGAGGTCGCGCTCATCGCCTTCTAAAAAGGTGCCGCATCCGCAGCACTTTTTTGGCAAGAGTACGCTCAGGAGGTCGCGCAGGGCGTTGATGAGGAAACTCATGGCTCGAAGAAACAGCTGTCGCCGTAGCTGAGGAAACGAAAACCGTTGGCGAGGGCGTAGTCGTAGCAGCGGTGCCAGTTGTCGCCTATCAGTGCCGAGACCAGCAGCAGCAGTGTGCTTTTGGGTTGATGAAAATTGGTTACTAACGATGATACTACGCGGTACTGATAGCCTGGTGCTATCATCAGCTGTGTGGCTCCGTCGAGATGCTCTATGTCGTGTTCGTTCATCCATTGCAGTACGCGGCTGTAGGCTTCGCTCATGGGCACGGCATGTTCGGCAAGGCGGTAGCAGTCCCATTGACCTATGTGCATCCGGTCGAGATGTGGGTCGTTGCCCAGCTGTATTCCAAACCAGTAGATAGACTCAAGGGTGCGCACGGTGGTGGTGCCTACGCTGATGATAGGTTTACCGGCATGGTCTATGACTGCGCGCAGGTTGGATGCAGAGACTTGTATTTGCTCTACATGCATAGTGTGTTCGCCTATGGTGGCTGTTGTCACAGGCTTGAAGGTGCCGGCCCCCACCTGTAGGGTGATGTATTCTGTGTCGATATTGTGCTGGCGCAGGGCTGTCAGCACGCTGTCGGTGAAGTGCAGCCCCGCCGTAGGAGCAGCCACAGAGCCCTCATGAGCGGCATATACGGTCTGGTAGCGTTCGTTGTCGCTGCTTTCGGCATCGCGATGCAGGTAGGGCGGCAGCGGAATGACGCCGGCGGCTTCTATGACTTCGGCAAAACTATTGCCGCCAGTCCATGAGAAATCAACAATCCAGCTCTCGCCTTGTGCTTCGCGGCGTTGTGCGGTGAGGGTTGATGTGTCGTTGCCGATGGTGATATCCATAGACAGAGTGCCGTCTTTCCATTTTTTGTTGTTGCCGATGAGGCATAGCCACGAGCAGTGCTCGTGTTCGGCAAAGGCTACGGATGCCACACTCTCCCAGGGTTCGAGACAGAAAATCTCGATGGTGGCACCAGTGCTTTTGTGGAAGAGCAGGCGGGCATGGATGACCTTGGTGTCGTTGAAGAGCAACAGGCTGCCAGGGGCTATCAGGTTAGGCAGGTCGGCAAATGTGTGCTCGTGGATGGTGCCGTGGCGGTAGTGGAGCAGCTTGGAATGGTCGCGTTCGGCGAGAGGATATTTGGCTATCCGTTCAGGTGGCAACGCATAGTCGTATTCGTCTATATGTATTGCTTTAGGTGCAGTCATTTTTTTTTTCAGTGTTTAGCAGTGCAGAGTGACAGTAGGATATACCATATTATTATGAGTGCGAGGCCCATCACTCCGAAGAGGATGAGCAGCAGGGCATCGACAGCGAGAAAGAGAAAGCGTGTTTTGTTGTCATGCCATCTCAAGTTTTTGAATTTTAGAGCAAACAAAGGCACTTCGGACACCATGAGCACGCAGCAAACAAGTTCTATGACTAAGAGAATGAATAGTCCGATGTTGGTGCTGGTGAGGAATGAGACTATGCCAGAGGTGTCTATTACGGCCATAGAGCACCACTGAGGGTTGCATGCGCAGGCTCCGACGGCAGCCCATATTATGGCGTTGGAGGGTACGGGCAGGCCGAGGAAGGAATGTGACTGGCGTGTGTCGAGGTTGAATTTGGCAAGGCGGTAGGCGGAGAAGGCGGGGATGAGCAATGCCACGTAGCTCCATACGCCCCACCCGCTGTCGGCAGAGCCGTAGTCGGCAAGGTGTCCGTGGCTGAAGATGGAGAGTAGGATAATGCCTGGTGCCACGCCAGAGGTTACCACATCGGCGAGCGAGTCAAGCTCCTTGCCCAAAGGCGAAGCGACATGCAGCAGGCGTGCCGCCAGGCCGTCGCAGAAGTCGAAAGCTATGCCTGCCAGCATCCAGAGAGCAGCATAGTCCAATCGGCCTTGTACCGCCATGATGGTGGCTATCACGCCGCACGTCAGGTTGCATAGTGTTATGATGTTGGGGATTTGTCGTTTCATGCTATGGATGGTTTATGAGATGGTTATGCCGTGAAGGGTCTAATTAAAAACAAGGAATGTAGAATCAGCATACTACATCCCTTGTTGTATTTCTATTGGCTGCTTATTATGTGTTATTCTCTGCTGTAGAGCTTAATGATATCTTGGAACTCGTCATCATTCCACAGGGTGCGGAATTCAACATCTACGGCAGCTTTGCGACGATAGTCGTATTCGTCATCAACAGATGCTTTGAGGTTTTTTAGAGCGTTGGCTTTGTCGCCGAGGCGAGCGTAGGCTATGGCGCGCAGGTAGTTGACTTCGGCATTCTGGTCGAGGCAGCAGTCGAGGGTGCGTATGGCACTATTGGTCTCACCCGTAGCGAGTTGAACATAGGCGAGGTTGAATTCGCAGCTACGTTTCTTGAGGGCTTTGAGAGCATCGTCGTAGTTGCCACGTTTGAGGTCGAGAATCACAAGGTTGTTGTCGGCATCGGTGCTGCCCTGAGCTTTGGCCTCGTCAAAGTAGTACTGTGCCAGAGAGTAGTCCTCGCGTCCCATGTAGAGCAGTCCGAGATTGTTAAGCACATCGGGGTTGTTGGGGTTGAGTTCGCGAGCCACGTTGAGGTAGCGTTCGGACTCGTCGAGGTCGTCGAGTGCAAAAGCTATGGCGCCGGCGTTGTTCCATGCCGCCCACTCCGAAGCAAAATGTTCGGTAGCCCATTTGTAGTATTTCATCTTGGTCTCGTTGCTGTAGTTGATGTACGAGACATACATGAGTTCGTCGAAGGAGAGACGCATCGGGTCCACTTGTGCTTGTTTGAGCAGCTCGGGGTCGCTCTTGCGTGCTTCGCTGTAGTAGAGGGCTACTTGGGCGCGGCGCAGGTTGGGGAAGATTTCATCGTTGAGCTGCGGATAGACTTCTGCCATATTGCGTAGCAGCTGTTCGCGTTTGATAGGGTTCTGCTGTGTCTCTACCACATTGATGACCTGATGTTTTTCTTCTATGTCGCTCTCTTCTACCATTACCACAAAGTGTACCCAGTCTTCGCCGGCAGGGCGTGTGGTGATGACCATCTTTTTGAGTTGGTTGTATTTGAAGTATTCCACATCCTGCGGTTTCACTTTGGCGCGGCGTGCCATGATGGTGAGCACATCATCAAGGAGTTTGCGGAACTCGGCGGTAACGACATCGGCACGCCCTTTGGAGACGCCGGCATTGAAACGCTCTTCGCCTTCTGGCGATGCCCAGCCAGTGATGTTTATCTGCATGGGTAGCCCTTTCTCGAGCATGATGCGCTTGAGGTCGTCGAATGTAGCACGCGTGTCGTACTTGCGGTTCATGTAGAAATTCCAGTCAAGGTTAGACTGTCCGTTGAGGAAATAAATGTCGGCAGCATCTACCACGCCTTCTTTTTTGTTGTAGTTGATTGGTGCGATAGAGAGTGTGCCGTGGATGTCAATCCATTGCGAGGTGTTGTTGACGCCGTCGGAAATGAGCACTTCAGAGAACCATTTGCCATTGTTTTTCTCTACCACGTCGTCGGCAAAGCGCGACACGTCGTCGGTGGCTTTGGCTTTGTAGCCCACGGGAGCAAGGGTTACGCGTCCCGTCTCCATGCCGGGCTTGAAGTCGAACATATCAGTGTATGTGAAGCGCCCCCCCATGGCGTAGTTGATGGTGGTGCCGCTGCCCGAAACATCCTCCCCCTTAAGGGTCATGGGTTCGAGAGCTATCTCACCGCCTTCCCACGTGAAAATAGGCTGAAGGAACATGGCACATTTGGTGTCAAAGTATTTTTGAGGAATGACGCCCACGAATTTCACTACTACCTTGTTGTTGCGCGTCTCAACGGGGTTGGGGGTTGCCTGATAACGCACATCGCCATGGTGAGACTTCATGTAGGATAGTCCGCAACATCCGGTTGTCAGCAATGATGCTATGAATAACAGTAAAATACTTTTTTTCATTTATATCTGCGTTCTATATATATTTATGCTCTTAATGTCTGATACTGTGCGATATAATGGTGTGAGAGAAGCGTTATCTCACACTTTATCGCATAGTACAATGAATTTGCAAATGTATGTTTTTTTTTTGATTTTTATATCATTTTTATTCTGCGTCCCCGTTTTGTGTCGTTGTCGAGTTGCTGGAAGACAGTTGGCAGAGGCTTTGCATGGGGCAGTAGTTGCAAGGGCCGAATGCTGTCGCATTGAATTTTGCAGGACTGAAAGGAGTCTCGGGGTCGAGCAGTTCGGAGAGATAGGGTTGTAGTATTTTATCAAAAAAAAAGTCTAATGTATCTGTACTGATGGTAGAGTCGCCTTTCCATTCTGCCGTGAGCAATTCTTTCTTGTTGGAGCGCAGGGGATAGATGCCGCTGAGGATTTCTCCACATCCGGGATTATTGCGCTTATAGAGCCATGCGTAGAACATCAACTGCATCCACTTGTCACTAATCTTTGTATCTTTCTGTTCATCATCTTTTTTTAATTTTAAATCCTTCTCTTCTACTTTCCCCGTTTTGTAGTCTGCTATCAGTAGTTTGTCGTCGTAACGTTCGACGCGGTCGATGTTGCCAGTACATTTGACAGTGATTTTCTCGCCAGTGCGCGCTGGGTCGTCAACCTCTACAATTGTCTCCACTTGTTGCTCGGTGCCTAATATGCAGATAGGAGATTTTTTTTCTTTCTCATAGCTAAGGAAATCTGTAATCTCTTTCGCTGCTATTTTTGCGGCCAGATGGTTGCGGCCGATGGTGGAACTGTCTCCACCTATCTCGGTATCAAAATACTTTTTTATGTTGTCGTTGCATCCATTGATGGCAGCGTCTAATTCTTCTTTCGTGACGTAGCGACCAATGGTGGGCTTGTATGTCTCTTCAAGTATTTTGTGTACGCAGGTGCCAATTCCTGCACTGTCCATGTCTTCGTCAAATTCATATACTTCTTGTATCCCAAGGACGTAACGGTAGTAGAAGCTCAGCTGGCACGTGCGATAGGTGTTGAGGGCCGAAGCAGAGAGACCTTTCTCGCTCAAGTATTTTTTGAGTTTGTCTATTACTGTCTTGTTTTTTTCGCCGATGGCCGCATGTTTTAAGTTTGGATTGGCATCCTGAATTTTTATTACCGATTGTTTGATTATGATGTTCTTATATTTGGAGGAGAGTTCATCGCGTACTTGCATGACGAATCTGCTGGGCTCGCCTTTCCCCTTTCCGCTGCCGTCGGTCTCTGTATTATATACTAAATCAATATTTTCAGCACGTTGGATAAGGCTGTAGAAGTGGTTGGCATAGACGGCGTCTTTTTCTGTATAGGTTGGCAGGCCGTAGGCTTTTTTCAGATTGAAGGGAATCAGGGTGTTTTCGCTGCGTCCTTTGGGTAGTGTTCCTTCGTTGGCGGAGAGAAGGATGATGTTCTTGAAGTCGAGGTTGCGCGCTTCGAGCATGCCGAGTAATTGCAGACCTTTGAGTGGCTCGCCTCGCAACGAGAGGTTGCAGCGCTTGGCGAATTTGCTGTATATGCGGCTGAAAGAGGCAACATCGCAGTCGAAGTAAGGATACTCGTCGTGCAGCTCTTTGAAGTATTGTGTTATCGTCTGCCATTCGCTCAAAGCACTGTATTCGCGAGGGTTGTTTTTTAGCGATTCTTTCAGTAGTTCAATACATTTGCTCCAGATGTCAAGTATGTCATTGACGTTTGGGGATTTTTCAGCGAAGATGAATCCAATTTTTTTGTCGATGATTTTGTTATCTACAAGTTGTTCTTCGTTGGCGTATATCAGCTTTTCCGTTCCATCATTCAACAGTTTGTCTATTTGTGATGGTGTTCGATGGTCTTTTGTGATGGTCTGTAGCAGTGTGTCGCAGACGATGGGTGTGATGTCTGCATGATAGAATCGTCCACCGCTATTGTTGATGTATAGGTCTAACAGTTTGGATGCCAATGAATGGGTTGCACTATACACATAGGGGTATCCGATTGTAACGTTGACGCTGCCAACGCTTTCTGGCAGGGCGTTGAGCATCGGCACCAGCAGATTCTCGTCTGCCAGCACTACGGCAGTGTCGTTTATTAGGTCTTCTCTCTCTTTCTCGTCAGCGATATTGTCCATCAGCTCGGCAAGTCTCTGAGCGGCATATTTGGTCTGTATGATGTTCTCCGGGCAGCTGACGATGTTTATTTTTTTTTCTCCGTTGGCGAAATGATTAGCATAGGATGTGGGAAGATGGAGACTGTCGGTGTACCTGCGCAAAAAGAGTCCCGACTCCTGTTGCGGGTCTTTGTAGTAGTATTCGTCGCCATCGGTAATCAGTTTGCCACGATTGCTGCTGATGAAGGATTTCATTATTTTGATTTCGCTCTCTGACAGGGCGTTGAATCCGACGAAATAAACATAGTCGTAGGGGAGTGTTTCTGCCGCCCGTTCAGCTTGCTCGCTGGCAATCCTATACGCCATGCCGCTGAAGGCCTTGCCTTTCTTTTGCAGGCGTTCGTGCAGTAGCGTGTAGTATGTGTATAGCTGCTTGAAAAATTTGAGATAATCCTTTTGCAATGGTGTCAGGTCGCTACCATCTACATGCCATTCGCCTATCTCCTTGATGTCGCTCAAGTTGCAAAAAAGCTGCTCTGCATCAACACGGTATAGGTCTATTTCTGAAAAATCGGAAAGCATGATTTCTCCAAACGAGATGAAGCGGTCAAAGGGCTCATCCTTGTGCGTCGTATCCAGCTTTTGGTGTATGTCGAATAGTTCAAACAGAAGGTATTCGGGGGGCAGTATCTCCAGATGGCATATCTGCGCAACAAAATCGTTCATGCCAATCATCTGCGGCAGGAAGAAAGGTTGCTGCATTCTCTCTCCGAGTTTTTTCCGAAGATGCACGATAGGGCGCTTGTTGTTGAATACTATTGCTATGCGTTCCAGATGGCTGCCGTGTTCTGCTATGATGCTGTCTGCTACTTCGTCAAGGAATGACTGTCTCATAATATGCTTTAGTGCTGATTATGCTATTGTTGTATTGATTCCAGAAATGATTGGGCTTTTTTTAGCGTTTCAGGTTTGCCCACATCAAGCCATTCGTCTGGCGAATGAAGGAAGAAACCGATGGAGTAGATTTTGGCGTAATGCAGAAGAGCGGTGGTGAGAGAAAAAACTTCGTCCTCCTCTGCTGCCATGAGTGACATGAATTCCGCTGATACTGCGGCAATTCCGCTGTAGGCCATCTCTTGTGGAGACTTGACATTGGGGTACGACCAGCGGTATTCGCCTGTTTTGCGATTGTGCCATCCGCAGAGGTTTCTGCCGTTGTCGAATAGCAGTTGCCGGTCAGTGGCTCTGACGCTTGTGGCGAGGGTGGCGAGGGTGTTGCTGTTTTTGTGCTCTTCAATCATCTCCGTAAGATTTATGGAGGAGAGCACGTCAACATTGTATAATAGGTATGGTCCGTCGGTTTGCAGCAAGTGGTCGTGAGCTATCTTTCGTAGCGCTCCACCAGTGTCCAGTAGTAGTTTGCTCTCGTCGGATAGCGTCAGAGGGATAGATGCGTTGTAGTTGGACACAAACTGCCGCAGTTGCTCACTATGGTGGTGTGTGTTGATGATTATGTGGGTCGCTCCTTGCCGTACAAGGTTTTCAATGTTGATTTCCAATAGGGTGCGCCCCATTACGCTGACGAGGGCTTTGGGCCGGTTGTCGGTCAGCGGTCGTAGCCGTGTGCCAAGACCTGCCGCAAATAATATCGCTTCCATTCCATTTGCTTTTTCACTGCAAAGGTATTGTTTTTTTTGATATTTATGGAATATGAAATAAAAATGGATTGTATTATAAAAAAATGAGTATTTTTGCAAACTAATAATGTAGTGAACTAATCTTTATATACAGAAGGAAATTTTTAACTAAAGTAGTTGATTTTGTTGGTGATAAATAATAATGTACCTATTATGAAAAGATATAGTATTTTTTCCGTTATCTTTGTGTTTGTTTTGTTTTTGTCGTCGTGTAAGACTCCAACGGATATAGCATATATCAGTGATGCCCCACGCGATACGATTTTGAAGCTGGCAGGCACGTTCTCCAATGGCATCCAGCCCAATGACCGTCTGTATATTTATGTGGAGAGCGAAGAAGCAGGTGCGGCTGTCCCATTCAACCAAGAGACTAATAAGGTGGCAGTTAAAGATGGTGTTGTGCTGAATAATAATTCCAGTTCTACAAGAGTGCAGGGCTACCTCGTCGACCAAGAAGGCAAAATAACTTTCCCTGTGCTGGGCGAGATTATGGTTAAGGGCATGACGCACCATCAGTTGGCGGATATGATAAAGAATCGGCTGATAAGCGAGGGCCATCTGAAGAATACTGTTGTCACAGTAAAACTGATGAATTTCAAGGTCAGTATCATTGGCGATGTTTCGCACCCTGGGCAGCTGACGGTGGATGGCGAGCGCATCACCATCTTCGAGGCTCTGAGCCGTGTGGGCGACCTCTCTATATATGGTCAGCGCACCAATGTCACTATTATCCGTGAGGAGAACGGTGTCCGTACTATCGGTGAGGTTGACCTCTCGTCAAAAGATATTTTTCAATCGCCGTACTACTATTTGCACCAGAACGATGTGATTTATGTTGAGCCGAACAGAAGACGCAAACGTAACGCCGAACGCGACCCCTTGACGATGACTATTATTTCGAGCGTCGTATCTATCGTGTCGGTCCTCTCGTCGGTGGCATATCATATCGTACTATCTAAATACTATACTTCTCGTACTAAATAAAAAAATAAGTCTGTTTGTATATGGAAAACAATAATGTATCAAATACCGTAACAGCTGGGCTCCAAACGACGCAATCTGGGACAACTCAAGCACAACAGCCTGTTATTTCTGTGCGGGACATATTTTTTATCTTTATAAACAATTGGTTGTGGTTCCTTATCTCACTAATTGTTTGTCTTGGAGTTTCATTCTTGGTGTTCAAACTTCAACCGGTTGAATATACGAACCAAGCGAGCATCTTGTTGCGTGGTTCGGGTAACAGTAGCAGTAGTTCAAGTCAGTCTATGGATGTCATTCTCAGTCAAATGGGTGGCGTCACAAGTGGTGGCTCTTTAAACAATGACATCTATATCCTTAGGTCTTCACCACTGATGGTTAGTGTTGTCAATCAACTTGATTTGAACAATACTTGCGATAGGATTGATTTCTTTAATAAAAGCAGTTACTACAAGATGCCACCGCTACACCTTTCGTTCTATAACCGTGATGTAGAGAATGAGCAGGCCGGAATTGAAGTACGTGTCACTCCTCGTGCTGATGACCAATACGATTTTGTTGTGACTTCGCTTAATGGCAAGAGTTTTAAACAAAAGGGTTCGGCATACTATAATCAAACTATATCTGTTACAGATGAGGAATCGTTCAGTGTGGATAAAACCGAATTTTTCTCGGATAAATGTATAGGCTCGAAATACTGTCTTGCTGAAATCCCTGCGATAAAAATGGCGCGAAGAATAGCTACAACGCTTACTATTAGCCGTGCAGATAAGGTGTCGTCTATAATTAATGTGAGTTATACTGATAACAATTTAAAACGTGGCATTGAAATTATTGATACATTGATAGGTGCTTACAATGAGGATGTCATCAATGATAAAAGTATGGTGGCAAAGAAAACGGAGGAATTTATTACGGCCCGTTTGGAAAGTCTTACCAGTGAGTTGCAAGACATTGATGGTAGAGTGGAAAAACTACAAAAAGGCTCGCAACTACCAGATATATCTACTGCTTCAGGAACACTGTTGACGACAGGTACTCGATATAGTGACGAAGTTGCCGCCCGCGAGACAGAGCTTACTCTGGCATTGTATATTAAGGAATATCTCGATGACCCTGCTAATGCTACAGAGCTGATTCCATCTAATCTCGGTTTGCCTGATGTCGGTATTCAGAGCATGATAAACACATACAACAAGCAGTTGCTCAGCTATCAGAAATTGGTGGCAAGTGCTGGCGAAAACAACCCTCAGTTGCGAAATACGCAGCACGAATTGGATGTTACTCATAAGGCTATCGCTACTTCTGTTGAAAACCTAATCAACTCTACCCGTGTCCGTTTGGATAACGCTAAATCTAAGGAACAACGGACCCGTCGTCAGATTACTGATATGCCTACACAAACTAAAGCTGTCACTGAGATTGCTCGTCAGCAGAAAATCAAGGAGAATCTCTACCTTTACTTGCTCAACAAGCGCGAGGAGAACAATATGTTGCAGGCTATTACTGTTAGCAATATTAAAGTGGTCGAGAGTGCTTATATGAAGAAAAAGAGCCCTAAAATCACGATGTTTCTTCTCGTAGGCATTGTTCTTGGTCTTGCTTTACCTTTCGGAATATTTTATATTATCAACCTTCTCAATGTCAAGGTTCGTTCTCGCGCCGAAGTTGAGTCCGTTGTCAAAGCACCTATCCTTGGCGAAATTCCTGCTAAACCCGAAGAACGTGTCAACGACGAAATACTTGTTACTCCAGAGGGTACTGATTCCATAACCGAGGCTTTCCGTGTGCTTCAGTCCAATTTGTCATTCTTCATGCAGGAGTCTGATAAGAAGGTGATACAGACGGTTTCTACAACACCTGGTGAGGGCAAGTCGTTTTTCGCTCTCAATCTTGGACTGTCGCTGGCCTACCTCGGCAAAAAGACTATCATTCTTGACTTAGACTTGCGCAAGCGTTCGCTTTCCAAGACGATGGACCGTAATAATCGTCGTGGTATAATCTACTATCTTTTAAACACTGATGCAACCCCCGAGGAGGTGATAACGCATAGCGACGCTTCCGAGAACCTGTCGTATGTGGTCTGCGAACGCATCCCGCCCAATGCCACCATGTTGTTGCTTAATGGTCGTTTGGAGAAGCTTTTGCAGTACTTACGTGGTGAATATGATTATATTATTGTTGACACTACGCCAGCCCAGTTGGTTGCAGACTCTTCTATTGTGAATGGCTTTGTTGACCTAACTGCCTATGTCATGCGTATGGGGCATGCTACCAAGAATATGTTGCCTCTTGTCCAAGACCTTTATGATAAGAAGAAGTTTAAGAATATGGTGCTGGTCTTGACCGATATGCAGATTAAACGCAAAGGTTATGGCTATGGTTACGGATACGGCTATGGCTACGGTTATGGTTACGGATATGGCTATGGCTACGGTTATGGTTACGGCTACGGCTATGGCTACGGCAATGAGGATGATAAGAAAAAGAAGAAAAAGAAGAAAAGACGTTTTTTTAATTAGTTTTTAACTTATCGTATCATTGAATTAAATGAATGTTGTAAGGACTCACATCGCTGACGTTTTGGTGATAGAACCTCGTCTTTTTGGTGACGACCGCGGATATTTTTTCGAGAGTTATAATGTCAGAGATTTCCTGTCAGCAACAGGGTTAAACATAGATTTTGTACAAGACAATGAGTCGCGCTCACGCTATGGCGTGGTGCGCGGCTTGCATTTTCAAAAACCACCTTTTGCTCAGGCCAAATTAGTTAGGGTTGTTGTAGGGAAGGTCCTTGACGTGGCTGTGGATTTGCGCCAGCATTCTCCTACTTATGGACAACATGTTGCTGTAGAGCTTTCGTCAGATAATCACCGTCAGTTCTTTATCCCTCGTGGTTTTGCACATGGCTTCGCTGTTCTCAGTGATGATGTCGTTTTCCAGTATAAATGCGATAACTACTATTCTCCTTCGCATGAGGGTGCTTTGGCATGGGATGATGCAATGCTTGCCATAGATTGGCATTTGCAAAAGTCCGATGTTATCCTATCTGAAAAAGATGCTCATCATCCATCATTTGATGGTTTTGTGTCGCCTTTCTGATGTGAAGATAAACCATTGTATATGATAATCGGTGTTGTTTAATGAGACTTTTCGAGAGTATGCTTTCCCCTTTGTCAACGAACTTTTTGTAATGGCTTTGTTATTCTAGTTTGAAGAATTACGAATCGACTGTTTCCTAAAACTTGTATTATGAATATCCTCATTACTGGTTGCAATGGACAATTAGGGACGCATCTGCACCTTTTGGCAGAGGGTTCTGCTCACAAATTCTTCTTCACGGATGTCGAGCAACTGGACATTACTTCTGCCCACGCTGTTAATGCTTTCTTTCGTCACAACGATGTTGACATGGTAATCAACTGTGCCGCATATACTAATGTGGACCGTGCAGAGGATGACGAGGAAGCTGCTGATAGGGTGAATCATCTGGCTCCTCGTATTCTTGCAGAAAATGCCTTTCACGCTGGTGCGCATTTGATTCATATCTCGACTGATTATGTCTTTGGTGGTTCGCTCTATAATCGTCCACTTGTTGAGGATGATATGACCAATCCAACGGGCGTGTATGGGAGGACAAAATTGCTTGGAGAGCAGGCTGTCGCCGCTTCAGGATGCAAATATACTATCATACGCACTGCATGGTTATATAGCGAGTATGGCAAGAATTTCCTAAAGACTATGCTTGCTCTGACTGCGACAAAATCGGAGGTGCGCGTGGTCTTTGACCAAGTTGGTTCCCCGACCTATGCTGGCGACCTTGCACAGGCTATTTTTCATATTGCTTTCTCGGGTAAATTACAGGAACAAGCCATTTATCATTTTTCAAATGAGGGTGTTTGTTCTTGGTATGATTTTGCGCATGCTATTGCTGTGATGTCTGGCAATACGAGGTGCGTTGTCAGTCCTTGTCGCAGCGGAGAGTATCCGTCAAAGGTTGTTCGGCCTGCCTATTCGGTGCTTGATAAAGCAAAGATTAAGCATGCTTTTGGTTTGCAAATTCCTTATTGGTCTGACTCGTTAGAAAAATGTATTTCTAATCTTCAGGAGAAATAAAAGTAGCATTGTGTTACTATCCGTAACACTCAAAGCGGCCGTTCCTTCAGTGGAGCGGCCGCTTTGAGTGTTTTTGTTAGTAATGGGTTAGTTGCGAATGTTTTGTGCTCCGCATCCATTCACTGCTCCAAAGAGTTTCAGAGCCTCTTCCCATGGGTAGCGGTTGGCAAACATGGTTGTCGTGGTCGTACCGCTGCCTTGAATGTTCATGCCGAGGGCACTACGGAACTGATTGGCGGAACTGTTATAGTCAACAGACATGTTCGATGATACTTTCAATCCAAGAAATCCGGCAAGATAGGCCTTGTCTATTTTGCCGTTAAATACTGATGCGTCGGTCAGTATGCGGTTGCCAGATACTTGGTCCAGTTGCTCTACATCGTCGAAATCATTAGCACTTACGCGAAGGAACATGCCGCCGCCGGGCAGTGTCAGGTCGGTCTGACGGTTCAGGAAGAAAATATTTCCTTTCACGGCATCTTTGCGAAGGGCTTCACGCTCACGGTTGCTATCCACATGTGTGCGGTCGAGGGCGGCAAAGGTTGCGCAACCGAAGATGTTGTTGCTGATAGTGTTGGTTGTGCCGGGTTTCATGCGGTAGCCGTAGCCCATATCGCCAAGGTCGCGCTGACGTGCCCAGACAAAGAGCACCGTATTGTTGGTGAAAGTGATAGGAATAACGCTTTTGGCATCGGCTCCGTTCACATCCATCGTTGCCATGCGCACATTCACAAAGATGCAGTTATCTACGGTCAGCGAACCACCGCGTAGCATTCCTACGATACCATAGTTAGGACAGTTGATGAATGCGCAGTTGCGCACCTCTACGTTTACATTGTTCACCACGCCTTGGTAACCATCAAAATAGATGAGGGCGGTCTCGGTGGTAGATACTTGTTCGTCAAGGTTGGCTCCGCCTATTCCGGCAGTGCCTATGGGGTTCATCTGAGGCGAGGCCACGCCCTCGGGACGTCCTTCACCCTTGGCGTTGTATGCTATACTGTTGCCGCGGTCCATGATGAGACCGTCGATGATGATTTTGGCTGTGGGGGCTACCACGCTGCGTATCTGTATGGTGCCGTTGCCGGAGGCTGAGCCATTGGATGCTGGCGTGGGCTGCACCATGCTTCTGTATTGTAGCACGTCGCGTTGGCTGAAGTCGCTGCTGTACCCACCCTTGATAGTTACGGGCTTAGTGATGATGATGTTGCCTTTGTTCAGTAGTCCGTAGTAGTTGCCTTCGGCCACATAGATGGTTGCACCAGCCTCGCATACGTCAAGGGCTTTCTGCAGGTTCTTGAACGGTGCACCTTTGCTGCCATCGTTGCGGTTGCTGCCCGTTTGGCTGCTAACATAGTAGTTTTGTGCAAAAATACTGCTCATCCCTATGAGGCAGATTGCAAAAAAGAATAAGTTTTTCTTCATGATTATTTGTTTTTGTTGATTATAGAGGTTCTGTTTTTGATGATTATTATATCCTACATACACACGATAATAGTATGCAAATATATGAAAAAAATGATTTGATGAAAAAATAGTAAAACCATGTTGTCATAATCGACATAAAATATCGGCTATGTTGTTTCTCCCTCGTTTCCTATTTCTGAGGTGTTGTTTTTTGCAGAGTTGCTGTGTGCCTGGTGGTTTTGGCTATCTTAGTTATTGTTTTCTACTTTCTTGCTGTTGTCAATGGCTTCAGACACGTTGATGACGTAGTCGCCCAGCTTTTCGTACAAGGCGAAGAGGCCGCTGTAGGCCGACCCTATGGCGTAGTTGTAGATGCCGAGTTTGAGCGCATCGACGTGGCGTGTGCGCAGCTGGTCGCGGTATTGGTTGATGGCGCGCTCGGCATCGTAGGCGGCGTCGAGGTCTATTTTGTTATAGTCGGTCTTCAGGTTGGTGTCCATCACGTCGAGCGCCCGCTGCACAAGGTCGGTCATGTGCTGCAGGTTGGCGTTCTGCTCGTCGTCGAAATGCACCGCCATCTCGCGCTTGTTCTTGCGCGTCATGGCTATCTGGTAGATGGCGTCGCCTATGCTCTCGAGGTTATCGACTATGCGTAGCATAGAGCTTATGCGCTGCGAGCCCTCCTTGGAGAGGTCGCCCTCCGATATTTTGGTGAGGAATTTGGCTATCTCAGCTTCCATGTGGTCTGAGATGTCCTCGTATTTCTCTATGCGCTGCATCACGCGGTCAAACTCTTCATCGTCTTTCGCCGTACGCAGCGAGGGCAGGAAGGTGTACATGCGGAGCATTCGTTTTGAGAAATTCTCTATCTCCTTGCGCGCCGACTCCATATTGAGCTCGGCGGTGTTCATCCATCCGCCGGAGATAAACTTCAGGCGGAAAGTCTCTTCTTCGTCCTCGGGCAGCGTCTTCACCATCCAGTTGACAATCTTTATTATCTGTGGTATGAACCATACCAATATAAGGGTATTGACCACATTGAAAAATGTATGGAATAACGACAACGCCATGGGGATTGCTTCAGGACTGTATCCTTCAGCAGAGACTGGCAAATAAGGATTTGCTCCTACCATGTTGGTCGTTATGTGTGCAATAAGGTCCATCACGGGACGGAACACCACAAGGGTGATTATCACACCGATTACGTTGAAGACCAAGTGGGCACGGGCGGCTTTCTTGCCAGCGGTGTTAGCGACCATAGCTGCAAGATTGGCAGTAATCGTTGTCCCTATATTTTGCCCCATTACCAATGCTACGGCAACGTCGAAACCTATCCACCCCTTGTAGCACATCACCAGCGTGATGGCCATCATGGCTGCCGATGCTTGCACGAGGCAGGTCAGTAGTGCGCCGATTACAGTAAAAATAAGAATAGACCAAAAACCATAATTCGACAGAGTCGCCAAGGTCTCCAGAAATTTCGGGTATTCTTCAAGGTTGGGCATCGCCTGTTGTAGGAAGTTCATGCCCACCAGCAGTAGGGCCAAGCCGATGATAAACTCACCGATAGACTTCAGCTTATCCTTCTTGGAGAAGGTGAAAATCATGGAGATGGCACCAAGCGTCATGGGTAGGCTGAATGCCGAACTCGATTCTCCAAGCCCAAATAGGGTGATTATCCATGCAGTCACGGTGGTTCCTATATTGGCTCCCATTATTACCGCTATGGCACCCGCCAGCGACAGCAAGCCGGCATTGACAAAACTTACAACCATCACCGTTGTTGCTGATGACGATTGTATGGCTGTTGTCACCACGGTACCTGTCAATATTCCGCGCAATGGGTTGTCGGTGATTTTTCCCAATATGGCTCTCATTTTGTCTCCGGCTATTTTCTGCAGTCCTTCGCTCATCAGCTTCATGCCAAAGAGAAACAGAGCCAACGCACCAGCAAAATTCAATATTATAATGACGATTTCTCCTAAAAGCATTTTTTTTGTTGTTAAGTTATATTTTTGAGTATTTGTTAGTTATGATTCAGGCGGACTATTTATTCCGTTGATGCAAAAGTACCATGTCCTTTCTATCCATCCAAACGAAAGCTGTTACGTTTTTGTTAAATCTGCGAAAGTGTTGATTTACAGGGATAAGCAGAAGCAAATCGTATCCGGAAGTGCCCAAGTTTTCATGGCTGTTTTCGTATAATATTCTCATTTATAGTAATTAGAGAGTATCTGATAAAACCCCGCAATACCGTGAGGGGTTGAAAAAAGTCGCTTCGGAGCGGCGTCTTGTCGTCATTTTTGATGCGAAAGAAGGCATGACGCGAAAAAAATGAATTTTTTTTTGATGGAACAATCAGCGAGTTAGGTGTGGAAATTGGGGAAAAGACAAAAAAAAATTTGTCAGATTGGAGAAAGTTCGTACTTTTGCAACCGCTTTCGAGAGAGGGAGACGTGAGAGCGGGAGTGAAGGCGAGAGA
>JAFSPS010000038.1 GCA_017451385.1 Bacteroidales bacterium
AACATGAAGGCGGTCTTCATTTATGCCATACTTCATGTGAATTGCATGAATGGATGTTCCTTCTTTGATCATTTGCATGTACTTCAGACATTCTGCATAACCATGCTTCTTTCTCTTTTGCATAATAAACCCCGAAAGTTTTTTGTCTAACTTTCGGGGTTCACTTCACCAAAGGGACACCCACTTGCGTGAATATAGACTAATGATAAAACATCAGGGTTTTAGTCGGCCTCTTCGTTCAAGTCTATCTCGACACTCGAATCGTACGAGTTGGTGGCTTTCATATTGATGACGGGGCGAATGAAGTACATGACTTCCACGGTGTCTTCAATCTGACGGAGGATATCTTTCGGATCCTTATACGCCATGGGGCTTTCGTCAATAGTTCCAGTGCCTACAGATGTAGAATATATGCCTTGCATAGACTCTTTATATTCGTCAAGGTCGATAAGTTCCTTAGCATCGGCACGCGAGAGGAGACGTCCGGCACCGTGCGGTGCGGAGTTGTTCCATTCCTCGTTGCCCTTGCCGCGAGCAATAATCAGTCCGTCACGCATATTGAACGGAATGACCAGCCTGCGGCCCTTGGGGGCGGCAACAGCACCTTTTCGCATCATCTTCATAGAGAAGTCGATGTAGTTGTGGGTGGTAAATATATTATCAACCACATTGGCTGAGCTATTACTGCCTTGACGTATTGCGTCGAGCACGAGGCGGCTGATGACTATATGGTTGTATTCGGCGTATGCTTGAGCAATTACCATGTCGGTAATATATCCTTTCATAGCATCACCAAACAGATACCCGTTAGTGGAACCAGATTGCTTATGCGATTCCAAATGCCAATATTTCCACACCTTTTGACCAAGGTTGCGACTGCCGCAGTGCACTGTAAACGCATAGTTGCCTTCTGGAGTCTTACCTATCTCGACGAAGTGGTTTCCACCGCCTACGGTACCGATGCTGTGGTAGAACATGTGTTCGCTCTGGTCTATACGTCTCAGCAATGCGCTGATACCTTTCTCCGAGATATCGACTGCACCCACCATCTCAGGCCATTGCTGCCGTGCTTGTTGCAGCCGTAGTTGCAGATGCTTGTAGAGGTCGCCGATAGGATAAACGGCGTTCTCGTGTATCGTCATGCCGAATTTAACATTGTCGCGTACCAATTGCTCTATCATGGGGTAATCCGCATCATTGACTGGATTGTCGGTGATAGAGGTTGACACCGAGCAACCTATGTCTCCTCCAACGTGGTCGGGGTTCACATGGTCTGTAAATGGGACGGTGAATCCTACTACGATGTCTTTCCCTGCATGAACATCGGGCATAATCCTTATTTTAGATCCCTCAAACATAGGGTGGTCTAAGAAATGATATATTATCGAGAGTGCATCTTGATCTATATTATCTGAAAAAATCTTGCAGTCTTTGCAGTATCTTCCTTTAAGTTCAAACATTGTTCTGTTTCTTTTTGTGGCAGGGCTTTATTCCTGCCGGGTTGATTAAAATGATTATTATGCGTTTTCGCTTTTCGGCAGATGTGTTTCAGGTTCTGCTGCGTTTGTCGAAAACTTTGGATATTTTGTCATGTCTTTTATGTGATACGACCTACACCTATACCTTCTTCTTGGCGTGATATGACAAAAAGGACGGGAAGGAAGAGAAAAAAATGGAACGTTGGCGACTCTCATTAATAGCCATAAGACGACTAACGTGTCATTTGCACTTCTCTTAAAAATGGGGTGTTACATGATTGAATGAGTATTGGATTATTCGTTTCGGTTTCCTAAAAAATCATCTGAAAAAAGGCGAGCCGAAAACCAATAAGCTCACTTTTTCAGTTCAGTGCTGTCGCATACGACAAGCTCTTGCTGCTGACAATCATTGTATTATGTTTAATTGTGGTTCATAGTTGTTTTTGCAAATATATTATATTTTGGTGATTTGCCCAAAAAATGTACAATTTAGTTTCATTATTGGTGTCCGACAAAAAAAGGCTTTTGCTCTTTAAGAGCGAATTGTTTTAGATGACATTTTACCCCAAACGATGCTCTGGGCTATTGCCTTTATGCCCTTACATGGCATTTTTTTTGCCCAATATAGTGGAAGCCCCTCAGTGGCTGAAAAAAAACACGCACTCATCATGCAATAGGGCTGCCAAAACAGAACGGGCTTAAAGTCCGTCAAGCGTACAGCCCATGACGCCGCCTTGGGCTCTAAGGGCGCAGAAAAACACGCCCTGAAGGGGCAAAAACAAAATAAATGACAGCAAACCGCTATACTTCTAATTTTACGTCAGCGTTCCATGTGCTCTTTGCGCAGCAGGTCGTTGACGGTTTTCACGGGATTGAAGGTCGCCAGTGGCACTTCGACGAATATCGTTATCCAGTGCGCCATGGCGCCGTTCCACAAACCGGGCAACTCTTGCGACTTCACCGTCACGGCACCTTTGGATTTCTTGCTGATAAAGCCTGTGGCGGGGTCGCGGAAAGCGCGCAGGTCGAAGCGACGTCCGCGGTAGTCCTTGGTGCCGCATACGAGATCGACGGGGTTGAAATGGGTGGATTTTTGCAGGATGGCCTCTTGTGCGGCGTCTTTGCGGTTTATCTGTGCCGACTCGACAATCTGGAGGCTCGTGCCGTTGCCCTCTTTGACGAAGAATGGGCCGCCACCGGGTTCGCCTTGGTTGCGCACCATGCCGCAGACACGAATGGGGCGGTTGAGCTTCTTTAGCAGTTGCTCGCGGCGCTGCTTGGTGGAGCTCGTCGGCTCTATGTGTATGCCGAGTTGCTGCGAGGCAAATTGTTCGGCTTCTGCCAGCAGATGGACATCGGTGGGGGATTGCTTGATGCGGCGAATATAGTCGAAGGTGTGACGTTGTAGGTCAAGTAGGAGTCCGGCAAGTACCTTTTTATATACTATGGTGCTGTGCTTGTCCCAGTCGGGCACTACGTTGTCTATGTTTTTCATGAAGATGACGTCGGCGTTGCATTCGTTGAGGTTCTCCAACAGTGCGCCGTGGCCTCCCGGGCGGAAGACAAGGTGTCCCTCGTCGTCGCGCAGGGGCTCGTTGTATTCGTCAACGGCGATGGTGTCGGTGTAGTGTTTCTGCTCGGACAGCGTTATCTCTATCTTTACGCCGAGGGCATCCTCGTAGTAGCGTTTTATCTCGCTTATTTTCTTTTTGAAGAGGGTCCTATGTTCGGGCGAGACGGTGAAGTGCAGCCGCACTTTGCCGTCATTGGACAGTGCATAGGAGGCGCCCTCTACTATATGTTCTTCCAGCGGTGTGCGTTGCAGCGACCCGTAGCGGTGGAATTTCAGAAGGGCTTTGGGCTTGCTGCCGTAGCCGAGGTATTGCTCTTTGAGCAGGAAGTTTATCACCGTGGAGTAGTCGCCGCGCTGCATATACTCGTCAATGTCGAGCGAGGCGCGCGCCATCTCGGTGCGTAGGTCGTTGTAGAAGGCAAAGGAGCGCAGGTTTTCCAGAAAGGTCTGTACCTCTGGATATTCTTTGGCAAAGTTGCCTGCCACGCCATAGTAGGTGGCACTGAAGGCAAAAAGCTCTTTGAACATACGCGAGGCAGCTCCCGAGGCGGGTACGAACTTCAGGAGCCGTTTGTCCTTCGCCAGTGTCGCATAGTGCTCAAGGGCTTGCGACACAGCGGCGTCGTCTAATGAACGAATGCCGCCATTGGCAATGGTGGCGGCATCGATAAGTGTCATTTTTGGAAATCCCTTTCGGAAGTTCTCTATCTGCTGTTCTACGGCATCGGCGGTAAGGCCGTGGGCCGCTATCTGTTCAAGGTCGTCGTGCGAGAATAATTCTTTTTTTTTCATACGAATAAAGCCTCTAATAAAAAAACATTAGAAGAATGCTTGCGTCAAGCAAGCTGAAAAAAACATGTTAGCAAAGGCGCAATAAGCTATTTGGCTACTTGCACGAGGTTGTGGTTGTCAAGCACTACGGTCTTCTCCACGGTCTCGCCGTCTTTGAGTCTGACGGTCTCGCGGCCGGTGTAGTATCCGACAAAGACATAGTTGGAGTCGCGGCGCGTGTTGCCAAATTCGTCTATCACCACATCGTTATATACCCATTCGTTGATGGTGTCCATCACTACGATATTGTATATTGCTGGGGCGGAGAAAGTGGCCTCAAAGCGTCCTTCGGCATCCGTGTAGCCCGTCTGCCCGAGCTGGGCACCTTTCTGGTTGATGCTGATGCTCACCCAGGGCTTAGCTCTTCCCTCGCGAGTAACCACATTTACCTTCAGCTTGCAATCCGTGTCTTTGTCGCACGAAATTAGTGTGGCTATGGTAACTATGCTGAAAATCAGCAGTCCGGCGATGATTGAGAGATTACGTTTCATAAAAAATATGCTATTTTTTGCGCGTATATAAATTATTTCAGTTACTTTTGCATTTGCAAAAATAGTAATTTTATATTGTATGAACGCAAAAAAAATCATTTTTTCACTCATTTTTCTTCTTTTTGGCACTGCTGTTTTCTCCCAATCGGCTGTAAACAAATCTGCTACGGCAGAGAAGACTTATTATGTGCTCGTTGAGACGGATTTCGGGACGATGAAGATAAAGCTCTACAACGAGACACCGCGTCACAGGGATAACTTCCTGAAACTTGTGCGCGAGGGTTTCTACAATGACTTGCTGTTCCACCGCGTCATACGCAACTTCATGATACAGGGAGGCGACCCCAATTCGCGCAACGCCAAGGCGGGAGCCCCTCTGGGCAACGGCAACCCCTTGGGCTACACTGTCCCTGCAGAGTTTGTGCCGACGCTTATCCACCGCAAGGGTGCTCTCGCCGCGGCGCGGCAAGGTGACCAAGTGAACCCCAAGAAGGCTTCTTCGCCATCGCAGTTCTATATAGTGCAGGGCGATGTATGGACCAACGACGTGCTCAACCAGATGGAGACGGCCTACGGCAAGAAGTTCAGTGCCGAGCAGCGAAAGGTTTACACCACCGAGGGCGGCACGCCGCACCTTGACGGTGACTACACCGTGTTTGGGCAGGTGGTGGAAGGTCTCGACGTTATCGATAAGATTGCCGCCGTGCAGTGTGGCTACGCCGACCGTCCGCTCAAGGACGTGAAGATGAAAATCAAAGTGGTTGAAAAATAACCTCCGCAAACAAAAAAACAAAAAACACGATTCACACTATATTCAATCCTTTAATCATCATGAAATCTACTATCTTAGACTACATCAAGGAGATACAAGAGTCCAATATAGAGCAATTCAAGGATAGAGCTGCCGAGGTGGAGCAGTTCAGGATAAAATATCTTGGCAAGAAAGGCGTGATAGCCAGTCTTTTTGAGCAATTCAAGGCTCTCCCCAACGACCAGAAGAAAGAGGTGGGGCAGATGCTCAACCAGCTGAAGAACGCTGCCCAAGAGCGTATCGAGGCGTTCAAGGCCTTCGTAGAGCAGCAGGAGGAGGCGTCGGCATCGCAGCATGACCTCACGATGCCTGCCGACCTTGCGCAACTCGGCAGCAGGCATGTCCTTTCGGTGGTGATGAACGAGATATGCGAAATTTTTGCCCGTATCGGGTTCACTGTGGCGGAATCGGTGGAGATAGAGGACGACTGGCACTTGTTCTCGGCTCTCAACTTCCCTCCCGACCATCCAGCCCGCGACATGCAGGACACTTTCTTCGTAGAGAAGGAGGAGGGACGGCAGGATGTGGCTCTGCGTACCCATACCTCGTCGGTACAGGTGCGCGTCATGGAACATTCCAAGCCGCCTATCCGCATAATAGCCCCCGGGCGTGTGTTCCGCAACGAAGCCATCTCGGCGCGTGCTCATTGTATCTTCCATCAGGTGGAGGCTCTTTATGTGGACGAGAAGGTCTCGTTTGCCGACCTTAAGCAGACACTGCTCTATTTCGCCAAAGAGATGTTCGGCGAGCAGACGCAGATACGTCTCCGTCCGTCATATTTCCCCTTCACAGAGCCGTCGGCAGAGATGGATATCTCATGCAATATATGCCATGGCGAGGGGTGCAATATATGCAAGCATACGGGATGGCTCGAAATACTCGGTTGCGGCATGGTGGACCCCAATGTCCTTGAGGCTTGCGGCATCGACAGCAAGAAGTATTCTGGCTTTGCTTTGGGCATGGGGGTTGAGCGTATGGCAATGTTGAAATACCAGATACGCGACTTGCGCCTCTATTTCGAGAACGACCTGCGTTTCCTCCGTCAGTTCGATAATATTATCTGAGCGACGGAAGAGGAAAGCATCAGGGGGCGACAGCATTCATAGTGCCCTGCCCCTATAATGTCAAATGCCTACGGCGACAAGGTGACAAATCCGCCTTGTCGCCGTAGTTGGTAAATTCACATCCCCAAAACCATTCGTATCCTTCGTACCATTTCGTGGTCGAAAAAAAACACCTCAACCATTCGTATCCTTCGTACCATTTCGTGGTCGAAAAAAAAAACACCTCAACCATTCGTATCCTTCGTTCCTATTCGTGGTCGAAAAAAACACCTCAACCATTCGTATCCTTCGTTCCTATTCGTGGTCGAAAAAAAACACCTCAACCATTCGTATCCTTCGTTCCTTTCGTATTCGAAAAAAACACCTTAACCATTCGTATACTTCGTTTCTTTCGTGGTCGAAAAAAAACGCCTCAACCATTCGTATCCTTCGTTCCTATTCGTGGTCGAAAAAATACCACCTCAACCATTCGTATCCTTTGTTCCTATTCGTGTTCGAAAAAAAAACACCTTTGCCATTCGTATCCTTCGTTCCTATTCGTGGTCGAAAAAAAAACACCTCAACCATTCGTATACTTCGTTTCTTTCGTGTTCGAAAAAAAACACCTCAACCATTCGTATCCTTCGTTTCTTTCGTGTTCGGAAAAAATCCCCAACCATTCGTATAGTTTTGTTCCTTTCGTATTCGAAAAAAAACACCTTAGCCATTCGTATACTTCGTTTCTTTCGTGGTCGAAAAACATCCCCAACCATTCGCATAGTTTTGTTCCTTTCGTATTCGAAAAAAAACACCTTAGCCATTCGTATACTTCGTTTCTTTCGTGGTCGAAAAAAAAACCTCTTTCGTGGTCGAGAGACAAAAGAATTAGTAGTTGCAGAATGTTCTAAGTTCTTTTAGCGGACACCGATAATAACTATCATGGAATCAATGCAGATACATTGCTTTGCCTGCAATGTTTTCGTCATGTTCTGCGGATGACATAGTTTTGTTATTCAAACGGCTGATTCCATGATATATGAAGGCATTTTTATACTACATTCAGTCGTTGCTCTAAATGGTAACTGTAGAAGTCGGAGCCATACACTGGTTCGCGTGGTTCGCCGTTGTCGTTGTATGGTGCGCTGCCGATGATGATATGGTCCATGAGCGGTATTGACAACAGTCGTCCGGCTTCGCGTATCCTTTTCGTCAGGTTGTCGTCGTTCTTGCTTGGCTTGACCTGTCCCGTCGGGTGATTGTGGGCCACGGCAATCATCGTGGCACCATAGGATAATGCGGTCTTGAATAGAACGCGTATGTCAACCAGCGTCTCCGTAAGCCCTCCTTTGCATATACAGCATTTGTGAAGCAGTTGCATGCGCGTGTTGACGTACAATGCCCAGAATTCCTCTTGCTGCAGGTCGCTAATTTCGGGCATTATGGCATTATAGATGTCTGTGGCGTTCGTCAGTCTTACGATTTGCTTGCTGTGGCGTTCTGTGGCTAAGCGGTGTCCCAGTTCCATGGCGGCACATATAGTCACTGCTTTTGCTTCGGCAATACCATTTATCTGTTTAAGGTCGCCCACCGACCATTGCGACAGTCTGTTGAGGCTCCCGTTGGCGGCATTCAGCACCTCCTTGGCCATCTCTACCACGTTTTGCCCCGTCCGTCCGGTGCGAAGCAGTATGGCTAATAGTTCCGTGGTGGTAACGCTGCGTGCCCCCAGGCGTATTAGTCGTTCTCTTGGCTGGTCCTCGCTGGACCAGTCTTTCACTGATATTGTCTTATCTTTTTGTGTTTCTTCTTCTTGCATGGCTGTGTCTTTGCATTCGATGGTGCAAAAATACTTTTTTTTCTTTTTCCTTTATATAGTGCGCTCTTTTCGTCGTCACCTTATTTCCTAAAAAGTTTGTCATATATTTAGAAAATTTTTATCTTTGCACGTTCAATGTGTATTGTATAAGGAAAACAAATCATTATTTAAACTATGCAAAATAAAGGACTTATTAAATTCTTGACGTGGTCATTTGTGCTGGTATGCTTGTTCCAGCTTTCGTTCTCCTTCGTCACACGCAACGTTGAGAGCAATGCTCGGCAAGTCGCCGAGGACTACCTCGCTTCTCCTGCTGTGCAGCAGCAGGTCGCTCAGCTTGCCGACAAGCGTCTCGAAAACCAATTTATCGATTCTATCCAGAATGCTGTCGAGTCTGCTTATCTCGACTCTATGGCTTCTGAGAAAGTGTATCTCGGCTATACCTATCGCCAGTGTCAGAACCGTGAGATTGGTCTCGGCCTCGACCTTAAAGGTGGTATGAATGTTATGTTGGAGGTCTCTACGGTCGATGTCGTCCGTGCTTTGGCTGACAACTCTGCCGACCCTGCTTTCAATCAGGCTATTGAGAATGCTCTTGCCAAGCAGAAGACAACTACCAACCGCGATTTTGTAAGTCTTTTCTACGATGAGTTTAAGGCTATTGCTCCTGATGCTCAGCTTGCCTCTATTTTTGGCAGCAAGCTCAAAGGGCAAATCAATCTTAGTGACGACAATGATGCTGTCATCAAGGTCGTCCGTAAAGAAGCCGCCGACGCTTACGACCGCACCTATGAAATCCTCAGCCAGCGTATTGACAAGTTTGGCGTTGCCCAGCCCACCATCCAGCAGCTTCGAGCTTCGGAGCGTATTTTGGTTGAGCTCCCCGGTGTCAAAGAGCCTGAGCGTGTGCGCAAACTCCTGCAGGGTACTGCCCAGCTCGAGTTCTGGCTCACCTATGATGTCAACGAGGTCGTGAGCATGCTCGAGGACATAGACCGCTTCACGGCTTCTGCCGTCAAACCCAGTGATACTACTGACGTTGACTCTTCTGCCGTCAGCGCCGAGGTGGCCAACGAGCATCCTCTCTTTGCCAAGATGAGCATCACCGATGGCAGTTACAGCAGTGCCGTAGGTATCGCCCGCGCCAAGGACCGCGATGCTATTAGTGCTATGATTGACAAGGCTGGCGAGAAGAAAATCTTTGATGCCCGTCGTGTGAAATTCCTTTGGGGGGCTAAGCCCTTACAGGATGGTAGCGACCTCTATGAGCTTTATGCTATCAAAGTCAGCACGCGTCGTGGCGAGCCGCTCCTTGAGGGTGATGTCATCACCGATGCCCGTCAGGACTTCGCTCAGGATGGCAGCAATGAGATTTCGATGACGATGAATAATAAGGGCGCTCAGGAATGGAAGCGCATCACTGGCGAGAATGTCGGTAAGAATATTGCCATCGTCCTTGACGACCTCGTCTATTCTGCTCCTAATGTGCGTGGCGAGATTGCCGGTGGCCGCTCTTCTATCACCGGCCGTTTCACACTCGAAGAGGCCAAAGACCTTGCCAACATCCTCAAGTCGGGTAAACTCCCTGCTCCCGCTGTCATCGTTCAAGAGGCTGTCGTAGGACCTTCTCTTGGTCAGGAGTCTATCAACCGCGGTCTTATCTCTTTCATCCTTGCTTTCATTATCGTTCTTATTTATATGGTTGTGTTCTACAACCGCGCCGGATGGGTTTCGGTTGTGGCTCTCGTGACCAACGTCTTCCTGCTTATCGGCGTGCTCGCCTCTGTCGGCTCCGTGCTCACGCTGCCTGGCATCGCCGGTATTGTGCTTACTATGGCTATGGCTGTTGACGGCAACGTTATTATCTACGAGCGTATCAAAGAGGAGTTGCGCGCTGGCTCAAGTCTGTCCAATGCTATCGGCACTGGTTTCAAGAACGCCTACTCGGCTATCATTGACGGTCAGGTGACAACCTTCTTGCTTGGCGTTATCCTTATCATGTTCGGCTCCGGAGCTGTGCAAGGTTTTGCCGTTACCCTCTGCATTGGTATCGTGACATCCTTGTTCACCAGTATCTTCGTCACTCGTCTGTGCCTTGACTGGATGCTCAACCATAAGAAGAAAATCAACTTCTCTTTTAGCTTCACGGAGAACTTCCTGCGCAACGCCAACGTTAACTTCATCGGTGGCCGTCGTGTATTTTATACCATTGCCGGTATAGCCATTCTCATTTGCGTTGTCAGTTTCTGCTTCCGTGGACTCAGCTTTGGCATCGATTTCACTGGAGGTCGTACCTATGTTGTCCGTTTCGACCAGCCTATCAACGCTGTTGATGTGCGTTCCGCTATGGCAGCGCAGTTTGAGGAAGCCCCCGAGGTCAAGACCTATGGCCCCAGCAATCAGGTGAAGATTACCACAAAATATAAGATAAAAGAGGATAACGACAATGTTAAGGCCGAGATAGCCGAAAAGCTATATAATGGCTCCAAGGATTTCTTTGCCGAGCCTATCACGCTCAACGAGTTCAAATCGACCGAGACCAATCCGCTGGGTATCATTCAGGCTGACCAAGTCGGTGGTACTATAGCCCATGACAACCTGATGCACTCCATCTGGGCTGTTATCGGTGGTCTGCTCGTGATGTTTGCCTACATCGGCATCCGTTTCAAGAGCTGGCGTTTTGGTGTAGGCAGTGTTGCTGCTTTGGCCCACGATACCATTCTCGTTATCGGTATCTTCTCGCTGCTCTACGGGCTGTTGCCTTTCAACCTTGAGGTGGACCAGTACTTCATCAGTGCCGTGCTTACCGTCATAGGTTATTCTATCAATGCCACAGTGGTTATCTTCGACCGTGTCCGTGAGAATCGCACTCTCTATCCCAAGCGTTCACTCACCGAGCACATGAATGATGCTATCAATGCCACGCTGGCTCGTACTGTAAACACCAGCGGCACTACGTTCTTCACGTTGCTTATGATGTTCATATTCGGCGGCGAGGTCATCCGTGGTTTCATCTTCGCACTTTTGGTGGGTGTTGTCTGCGGTGTCTTCTCGTCCGTATGCCTCGCCTGTCCTGTGGTTTACGAGATTTCTAAAGCTAGAGAAAACAAACAATAATAAACCTGTTATTTCTCGTCGCATCACATCGAGTATAATCCGTTATGGGAGACATTTTGGTCGTCATAGGTATCTTGGTTCTTAGCATAGGCTACTACTATGTTAAGGGGAAGGTGGCTGCAATGTCTGATACTCAGGATTCGTCAACTACTTCGGTTGATAGTGACGACCCCTTTGCTCCCTTTGACGATGCTCCCTATGACGATGCACCCTTTGACACGCCTCAGCAGGAAACACCGTATTTCACTTATGAGTCGGACAATTATGCCGCGGCGGCAGCACAGCCCGCACGGCAGTCTGCTGCGAAGAAAGGCGTCGCTAAAAGCAAGAAAGCACCCCATGTGGAGACAGCGCGTGAAATGGTGGTGGAGGATGATGGTTGTGCTTTCGACTTGCGTCAGGCAGTCATAGCGCAGACTATCCTGCACAACAAATATATAGACGAGAAATTTTGACACGAAAGAAAAATAGTATAAATAACAACACAACAATGAGTATGTTTAGAAAAGTACTTATGGCAATCGGTCTGGTGTTGGCGACAAGTGCTGCCGTCTTCGCCCAGGGTACCCTAAAAGGTACTATTACCGATTCGAAGACTCAAGAGCCGTTGCCCTTTGTCAATGTTGTCGCCAAACAGGATGGACAACAGATTCGAGGTGGGCAAACAGATTTTGATGGTGTTTATACCATCAAGCCGCTGCCTGTTGGCAAGTACGACATCGAGGTGTCCTCCGTGGGCTACCAGAAGTACGTGCGTACAGGTGTCAACGTAACTGCGTCGGGTTTTACCATTGCCGACATTCAGCTGGTCCCTACGGCTACTAACCTCGAAGAGGTTGTCATCGTAGAGCAGAAGGTGCCAGTTATCGAGATTGGTACGCCAGAGTCCGGCTCCCGTCTGAGCTCTGACGATATCGCCCGTATGCCGGGAACCTCCGTTGACGCTATCGTCGCCGCCGTTGGTGGTGTGGGTTATAGCGATGGCGGTACTTCCACGGCCCGTGGTGAGGACGGCATGGTGACGATGCAGGGTGGTGTGCGTAAGCGTACCGGTATCCAAGCCCCTAAGGAGGCTATCGCCGAGATTCAGGTTATCCTTGGCGGTACTCCTGCAAGCATCGGCGAGGCTATCGGTGGTACGCAGATTATCACCCTCAAACCGCCTTCAAGCCAGTTCAAAGGCATCGTGAAATGGGAGTCGTGGCTTGACTATCGTCTGGCTAACAACCTCATGGTTTACCTCACCGGCCCGCTGGTGAAGCAAAAGATTGAACTCGATGGCGGTGGTACTTCTGAGCGTACTCTTGTCGGTTTCCGTTTGACAGCACAGGGTTCTTTTTCGCGTACAGGTTTTTATCGCCCCAGGTCCGACAAGTATCTCGTCGTTAATCATGACAAGGTACTCGAGTATGAACAGAATCCCATCGACTTTGACCCTCTAACGGGTACTGTGGACTATTCCGCTCAGAAGAACCTTTACCGTAGCGATTTCGTCACGCTCACTACGCCTACCAAGTCCGACTTCAATGGCGATGCTTCGCGTGTCCCCAATTTGCGTAGTTTTGGTTTCGCCGCCGAGGGTGCTATCGATGTCCGTTTCTCCGACTATGCTACTCTGACTGTCACGGCCGAGGGTTCTTATTCTCGCTCGCCCGGAATCAGCGTTGGAGGTATGGTTCTCAACCTCTCGCGTCAGGGTGTGGGTATTGGCGAGGGTGCCAACTATGGCATCACGGTCGATTTCACCCAGCGCTTCCGCGACCAAGAGGAGACCTCTGCTGATGCTACTCTCCCCGAGGGTAAGAAGAGTCCCGTCATATCCAATGTTATGTACAACCTCACGGCTATGGTCAGCCGTTCCACCAGCAAGTCCTATAACGAGATATTCGGTTCGTCACTGGATGACATTTTCAAGTATGGACATATCGGTACTTTTTATACTGAGAAGTTCCGCAGCTATGACAATCCCGCACCTTATGACTATCATGGTGTGACGGTCAGTGCTTATGAGCAGAATGGTTGGCGTGATGAAATCCAGTGGGACAAATATGTTTCGGACCCCGACCATCAGGTCCTTTCCAACTACAACCTCCAGCTTAACCGCATTGATGAGTTGAAGGGTGTGCTTACCGATTTCGACTTCCTCCGTCAGTATAAAGGTCTGCCCAATGGTGAAGGTCCTTCGTCTATTTACGGCCTCTTCTCCAATGTCGGTGTGATGGATATTGGATACAGCTTTGGCCGTACCGACTATATCTATTTGCAGGCAAAGGCTTCTGCCCTTGTCAAGGGTCATGACCTCGAAATCGGTTTCCAGTATGACCGTTACTCTTCGTCTTCTTATGGTGTGAGTGCCTACGGCATCTGGACGCTTATGCGTCAGGAGGCCAACAAGCACCTGCAGCAGCTGGATAAGACCAACCCCATCTATCGTTGGGAAGGTTCCAAACTTTATGTTGACTACAACCGTCTCTACAATGCCAGCCAGCAGGAGCCGTTTGATATAGCTCTTCGTGAGTATCTCGGCCTTGCTAAGAATTCAACAGACTTTATCGACATCGACCGCTACAGCCCCGAGGTCTTTGCTAACGCTGGCGGTATCAAGATGTTCTCTGCTGACGAGCTCTTCAATCAGGGTAGTAGCTATGTGAGCTACACAGGCTACGACCACACCGGAGAGAAATACAATGGTCGCAACTGGACCCTTGAGGATTTTTACAATCCTTCGGCTGCCGGCCATCCCAACTATCGCTATCTTCCTGCCTTCTCGCCCACCTATATGGCTGGCTACATTCAGGATAAGTTCTACTTCCAAGACCTCATCTTCAATGTTGGTGTGCGTCTTGACTATTTCGATGGCAACCAGTTTGTGTTGAAAGACCCCTACCTGCTCTATGAGTCCTACACTGTCGGCGATGTCCGCAACGGCAACGCTCTCGTAGATGGTTCTATATATAATGGTGCCGGCGACAACTGGGTTGTCTATGTTGACGACCCCTCTGCTGCTGCTCCCAGCATCCTTGGTTACCGTAATGGCTCTGTCTGGTACAATGCCAGCGGCGTCGAGGTCTCTTCGCCAAACCAGATTGCTGGTAAGTCTGGTAAGCCCACTCCCTACCGTACTCCTCGCGGCCGTGAGGCCGCCGGTAACAATGCCGTGGGTACCGAAGCTTTTGTTGATTACAAGCCACAGGTCGTCGTTATGCCTCGTATCGCCTTCTCCTTCCCCGTTGGCGACAACTCACAGTTCAAGGCTTCTTACGACATTATCGCTCGTCGCCCTTCCAGTGGATGGCAGGCCAACTATCTGGGCTATCTCTACATGAGTCAGATTTCTACTATCAGCAACCCCAATCTGAAGCCTGAGCGCATCACCAACTACGAGCTCGGTTTCCAGCAGGCTCTCTCGAGTTCTTCGGCTATCAGTATTTCTGCTTACTATAAAGAGACGCGCGACCTCATACAGCTCGTCCAGTATGCTGGTGCCGACCCCAATAACAACTACTATTCCTACGACAACCTTGACTTCAAGACTATCAAGGGTTTCACCTTTGCTTACGACCTCCGTCAGACCAAGAATATCCGTATCAATGCTAACTATACTTTGCAGTATGCTGAAGGTACGGGTCTTGCGACTTCTACTATGACTGAGCTTATTAAGGAAGGTTATACCACGCTCAAGATGCTCAATCCTATCTCTGACGACCGTCGTCACGAGTTCAAGGCAAGCATTGACTTCCGCTATGGCAATGGTGCCAAGTATAACGGTCCTACCATCACCCGCGTAGTGACTGATAAGGCTACTGGCGAGAAGCGTAACAAGGACATCAAGCTCCTTGAGGATTTCGGCGTCAACTTCCTGTTGGTCGCCCAGTCTGGTCGTCCTTACACGCGTCAGTATAGCATCACGCAGAACACTATCGTTGGTAGCTATCGTGGTGCTCGTCTGCCTTGGGGTTTCTATTGCAATGTCATTATCGACAAGAACTGGCCCATCAAGGTTGGCAAACGTACCACCTATCTTAATACCGCTATCACCATCAACAACCTCTTTGACATTAGAAATATTGTTGGCGTATTCCCTGTCACCGGCAGCCCCACCGACAATGGTTATCTTACCGATCCCGAAACGCAGGTTACTATCAACAGCTATCTTGACCCGCAGTCCTTCCGTGACTTATACTCTATCTATCTAAGCAATGCTACATGGAACTATTCGTCTCCGCGTCATATCAAACTTTCGCTGTCCTATAGTTTCTAATGTTATAACAAATCGAAAAATACAGTAAAGATGAAAAATATATTCAGCACTTTATTCCTTGCGGCAATGCTTCTCACGGTCTCTGTGGGTAGCCTCTATGCCCGTGAGTGTGATGACTGCAAACGTTCGACACGTAAGGCGCAAATCATGTCGAAGGCTGCTGTCTGTAAACGCGCTCAGAGCACTGCCGAGTTGAGTGTCAACAACGTGCGTGCCTTGATTAACGGTTATGGCAATATGTGGTATGATGGTAGCGTGGCCCAGTATCACCTCCCAAAGAGTGCCAACACGTGCCCCTTGTTCTGCGCTGCTCTCTGGATTGGCGGTACCGATGTCAACGACCAGCTGCGTATCGCTGCCCTTACCTTTGGTAGTGGCGGTGACGACTTCTGGCCAGGTCCCCTCCAGCTTAATTCGGCTTATGTCTCTCTCGACATCTGCAACGCCTATGACAAACACTATGTCATCAGCAAGCAGCAGGTGCAGAACCACATGCAGCATTTCAATTACAAAGAGGACGGCACTATCGATGTCGATGGCGTCAAGGATGCCGACTTCTCCGATATGCCCGATGTTATAGCCAACTGGCCTGCTCATGGTCCTGCTGACGGCTATTCACATTATCTTGCTCCGTTCTTCGACGCCGATGGCGATGGCGAGTACAACCCCACGATGGGTGACTATCCTTATTATGATTTTAAGAATGAGCTTTGCCCCCAGCGTTGGAAAGCCAACCACCCCGGCGAGGCTCTCTATTCGGCTCCTACTATGGAGACGACCCACGAAATCGTTACCGGTGGTGTCCTCTCCGACCAAGTGTTGAAGGGCGACCAGACTATCTGGTGGGTGTTCAACGATATGGGTAACGTCCATACCGAGACCAACGGACAGCCTATTGGCCTTGAGATTCGCGCTCAGGCTTTTGCCTTCTCGACCAACGACGATATCAATAACATGACTTTCTACTCATACGAGATTATCAACCGTTCTACCTATACTCTTAAGGATACCTATTTCAGCCAGTGGGTTGATGCCGACCTCGGCTATGCCTACGACGACTATGTGGGATGCGATGTGAAGCGTGGTCTTGGCTATTGCTACAATGGCGATGAGTCTGACGGCCCCGGTTCGGGTTCCTATTCTGGCATCCCTCCCGCAGTAGGTATCGACTTCTTCCAGGGTCCTTATCTCGACCCCGATGGCAAGGACAATCCTAAGCTCGATTTCGAGAAAATGAAAGCTGACCCCATCTACAGCACGCAGCTCCCCAACTATGTGAAGAAAGATGCCGATGGCCTTTATGTTGGCAACGATGCTAATGGCAATACGGTCTATGATACCTTCGCTCTCACTCAGGATGCCGACCTGTTCTACCGTTCCGACGATGGTGGTGCTTGGTATTTCAAAGCGGGCGACTCTATTGGCAACTGTGCCATCAATGGTGTGAACTTTGGCAACGGTATTGTCGATGACGAGCGTTTCGGTATGCGTCGCTTCGTGTATTATCGTAATGACGGTGGCGACAACCCCAATGCCGAGCCTCGCAAGGCTACCGACTTCTACAACTACCTTCGTGGCTATTGGCGCAATGGTCAGCGTATGACCTACGGCGGCATGGGTCTTGACGCATCCGGCGCAGCCTGCGACTTCATGTTCCCCGGCAATACTGACCCGTGGAATTGGGGTACCAATGGCATCGCTGAGGATGAATGGACAGAGCGCAGCATCAACAACCCTGTTGGCGACCGTCGTTTCATGCAGTCCGCTGGTCCTTTCACCCTTCGTCCGGGTGCTCTTAACTACATCACTGTGGGTATTCCTTTTGCTCAGGCCACTTCCGGCAACGCTTGGTCGTCTGTCGAGTTGCTTCGCGAGATTGACGATATCTGCCAGGCTCTCTTCGAGAACTGCTTTGAGGTTCTTGATGGTCCCGATGCTCCTTCTATTGTTGTTCAGGAACTGGATAAGGAAATCATCCTCTACCTCACCTACAACAACCCCTCTTCCAACAATGCCGCTGAAGAGTATTGTGTACCCGACCCGTCAATTCCGCGTACATATACTACCTCTGCCAATATTGATGGTAAGGACACTATGATTACAGGCACCTATTCCGAGCTTGAGCGCAGTTATGTCTTTGAGGGCTATCAGATTTATCAGCTCGTTGACGCTAATGCTTCCGTTGCCGATATTGGCGATGTCAGCAAGGCTCGTCTGGTTGCACAATGCGATATCGAGAACTACTATGACAGCACCGATAGAACTCAGCCTATTGGACGCCTTATTAACTTTGAAACCAACTCGGCTACGGGACTTATGGCTGGCTCGGTCATGGTTGAAGGTGCTAACAAAGGCATCCAGCATGTGTTCCGCGTAACTTCTGACCAGTTTGCTACGGGTGTCAGCAACGCTCTTGTAAACAACAAGGAATATTATTTTGTTGCTGTTGCCTATGCACAGAACCGCTTCAAACAGTATTCGCAGACTGAGGCTGCCTTCCTCGACGGACAGAAACAACCTTATCTTGCCGGCCGTAAGAACGAGTGGGGTGGCTCTATCAGCTCTGTCGTTGCCATACCTCACCATCCCGCTTCAGAGAATGGCGGTACTGTTATCCAGTCCGAATTTGCCGAGCGTCCTCTCATCACTCGTCTGGAAGGTTTCGGCAATGGTGGCAATGCTCTTGAACTTACCAAGGAGTCTATCGAGCAACTTATGGGTGCTGCTGGTGAACCGGCAATGAAACCGGGTGTGTACACTATTGATGGCACCAATTTCTCCGTCACCGACCCATGTATCATCGCTCATCCCGTCTATGAGAAGAACCGTGGTCCTATTGATGTCAAGGTCATTGACCCGCTTAACATCAAGCCGGGCAAGTTCGTCGTCAATTTCCGTGCCGCCGCAGGTAGCAGCGTCATTGACAACAATTCTGTTTGGTTCATCACGAATGCTAATCCCGGCATGCCGGTTTATGTTGATGAGGCTACGGGTGTCGCTCATGACACTGTCTTCTCCGACTTCCCCATTGGTCGCTACAACGAGCAGATATTCCTCGAACTCGGCATCTCGGTATCCCTCAAGAATGCCGATGCCGTGGCTACAGAGGCAGAGATAGACCTCAATCCTCAAACGTCTGCTGCTACCGAGCGTAACATCTTTACTTTCTATGGCAATGCTGCCAACACCAATGCGCTCATCTCTTCCTCTATGACCTATGATGACCCCAGCAAGATGTGGCTCTCTGGCATCAGCGACAACGATGGTGCCGCCATGCTCAACTGGATACACTCTGGCGCACAGTTTGCTGTCGAGAAAGTTGGTAAGTTCCGCAATCTCAAAGTAGATGTTTCAGAGTCTGAGGAGTTCCTCGATGATGACTATTATCGTCGTCATTGCGCCAACAATGAGTTGCGTGCGATTCCCTCTGCCAACAAGTCTGTTGGTGTTGACCGTGCCAATGTGTTTGAGGGTGTTGTAAACGGCATGTGGTCTCCTTATGGCCTTGTCTCTACTCGTCCTTATCACCCCGGTTTTAACTATACCTTCTACATGCCTTCGATGACCGAAATGGCTTATCTGGCAAACATCAAGGGTGCTGAGAACTACAACTATTACCTTGTCAAGCGTTCTCTCCTCGACAATACGCACAACAGCTCTCTCAACTTCAATGACCTTTCCAAACTCCCCAGCGTACGTATAGTTTTCACCGCCGATACCTCTAAGTGGACGCGTTGTCCTGTCCTCGAGATGTGCGATGACAATACGCAGTCTGAGGGCAATGCTCGCAAGTTCCAGAAACGTCACCACAAGTCGGTTGATAAGCTTGGCCGCACCGTTGATGATTTGGGTATTACTGCTAATGTCAACGACCCCAGCAATCCTGCCTACATTGACGAATACGGTATGGGCTGGTTCCCTGGTTATGCTATCTCCGTCACTACGGGTGAGCGTCTGAACATCATGTTCGGTGAGGATTCGCGCTACATCCAGTTCAATGGTCGCGATATGCTCTGGAATCCTGTCGAGACGGTTCTCGATGGTACGGAGAACAATGTCTTCGGCGGTCGTCACTACATTTATGTTATGAATGCTACCACCGTTACTTTCCCCAACCTCAACCACAGTGGTTCTGGCAATGTTTCTTTGCGCAACTATAAGACCCCAGGTTACGATGCTGGCAAGTGGGCTAACACCATGCTCGGCTCTCTTGAGCGTGTCATGACCTTTAAGGACAACCTGTCGCAGGGTGACCCGAAGGTTTACAACGGTGTAGTGTCCTATGAGGGCAAGAATAATGAGAATTTCCGTCCGCATCCAGTGCGTGACTCCTCGGCTCTCCTCTTCGCCTCCGCTGCATGGGTCAACCTGCCTCTTGTCAATGAGCGTTTTGCTTTCAAATACCCGGGTCACAATGCCGAGCTCAATGCTGGCTATCCTGCCGACGGTATCTCTTGCGATGTCACTGTTGACATTCAGGTTAATACTCCTTATGGTCGCTATATGAGCAACAACGGTGTGAAGGCCTCTGACTGCCTTGAGGCCGAGGAGAACAGCAACTATCCCCGTTATATGTTTGAACTCACGTCAGACATAGCTACCCTTACGCATCAGGCTTCTGGCGATGGTGCTGACAAGTCGTACAAGAACGAGATTCTTGACAACATCAGCGTTGTGCCTAATCCCTACTACAGCTATTCTACCTACGAGACCCTCAGCCAGCTTGAAACCAAGGTACGTTTCATCAACGTCCCCGGCAATTCGGTAATCTCTATCTACACTGTTGACGGAACGCTGGTGCGCCGTCTTGGTCCTACGCCTGAGAATACCACCACCTATGATTGGGACCTCCACAACCACAACGGTATCCCCATCGCTGGTGGTATGTACCTCATCCACTTTGAGGTTCCTGGCATCGGTGAGCGTGTTGTCAAGTGGTTTGGCACCATGCGTCCTGTTGACCTCAACTCTTTCCAGTTCTAACATTGATTGATAACGCTTAAATATTACAACAGAGATATGAAAAATATATTCAAAATAATGACTCTCGTCGCCCTGGTCTCGGTGGTGTCGTTCCAGTCAGCTACGGCTGGCAATGACAATCGTCGTGGTACCGCCGGCGCCACCGAGCTTCTTATCAATCCGTGGGCTCACAGTGCTGGTTGGGGTGCCGTTTCTATTGCCAATGTGCGTGGACTCGATGCTTTCTACAACAATATCGCAGGTCTTGCTTTTACCAATAATATTGAGGTTGGCTATACCAACACCATCTATCTTGGTGGCAAGAGCGGTTCCACCTCCGGAGCAGGCATCAACGCCTTCGGTCTTGGCATCCGTGTTTTCGAGTCCGGTGTCCTTGGCGTTTCTGTCATGACGATGGGTTTTGGCGACATTGACATTACTACCGTCGAAAATCCTGAAGGTACGGCAGGTACCTTCTCGCCCTCTTTCATGAATATTGCTGTGGCTTATGCCCATTCCTTCACCCGCAGTATTCATGGTGGTGTGGCTTTCCGTGTCATCACCGAATCCACCGACAACGTGTCGGCTTCCGGCTTTTCTATCGATGCCGGTATCCAGTACGTCACTGGTGCCGACGACGAGCTGAAGTTTGGTATCAGCCTTAAGAATATCGGTACTGCAATGCACTTCAGCGGTACGGGACATTCGCTCACTATGCTCAACGAGGCTGGCAACAACTTCACCGTCGAGACGCGTGCTGCCGAGATGGAGCTCCCCACTTGCCTCAATATCGGTCTCTCCTACGACTTCTTGTTTGAGAACCTTGACCAACGTCTCACGGTTGCTGGTAGTTTCACCTCCAATGCTTTCCTCAAGGACAACTTTGCCCTCGGCGTAGAGTATGGCATCCTCAAGATGTTCGAGGTACGCGCTGGCTATGTCTATCAGACTGATATATTCAGCTCCACCAATCGCACTACCGCCAACACGGGTCTTTGTGCTGGAGCTTCTGCCTCTATCCCTCTGGGCAAGAAGGACGAGAATGGCAATGTGAAGACCTCTCTGACCATAGATTACGCTTTCCGCAGTGCTTCGCCCCTCAAGGGTTCGCACTCCATCGGTGCCACCTTGCGCTTCTAAATCCGCGGTCAGAGTACACTACGACATATCATAATGATAGGGAAGGTTGTTAATTGCAACCTTTCCTATCTTTTAACAATTTTCACGCCACTAACTACCATTCTCAATTCCCACAATTCATCATTCACAATTTACAACACACGATTCACCACTCACAGTTCACAATTCACAATTCACCATTCACAATTCACATCCCATTAGCCATGTCAGAAATCAAATATTATAGTGAGGAAGGCTTGCAGAAACTCAAAGACGAATTGCATCACCTCATAGCTGTCGAGCGTCCTGCCGCTTCTGCTGCTATTGCAGAGGCACGCGACAAGGGCGACCTCTCGGAGAATGCCGAATACGATGCCGCCAAGGAGGCGCAAGGACACCTTGAGGCCCGCATCTCCAAGCTGCAAGACCTTGTTGCCAATGCCCGTTTGCTTGACGAGTCAAAGATAGACACCTCCAAGGTCCTTCTCCTCTCTAAAATTAAGGTAAAAAACACTAAAAATGGTGCTACACAAACCTACACCATTGTCCCAGAGAGTGAAGCCGACCTCAAGAAAGGCCTCATCTCTGTCACCTCTCCTTTCGCTAAGGCTTTCCTCGGCCATAAGACAGGCGATAAGGTTGAGGTGGTCGTCCCTGCCGGCAAAATGCTCTTTGAAATCCTCTCGGTAGAACGATAGGTATAATCCAGCCATTCCAATAGGCAAATATTTATATAGATTAAGATTATATGAATTATAGGGGACTTATAAAAATAAACTACATAGTAGTTGCATATTAATAAAATCTATTTAATTTTCAATTCTTCAATCCAGTGGGGTTGCATATAAATCCAGTTTATAGAAGTTTCCTATATAGATTATATAAAACATATTAATCATATAATCCTATTATCTTAATTGTCTTAACCATCTTAAAAAAAAACAATGCCATCAATATTCTCAAAAATAGTAGCTGGTGAGATACCATGCTATAAGGTTGCAGAGAGCGATAGTTGTCTTGCTTTCCTTGATATCAATCCTATCGTCAAAGGTCATGTCCTCTGCATCCCCAAACAGGAGGTGGACTATATTTTTGACCTCGATGATGCAGCCTATACTGATTTGCAGCTCTTTGCCAAGCGTGTCGCCAAGGCGTTGGCCGAGGTGGTTCCCTGCAAGAAAGTAGGCGTAGCCGTACAGGGTCTTGATGTGCCCCACGCCCACATCCACCTGCTCCCCTTGAATAGTCCCGAGGACATGGATTTCCGCCACCACCAGCAGCTCCCTGCCGAAGAGATGCAACATCTGGCAACATCTATTCAAAGTGTATACAACAAATAAAACTATACCAGTATACGGATAAACCGCCATCAGAAATAACCATCTCAAGTCAAAGATGGGCAATTACATGGACTGTATCTGTATAAATCAAATCGATCATACAAAACATATTGTAGTATTTATTAGTTTTATTTATTTTTTTTTTTTAATTTTGCAATGTGTTTTGTCTATTTAGATGGGAATGTTATTATATGAAATATTTGTTATTGCCTATTGGTTTGTTTTTGTGTGGAGGGAGCAAAATTTAGTTTATAATAAATAATTCGGTTCTTAAAGAGATTCAAAGTAGGCATTTTTTTATACGGCGTCCATGATTTCCAGTTTAATTCAGGTCATGAAAAAAACAATTGCATATATATTTCTACGTTTTGTCGCGTTTACGGGAATGTTTTCATTCCTAATCTGCTCATGCGCCAAGGACGAGCTACTTGCAAAAAATGAAAAAGAGTCAAATAATATTAAGACTATCGAGAGTAATAGTGATTCTAATCTTTGTGATAGGCTAAATAGCAATATTATTTTTTTTAAGAACATTGTGGAGATTTATGTGTGTGGCGATTCTGTCGTTGCCCCAGTTAAGTCAAAGATTGGTGATAGCGGCTATGCGTTTACTATTGATTTCTCTGACTCTTGTCGATCCACCTTCTATAATATACATGACAAGGATTTGTTAGCCATTCCGAGTATTCGGGTAAAGAAAATTGATAATGATTATTTCTGGGTGTTTGAGGGGGTGAATGAATTAAGCATGGCTAAGATAAATGGTGGCGAGAATGTTCCTCAATTCCGTCGTAAGGACAGTATGTGGCAAGTGACACTTAATAAGTCTGATTGGTACGACATATCGGCAGAACCCCTTGAAGAGTACTATTTCCGTTCGTCATTGAGTTTAGACGAGGATTTTTTGTTGGTAGAGTGTGATAATTCAGCACAGTTTATTTTACCGACGCCTTTAATAAGTAAAACTCTGAAGCACGGAGTTCCTAATAAGGCATTCTATAAAGATGTATTTCTTGATGCTGGCTATGCTTTGAATAATGGAGGCACGCTTAATGCGGCTTGTTCGTTAGGATTAACCTTGGAGGCGGTTAATTGTTCTACAAAAACTGCTCTTGATTCTTCTTGGCAAAATCGGGTCATATCAGGCTCGAATGAGGATTATAACGGACGGCTGCTTTATCCTGACGGGCAGCCTCGCTACAAGGTCCTCTTTGTCCGTGGTGGTGTATCGGCAGAACATGGTCGGTCATTGCGCTCATCTGGACGCGACCACATGCGGCAGTTTGTAGATAATGGTGGCAGTTATATAGGCACTTGTGCGGGTGCTTTCTTTGCCTCTAATGGCAGCGATTTACGTCCGAATTATAAATATTACCTCGCTTTATGGCCTGGACAGGTTCTTCGCACTAATTATAAGAATGCCTATACGGGCTTTGCCATGGAGAAGAATTCCCCATTATTGAGTTATGATCTGTCTCGCAGCATCTCTGTCATTGATAGCCTTTATCACAGTGAGGGTTGTCTGCCGCAGGAATGGCCAGAAGGTAGTGTCGTGTTGGCAAGATATGTATGTCCTAAACGTCCGTTGATGCATGATAAGCCGGTGTTGTGGCAGTATAAGAAGAGTAATCAAAGCGGGCTCGTTATTATGATGGGCTCACATCCAGAATTCGCCAGTTCTGGGAAATGCCTTACATTGACTGAATGTATGTTTCGCTATGCGATGGACAATGTCGGCGAAGTGTCGGTAAAAGGACTTCTGCGTAATGGGGAAGTGCGCACTATGGACAAGCATTCACGTGATGCTCTCCCCGCATATACGAGTATTGGAGACCTCCAATGTCATCATTTTGCTGTTTATATTCCTCGCGGTGCTCGTAATGTCTGTTTCTCTGTATCATCTTCATCGGACTGCGACTTTGTTCTCGCGGTCGATAAGACCGGCTATGCTTTTCCTGAGGAGGCGTCCTACAAGACTACCGCGAAAGGTTCCTCGCAGGAATTGCAATTTCCCTCTTTGTTTGAGGGATTGTATTATGTGGCTGTCAAAAATCTTACAACAGTCACGGCAGTCGAAACCGAACGTGGGCAAGAATATACAGGTCGCACCGATGTTCTTAATGGGGTGCCATATAGTATAAAGGTTTCGTGGGAATAAGCTCCAATAACGTTCGTAACTATTATAGAAAATAGATAGATAACTGTTCAAATGTTTATTATATATACTAATGTTTATTATATATACTAAAATAATCCAGATGTACAATAAAAAGTCTTTTTTACAATATGATTTTTTTTCTATGACGAAGCCTCGATAAGTGCATAGTCGTCACAAAACTAATGTTGCTAATTATATACCTGTATGTCCGAGAACAAATCCCTAAAACATAAAGCTCTCTCTGCAATGCTGTGGGCTGCCATACAAAAATATTCAAATATGGCTGTCGGCTTCATTTCAGGTATCGTCCTTGCTCGCCTGCTCACACCTTATGACTATGGATGCATCGGTATGCTATCGATTTTTATGGTACTTTCCGAGGCATTCATTGATGGCGGTTTTGGGTCTGCGTTGATACAAAAAAAGAATCCAACGCAGACGGACTATTCTACCATTTTTTGGTGGAATCTTAGTATGGCGTTTTTGTTCTACTTGATACTCTATTTCACAGCACCATTAATCGCACAATTCTATAAAATTCCTGAGTTGTGTGATGTCTTGCGAGTGCAAGGGTTGATATTGTTTACTTATTCTCTTAACATTATTCAGCGGAACCAATTACGCAAGAAACTCAAACTAAAAATACTAGCCACCAATAGTATTATTACTTCGGTAATATCTCTTATTGTAACAATAGTGATGGCATATAATGGCTTTGGAGTATGGTCGCTCGTTGTCCATAATATATTAAATTCGCTCATACCGACTATTTTCTTCTGGTTTTATGTACGTTGGCGTCCGCGTTTTGTTTTCTCATGGGCATCGTTTCGTGAACTTTTTAGTTTTGGACTATATGTCTTCTTGACCCATCTTGTAGAACGTTTCGCATCGCAACTGACAGGTCTCGTGATAGGTAAAGTCTATAATCCTCAAACACTTGGTTATTATTCTAAAGCATTGAGAACGGAACGCATAGCATCCTACTCAATTTCGTCCATAATGACCAATGTCACATATCCCCTCTATGCTGAAGTCCAAGACGATAAAGCGAGAGTAATTAGCATGATTAAAAGAATGACATCTACTGTTGCTTATGCAACATTCCCCGTGATGTTTATGATGATACTCGTCGCCAAACCGCTATTTATCTTGTTGTATTCAGACCGATGGTTGCAGAGTATTCCTTATTTTCAAGTTCTATGTATTGCTGGTTTGGCAGCCTGCCTCCAATCAATCAATCTGCAAGCTGTAGCAGCTGTTGGCAAGAGTAAGACAATGTTCACACGCACCGTTCTGAAACGCGTCGTTGGATCATGTGCCATGATTGGAGGACTTTTCCTTTTTGGCATGAAGGGTCTTCTCATAGGTGTTATTATCAATGCATGGTTCTCTTATTTGGTTAATATTTCGATGGTCTCAAAGCATATAGGCTACAAGTCGATACATCAACTGATGGACATCTTCCCGATAGCTTTCGCCGCGGCACTTTCTTCGGGTATCGCTTATCTTGCTATAGACTTTTTTGGATTCAATATGTATCTTGATGGTGCGTTGAAGCTGATTGTCTGTGTCACAGTGTATGTCGCTTGGTCTCTGATATTCAAACCAGAGAGTTATCGGAATTTCATCAGCGTAATTCCTAAGAAGTTCCGCATCTGGGAAAAAAATAAAATTCTCAAAAAGATAATGACATGAAACTGTTTTTCTGTGGAGATGTGATGCCAGGCGGTGTACTGCCTTATCAAACGGAATACATGACCGACGAGTTAAGAGAACTCATGCGTGGTTATGATTTTCGCATTGGCACTCTTGAATCGGCCATAGGCACAGATTTGCCTTATGACCCTATCAAGATGGCTGGACGCAAGAACATCGTCTACGCACGCAATGAGGATTTCTTTCGTGTGAAAGAGATGGGCTATGATGTAGTGTCGTTGGCTAATAATCATGTGTGGGATCTTGGTGAGGATGGTTTAAAAAGCACTATCAACATCCTCAAGGAAAACAATATACTCTACTGTGGGGCTGGGATGAATATTGAGGAGGCATCGCGTCCTGCAGTTATCGAAAAAGATGGTCTGAGGATAGCAATTCTTGCCTATTGTATGTATGGCAATCAGTATCTCGGGTACGTTGAATTGGCAGGTCCCAACAAGGCTGGTATCAACCCCTTGGATATTGACAAAGTGATTGCGGATATAAAGAAATACAAGACCGAGTATGACCGCGTCATTGTAATGCCGCACTGGGGGCGTGAGTATAGACATCATCCTCTTATGATATGTATCTCCATGGCTAAGCAGATGGTTGAAGCAGGTGCTGATGCAGTCCTCGGCAGCCATCCCCATCAGGTACAGCCTTTTCTCACGCTCAAAGGGAAGCCAGTGTGTTTCAGTATGGGCAACTTCCTCTTCCCCGACTTCTATATGTATCCTCCACGTCCTATTTGGTATCCTGACAAAGATGAAGATTTGTCTAAGATAAAAGATGTTGTAGCTTATCCGTTCCCAATAGATGAACCTATTCGACAGGTGTGGAATCCTGTCTCGCGTTATGGATGCGTTGTCTCTATGGAAATTGGTAAGGGGAAAGATACGGCAAAGGCTATTTTTGTCCATGCAACAGATGATAACATTGAAGAAGTTTGCCACAATCTCCCTGCCGATATTGACTATAAGCTCCGTAAATTCGGGCGAATGATAAAATATCCGCTCGCCCGCATCTACTACAAGATAAAAAAGAAACTACATCTATGAATATGAAAAATAAAATAAAGGAACTGCTGAAATGTAATCTTTGGAAGACTGTCTATTTCAATTTTAAGATGTTGCCATTTAGCCAGGCGAAGAAGTTGCCTATTTGGTTCTATGGCAAGACGGACTTTAGGTCGCTGAAAGGCAACGTCGAATTAGTTGGAAGTACGTATAGTGGGATGGTTTCGGTCGGAAAACAGGATGTATATGTTGATACCAATGTGCAAAACACTATTTGGACTATTAATGGCACATTACGATTAGAAGGACCAATAAGATTTTTTAGGGGTTCCTATGTTTTAGTCGCAAAACGTGGTGTATTGGATATTAAGTCAAAACCTACAGAGTTAGGCATCACTAAGATCGGTTCAAACATACATATCTTTTGTTTTGACAAAATAACCATAGGGTATTGCACCAGAATAGCTTGGGACTGCCAGATTTATGACAGTAGTTTCCATTACATAGAATACCTTGGCAAAAACGAAAAGCCTGCTACGCTTTCTAAGCCTGTCGTTATCGGCGACCATGCATGGATTGGCAATAGAACAACCATATCCAAAGGAACTGTTATCCCTAATTATGCAATCGTAGCATCCAATAGTCTGGTAAACAAGGATTTTTCAGAGGCTGGAGAAAATATTTTACTCGCTGGATTGCCTGCCAAAGTAAAGGCATCTGGACTTCGTCGTATATTCGACAGAAAGATAGAACGTGAACTTGACAAGCAGTATAATTATTCTCGTACTGGCTTATAATTAATTTTTAAGACATTATTTACTATGAACAAAATTATAAAACTCATCAAATTTGTTTTTAGTCCTTATCTTAACAGGCGCCATGAGATGCAGCGCAAGCGTATGGAACGTGAGAAATTGGAGACTTTTGCTGCAACGGTTAGTTCGGACCCAACTGAGATTAGCCGCATAGCTGATGATTATAAGCACCTCTACGATACAAAGGGCATCAATGAAGATGAATATCGCGACTTTGAGTTCCACAAACGTAGCGAGACTTTCAAGCAGAGCTTCCTTGGCGAGAATGAACAGCGCTTTTATCTTAACTATCTCAACCCCGTGAAATACTATTCCTTTGCTCGCAATAAGTTCGTTGCTCACAAGATGATGGAGGGTACTGGCATCCGCACGAGTCAGCTCTACTGCTATTATTACCCTGAAGCGCGCTATGATGGAGACAACATCGACTATGCGAGCAACGTGCGGGATGTCGTCCGCATTCTGAACGATAAACAGGTGCAGTCTTGCGTTATTAAGACCACGGAAAGTTCGCACGGCGAGAACGTGTGGGTCATCAAAGATATAGACTATGGCACCTACGACGCTGTAATGACACGTTTTGATGGTCAGAACATCCGCCTCTCCGATGTGCTTGGGAAAAACCCTCTGATATTTGAGAGCGTGGTGAGACAGACTGCTCAGTTCTCCAGTTTCAATGCCTCGTCGGTTAACACTGTGCGTTTTATGACAGCTCTCTATCCTGATGGGTCTGCTCGCGTCCTTGCAACATTCATCAAGATTGGACGTGCGGGTAAGTGTGTTGACAATGCTGGCGATGGTGGTAATGTTGATGTATGTGTAGATGTTGATACTGGCGAGATAAAATATGCCATCCAGTTCGACGGCTGGCACAATGTCAAGGAGATAGACAACCACCCCGACAGTGGCAACCCTCTCAATGGCGTTGTTATCGAAAATTGGGAGGCTATCAAGGCTGATGTCATTAAGTTCCAGCAAGCCTTCCCCTACTGCAAGGCTGCTGGATGGGATATTGCCATTACAGATGATGGCCCTGTGGTCATAGAGGTCAATGACTTCTGGGATCGTACAGGACAGTTCTTCATCCGCCGTGGTTGGCGTGATGAAATTCGTGACTGCTATATTGCGTGGAAGAAGACGGGTGCCAAGTATTCACTGTGGCGTCAGCAGAACCCATTGATGTTGGAGCATCTGTTGCGCATCACGGGATGTGCCGAGTATGTAACATCCGACTGATGAAACATAATCTTGATTAAATAAACAGATAATAATATCCCCAATACTAAAAAACAAAAGTTATGAAAATTGCACTTATTAAAGAGACAAAAATACCGGAAGACAACCGTGTGGCGTTGGCTCCTAAGCAGGTAGCAGACCTTAATCGTCGTTTCCCTCAACATGAGATTGTCGTCCAATCGAGTGACATCCGTGGCTATTCGGATGATGAGTACCGTGCGGAAGGCGTTAAAGTTCTTTCGGATATTTCGGATTGCGATATCCTTTTTGGAATTAAGGAGGCACAAATAGCAAGTCTGATTCCTAATAAGCATTATTTCTTTTTTGGTCACATCGCTAAATTGCAGGAATACAACCGTCCATTGCTGCAGGCTTTCATTGAGAAGAAGATTACCTTCTGTGATTATGAGTATCTCGTTGACGACCGCGGCCTTCGTGTCTGTGCCTTCGGATGGTGGGCCGGCGTGGTAGGCGCATACTATACTTTGCGTGGCTATGGCTTGAAGCATAAACTCTACGAGCTCCCCAAACCCGACCGCCGCTTCACCCTTCAGCAGCTGCTGAAGGCGTTGCAAAGTGTTGACATGCCAAAAGTAAAGGTTCTCGTTACGGGTGCTGGACGTGTGTCGCAGGGAGCGCAGTATGTACTTGACAACATTGGTGCCGTGAAGATGAGCGAAGAGGCCTACCTCTTGACAGATAAGGTCAATAAGCTCAGCTATTGTGTGGCGGATGTTGACCGTCTTGTAAAACGCAAGGATGGTGGAGTCTTTTCATGGGAGCATTTCACTAAGCATGCTGGAGAGTACGTGAGTGACTTCATGCGTTTTGCTTGTCAGACGGATGTTCTTATATCTGCGCACTTCTGGGCACAGGATGCTCCGGTTTATCTTGATGTTGATGACTTGCGTCGCGAGGATATGCGTATCCGCATGATTGGCGATGTTACGTGTGACATCATGGGCAGTATCAAATCGACGGTCCGTCCTGCTACCCATGCCGACCCGTACTACGACTACAACCCACAGACCGAGAAGGACGAACCCGCATTCTCATCGGATAAGAATATTTCAGTCATGGCTGTTGATACTTGCCCCAACGCATTGGCTTTGGACACCAGCGAATATTTTGGTAAGATGCTCATGGAGCATGTCTTCGAACCGCTACTCAGTGGCAAACACAGTGCTGTCATTGACCGTTCGATGATACTGAAGGAAGGCAGCCTCACTGACCGTTTTGCCTACCTCAAGGACTTTGCCGAAGGAAGATAAGAATTATTTTATAACAAAAAGGAAGCAATATAAATAAGTGATTGAAATGATGCAAACAATAAAAAAAATAGTAAAGAACAGTCTCACTATCTATCGTATGAAGAAGCGTGAGAATGAGTTTAAGAAAGAGATTGAGGCGAGTTATAAAAAGTTGGAACAGCACCGTAGCCTCACAAAAGAACAGGAGAAAGAGGTGCAGGACTTCTATAAAAGTCTTATAGGCAAAAAAGTGCCACTCATTTGGCATAAGTACTTCTACTCGCGTACTGGTCATTTTACGAAGGAGTATGTGCCTATCGGAATCCACCATTGTGAGATTATTCCGCGTGCCAACGACTGGCGTTTCCTCTATGCATATAATGACAAAAACATCACCGACTTGCTCTTCCCTGGCGAGAATGTAGCACGCTCCATCTTGAAGAAGATGAACGATTATTACTACTTCGAGGGGAAACCGGTCTCGGAGAAGGAAGCCATAGAGTTGTGCGCCAATTTGAAAGATGTCATCATCAAGCCCTCGCGCGAAACTCAGGGTCGTGGAGTGCAGCTCTTCTCGGCCACCGATGGCGTTACAGACATCAATGGCATGACGATCGCGAAACTTTTCGAGGAGTATCAGCACAACTTCATGATTCAACGCCGTGTGCATCAGCATAAGGATCTCGCGGCTCTCAATCCCACGTCTGTCAATACCCTACGTGTTGTCTCTTTCCGTTCTGGCATGGAGGTGCTGATAGTCTACAGCGTGATACGTATCGGTCGCAAAGGTCAGGTCATCGACAACCAGTGTGCCGGTGGCATCAGCACTATGGTTGGCCCCGACGGTCGTCTCTCGAAGAATGCCTTTGGTGGCTACACTACGGATAATGTTCCGAAAACCGACACCGGCATCGTCCTCGAAGGCTATCAGTATCCTTCCTATGACAAGGCCATCGCTTTTGTCAAGCGTCTGCATATGCAGTTGCCTTTCTTCAATATGATTGGTTGGGATGTGGCTATAGAGGAAAATGGAGATCCCATCCTAATTGAGTTCAACAACAACCCACAACTCAGTCAGTCAGCCTTTGGCTCTGGCTACGGCAAATACACAGAACGCATTATCCGCGAGACTTGGGCCGAGCCACACTACAACACACGCTTTCCTCTGATGACGGACCATGTAAAGCCTGAAGAGAATTAGTTTACATGGTTGGTGAAAATTTCATGTGGTTCTTTTTGTTCTGTATGACAGCAAGATTATAAATTATGGTTAAACTATTCTTTGCTGGAGACTTTTGCTCCTTCCCACCCGCAAGTGGAATATCTGTTGATAATGTTTTGAAATCCATGATAACAGGGAGTGATTTTGCAATTGTTAACTTTGAGGTGCCTCTTCGTCCTTCGGATGTTAGCTTGCCATGGCAGCATGTGCGTCGGTTCTATCAGAGCGATGATGTACCTCAGTTTCTGAAAGGATTAGGTTTTAATCTTTTTCAACAGGCTAACAATCATGCATTTGATTGGGCTAATGAAGGATTTTTGAAAACCAAACAGGCGTTGGGCGATGCTGCTTTTGGTGCTGGTACCTACGATGAAGCCTATCAAGTGAAAATTGTGGAGTGTAATGGACTGAAAATTGGATTTATGGCTTTATGCTATGCCGCATACACAGGTGTTTTCAAGGACCCTCTCAATCATGATGGATTCGGATGTGCCTATATCAACGATTTGCGAGTCAATCACGACATTATAGACGCTCGCAAGAAAGTGGATTTCCTCTTCGTTCTACCACACGATGGCATAGAGTATGTTGATATTCCTATGCCAGAGGTCATAGCACGTTATCGTGACTTTATAGACTATGGTGCTGATGCTGTGATAGGAGGACACCCTCATTGCCCACAAGGATGGGAGGTGTATAAAGGAAAACCTATTTTCTATAGCTTAGGCAATTTTTTGTTCAACAGTATGGAAGGCTATGACTTTCGTGCCAAACGACCACATTGGTATGAGGGATTATGTGTCAGCATGACTATTGATGATGACAAGCGGATGAGTTATGAAGTTGTCAATACTCGCAATGTTGACAACCGTGCTATCGTCATTGATAATGATTCTGTACGACAGGAATACAATGTGACGAACTGTCAATATCTGACAGACAAATCTGCCTACGAAAAATGTCTTCGGAAGATATGCGACACGCTTGGAATGGAACAGGAACTTTTCATTTTGGATAGAGTTTTCCACAGACGGTCGTTCAAACCTGCAATTAAGAGATTTATAAATCTCTTGAAATTGAGAAAGACAAAGTCTCATATTGATGACCGTGATATGTTGTATTTACTTATCAACGATGCTCGAAGGTCGGTTTTAGAGAGAACGTTGAGAAGAATAATAGTTTGAAAACAACTTGTTACAAAATACAAATTGGGATTACATACCAAAAAAGTACTGCAAAACGATAAATTTAAATTGATGACTTATGACACCTCCACGGAATAGACTTAATCGATATCTTATCGGTGCCCTAATACGTTGGGGACAGCACCTGCCTGACCGCACCTATGTTGAGCTAATGTTTTGGCTCAAAATGGGGCGTAGATTAAACCTCGATAAACCAACTCTTTTTAATGATAAGATACAGTGGATAAAACTATATGATCATAACCCCAACTATCCTATTTATGCAGACAAATATGCTGTTAAAGAATTTGTTGAGAAGAAGATTGGGAAAGAGTTTATCATTCCGACGTTGGGTGTATGGGATAGTATTGAGGAAATTGATTGGGACAATCTTCCCAACCAGTTTGTCATAAAAACTACCTTTGGCGGTGGCGGCGATGGGGTGGTCATATGTAAGGATAAAAGTCAAATCAGCATAGAGGAAATCAAAGATAAACTATTACGAGGTAGTAAAGTTGACTTATACAAACGGTATAAGGAATGGGTATATAAGGATATTCCGAAGCGCTTTATAGCCGAACAGTATATGCAGAACGGGCAGGATGCTGTACTCACCGACTACAAATTCTCTTGTTTTAATGGCAATGTCCACGATGTGATGGTATGCCTTGACCGCAGTGGGATAGACACCAAATTCTATTTTTTCGATAGGGACTGGAATCTGCTTCGTATCAACAAAATGGGTAAGGAAGCTCCAGCTGATTTCACTGTCGAAAAACCTACGTGCATGGACGAAATGTTCGAATTGGCGGCTAAATTATCGGAAGGGATTACTTATGCTCGTGTAGATTTGTATTCGATTAACAACCATCCATATTTTGGCGAAATAACATTGTTGCCAAATAGTGGTTATGGACGTAACTTCTTGTTGGAGACGGAACGCTTATATGGCGATTTGATGCAGTTGCCCCCTAAAACAAAGTAACGATATCTGCTATAAAATTGATTCTCTATGCTGGGAATAGACATTTAATAAGTATTGAATTAAGAACTTTTATGTTTTGTAGTCTTGAACAATAAAGGTCCACTAATCATAATTAGCAAAAATGATACTTTAGACAGTGCAGTATATTCTAACCATATTAGTTGCTCTCATCCTTTCCAGTCGGTATTCCAAAACAGGGGATTTAAGACTTTTAAAACTGCCATATTCGGTTTTATGCTTATGGAATATTTTGTTTTTTGGGCTTCGCTATCGTGTTGGTTTGGACACGCTAAACTATATGGATAACTATTGGAAGATACTTCCAATAGATGGTCTGACTATCTCTGATTTTATGGGATTGCATCATGCGCCTCTGTATGCGCTCCTGGAGTCTATATGTAAAACCATATCTCCGGAGTTTTGGGTATTGCAGATTGCCGTTGCTGCCATTTTCAATATAATTCTTTTTATTTTTTTGAAGAAGCACTCTGTTAATCCGTACCTATCCTTTGCAATTTATTTCTTTGTGACGGCTCCTCATTTCAATACGAATCTCATGCGAGAATCTCTGGCAATTGCTATGTTCTTGTTGAATTATGATAATTATAAAGAAAGAAGATGGAAAAAATACTATTCGATGTCGTTATTATCAATAGGATTTCATTATTCAGCTTTTATCATTTTGCTCTTCCCACTGCTTAGAAATATACGTTTCAATAAAACTTTTCTATGGGTTGTAATTGCTTTCTCCGTTTTTTGTGCTTTTTTTGTTGGTATGTTACTTCCTCATCTTCCATCGGGTATTATTTATGATGAAATAAACAGAAAAATTAGACGAATGGGTTTTTATAATATCAATTGGTTTATAATGCATTTTATTCGTTATGCCCTTGCACCTTTACTTTTGTTGCTTTTGTCAAGAAGATATAAATTAAATGAACTACATGAGAATATATTGTGCATCTATCTGCTTCTTTGCGTCGGCATATTCTTTTATGAAATGTTTTTTGTGAGATTTACTAATTATCTTACAATATTATTGTTTATCTATATCGCTAATTATGTCAAATCTCGATATGTAGTTTTTGATTATAAAATGTATGTTCTGATACCTCTTTTGGCTGTAAACATTTGGTATTATGCTTCTCGCGGACATTACGAAAACTATTATCCATATCATTCTGTTTTCAATCCCGTTGAGGATGACAAACGCGAGTTAAGGCGTGACCGCATGATTGAAGAGTCTAATTCCAATGTGCAAATGTAATTGCTAAAAACTGGTAACAAAAAGCTTTAATACAACACTTATACATATGCAAGAAGATATTGATATTATTATTCCATGGGTTGATGACAGAGACCCTGTATGGATAGAGCAATTCCGAAAATACAGTCAGACTGATATGGGGGATGAAGATAACTCAGATGCTCGATATCGTGATTGGGGCATTCTTCAATATGTTTTTCGTGGTATAGAAAAATTTGCGCCATGGGTTCGTAGAATTCATTTTATTACATGTAATCAACGCCCACAATGGCTGAATGTGGATAACCCTAAGTTGCACCTTGTTAATCATGAGGATATCATACCTCACGATTGTCTGCCGACTTTTTCAAGTCGTCCGATAGAATTTAACATGCATCGTATTGAAGGATTATCAGAGCGATTTATTCACTTCAATGATGATTATTTTCTCATTTCCCATGTCCGAAAAGAGGATTTTTTTCGCAATGGACTCCCTTGTGATATGGCTGTATTTAATGCTACTGCACCGTTGAGTCCGCGTGCTCATGTGCTGCTCAATGACGGCAATGTGATTTATCGTCATTTCCCATATAAACAGATGCTCAAGAAGAATTGGAATAAGATATTCACTTTTAAATATGGGTCATATTTGTTCCGAACATTATGCTTGGCAGGTTACCCTTATTTCCTTGGATTCTTTCGAACCCACGCACCTCAACCATATCTCAAGTCAACAATAGAAACTCTTTGGGAAGAAGAACCTGAGCTAATGAACGCAACAATACATAGTCGTTTTCGAGATACTAAGGATTTGAACATTGAACTTTTTCGATGGTGGCAACTTGCATCGGGACAGTTTGTCCCTTCAAATACGAAGAAAATGGTATGTTTCCGTGTTCTTAATGACAAATATATCAATAGTGCTATTAATATAATTCGTCATCAAAAGTGTAAAGTAATTATCCTAAATGATGACAGCAACGATATTACGGATTTTGAAGATATGAAGCTTAGACTTAAGGCTGCTCTTGATGAAATTTTGCCAGAAAAGTCGTCTTTTGAAAAATGAAAAATATAGGAGTGGATTAAGAGTTTGTGCTGTTTTATAGAAAAAACGTCTAAATAACCAACGTCTAATATCATTATATAAAGATGCTAAATTTCACTGTTGGGCCTGTGATGTCTAGTGAGCCCGTATTGTCAATAGGTGCTGAACAAGTGCCATATTTTCGCACGCCGGAGTTTTCAGCACTCATGCTCGAAAACGAAAGGCTTGTAAAGAAGTTCGCAAAGGCTGATGACGATGCGCGCGTGGCATTCATCACGGGGTCAGGCACTGCCTCTATGGAGGCTGTTGTAATGAATGTTTTTTCACCGCAGGATAAGGTTATCGTGGTGAATGGCGGTAGTTTCGGTCATCGCTTCGTGCAGCTTTGTCAGATACATGAAATCCCATATACTGAGGTGGTACCTCCTATGGGGCAGGGGATTACACGACAGATGCTCGAACCCCTTGCAGGGAAAGGTTATACAGGCTTTCTCGTCAATCTTGATGAGACTTCTACAGGCGTGCTGTATGACATCAAGATGATTAGCGAGTTCTGTCGTGAGAATGATATTTTCCTTGTAGTAGATTCTATCAGTTCCTTCTTATGCGACCCGTTCAATATGCAGGAACTCGATGTGCAGGTGATGATTACGGGCTCTCAGAAGGCTTTGGCCTGTCCTCCGGGAATCTCGCTAATCGTCCTCTCTCCTAAGGCTGTCAAGCGTGTTAATGCGCGAGAGGTTCGGTCGATGTATTTTAATCTTAAAGATATTCTGCTCAATGGCGAACGTGGGCAGACGCCATTCACTCCGGCAGTGGGCATCCTTCGACAAATAAACCGTCGTCTGCGTGAGATTGATGAGGCAGGTGGTGTGGATGGCGAGGTCGCCCGTATTGGCGGAATGGCAAATGATTTCCGCAAAAAAATAAAAGACTTGCCTTTTGAGTTGATCTCGTCGGCTATGCCTAATGCTGTTACATCATTGCATCCGACGACGGCATCAGCATACGATATTTTTACGATTCTTAAAGACGAATATGGCATCTGGATATGCCCTAATGGCGGTGACATGAAGGATAAGGTGTTCCGTGTCGGACATATCGGAGCATTGACCACGGAGGATAACACAACTCTTGTCAATGCCTTCAGAGACCTACAGCTCCGTGGGATTATTTAGTACGCACTAATAGGCGATCTAATGCAAAACGTCCTTCCCCTCAATTGTCAATTCACAATTCACGATTCACAAATCACTATCCCCAATATGACATTCAAAGAAATATACGATATCTGCATACCAGAGAACAAACGTCGCGACGAGCAGTACAACTTCTTCGATTTTTATTGTCTGCGTCATCCTTCGGTACTGATGACCATTCCGCTCATCAAGTCGCCGCTGTCGCCGACTGCCGTGACGAAAATATCCGTTTTATGCTGTCTCGCAGGCTTTGGTCTTGTGGCTTTTGGCGGCACAATGTTGCTGAAAGTCCTTGGCTGGGTTTGTTTCTACCTGTGGGGCATACTTGACAGCGTGGACGGCAACTTGGCTCGTGTGCGCAACCAATGCTCTAAACGTGGCGAGGTGTGGGATGCCATTGGTGGGTATCTCGCTCTTGTACTCATCTATTTCTCTGCCGGTATTGCAGCTTTCTTTGATGATCCATTGTACGCTTTTGGCGAACCCTATTGGTTCCTTATCCTCGGGGCTGCCACGGCGTTGTGCTCCATCTTCCATCGTCTCATATATAACAGAATACGAGCAATAGGGATGGCTCCGGAGGTAAGGTCGGATTTCTACAATTCGGGCTTCAATCTCGTAAAGTTTGTAAAGATGAATTTCTTTACGGTTTCGGGGTTCTTCCTCGTCATCTTTTTGTTGTCAATGATTTTTCATGTGCTTAATTTTTTCGTGACTCTTTATTTTGTGGCTGTGCTTGGCGAAATGCTGATAGCTATGCGTAGCATGCTGCGTGGTATTAAAGGATAGATAGAGGTTTATGACAAAAGTTATTACATACGGAACATACGACCTATTGCACTATGGGCATATACGTCTTCTGGAGAGGGCAAAAGCTTTAGGTGACTATTTAATTGTCGGTGTCACATCCGATGCTTTCGATCGTACGCGTGGCAAAATCAATGTTCAACAATCGCTCATGGAACGCATTGATGCGGTCCGTGCCACAGGTATCGCCGATCAGATTGTTGTCGAGGAGTACGAAGGACAGAAGATAGACGATATTGTTAAGTATGGCGTCGATATTTTCACTGTTGGGTCTGACTGGGTAGGCAAATTTGATTATCTAAACAATTATTGTAAAGTTGTCTATCTTGACCGTACTCAGGGAGTGTCGTCGTCAGAACTGCGTTCTGAAAAGCGTATGGAGCGAATTGGCATTGTTGGCAGCTCTAACAATGCAATGTCCATGATGTCAAAGTTTGAACGTGAGAGCCATTATGCTAATGGCATCGCCATTAGCGGTATCTGTACGCGGTGCGACGCATTGCCGCCAAACCTGTCAACGTTGCCTTGTGTGACCGACGAATACCAAGAATTGTTGGATGTCTCAGATGCTATCTACCTCGTCTCGCGTCCAGAGAAACATTATCAACATATAATGGAGGCGTTGTCGCAAGGCAAGCATGTTTTGGTTGAGTCGCCTATAACTGTTGACAGCACTCAATATAAGGAACTGACAACTTATGCCAACGAGCGAGGACTCGTGCTGATGGATGGTATAAAGACGGCCTATTCTATTGCATACAACCGTATGATGGTATTAGCTAAGAGCGGTGCGATTGGCGATATTATCTCGGTAGATGCGACGTGTACAAGTCTGCCAAAATCTGCCGTGCTGCAACCCGACAACGACTGGAATAGCATTACGGCATGGGGCCCTACAGCATTACTCCCTGTTTTGCAGCTTCTCGGGCCTGACTACGAGGACATCTCAATATCGTCTAAAATGCTGGACAATACAGAACATTTTGACATTTTTTCTAAAGTTGACCTCCGTTACCCCGGTGCTGTGGCTTCAATGCGCGTGGCTCAGGGAGTAAAGTCCGAGGGGCAACTTGTTATTTCGGGTACCAAGGGCTATATCTACGTTCCCGCACCATGGTGGAAGACAGATTATTTCGAATTGCGCTATGAGGACCAATCCAACAACCGACGCTATTTCTATCAACTGGAAGGGGAAGGAATACGCAATGAGATTGTTGCTTTTCTGCGTGCTATCAATGGTGAGATGTCGTCTATTACTATAAATGATAATGTCTCTAAAACTACGGTGCGTGTAATTGATGATTTCTACAAACATAAATTGTTGTTATTGCATTGATGATTAAGCAGATTGTTATAAATCAATATCAAAAAATACATTGGCTTTTGTATGATAATGATAATCAGTTTGGTTGCTAATACGCTATTAATTGGTCATAATCTGTCTGAATAATGGACTATAAAAAAATAATATCTAATCGCCACGCAAGGTTTATTATTTTGCGACTTCTTTCTTTTGTGCCTGACAAGTGGATGGTGCAACTTCAATATTGGATAAAACTTAAACGTTGGCCCAATATCAAGCATCCTCGGCGCTTTACAGAGAAATTGCAATGGTACAAACTCTACCATCGTGACCCTGTGATGGGTGTGTGTGTCGATAAAAACCAAGTTCGCAGTTATGTGGAATCAAAAGGATTGGCACATATTCTTAACGAGCAGTATGGCGTGTATGATCGGGCAGAGGATATCAATTTTGAAGTTTTGCCAGACAAGTTTGTAATCAAAACAACCGATGGCGGAGGAGGGGATAACATAATTGTCTGTAAAGACAAGGCGAAACTTGATATACCAGCTACATGTGCTTTGGTTAATTCGTGGCTGAATAAAAAAGATATCAATGCAGGTAGAGAGTGGGCTTATACTCGTATGGCAGCCTCTCGTATTATTGTGGAGAAATATCTCGAAGATGAAAACAGTCAGGAACATGGACTTACGGACTACAAGTTTATGTGTTTTGACGGTAAACCTCAGGTAGTTGTTCTTGACGTTGACCGCTACACTGTTCACAAGCGTAATTTTTATGATACTGATTGGAATAACTTGCATGTCGGCTCCGATGCGTGTGCCATTGACAGAGATATTGTCAAACCAAAGAAACTAAACGAGATGATTTCAATAGCGCAACAGTTATCGTCAGATTTCCCATTTGTAAGAGTCGATTTGTATGAAGTTAATGGTCATGTAATATTTGGTGAGATGACGTTCTACCCGTGGAGTGGATATGTACAGTATGAGCCGGATGATTTTGATTTTGAATTGGGTAAATCGTGGAAATGTGAATAGTTTTTCTTCAATATATATTTAGAAGACACATGAAACTTTTTTTGATTGTTAACGAAGACCGTTTTTTCCTTTCCCATCGCAAGGAATTGGCTGTCCGTGCTGCCAAAGAAGGATACGAAGTCGCTGTTGTTTGTAAGGATACTGGGCAGCGATCCGATGTGGAAGCTCTTGGTCTTAGGATGATAGAATTGCCAATCAATCCGACAGGTGAAAACATCACTGAAGAGTTGCATACGTTTAACTTTTTGCGCAATCTCTATCGTCGTGAGCGTCCGGATATTGTTCATCATGTTGGTCTAAAGAATATACTGTGGGGTTCTATTGCTGCAAAGTTGTCGGGTGTCAAGGGTGTAGTGAACGCTGTCAGTGGTTTGGGCACAATGTTCAATGGGGACAACCCTTCACCCATAGCTCGGATAATAATGTACGTATTACGTCTCTTCACTGGTGGTAAAAAAGTTATTACTATCTTCCAAAACCATGAGGACGAGGCTCTCTTTTTCAAACATAGGGTTACTTCACCAGAGCGAAGTGTTTTTATCAAAGGCAGTGGTGTTGACCTCAATGAGTATGCATATATGCCAGAAGATGAGATGTCTGAAAAGATACATATAATGTTTACTGCTCGTATGGTGCGTGAGAAGGGAACAATGATTCTCATTGACGCAGCAGAACTATTGCGTCAAGACTATGAAGGCAGGGTGGACTTCTGGCTTTGTGGAGGATTGTCTTCCAATCCCAATGCAATAAGTGAAGAGGAGTTGCGTGCTCGTTGCGATGGCTCGTATATCCAGTGGCTCGGTTTTCGCAAAGATGTCAAAGAATTGTTGGGCAAGGCTCATATTGTGGCATTCCCAAGTTATTATAGAGAAGGTGTGCCGCGCTCACTTATTGAAGCTACAGCTATTGGAAGACCTATTGTTACAACCGATTCTATTGGATGTAAAGATACGGTAGAGGATGGCGTAAACGGCTTTCTTATTCCTGTCCGAAACAGTGAAATCCTTGCAGAGAAACTCAAACGTCTGATAGACGACAAGAATTTGCGCCAGCAGATGGGGCAGAACTCGCGCCGTATAGCCGAACGCGATTTCTCGTTAGAGAATGTTATTAATAAACACCTTCAAGTTTATGAAGAGTTATCTAGATGATAACCGAAATCAATAAATAATGATATAATAAAAGGAAAACATGAAGATATTAGTTACTGGTGTTGCAGGCTTTATTGCTTCCAAGGTTATGGATTTGCTACTCACTCGTGGCGACGAGGTCGTGGGTATAGATAATATCAACGATTATTACGACCAGAGGTTGAAATACGGCAGGCTCAAAGAGTTAGGCTTCGTATATATGCCACAAGTAATGGGGCAAGTCAAGGATAATATTCCTTTTGGCGTAGAGATGCAAAGCTTTAAGTACCCCCATGGACGTTTTATTCGTATGAGTCTCGAAGACAAGGATGCATTGGAAAAACTCTTCCAAAGGGAACACTTTGACAAGGTCATAAACCTTGCGGCACAGGCCGGCGTGCGCTACTCTATTACTAACCCGTACTCTTATCTACAGAGCAATCTGGTTGGATTCTTAAATATTTTGGAGGGTTGTCGTCATTATGATGTCAGCCATCTTGTGTATGCTTCTTCTTCATCCGTTTATGGATTGAATGCCAAAGTCCCATATTCGGAGGATGATAAGGTTGACAATCCTGTGTCCCTCTATGCCGCCACCAAGAAAAGCAATGAACTGATGGCACATTCCTACAGCAAACTATATGGTATCAAGACGACAGGTCTGCGCTTCTTCACTGTTTATGGCCCTTGGGGACGCCCCGATATGTCGCCTATGCTTTTTGCTAATGCTATTATGCACGACGAGCCTATCAAGGTGTTCAACAACGGCGACATGATTCGCGATTTTACATATATCGATGACATTGCCGAAGGCACTATCTGCGCACTCGACCATGAGCCCGTTGCCGAGCAGTGTCCCAACGGTGTGCCATATAAGGTCTATAACATAGGATGCTCCAATCCTGTCAAATTGATGGACTTTATTTCAGAGATTGAGTGTGCATGTGGGAAAGAAGCTAAGAAACAGTTTCTGCCAATGCAATCCGGCGATGTATATCAAACAAATGCTGACACTACAAAACTGGAGACGGATTGTGGCTATAAACCGCATATCACTCTGCATGAGGGAATAAGCAGGTTTATGGAATGGTATAAGTCGGATAGCAACCCTTTGAGATAAAATATTTTGCAGAAAATAATAAAAAAGATAAATGATATGAAAATAGCAGTTGCTGGTACTGGTTATGTGGGGCTTTCTATTGCCACACTTTTAGCACAACACAATAGTGTTACGGCTGTTGATATTGTGCCAGAGCGAGTTGACAAGGTCAACAATCGCATATCTCCTATTCAGGATGAATACATAGAGCGTTTCTTTGCGGAAGACCTCGCTTTACAGAAAGGCGAGAAACTGGAAGATTCTATTTTGCAGAAACCGCTTGATCTCCGAGCTACACTTAATTCCGAAGATGGATATAAGGATGCTGAGTTTGTGGTTATTGCTGCACCAACTAATTACGATAGTGTCAAGAACTTTTTCGACACTTCCGCGGTGGAGGATGTTATTAGCAAAGTGATGCGCATCAATCCGCAGGCTATTATGGTCATCAAGAGCACCATCCCTGTGGGCTATACTGAAAGCGTGCGCCTGAAGATGGGGTCGGACAATATAATCTTCGCCCCCGAGTTTCTGCGCGAGTCTAAGGCACTGTATGACAATCTCTATCCTTCGCGTATCATTGTGGGTTATCCGCTTGGCGACAGTCGCTTGGAAGAGAAGGCGCGCCAATTTGCCGACATCATTGAGCAAGGAGCTATTCAGGAGAATACACCCAAGTTGCTTATGGGTTGCACTGAGGCAGAGGCGGTGAAGCTGTTTGCCAATACCTATCTCGCCCTTCGTGTCAGTTATTTCAATGAACTGGATACCTATGCTGAAATGAAGGGGCTCGACACACAGCATATAATCAATGGCGTGTGCCTCGATCCGCGTATCGGCACGCATTATAATAATCCCAGTTTCGGCTACGGCGGCTACTGCCTGCCTAAGGACACAAAACAGCTCCTTGCCAACTACGCCGATGTGCCGGAGGAACTGATTCGAGCTATTGTTGACAGCAATCGTACTCGCAAGGATTTTATAGCCAATCAGGTGCTCACCAAGGCTGGTTATTACGACTACTACAATCGTGGCGACTTCAGTGCGGAGAGTGAGCGTCAGTGCATCATCGGGGTCTATCGTCTTACGATGAAGAGCAATAGCGATAATTTCCGTCAGAGCAGCATACAAGGTGTGATGAAGCGCATCAAGGCAAAGGGTGCAGAAGTAATCATTTATGAGCCCACGCTTGAGAATGGCAGCACCTTCTTTGGCAGCAAGGTGGTCAATGACATTGACGAGTTTAAGAAACAAAGCCAGGCCATCATCGCTAACCGCTATGACGCCATCCTTGATGACGTAAAAGAAAAAGTCTATACCCGCGACATTTTCAAACGCGACTAATTCTTTTTGGCTTTGTTAGTGTTATGAAAGCAACAATCCACAAAATGGGTTGTTGCTTTTTTTTCACCAATTCGTAAAGCACTTCATAAAAAGTCGAACGAATTTGCTGCAAATAACCGAATAATGTCGTTTTAAACCCAATCGGTCATTAGACATTATAGGGTCAGGAGAAGTAGTCGTTGGGCGGTCCTTATCCCTTGGAAGGCGGAGCGTGATTTCAGATGCCTTGCCAGATAGATAATGTGTTTGTCTTTGACATGGAGAAATTGGCAAGGGGAAAGTCTAATTCATGGATGATGGCTTGTTGCCTCATCTTGTCCAATCATATTTTACGCAATACAATCATCTCTTTGCAATAAAACATTTTTGATGGCGTTAATTTATAGATAACCAAATCTATTGTCTGACAATTAACATTTCCCCTTTTCAGTTATGAAACACTTATTTGCTATCGCGCTTTTCTCTGCCGTTCTCTTTACGGCTTGTGATTTTAATTTCAATAAAGAGCAGGATGAGCAGCTTGCTGCCGCTAAGCGTACGCAGGACTCGTTGCAGGCCATTGTCGATACTCGCGACGCACAGATTGACGACCTTTTCGCATCGCTCACGCAGATTGAGGAAGCCCTGTCGGCTGTCTCTGCCAAATACGGCGAGGTGCGCGAACTGAAGCGTAACAATCCAGAGGCGTCGTACAATGTCAAGTCGGAGATTGCCGAACAACTCAACGTCCTCGACAAGATGCTTGCCGACAACAAAAAGAAGATTGCCTACCTCAACGAGAAAATCAAAGCCTACGGACAGGAAAAGGGGTCGATACAAGAGTTTGTGGATAAACTGGAGGCGCGCATCGCCGAGCAGGAGCAGCAGATAACGGCACTCTCTGCCGAGGTGGAAAACCAAAAGGTTGTTATAGCAGGGCTCAATCAGAATGTCTCTGACCTCACTGTGGCAAATGAAGAGAAAGCCAATATCATTGCCAACCAGATTGTAGAGGCAAATAAGGCTTATTATATCGTTGGCACCTACGACCAGCTGCATGAACTGGGGGTGCTGCAGAAGGCGGGCGGTTTCATCGGCATCGGCCGCAAGCAGATTCTCAATGGCGACCTGCCGACATCGCTCTTCACGCAGATAGACCGCAGCGTGACTACGGACATTGATGTTGACATGAAGAATGCTGTCGTCATCTCCTCGCATCCGTCATCATCCTACGAGTTGGTGTATTCTACCTCCAACCCTAAGGAGGTGGACCATCTGCATATCATCAATCCTGCTCTGTTCTGGCAGAATACAAAATATCTTGTCATCTCGACGAAGTAGCTACGATGGAGAAATATATGTCAGTGTAAGGGTCATACGTTTTAGATATATATTTCCTATTCCATTATGCTGATAACCGATTCTACTTATCAAACAAAACAATCTAATCAATGCACAACAAAGTCCTTGTCATATACACTGGTGGCACCATAGGAATGGTGCAGGATGCCAATGGCTCGTTGCAGCCTTTTGCCCTCGACCGCATTATGGATGCAGTGCCGCAGCTGAAGTATTGCAACTATCAGATTGACTCATGCCAGATAGAGCATATCATAGATTCGTCGAATATGACACCATCGTTGTGGGTGGATATTGCCGAGATTGTGGAGCGCGAGTATGACAAGTATGACGGTTTTGTGGTTCTCCACGGCACCGACACGATGGCATACACTGCTTCGGCGTTGAGCTTCATGTTCGACAACCTCGCCAAGCCCGTAGTACTCACAGGAAGCCAGCTGCCGCTGGCAATGCTGCGCAGTGACGGACGTGAGAACATCATCTGCGCTCTTGAGATAGCCTCGGCGCAGGAGGTCTGTGTGCCAGAGGTATGCATCTTCTTCGAGAATCATCTGTACCGAGGCAATCGTAGCACAAAGGTCAGCAGTGAGAATTTCGATGCTTTTCATAGCTACAACTATCCGTCTATAGCACGTGCCGGCATCAATATTGCCTACAAGCGGCATCTGGTGCTGCCACAGCCGGAGCAGCCTCTCGTGGTGCGTAAACAGTTTGACGAGCGCATCGCAGTGCTTAAACTCTTCCCCGGCATCACCGCTTCGGTGGTGCGTTCGGTGCTTGGCAGTCCCGACTTGCAGGGGGCTATCATAGAAACCTATGGGTCGGGCAATGCGCCCACCGAGTCATGGTTCATTGATGCTGTGGCTGAGACTATAGATAGGGGAGTGGTGGTGCTCGACGTGACGCAGTGCAAATCGGGTGCCGTCAAGCTGCGCCAGTATGCCGCTTCGTGCGACCTCGACCGCATCGGCGTCATCGGAGGCCACGATATCACCGTAGAGGCGGCGGTCACCAAGATGATGTACCTCCTTGGCAATTACGGCTCAGACCGTCAGAAGGTGCAGCGTCTGCTTGGCGAGAGCCTGCGTGGCGAGATTAGTCTCTGAGACTTTGATGCAGTGCGTAGTACATTCATATAGCCGGCTATTGTGTTAATCGCCCATACTGTTGCATAACGTCCGTTCATATTGTGCTTTGCTGTTGTTGCTTGCCAGCCTTGCTGGCGGCGTTGTGGCGCAGAACGAGATTTCCAACCTGCGTTCTTTCGACAGCCGTCTGCTGCACTACGGTATTCAGGTAGGCTATTCGCAGTCCAAGTTCGACCTCTCCTTCTCCGAAGACGATGAGATAAGGCAGATGCTGCGCGGTGTGCGCTCCTACTACTCTGCGGGTTTCCACATCTCTGTGATAGGCGATTTGCGACTTGGCAACTACTTCAACCTTCGAGCCCTCCCCGGCATCGTGTTGTTGACGCGCAAGATAGAGTATCTTTGGGATTCAACAGCGTTTGCCGTCACCCCGCTGGCGGAGACCAGCCGCTCCGTAGAGTCCGTATATGGCGAGCTGCCCATAGAGCTCAAGTTTCGTGCTTGGCGTTACAACAATTTCCGCCCTTACCTGACCGTGGGTGGCAGTTACGCATTTGACTTCGCTTCGCTTCGCAAGAACAAGAATAACAACGATGAATCCATCATACGCCTCGATGCCAACAATTTATGCTACAGCCTTGGCGTAGGCGTGGATGTCTTTCTACGCTATGTGAAGTTTGCTATTGACCTCAAGATGTCTTTCGGCACTGTCGATTTGCTTATCCTTGATGATGAAATCTACACCCGTTCTATCAGCGGATTGCACACGCGCTCCGTCATGCTCTCTTTTACTTTTGAGGGATAACAAGTCATGCCAAATAGTATAGCTCATCTGCAACAGCTGTCGCTACTCCTCAAGCACGAGCTTGAATATGAACGGCAGACCTATCTACACCGTCTCTCACCCGACCGCATAAGCGGACGCCTCCATGAGGCAGGGATACACTATCCCGTAGAGCTGGGGCAGTCGGACTATAATGCCCTCAACCACCTTATCATCACCGTCACCTACAGTAGCGATGAGGAGCCGCTGGACAACGATTTCGAACCCGGACGACCGGTGCATTTCTTCCGCCTTGCTGCCGATGGCAGCGAGGTATTGCAGGTCGGCGGCGTATGCTTTATTGACAGTGTCGGCGATGGTCTCGTCAGGGTCCGTCTCATTGATAAGGCTATGCTCGTCAGTCTCAGAACTATAGCCGAGTCATCGCTTGTGGGGCTGCAACTCTCAATAGATACCACCTCCTATCAGGTCATGCAGGAGTCGCTCTCTGCCGCCATGCGTAGCAGCGACGAGCGTTTCATCCATCTGCGTGAGACACTCATAGGGGCGTTGCAACCCACGTTCCGACATGAGCAGCCGCTGCGGTTCCCATGGCTCAACGAGGTGCAAAACAGTGCTGTGCAGCGTGTCGTAGAGGCTCGTGAGGTTGCCGTAGTCCATGGCCCTCCCGGCACGGGCAAGACCACCACGCTCACCGAGGCTATCATAGAGACCCTGCGCCGCGAGGAGCAGGTGATGGTGGCAGCACCCAGCAATGCCGCTGTCGATTGGATTAGCGAACAGCTCATGCGTCGTGGCGTGCCTGTGTTGCGCATAGGCAATCCGATGCGCATGAGCGACGAGGTGATGCAGTGCAGCTATGAACGCCGTTTTGCCGACCATCCCGATTATATAGAACTGTGGAGCATACAACGCCTGCTGCGTGCTCCGGAGCAGATAAAGGGTAGTGGGCGTGAGCGACAGGCACGTCTGCGCAAACTGCGCGAGCGTCAGACTGAGCTGGAATATAAAATTAACCGCGACCTCTTTGACCAGTCGCGTGTCATATCATGCACGCTCATCGGCAGTGCCTATCGACTGCTCGACCATCACCATTTCACTACGCTTTTCATTGACGAGGCGGCGCAAGCCCTTGAACCAGCCTGCTGGGCAGCCATCCTCAAAGCGGAGCGCGTGGTCCTCGGAGGCGACCACCAGCAACTGCCGCCCACGGTCAAGTCGCCCGAGGCCCTCCGCGGCGGATTGGGACGCACCCTCATGTCGCGTCTTGTCAACGAGAAGCCGTCGTGCGTAACGCTGCTGACTATGCAGTATCGCATGAACAGCTCCATCATGCAGTTCCCCTCGCAGTGGTTCTACGATGGTAGGCTTGTGGCAGCCCCAGAAGTTGCCGACAACCTTGTCTCGCCAATGGATACCGCCTTGACATGGATTGACACCGCCGACCTTGACTTCTCCGAGCGGCAGGCATCACGCTCCGCCACGCGCTCTAACGTGGAGGAGGCACGCCTGCTCGTACAGTCACTGCGCGACTATGTAAAGATGATAGGCATGGAGCATATCATTGACGACGGCATCGACTTCGGCATCATTTCGCCCTATCGTGGGCAGGTGCGCCTCTTGCGTCGCATGATACGCAGCCAGCGCATGCTCAACCCTATACGGAAGGCTATCAGCGTGTATACTATAGACGGTTTCCAAGGACAGGAGCGCGATGTTATTATCATCAGCATGGTGCGCGACAATGATGACCATCAGATAGGTTTCCTACGTGACCTGCGGCGCATGAATGTCGCCATCACCCGTGCTCGCATGAAACTCATCATCATAGGCAATACTGTCACACTTGCGCAACATCCCTTTTATCGGGTTCTGATAGCGCATATAGAACAAGAGGGACAAATTGTAAAACCCCAGACGGAGGAACTCCCATCGTGACAGAGATTGTGGACAGCGTCATGACTCGTGGCAATAGGATGTACCCAATGTTTTGGACGGTTCCGCTGTCTGGCGGATTGGTAGATTTAGCAATAATTAGATATTCTTTGCGTTATTATACTTGATGAATACGCCCAATCCTTTGTGTCGTGGCGATAAGGTTGCTATCGTCGCTACGGCGCGCAAGGTGTCTCCTGTGGAGCTTGAGCCGGCTGTCCAGCTGCTGCGCTCATGGGGGTTGTGTCCCGTCATTCCGGATGGGCTATATGCCACAGAGTGTCAGTTTGCAGGCAGCGATGCCCACCGTGCGGCACTGTTGCAGCATGCCATAGACGATGTGGATGTCAAAGCCATAATATGTGCCCGTGGCGGATATGGCACCGCACGCATCATAGACAGCGTTGACTTTTCTCCGCTCGCCGTTACTCCCAAATGGATTGTGGGCTACAGCGATGCCACGGTCCTGCATAGCCATGTCCACACCCATGTAGGATGCCCTACGCTCCATGCCATCATGCCTATAAATATCACGGCTGACGACTTTGCGTCGCCTGCCGTCATGACATTGCACGATGTGCTCTTTGGTGTAGGCGAATGTGATTATCGTTTTGATTGCGCGCCAGCTGATAATGCCGTTGTGCGCAACCGTTGTGGCAATGCCGAAGGTGTCGTTGTCGGTGGCAATCTGTCAATCCTCTACAGCCTTGTAGGTACGCCGTCGGATATTGATACGAGTGGCAAACTGCTGCTGATTGAGGATGTTGATGAGTATCTTTATCATATCGACCGCATGATGCAGGCTCTGCGTCGCAGCGGCAAATTTGACAAGCTCAAAGGACTCATTGTGGGGCAGTTCACCGATATGCACGACAATGCTACGCCTTTCGGACGCTCGGTGGCAGATATAGTGCTTGAAGCTGTTGCGGGCTATGATTTCCCCGTCTGCTTCAATGCACCTTTTGGCCATGTCGGCGTACAAAATCTCGCCATCCCGTTGGGACGTGTGGCACATCTGGAGGTATCGCCTACGACTGCGCAGCTATCCTTTTGACAATCTTACATCCAGAAGCCTTATATACTAATTATATAACCCCACTGCCTGATGCTCCTCGTTTACGTCCCTCGCCTCACTAATCGTCTCGGATACACGCTCAACGTGTTGTTGAGCTATATCTTGCATATAGATTATCAGATAACCACCTCCATTGCTGCTTTCATGGAGCATGAGGGACCAAGGTTCAGTTATGGTGTGGATGCCCCGCTTGCCGATGAACCCTCTTTCCGTTGTGACACATTGTTGTTTGAGACTTCCGTTGCTCCTCGCGAAATAGGTTATACCCTTGTCGGCGACACCCATGCCATCTTCCCGGTTGAACAGCCGTCGTCGCTGCCGTTTGACCCCTTTGCGGCATCGTTCTTCATGCTTTCACGCTATGAGGAGTATCTGCCATTCGTTGCCGACGAGCATGGCCGTTTTCCTTCCAGCCAAAGCCTGGCGGCACGCGATGGTTTCCTAATGCAGGCCGTCGTTGACCGTTGGGCATTGCTTGTGCGCGACGTGCTGTGTCAGGCATTTCCCTCGCTGCAGCACCCTTTGCATAATGCTGAGTTTCTTGTAACTATTGATATTGATGCCGCTTATTGCTATCGCCATAAGGGCATGCTGCGCACCTGCAGGGGCCTTATGCGTGACGCGCTGCTTAACCACGACTACGACGCCGTGCGCCGCCGCATCCGCGTCATTATGGGCAAAGAGGACGACCCCTACGACACGTTCGACTATATACTCGACCTTGCCCAACGGCACCCTTCTATCAAGCCAGTGTTCTTTGTCCTCCTTGCCGACTATAGCATCTACGACAAACCGATAGCCTACACTAACCGCACCCACCGCCAGCTCATACAGCATCTTGACGACTATGCCAAGATGGGGATACACACCTCCTATTATGCTGTGGAACAGCCAGAACTCGTTGAACTCGAGATGCAGCGTCTCTCGGCAATCCTACACCGTCCTATTGTACGTTCAAGAGCCCATTTCCTGCGGGTCGCTTTTCCCGACACCTTCAAGACGCTGATTGATGCCGGAATACAGTCAGACTACTCGCTCGGCTATGCCGAAGAACCAGGGTTCCGTTGCGGCACCTGTACGCCGTATCCCTTCTTTGACCTCTCAACCAATCAGGAGCTGCCTTTGATGTTGCACCCATTTGCCGTAATGGATACTACAATGCGAAAATACAAGACAATGGCTGATGCCGAAATACAGCAGGTGTATGCCTCGCTTGTCGATGAGACGCGTCGCAACGGTGGCACGCTCACTACGCTATGGCACAACCAGAATCTAACAGATTCCGACCAGTGGAGGTATAACCGTCAGATGCTTGAATATTTTGCATCGGTATAGAACAAATAGATAGGTGCTTATTCCCAGATGTGTTTTGATACATTATATTAGGACGAGTTAAAAGTGAGTTTTTTTCGAGATAAGCATAAAAGGTACAAAAGTTTTCTTCTGGCAATACAACAACAAACTAATACGTTAGCTCATACACAACAACATATATCATGTTATCCCAAGACTCGTTAAAAAAAATCCGCGCCATCCTCTTTGACTGCGACGGCGTTATGACTGATGGCAGCGCATGGATATTATACAATGGCGATGCCATCCGTTCCTTCAATGTCAAGGATGGTTATGCCATACAATATGCCGTCAAGAAAGGCTATATCCTTGCCCTTATCACCGGTGCCAATTCACAGAGCACCGTCAACCGGATGCAGTATCTTGGCGTGAAGCATATCTTTTCCGGTTGCGCCAACAAGATGCAGACCTATCGTCAATTTCTTGACGAGCAGCAACTCACATCAGAGCAGGTGCTTTATATGGGCGACGACATACCCGATTATGAGATTATGCGGCAGGTGGGCATAGCTGCCTGTCCTGCCGATGCAGTACCCGAAATCCTTGAAGTAGCGCATTATATTTCGCCCATCAAAGGCGGACACGGCTGTCTGCGCGATGTTATTGAGCAGGTGCTACGCGCTCAGGGACAATGGTTTCATTCCGATGCGGTCAACTGGTAGCAATCGCTGCTGGATGCGGCACAAGGTTGATAATCCCTATTCATATGTTCTCGGTAGGTTTATATAGTAAAAGGGACTTCTGAAAATACCTTGTTGGGGCAGGCATGTAAAAATCAACTTTCAGATATTAAAATCTATAATGCTATGGGTTGTTGTCCACAACCTCGATTCATAGGAACTGCCATAACAGAATGTCACATAACGGCTCGTCATTTTGAAACAATTAGTATATAGTATGTTGCTGACGCTTGTCCTGTTGACAAGTGGTGCGGTGTATGCCGTGCCGGACACTACATACAACATGATAGCCACATATTATGCTGATTTTTTTGTCGGACGCAAGACCTCGTCGGGTGACGTCTTCACGCAGGACAAGATGACTTGCGCCCACAAGTCTATCCCACTCGGTTCTTATGTGGAGGTGGTAAATCGCAGCGGGGGACAGCGTGTTGTCCTGCTTGTAAATGACAGGTGCCCCAAGCGTGGCGTACTTGATATGACGCGTACGGCGATAGCCGCTCTTGGTATCAAAGGCCGAGGTGATGTATCGGTGCGCATACTGCCACGAAAGCCGTCAGATTTCGTACTGATTCCTGATGCTGACTCGGAAGAGGAGGATATAGCGGAGTCGTTGGACTTGACCGAAGACGAGGAGGATGCGACCCCCTATTTTATAGACGGTGATGACGACACCGAATCTGATGATATAGACTATCGGCCCCAAGACAAGTCGAGCGTGTGTGCCGAATCGGGTGTTAGTATTAAGAATAAGAATCGACAGAGGCCGCGCGGCAGTGGCCCGTTTTTCGACATTGTCCTCTCCACCGAGCATACTCTCAAGATGGCAGAGCGTCGTGCATCGCTCCTGCCTACGGAGTATCTTGATGTTGTAGAATATCATAAGGTGTCAAATGGCTATCAAGTGATAATCTGCATTATGCGCAACGAGAAAGAGATACAACTCATTGCTGACGAGCTCCGCGAAACATATCCTCGATTACAAATAATTCAAACTAACTAAAAAATCAAATAACATAATTGTTGCATTTCAAAAAAAAAAATTATCTTTGCAAAACGTTCATTTGTATGCATTGTATTGTGATAATGCACACTTTTGTACGTATAAATAATTGAAAAAAAGATGTTTATATATAGGCAGATATTGTTTACACATGAAAATCGCGCTACCTAAATTCTTAGCTTTTGCTGTTTTAATGGTGGGATTTTCGTGTCTTGCCATTGCTCAACAGGAGGCCCAGTTCACACAATATATGTTCAACAGGCTCTCTTACAACCCTGCCTATGCTGGAAGCAATGGTTCTATATGTGCTACTGCTCTCTATCGCAGTCAGTGGATGGGGCTTAAGCTCGATGCTCCTGCCGAAGGCATTAGTGCCGGCAAGGTGCCTACCGACTATCTTTTCTCTGTCGATATGCCTGTCAAATTCCTGCATGGCGGCATTGGTCTCACTGTGGCTGGCGAGGATATTGGATATCGAAACACCATTGGTGTTAATCTCGACTACGCGTTCCGCATCTACTGGGGACAGGGTACATTGGCTGCTGCTATCGAGGCTAATCTTTTCAATGGTAAGATTGATTTCGCTCAGCTGCGCGGTGCTGATGACGATTTCTCGAGTGCTGGTTCTTCCGACCCACTTCTGCCGTCGCAGCAACAGGAGTCTGACATGCTTTTCGACCTCTCTACAGGCCTCTACTACAATGTCCCCGGAGCCTACTATTTGGGATTCTCTCTGAAGAATGTGTTGGGCACACATAGCGACAATCTGCAATATTCAAACGTGCGCACGCTCTACCTCATGGGCGGCTTCGACTATACGCTGCCGTTCCATCCCTCTTTCAAGCTGCGCCCCTCCGTCCTTGTCAAGACCACCAACTTCACCTCGTGGCAGGTGGATGCTTCGTGCCTGTTGGACTATCAGAATTTCTTCTGGCTTGGTGCCGCCTACCGCTTCAACGATGCTGTCTCGCTCCTTGGCGGTATCACATGGAACAAGCTTCGCGTCGGCGTTGGCTACGACATCACTACTTCCAAGCTTGGTGCATACAAGGGTGGCCGCAGCGCCGGCTCGTTGGAGCTCTACCTGCGCTACTGCTTCAAAGTCATTATCCCACAGCGTTCTGTGACGATGTATCGTAACACGCGCTACCTGTTCTAATGCCGACGAAACAAACTGACATAACGACTACTATCGTAACAAAATATAGAAAAATCCGTAAAAGATAAATAAGTCTTGAATAACATAAAACACACCAATATGAAGAAGTTGTTCCTAATGCTTGCTGTTGTCACTGTTCTCTTCTGTGGCTGCAAGTCGTCCGACAAAGGTGAACTTGTCGGTGTCAAAAACCGTCCTTTCTTTGAGGATATCGACCTTAAGGGTATGGTTTTCATCGAACAAGGCAATTTCGCTATGGGTGCAGGCACCCAGAATGAGACCTATGGTGTAACCTCACAGCCGCGCACCATGCAGGTGTCGTCCTTCTTTATGGATGAGACGGAAATCACCAACAACGAGTATCGTCAGTTCGTTTACTGGGTGATAGATTCTATAGCCCGCCGTACTCTTGCTAATGCCGGCATTGAGGGCTTCCAGATTGAGGAAGAAGAGGATGGCGAACCGCGTGAGGTGCCTCTGCTCAACAAGAAGACCAAAATTCGATGGAATGATGCCGAGCAGCGCGAGGCTCTCAACGACCTTTATTTTGCCGAGAAAGACCGTATCGACGGTGTGCGTAGCATTGACCCCGCCAAACTTAACTATGAGTTCTACTGGGTTGACTATCATGCTGCTGCCGCTAAGGAGGATAATGTTACGGACATCAAGGATGAGTACCGCGGCACTATGTTCGGCAACCGTCCAAAAGGCTTGAACAACCGTTCCTCTTTTATCCGCAAGGAGCTTATCAATATTTATCCGGACACTCTCTGCTGGATACATGACTATACCTATAGTCTTAACGATGATTTCTCAAGCCAGTACTTCAACTCGCCTGCCTATGACAACTATCCCGTTGTCGGTATCACATGGAATCAGGCTAAGGCTTTCTGCGTATGGCGTTCGCATTATCTCAACGATTACTTGACAAGCATCGGATATGCCTCTATGCATGACTTCCGTCTGCCTACAGAGGCTGAATGGGAGTATGCTGCCCGTGGCGGCATGGCACAGCAGAGCTACCCGTGGGGTGGTCCCTATGTGCGCAATCCTAATGGATGCTTCCTCGCCAACTACGAGCCACTGCGTGGTGCCTATGATGATGATGGTGGCGTGCGCACCCTTATGGTCGGGCACTATGCCCCCAACGATTACGGCCTCTACGATATGGCTGGCAACGTGTCCGAATGGTGCATAGACTCCTACAACGAGTCCACCTATATTGTAGCCAACGCTCTTGCCCCAACCTACAACTACAGTGCTGTTGACGAAGACCCCATTGCTATGAAACGCAAGGTCGTGCGTGGTGGCTCATGGAAAGACCAAAAATATTTCATTCAGGTTCAGACGCGCTCCTACGAGTTCCAAGATACCTCCAAGTGCTACATCGGCTTCCGTTGTGTGCAGAGCTATATGGGCCGCGTGAAGGGCGACAACCTCAAGACGGCATCCAACGTCAATTAAGATTTCTTAGGCTGAGGCAGGGATTACTCATTGGTGTGTCTCCCTGCCTCGCCTTTGTAATATTTGCACAATACATCAAAAAAATAATTAACACAAAAACACAAAACACTATGAGTTTTCTTGACAGAATGGTAAACAGTAAGGCCTACAAGAATTTTATGGCTAAACTGTATGGCTGGGGTGCAGCCGTTGTTATTATCGGTGCTCTTTTCAAAATTAACCACTGGCCCGGAGGTACCGAGATGCTTATCGTAGGTATGGGTACAGAGACCATTATTTTCTTCCTCTCGGCTTTTGAGCCGCTTCATAAAGAGTGGGATTGGAGTCTCGTCTATCCACAGCTTGCCGGCATGAATAATAATGCTGTCTCTTTACCCAACAATCAAGATGGTAAGACCACAGACCCCCTCACGCAGAGACTTGATGAGATGCTTGAGGAGGCCAACATTACACCCGAACTCATAGAACGTTTGGGCAAAGGAATGCAAAACCTTGCTGATTCGGCTTCTTCTATGAACAATATGGCTACTGCCACTGCTGCTACCGACCAGTTTGTGTCCAATATGCAGGGTGCTGCCGATGCTGCTGGCAAGTTGCAGCAGAGTATGACGGGGGCTCCCGAAGCCGTCAGCACGTTGACCAACATCTACAAAGAGACGGCACAGGCCATGAGTGGCACCGAGGTCAACTATGCGGACGAGATGAAGAAGATGGCCGCAAGCCTTGCCTCCATCAACGCCATGTACGAGATGCAGCTGAAAAACTCTACTTCGCAGCTTGAGTCAACGAAAGAAATCCAAGAGCGTATCTCTACGATGGTTACCAATTTCGCCGATTCTGCCGAGTCCGTACTCCAGTATAGAGAGCAGGTTGACGCTTTGTCTCGTAAAGTCTCCGAACTTAACAATGTATATGGCAACATGCTTGCCGCTATGCAGACGCGCATCTGATAGTCTATTTTAATTACTAATTAACCTAATTACTAATTAAAACAAAAATATAGACTATGAGTGCTTCAAACTGTCCGGAAACCCCGAGACAAAAAATGATACAGATGATGTACCTCGTCTATACCGCCATGTTGGCTCTCAACGTGTCGGCCGAGGTGCTTGCAGGCTTTATCACTGTGGGCGATGCTATGGAGAAATCCAACATCAGCCTGCAAGATAAAATCAATGAGTCGTACTCTGATTTTGAAAAAGCCTATCAGAACAATCCTTCTAAGACGGCAGCCAACTGGGCCAAGGCTCAGGAGGTTCGCGCCATATCTCAAGAACTTGAACGTTATATTGACTCTGTCAACTGCGCTTTCCTATGCTTTTTGCAGGAGAATGTTGACATCAAGGACCACGATGCTGATGGCAATGCTATCCCCGTGCATATTCCTCTACGCAACCCTGATGGTACATACCTTATTGATAGTGCCCGAGCTGCTATACAACGTCATGGTCTGGTCGTTATCGGTAAGCCCGACAACAACAATGATGGTACGCGCTTCTTCCTCGGCGACAAACCAGAGTCTATTGATTCAACCTCTGATGTGCCCGCTATGAATATCAAGAGACGCATCATAGAGTATAAACGTAAAATCAATGAACTGTTGGGCGACCATGAGGTGAAGATGGCTCTTAATGTGGAGCAGCAGACATGGAGCGAGCACAACAGGCAGTGGGCTAACTGGGAGATTATGAACTTTGACAATACTATCGCTATTGCCGATATGGTGGTTCTTTCCCGTCTCAAATCCGAGGTTATGACTGTTGAGTTTGATGCTGTCAAAGAGCTCTATGCCAGCATCAGCGAGAAAGACTTTAAGTTTGATAAGATTACTTACGTGACCAAGCCTGTTGGTGGTATGGCATACGTGATGCAGGGCGGAAAATACGAGACCGAGGTGCGCATTGCAGCCTACGACTCGAAGACCCCCTTCACTGTCACTGCTAATGGCTCTACTCGTAGCAGCAATGCCGATGGTGCCGTTATCATAAGCGGTTCTACTGGTAGTGTGGGAGAACATACTATTGCTGGTACTATCTATGTGAAAGGCAACGGCGACCAGCCTCAGTCCTATAAGTTTGAGGAGAAATATTTTGTGGCTGCACCAGCTGCCATCGTCGAGCTTACTAACATGAATGTTGTCTATCAGGGCATGGACAACCCCGTTTCTATTTCGGTGCCGGGAGTTTCCAAACCGCGTATTCAGGTTACGGTGAAAGAAGGCAATGCCACCTTTACCCCGACCAGCAATCCGGGCGAGTTTAATGTGACGGCTAAGATGGCTGCTTCGGGCAAGAGTCAGGTTGTCTTTGATGTGGCTGCCTTTATCGATGGCAGCATGCGTACTGTGGCTACCAACCGCGTGTTCCGTGTTAAGCCTATGCCGACACCTCTGCTTACCTTCGGTGGCAAGAATGGTGGTTCGGTAACCATAGCTGAAATCAATTCATATGGGCTCCGTACGCAGTATGATGAGAATTTTACGTTCAAATTGCCCAAAGAGAAGCTTCCTAAAATCAAGGGTTGGACAATCGAGGTTGGTAAGTCCATGGAAATTTCTGGCAGCGGTCAGATTATGAATAATCCTGAAGTCAAAGACCGTTTGTCGAAGGCTCGTAGTGGTGAGAAGATTTTTATCACCGCACAGGTGGACTGCAACGATGGCAAGTCGCCTCGCCCAGTCTCTATCAGCTGTCGTCTCAAGAAATAGTTTTTTTGACCTCCCCTGCAACTAATTCCACACTGCTAACGTATAACGCAATATAGAATTATCACTCTAAAAAATAAAAATATGAAAAAGCTATTGTTTGGTATTTCACTGTTCGCTATCGCCCTTAGCGGCAATGTAGTCAATGCTCAGGATATTATCGATGCCGATGATGAGCCTAATTTCACTGACTACTACAAGAAAGAGAACTTCCAAGGTCGCAAGGCTATCCCTTATGCCTACCTTCGCGAGAGCGATGTGGTATGGGAGACAGCTATATGGCGTAGCGTTGACTTTCGTGAGAAATTCAACCAGTTCTTCTATTTCCCAACGAGCATTACCGATAATACTCAAGGACGTATCAACATCGCCAATACGCTCATGCGTGCATGGGAGAATGGTGATATAGAGGCTTTCAAGGATGACGACCTCAAGGTTCCGGCCGATTTTGCTGTTCAGACCAAGGCTCTTGGTGAGCCCGTCGTGAGCGAGGTAAAGGTAGAGGATGAAGATGGTATGCTTGTTGGTACGGGCGATTTCAATTATGATACCCTGCCCTATAGCATAGAAAATATCTTTGGCATGAAACTCAAAGAGTTCTGGTACATAGAGAAGCAGGATACCCGTCAGAAAGTACGTATCGTAGCTTTGTCGCTTGTCTATAACCGTTGTGTTACGCGCGGTGGCACTGATGGAGCAGAAGAAGAACGTACTTGCCGTAGCTATGACGTTGCATGGTTCCCAATGAACGACATGCGTGTGCGCAATGTGCTTGTTAAGGCCAATGCTTATGACGAGCGCAACAATGCAGCACAACGCAGTTACGACGATGTCTTCATAGACCGCTATTTTGACAGCTATGTGGTGCGCGAGTCTAACCGCTTTAATCGTACCATCGCTTCCTATACTGTTGGAGAGGATGCTATCCTCCTCTCGCAGGAGATAGAAAACCGTATATTCGATATTGAATCGGATATGTGGGAGTACTAATATGCAAAAACATACAATAGCAATTTGATATTTTTCTATATAAAAGGGTTAAGAGGTAGTTCGCTATCCCTTGGCCCTTTTCTTTTTTCTCTTATGCCACGTCTCCGCAATACCTTTTTACTTTTAGTGCTTTTGCTTCCTTTTTTAGCATCAGCACAGTTTGACGATTTGGAGACATACCATTATTTTTATGATAGGTCTCTCACTAAGGAGCAGTCGCCAATGCCTATGCGCTTTGTCCGCGAGAGCGATGTAGTGTGGGAAACTATGATATGGCGTACTGTTGACTTTCGTGAGCAGTTTAACCAGTTTTTTTATTACCCCATAGAGCGTGAAGGCGTTGACGGTCGCAAGAACTTTGCCTACATGCTTTGGGATGCTATTTGCAACGACCAGATACCTATATACAGCGATGACGAGTGCAAGGTGCCTATTGATAACCAGTTTTTCGTTAAGCAGATGACGAAAGGCGACACGTTGCAACTTGAAATAATTGATGATGACGAAAACTACGAGTACAAGACTGTTATCGTCCCTCGTGAGTTTTCGTCGGAGACAATACTACAGCTATACATTAAAGATGTGTGGTATGTGGAGAAGCAGTCAACAGACCAGTGGGTGCGCACGCTTTCCTTTGCGCTTGTTTATAATAAAATTCGTACCGTCGGAGAAGAGTCAATAGCTATGGGTATGGTCCCGCTGTTTTGGGTGCCGATGCAGTCGCCCTCGGTGCGTAAGCTTTTGGCGCGCCATGAGGCGTATATTGAAGGCAACAATGCTCATAATCCATCGTGGTTAACCCTTTTTGACTATCGTCGCTACAATGGTTTCGTGACACGCGAGAGCAACCGTTATAATCGTGACATCGCATCATATCTCATTGGTGAGGATGCTCTGCTCGAATCCGAGCGCATAGATGATATGCTGCTTAATATAAGCTCTGATATGTGGGAGTATTGACGCGTCGTTTCTGAGGAGGTATCAATCTAAATGTTTTTTTGTTTTATCGCACTTTTTTAAGTGTAGCATTACTACAACTGCTATCCCTTTCGAATAACGAAACGTCAATATTGGTATCTAAAGGCTGATTCCAGTGCGAAAAATAGTCTGTGCTTTTAGAGGTGTTTGTTTTGTCTGGTGCTTGCCAGCGTATGTTGATATGTAGGCGATAGCTGCGCCATTCGTTGCAGTAGTTGGCATAGCGTTGTCCACAGTATTGTATTTTGGATGGTGTTATATGCCTTTCCCAAAACTCGCTTACGTCTTACGAAATGAACGATTGAGTAAAAAACAAGAATTGAGAAGTGCTCTATTGCCTGTGAATTAAAGATAACCACAAGTGATTGAGCGACCCCAAGACACACTATTGTTTTACTAATACTTTTTTGTTGGATACCAATTAATAAGAATATAATTTTGCGAACTTTATCCTTTTGGCATCAGAAAAAAACTTCGGAATAAAAAAAATGTTGTATTTTTGCCATCTGAAAACCGATGGGAGTAAATGTCGGTTTGTGCAAAAAAAGCATTTGTATAGTCCACGCTTCTAAATCGCCAAAAACAGAAACCAAAGGACTGGGTACTGATGCCATCTTTGCTTGTCAATATGTAGTTGCTGCAAGGCTACGTGTGCATATTGGAGGCATAGGATAAGGTTCAGCAAGTTTCTATTTTGGTTAGGCGTTTGGCGATGCCTGAAGCGTATAGGACGAGCAACACGAGTTCTATGCTTTTTTCATATTTCATAATGTCTGTTATTTGGAACTCAGGCGGACAAGAGGTTGCACCCGACACGGAACAGGGTTACAGAAATGGCAAAATTTGAATTGAAATTTGTTGAGCCATCGCTTTATAATAAAGGTGGCGATTACGAAGCGAAAGGAATAACCTATGCCGATACTGGTGTGCCTGTGACGATAGACACCGATACGGCGTATGTAGAATGCGAGCAACAAGGCAAGTCTGCAGCTATCAATAAATGGATGGCAGACTATGAGGCTGGCAAAATGAAACTTGTCGCAGATGATGCAGCGGGGAACTATAAAGAGATATCCTTCCCAGATGCTTCAAGCATTGGGGCACAGATGATAGAAACTATAGGTATAGATGGCCTCCAGAATCTATTGAAGACACTGGCGGAAGTCTATGGTGCAAAGGAGGAGAAAGGTAACGAGGATGTTCCTGTGACTCCCCCAACATCAGACAGCCCAACCGATGACCCTTCGACCAATAGGAATGAATAATAAAAAAAGTAAAAAAATAAACGTTATGGCAGAACAAGTTCAAGAACGAATCAACGTCAGGATGCGTAACCTTGACGATGTGTTCCACAATATGATTATTGCTCTCGAGCGTTTGGAGAGTTTCTTAATCATTAAGTCAAAAAGTGATGCGTCAAAGGTGAAACAGACCGCTGTGAAGTCGGCACGCGATTTGCACGACGATGCAAAAAATCCACCAAACGAGGAAAGCGTTTTCGGCGAGGTACAGCTACAGTGTTCGACCTTGTGGTTTCAAACACAAATGGACGACCCTAAGTTATTCAAGAAAAGCATGGAGTTCTTCTTTTCAGACTTGCTTGAGTGGTATGGTGGTCGCGAACAGTTGCCTTATGACGAAGTAGAGATGTTTGTGTTGCCTATTATTACCGCTTTGTCGCATCAGGCAGAATCGGTTATCGATATTATGGCAACTACCGACAAGTACGTGAAAAAACTGCGTCGCATGGAAGACCTCAGTGAGAAGGAGAAGGAACGTGCTGTAGAAGAGGGCTTCAATGCCTACATTCGTGGACAACACTATGCTGGTGAACAGTTGCAAAAGTTTATCGAGTCGGGTGCCGAAGTTGTACTAACCTCACATAAACGAGGTACGGCAATTGATGGTTACAAGCGCCTGATTGACGCTATGATTAAATTATATGACGACGCCATGCCTGCCAAGATTGTCCGTAAAACGGTGGAGACATATCTGCCTGCAATAGTCGAACAGACTCCAGATATCACAGATGTAGCGATAGAACAGGCCTCAAAAAACAAAGTGGAGGGTAATCCATCCGATGGGGGAAATAAATCTACGGACAAGAATGATGATGTCTCGAAAAATAGGGGTAATGATGCCCCTGTTGACAAACAAAAAGGGACACCATCGGACAAAGAGGGTGATAAACCTGTAGATGATGATAAAGAAGCCGATACATCGGATAAGGACGGTTTTTTGAATAAAATAAAGGACAGAGTAATAGATACAGCAAAAAACATTCTTGGTCTGTCGGATAATAATAACTAACTAAAAAAACACACAATATTATGGCACTTAATAATTTTTCTGAAGATAATCACACATACTTCCAGTTGTTTATCAGCTGTCCTGTCTGTCACGATCAGGGTAGAAATACGGAACGTTCTTTTTGGTCGCATTATGACAATGGATGTCATGGTGACATATACGTGGGAGACGATGCCTATTACAAATGCAAAAAATGTGGCAAAAAGAGTCATGTGAAAAATTGGGCATATAATTGCCCGGGACATTCAAATTCTCCTGATGAGTTTGTGAAGGCTTCAGCTCAGGGACTTGCCAAGGCTGTCTCCACTGCCGGACAAATGGTTCAAGAGGCTGGAATAATGTGGTTGCAGACGTTCCTTCAAAATATGGGAAAAGACTGGTAGTCTGCTTAATTGGGAGAGAGGTATAGGCCTTTCTCCCATTATGCCTTTTGGTTTTTGTGCGGAATGACAATATTTATCAAGAAGAAAAAAACATAAACCCTTGAAATATACACATTATGGGTAAGCTGATAAAAGAGGAGATAGGTGATGTCACTTATATTCAAATGTTCATATCAAATCCTATCGGGTTTTGTATGGGCATAAATACAAAACAAAAATTCTGGCATCATCATGAGTGTGGTGGCATGATGATGTTAGGAGATAATGGCCATTTTAGATGCCATCGGTGTGGGGAAGATAGTGTATGGTTCAATTGGAATTTTATGGGTCCCGTGCAGCAAGTCGAGGCTGACTATTCCTCAAAAGGTTTTGTGGAAAAGAGCGAGGCGCAATATTCTGTAGGAAATTTAAAAGAATGTATTTTTAGGGCTGGCCAAATGATATCTGAGGCTGGCTTAAATTGGCAGCAGATTTGTTTTTTTCATCTTTCCGATAAACCTTTCTCAGAAAACGGTGTTCGGTACTTCCCTATAAGGATGCCGAATCCGTTAAGTGATGATACAGATAAAAGAATATGGCGGCATAAATGTGAGGATGGAGATAGACCTGGAAGAATGTATGTCGGGACTAATGGCTGTTTCCGTTGTGACAAGTGTTCCGCAGAATACCCTATTGCAAGATGGATTTTTCAGGAACCACAAATGAATGGTGAAGATAATTATTACATGAAAGCGATAGGTGAAGATAATTATTACATGAAAGCGATAGATGAGTGTGTAAATATTATTTCAAAATCAGACATTGATGTATTTTCGCATGAAGACAAGAAGTCGATTTTATCCACAATTATAAATAGCATAAAAGAATGAAAGATATGAAGATGACGGTATTGCCTACAGGGGCTGCCGATTTCCCTCCCAATACAATGAGTGTGTGGGTTACTAAGAATGACTGGGCACAGATATTCCCTAACGGAGAACAACCTGACGAACCTCGCTATGTTAAGGTTGTTTCTAAACATGTTTTGGCCAAGTTTACTTTTTACGCAAAAGTCTCTCTGTTGTCAGATAAAATGGCGTTTGCTGATGGTTCCATATTTGTTCCTAAGGGTGTGTTGCATGGCACATGGATGTACGAGAAAGATATGGATGTGAGTGTGGCCTCCGTTGATAATAAGAATCTTGCGGTGGCAGAATCCGTGGTAGTAAGCCTTAATCCAGAAGAGGTTGCAAACTGGTCTGACGATGAGGTGCTGACAGCAGAGAATCTGTTTCGTTCGCGCGTGGGGGTGGTCTATGTGTGGCAGATGGTAAATGTGAATCCAGCCACGAAGCAGACGGTTCGTGGCGAGGTCACGGCTCTCTTCCCCAAGCCCAAAGAGCGAGGAGTGGCGTATAGAGTTGGTGATAACACAAAGGTGATATTTGAAGGTCTGCCCGCCAAACGTCAGAAGGTGATAGATTTCTCCAAAATAGGCGGCTTAGATAGTGTCATCAATCGTTTGCGTGAGATTATACAGATTCCAATCAATTATCCCGAGTTGCTTACACGTTTTGGCATAGACCCGCCTAAGGGAATGATTCTCTATGGCCCTCCGGGCAATGGTAAGACAATGATAGCGAGGGCTGTTGCGCAATCAATGGGGTCGTCTTTTATTGAGATAGAGTTCTCCGAGGTGAAATCCAAGTATTTTGGAGAAGGGGAGCGCCGTTTGACCGAGAAGTTTCAAGAGGCAGCAACGAAAGGTAATTGTGTTGTATTCATTGATGAGATAGACTCGTTGGCATCTATGCGGAGTGACAAAAGTGGGGAGGCGCAGGTGTCGCTTGTAGCTACATTGTTGGTCCTTATGGATGGCATGAATAGCAACAGTCGGGTGTTCGTTATCGGCGCCACAAATCGTCTTGAGGCTGTTGATCCGGCTTTGCGTCGTCCTGGTCGTTTCGACTTGGAATTTGAGGTCCCCCTCCCCGACACTGACGCACGATTGGATATACTGCATAAATATGTACCGTTGAAGCATCAAGAGCTTCTGGCCCCGGATGTTAATGAGCAGTCAATGGAACTGCTAAGCGAGCTGACGGGAGGATATTCTGGTGCCGACATGAAGATGTTGTATCGCGAAGCCGCCATGGGTGCTATACGCCGTCACATGACGTTTGATGCAAAGAGCGGACGCGTTCAGCTGAATGGCGAGATGGAGGATATCAAGTTGCAGCACGAGGACTTTCTCACTGCTATGAAAGGTATTACCCCTACTCAGATGCGAGGAGAACAGTCCATAGCCAGTCATACTCTGTGGGACGATATTGTGGCACTTGACGACCAGAAAGCCGAGCTGCAAAGGATAGAGTCTGTTTTTTCGCAATGTGTGAATAATAGCGAGCTTCAGGAACGGCCCAGTTGTGCCAATCTTTTGGTCAAAGGACGAAGGGGTACGGGCAAGAGAACATTATCATCGGCTTTTGCTAAAAGATATGGCTACGACCTGCTCGTGTCGGACTGCATTGAGCTCGGAGCAATGATGCCAGATGATGCAATGCGCGAGATACGACGCATTGTTACAAAATGTCGCCAGTCAGCACCTGCTGTATGGGTGATACGAAATTTGGACAGATGCGAATATGCTGATAGTGTGGCCAACAAGATTGTAGGCGAGTTGCAACGCCTAAACAAACATTTGAAGGTGATGGCTATCTTGACGGCAGAAAACATTGACAGGCTGCCAGAGTCCGCCCTTGGCTACAAAGCTTTCCAGAAAATAATAAATCTCGATATAAGTACTGACCAAATTGTTCGGGGTATGCAGAGCCTGTTCCCGAACGTATCGATATCGTCTGCTGAAATTGGCAATTCCACTTTGGGTGAACTGATTCAGAAACAACGTGAAAAAAATATAATAGACAAAATAACACTATGAGAATAAATATTTATATGGCGTGTCCGGGATGTAGAAAATCTTATGGTCATGCAGCTTCGGAGTATTGGACACATGGCGACGGATGTGGCGGTGTGCTACAGTTGGATGAATATGCCAATGTGTGGTGTGCGCGGTGTGGGGAGCATGCCCACCTGACAGAAATGACACTTAGTTGTAATAGTGGGCGTCACAGATTCTATGTGCCAAGTACTACAGGTTTTGCTGAAGCCATAACAACTTCGGCACAGATGGTTAACAGTAGTGGTATTAGATGGTTGCAAAACGTATTGAGATACCTTTAATTGCCATACGATTCTTATTTCGATAGATTGCAAAAACTTACTGAAATCCTTTTGCTTGTCAGGTGTTTTATAAGTAACAACCCAATAGAAAAGATATGCTCCGTTTTGTGTTGATTCTTCTTTCTTTGTCTTATTGCTTTTTTGCAATGGGAGCGGAACCTGTTTCATCGCCTACCGAGGTACACTATGTGTATTCGGATACCACGCGAATGATAACTGCATCATCCCCTGATGCTGTGCATTATGTCTATTCTGATACGGCACAACTAACAGCAATTAAGCGAAATACGGAATTGACGGCAAGTAATACGGTCGAGAAATGGTATGATTATTCTATTGTGCTGGCTTTGTTAGCGCTTATTGTTGCCGTCACAACGCTTATTTTCACTATAAAAACGACGCGTTCGCAGAAAATGACGGAAAGAAATACCCGTCGTTGGACGACAGAAAGCGAAAGAGAAAATTTGAGAGAAGTAATACGTCATCTGAGTCTGGATTATGCCTATTTGTTGATTATGGAGAAAGAACTAAGGTATGGCTTAATTATCGACAAATCATCTTTACGTGTTTTGAATATTGATGTAGAGTTGTTGCATGCATTTGATGCAATAGATGCCAAGTATGACCACTTGCTGATGGACAAAGCAAGATTCCTTGTTTTGCAATTGAACAAGCGACTGACCGATTTAGTAGATTCATACAAGAAAAATGGTTTGGTGAACATAGAACACAATTATACTGATTGCAAAGATATGATTGTAGCCTTGGTCATCTGTTTAACGGATTTACATAATACTATTCATAACAGGAGAGAAAGATGTCGTTTCAAAAAAATGGCTAAAGTAGATTCTGTTGGCACAGAGTCGTGTTTGAAAGAAGAAGTTTTTGAAGAGGATTTGGATTTGCGCTCGTATCCATGCTATGATAAATATGCTGATGCTAATCTAAATTTTGTTTTTCAAAAATACTTTTTATTGATTAAGTCTTTCTTAGTAAAACCTCGCTCTGACGATAATGATACTTCTTTTCGCGATTTTAACGAATTCTTGGATAAACTGAAAATTACAGATTGGAAAAAACAATTAGAGAATATCCGGACTACTATAGATGATAACAAGTATTATTCTTTCTTCTATGGGGTTAATACTGATAAGACAACGAAAAGAAGGGGAATAATATATGAGTTAACCCATAAATGGAATAACCTAAGGGAGCGGAGGAGAGGGATGGATACTTGTAAAAGTCATGCGCGGATAATAGGGAATACTGTTGTCAAACAAGATTTGATAGATTATTTCAAAGCTATAATCTCGTCAATATGGATTTGGCCGGACCTGTATAATACCGATTTGTCTTTTGCTAAAAAGGAATTCTTTTCAGGAGAGAATGGCGGTACGCTGTATATCAAGGCTAAAGATTTTGGCGAATATATAAATTGCCTATCAGGAAACGGCATTACAAAAAGTTTACTTTTTCTGCAATATGTAGATTTATCAAAGTGGGAAGAGGCAAAAACTATAGTTCGCAAACTATTATATACGAATGATAGTACATGGATTGTCTATGAATCTCGTAAAGTGAAAGATATATTCTCGGTCAAATATGTTGTGATTTTTTGTTATGTAGATGAGTTCCTGTATGAAGCCACATTCAGAACAGATACATATATATATGTTGATACAGATAGAGTAAGAAATATAAAAGAGGAGAGGCTTAAAGATGGTATAGAAGATGAGGACGAAGTGATTAATCAACTATGTAAATGTATAAAGATAATTTACCAGATAAATAAACTTATTGAGAAAAATAGAATTTTATGCAAATGTTAGTTGCTGCAACTAATAAAAGACCAAAACGCTTTTTATTTAGGCATTGTGTTGTAATTGTATGGTGGTGAGTGTGTTTACCAATTCACATTTCACATATTGTTTTTTAGTATATTTTTTTAATTTCATTAGTAACTCATAAAAGGTATAAGAAAATGGGAACAATGAGTTTTCCTAAAAGGACTGTTCAAAAAATAACCAATGGAAATCCATGGCCGGGTATTATCCTAATTTTGGGTCTTGTCGGTAGCGTTATTACGCTCATTGCATTGTGGATACGTGTGAATTTTTTTGTAGGGTTTCAAATAGGATTCATGGTCCTTAGTGCTACTTTTATTATCTCGCAAATAATAGATCTTGCAGTGGATGGTGATATTACCGTTAGAGACTTTATGGGTACCGTTTTTTTCCTTGGTGTAATCAATGCTTTGGGACTTTTGTTTGGCCCCATAGTATTGACCGTTATAATAGGTATTCTGATAATAATGATGGTATCGGATTGATTTTCAGTTGGCCAGATTATGTGCATTCTGTTTTAAGAGAATACGTATCTAATGATATCCCGTAAATATGTTTTTTTTAGACGTCTGTGCAGGGCTATTGCATGCTCTTTCGTCTTCGTTGTACGAAATGCGTATTTGAGGTGGTCTATGTTGAATGAAGTGGTGGTTTGTCGCTTGAGAATGGGAAATTCGCCAAAATTATTTTTGAGAATGTCACTTCATTGATTTACCTACTTAAAAAAAACTGATACCGTCGTTTGCAAACATTTTTATATCTTTGCAGACTCAAAAATATTGTGAGAAATAGTAAGACTGCGGGAGATATATAAATGAAGGCACGGTTCAAGAAGAAAACAAAAATAGTTGATATCGTTATTACGGGTGTGGCGGGAACGTTGTCTGTTGGCATCATGCTCTATGGCATTTTCCATTTCGGCCTCAGCGAGTCGTGGTCTGAATTGGTGCTAAACTTTTTCTATATCGCTTGCTTTGTGATGATGTGGATGTATTTCTTCAATCGTCTTGACAGTACTAAATTCAACTATTGGTGTACGATATGCGTTGGCATCACCATCTTGTTGCGCGACATTCTTTTCCCGCCCCCAATTGCCGATAATCCGCTTCATTTGGTGTGTCTTACGTTGTCGGTGTTGCTTCTTGTCATGCTCACATTCTTCTATGCCCGCAAGGATTGGAAGAGCTATTCCAAGGGCAACTTATGGATGATTTTTGTCGTTGATTTGGTCATTGCGATGATATACAACTATGTTGTTTACCTATATCCTGACAATGAATATAGGAACTATCTTGTAACTGAATTTTGGATTCGTCCCACTATCACCTATGGGCTTGTGGCCTGTTTTGTGTCGGAGAAAGAGTAAAAATAGTCGTCTGCAGTCTTTCGGCGTATGGTAGTCGTATTTTGGATAATACGGCGTGTGTAAGCGTTTCTAATGTATTGTTTTGGCTTATACGAGGCGTTCTATCTGCTTGTCGGTGGCGTAGGGGAATAGGGAGTGAAGGTGGTTGATGATGCGTTGGCGAGATTCTTCTGGCGTGCGGTCGCAATGGGTTATCCCGTCGCCGTACATGGCCTCTGGAGTGCAATAGCGTGCCACGCCCCATCCGTAGCGTTCGCCAGCACGCGTATATTTGTATTCGAAGTCGGCAATGCAGACGTAGGTGGACATTTCAAGGTCTTTAAGCAGCGCATCGCACTGGCTGCCTGTCTTCTCTATACGTTCTGCCTTCAACCCTTCTCCTTTCCATCGTTTGCGGCTGAGGCTATAGCCTGCCGCCTGCTTCAGCTCGTTGGAGAGTAGCGATTCGTGCTGTCGAAGTACCTGCAGCACATGGCGTGCTTCGGCATCCATACTGTCAAGCGGATGCAAAGAGCGGCGCCAGTTTATGAAGTCGGGTAGCCATTCGAGGCTGACGAACCCTGCTTTGCCGGCAAAGAACTTGCCATAGGCGCACTGCCATTCGCCTATTACGGGTCCTTTCCATTCCCATGGCCCTTCGTTGTCGGTGAACCACAGCTCTTCGGGTGTGTGCTCGGCAATAGAGAAGCCCTCTATGGTATTCTTGAAGAATGGCAGGAACCCCCATTCCAGCACTTGCTGCAGCACCTGCTGGCGGCTACGAAATTCAAAGGGTTGCATCATCGGTGATTTTTTTTCAATAACTATAATGGCAGAGCCATTGAAAGAAGTTGGTAAATAAAACACAAGGGGGCTTACCCATGAGAAGAAAAGCCCCCTTGAATGAATGCAGATGCCTGCAGATTTATTTCTTAATAAATTTATAGTCCTTGCCAAGGTAGTAGGCTTGGTCGCCAAGACCTTCTTCGATGCGCATCAGCTGGTTGTATTTGCAGATGCGGTCGGTACGGCTGGCGGAGCCGGTCTTGATGAGGCCAGCGTTCATAGCTACCACGAGGTCGGCGATGGTGGTGTCCTCGGTCTCACCGGAGCGGTGAGAGATGATGGCGGTGTAGTTGTTGCGCATGGCGAGATTGACGGCATCGATGGTCTCGGTGAGTGTGCCAATCTGGTTGAGTTTGACGAGGATGGAGTTGGCGACCTTCTTTTCGAGGCCCATGTGGAGACGCTCGACATTGGTCACGAAGAGGTCGTCGCCTACCAGCTGGCAACGGTCGCCGATGGCGTCGGTCATGGCTTTCCAGCCGTCCCAGTCGTCTTCTGCCATACCATCTTCGATGGAGATAACGGGATATTTCTTCACCCAGTCTGCCCAGAAGTCGCACATCTGTGCGGCCGTCAGTTTCTCACCGCTCGACCATTTGAGGTGGTACATCTTTTCGTCTGCCAGATAGAATTCGGATGCGGCAGCGTCAAGGGCGATATATACATCCTCGCCGGGGCGATAGCCAGCTTTTTCGATGGCCTGCAGGATGCAGGTGATGGCCTCCTCGTTGCTGGAGAGGTTGGGAGCGAAACCGCCCTCGTCACCTACGTTGGTGGACATGCCTTTGGCTTTTAGTACACTGCGCAGGTTGTGGAATACCTCAGCGCCCATGCGCAGAGCCTCGCTGAACGACGGTGCGCCCACGGGCATAATCATAAACTCTTGGAAGTCGATGCTGTTGTCGGCATGTGAGCCTCCGTTGAGGATGTTCATCATTGGGATAGGCAGCGTGTAGCTGTTGACACCGCCCAGATAGCGGAACAGCTCCTGCCCATTCTCCATGGCGGCAGCTTTGGCGCAAGCCAGAGAGACACCGAGGATGGCGTTGGCACCGAGACGGCTCTTGTTGGGAGTGCCGTCGAGTTCAATCATCTTGTTGTCGATGCTTTTCTGCTCGGTGACGTGCATGCCTTGCAGCTCCTCGTTGAGCACTTTGTTCACATTGTTGACAGCCTGCATGACGCCTTTGCCCAGATAGACGCTCTTGTCGCCATCGCGCAACTCGCAAGCCTCATGTACACCTGTGGATGCTCCCGATGGAACGGCAGCGCGTCCCACAGCACCACCTTCGGTATAGACCTCGACTTCTACAGTAGGATTGCCGCGAGAGTCGAGAATCTGACGGCCGTGGATACCTATAATTTGACTCATAGTTTAGTTTTTAAGAGGTTAGTAAATGAATAATTATAAACAAACGTGCAAAAATACGTTTTTTTCTGGAAAAAATGTTGTTGCAGGGCTAAGTTTTTTTTTGAAGAATGATGATGAGTGATTTGTTTAAATTCGACTTGCTCTAAAACGTTAGTGCAAGCCTCTGATATATTGTTTTTTTTGCCTCTCCGTTTACCGCTTATTGAAAGATGTTCGGTACTTATAGGTGACACAGCGCACTACGAGAGTGGCGTTGTGTGTAGAGGTGTAATTGCAAATAATGATGTGGATGTCTTGTTGCAATTCAGTTATTTTAGTTATCTTTGCTTTTGTTTAATTGTTGGAAGATAAAATACAAAAGCAAGAATATGAAAAAGATAACTTTATTTGTTGCATTCTTTGTCCTCGCCATGAGTGGTGTGTTGGCACAGAATGCTGTGGAGATTGCCGAGAAGGATGTCCCATCGCGTAATGTTATTGATTTTCAGCGTCAGTCGCTTGATGTGCGCAACGTTACATGGTTTCGTATAGACAGCATCACCTACGAGGTGCGTTTCATTGACGGTGACGACAACAATGCGGCAATACGCTACAGCCCTCGTGGTACGGAGACGCGCTACTATATAGATAAGAAATATTGTCCGCAGAGCATAAAGGACAGTGTCAGTAAGAATTATAAGGGCTTTGACATCACCGAGTTGTGTGCCAAGACCACGCGTCGCAATACCACCTATGAGGTACGAGTAAGCAAGAAGTCGGGGTTCCTCTTTTGGCGTAAGGAAAAGGAGGTGAAATATTTGAACTTTGAGACAACGGGTGCTTTCATAGGGGAATAGTATGATTGCAGAGTCAGCGACGATGCTGGCGGAATAATAAAAGGGAAAGGTCGTTATGAAGACCTTTCCCTTTGTTGTAGTTAGTGTACATTGCACTTCGGCTGTTTCGTTACTCTTCGTCTTTGAAAAGGTGTGAGATGTCGTCGATTGACAGGTGCAGCATTTTCATTTTTGCGATGACGGCGGGCAGCTCGTAGTTGAGAAATTCGCTTCGTTGCATGTCAAGGATACGCTGACAAGCTGAGGGAGCGACATAGTAGCCTGTGCCACGACGGTTGTAGATGACCTCTTGCTGGCTGAGCCAATCGAAGGAGCGCATGACGGTGTTTGGGGTCACGCCCAGTTCTACGGCTACTTCTCTTACAGAGGCAATGTGTTCGTCCTCCTTCCATTCGCCTTCCACTATGCGGCTGCACAGCTGGTCGGCTATCTGACGAAATATGGGTTGTTGTTTCTTAAATTCCATGACTGAATGTGGTGAACTGTTGTTAGCGAACAGTGAAATGATGTTTTAATAGTGTAGATGTTAAAGTGCTACATAATGTATTAATAGTTCATTTTTTTTAGGCGATAGTAGGCACCATAGTAGAATCCTATAGTCCAAAGCAGTAGGATGATGTCAAAGACCAGATGCAGTGTTTGGGGGCTGTCTATGACTGTATGAATGTTTGTTGACGAGGTTATCAGGAAAGGCAGTCCGGCGATAGAAGCGACAAAGGATATGGCCATAGACCAAAGGATTGTCTTGGTTACTTTATGTCTCTTGAACAAGGTGTTGGTGAAGAAAAAAACAGATGTATTGGCAAGATAATACAAGACGCTTAATAATAGAGTTTGAGTGGAAAAGGTGTAATCCAGCTCTTTTAACAGTCTTGCTGGTTCATCGAGAACAAAAGACTGCTGTTGGATAAATGTCAGAGTGGAGTAGAATGCAATCATTACGGCGAGTAGAACGAGAGGGACTACTATCGTGACGAGCATCATGCTCCAGAATTTCTCTTTTTTTGATGCTGGCAGCATGGCGAAGTGTATGCCTTGATTGGGCAGATTGCAGCTCTTGTAGATGCGTGACGGTGCAGTGATGGTGGCAAGAAAGAAACAGAAGGGGATGAGAAACCAGCAGACGTTGAGAGCCGTATGTCCGTCTATCCATGTTATACAGAAAAGCCACATTGCGGCGGGAATGAGAGCGAGAATAAGCATCATTATGCCGAAAGTGGGCCATACGGAGTGAAAGTCCTTTTTTAGAACCTTCATAAATCTATCTATATCGAATTCTGTATTCATTTTTTTTTCGTTTTTTTTAGTTAATCGGGATGAGAGAATGGTATTTGCTGCTTGTGTTAGACTGTTTGTGATGTCTTGCCAAACAGTTCTTTGAAAAGGTGAGGGTTCTTGTGAGCGGTGTTGAATAGGGCCTCGATGTTCACTTGGCTTTCTTGTCCGTTTGTATTCTCCATTACGTTGAGCCATCCGCCTGGTTGCCGTTCGTTGTAGAGCGCCAGCGGGTTTGGGCTGTCGGAGAATTCGAAGAAGAGGCGTTTAGACACCTCCTCCAATGTGTTGTTGAGCAATACGTTGTTGCGTGTGAGGATAACAACGGGGTCAATAAGCATCTCTATGTCGCGCACCTGATGTGTTGAGATGATGATGGTACGCTGGTCGTTGATGTCACGAGAGAGGATGCTACGGAACTGCGATTTCGATGGGATGTCGAGTCCGTTGGTGGGCTCGTCAAGAAGCAGGTAGCGGGTGCGAAGGGAAAGTGAGACGGCGAGGAGGGATTTCTTTTGCTGTCCGTAGCTCATTTGTGCGAGTTTCCAGTCGGGGGACACTTCCAGCTCGTTGAGTAGAGTCTTTAGATAGTCCTCGGAATAGTTTTTGTAGAATGGTGCTATGGCAGCGGCATATTGGATTGGTGTTTTATTGTCGGGAAGTACCACGGTGTCAGGAAGAAAGAATAGTTCTTCAAGCATCTCTGGCCGTCGTTCAAATGATGTCCATTCGTCCACTGTGCAGGAACCCGTTTCCAAAGGTAGCAGTCCGGAGATGATTTTCAGAAGCGTTGTTTTTCCTACGCCGTTCTCTCCCAGCAGTCCGTAGATGCAGCCCTCGCGAAACTGTAGGTCAATGCCCCAGAATACCTTATTCTGTTTGTAAGAGAAACATAGATTTTGGATGTTAATCATGTCTATTTGTTGTTTTTCTGTGTTTTACTTTTTATGCTGTATTTCTGTATTACACTACTAATACAGTGCAAGTGTAATACATTTTTCTCAAAAAAGAAAAAAAAACTTTGAAAAAAGCGGCATTTGCTGTTGCAAATACCGCTTGAATGTTGTGTTATATTGGTAAGAGTTAAGCTGTTATCGGAGTTTTATGAGCCGAGGAATTGGAGGTCTTAGTATCAATCTGTGACGTTGATGTTATGATTGCCTATTTCAGGTTGATGGTCTCTGTGGCGCGTATGTCGCGAGAGGAGTTGGCAATATGCAGTTTGTAGGTGCCTGGTTCGAGAACCCATTGCTGAGCTGTTTCGTCGTACGAGCGCAAGTCGTCGGTGTTGATTGTCATTTCCACTTTAGTTTTTTTACCGGCAGCCAGTTTTGGGGTTTTGCAGAATGCTTTGAGTTCCTTGGCTGGTTTGTCCATGCTGGCACCCGGTGCCGTGACGTAGAGTTGCACAACCTCCATGCCTTCCATGGTGCCCGTATTGGTAACATCCAGTTGCACCTTTATTTTTTTGCCGCTCTGCTTCACCTTTATGTTGTTGTAGTCAAACGTGGTGTAGCTCAAGCCGTAGCCGAATGGGTAGGACACTTCTACTTGGCGGCTGTCGAACCAGCGGTAGCCTACATAGATGCCCTCATCGTAGCGGGTAAAGTCCACATTGCGCTCGCCGCGGTCCACACGGCGGCTTGCCACCGAGACATTCTCCGAGGTCTGGTCCACGGGGAAGTTGGCGTTGGCTCCTATATCGCTCAGTGCTATGGGGAAAGTCATAGGCAGTTTGCCAGATGGCGTCTGCTTGCCGGACAATATGTCTGCCACGCTGTTGCCACCTTCCTGTCCGGGCTGCCAGGCGCAGAGGATAGCGTCGGGCAGATGCTTCCACGAGGCAGTCTCTATCACGCCGCCGATGTTGAGTACCACGGTTACTTTCTTGCCTGCGGCATGGAAGGCGCGGCATACATTCTCTATCATCGAGCGTTCTACGGATGAGAGTTGGAAGTCACTGCTGGTGCGGTCATAGTATTCGCCACAGGTGCGTCCGATGGTGATGATGGCGCAGTCGGCGCGACGTACCTGCTCGGCTATGTCGGCTTCCGTGAGGGGCATCTCGTCGGGGCGTATGCGTACCATGTCGGCAAAACGTGCCGTGACCTTGGACAGGTTGTCGGCAATGCTCTTCTTCACGAAGTCGTTGTAGCGTGCTGCCAGTAGAGGGTCCATCTCGTAGCCGGCGTTTTGCAGACCTTCGAGCATAGACACCGTGTAGGCGCGACGCACATCGCCCGAGCCGCTACCGCCGGCTATGAAGTCGTAGGAGGCGCAGCCGAAGAGTGCTACCTGCTTGACATTCTGCGACAAAGGCAATGCGTTGGCATCGTTCTTGAGTAGCACCATGCCTTCGGTGGAACTCTCGCGTGTGACGTTGGCATGAGCCACAAGGTCGGGATTGTTGTCGTAGGTATGTCCTTCTTGATTGCGAGGTGAGGTATAGATGAGGCGCAGGATGCGGCGCACACATTCGTCAACGTATGCCACATCCAGACGACCGGCGTTGACGGCATTGACTATGCTGTCCATCTGCCATTGCTGTCCGGGCATGATGAGGTCGTTGCCGGCACGCATCTGCTCCTCGGGGTGGTCGCCGCCATACCAGTCTGTCATCACGGTACCATCAAATCCACATTCGTCACGCAGAAACTCCGTCACGAGGTCGTGGCGTTCCGACACGCTGATGCCGTTGATTTTGTTGTAGGATGTCATCAGTGCTTTGGGGTGGCCTTCGCGAACGGCAATCTCGAAGCCTTTGAGATAAATCTCGCGCAGGGCGCGTTGCGATACTTGCACGTCGTTGCCCATGCGGTTGGTCTCTTGATTGTTGGCGGCGAAATGCTTGGGGCATGCTGCCACGCCGTTCTGTTGTATGCCGTTAATCATGGCGGCGGCCATCTTACCCGTCAGCAGCGGGTCTTCGGAGTAGTATTCGAAGTTGCGACCATTGAGGGGGTGGCGATGGATGTTCATGCCGGGACCGAGAACCACATCGACGCCGTAGTGCATGGCTTCATCGCCTATGCAGCGTCCCACAGCCTCGACGAGTTGTGTGTTCCACGTAGAGGAGAGGACGGTGCCGATAGGGAAGTGGGTGCAGTAGAAAGTACCCTCTACGCCATCACGAGTGGAGTCAATGTTGATGCCGGCAGGGCCGTCGGAGAGGATGATGAAGGGGATGTCCAGCCGCTCAATGGGGCAGGTGGTGCCGGCAGCGCCGGGCACGATGTTCTTCATGTCGCCGTAGGAGGTCTCGCTCACCCAGCGTCCTTCGTTGCCGGTGCCTACGATAAGGCGTGCTTTCTCCTCGAGGGTCATTTGCTGCAGCGTCGCATCTATGCGCTTGTCGAGCTGCGATTTGCATGCCGTGGCTAAGAGGCATACCACGCCAGCAAGAATGAATAGTGTCTTTTTCATATACTTAAGTGTTGTTCTATTTTCTTTTGCGCAACAAAAGTACAAAAAAAGAGACTAATCGACAGCAAAACATGCTTTCGCATTTGAGATTTTACTTGCCGTATGCCGCCACAGCAGTGTCTATCATAAGAAAGGTTAAATGATGGTATGTTTTTGCAAAAACATAATGGAGCTATGAAACGAACGATAGGTTGTTAATTTCTTTATTTTGTGGAACAGTATAAAAATCTTATCTTTGCAAATCTTTTTTGATTTTTAAACTATGAGACGTTTTTTGTTCTTTGCGCTGGTTTCTTTTTTGCTGTGCGGTGTGTCTGATGTTGTCAAATCGCAGGACATAATATATCGAGGTGTTGACACCTCTGCCATGAGGCGTGATACTATGCGTATCTATTATAATTTGAAGAAAGATGCAGATGTAAGCCTTTACATCTCTTTTGACAATGGCAGGACTTTTTTGCCGCGGTCGCTCAAGGCTGTTCGTGGTGATGTGGGGCGCAAGGTGAAAAAAGGTAAAAACCGCTGCATAGAGTGGAATTTCAAAGTTGAAGAAAGGGATGAAGGTGTTGTTATTCCAAGTGGAAGCGATATTCATTTTGAGGTTCGTGCATCTATGGAACCCTTATCGGTTGATGTGAAAAAAGATGCGGATAACGATGTGATGACATATACTATTGATGGTGTACAGTTCAAGATGGTTTATATTGCAAATGGTACATATAATATGGGCTGTACGGATGAACAAGGGACCTGTGATAAGACGGAGCAGCCAGTGCATCAAGTTTCGTTAACATCATTTTTCTTGGGTGAGACTGCTGTTACGCAACAGTTGTGGACTCTTGTGATGGGTCGGAATCCGTCGTCGGTGATGGGTAGCAATTTGCCTGTCAATAATGTATCTTTTGATGATGCATGGCTTTTTATCAGCTATCTTAATGGTATCACGAAGCAGAGATTTCGTTTGCCAGCGGAGGCCGAATGGGAGTATGCTGCGCGCAGTATTCCGGCAAATCGTATCCCCACTCGCTATAGTGGTAGCGACAATCCCGATGATGTAATGTGGTATGGCGAAAACAGTGGAGGAATGCTTCAGGAGGTGAAAGGGAAATCGCCCAATCATCTGGGACTGTATGATATGTGTGGAAATGTCTTTGAATGGTGTAATGACAAATGGAGCGATCGTTACTTCAAGAATGCTCAGCCTCCGCAGCAAGAACCAGTGTCTGGCTCTAAATGTGTGGTGCGTGGGGGCTGTTTTCGTAGCTCTCTTGAACGTTGTCGTGTCTCGGCTCGTGGGGACTATAAGCGTGGAGAACGTTTAGAAATCGTCGGTTTCCGTCTTGCTAAATAATAAATAATTTTTTTTGATAAGATAAACAGATACTGTCGGCCTTCAAGCTGGCAGCATCTGTTTTATAAAAGATGGTCATCGGATTACTAATCGTAGAATGTTGAGCCTAAAGCTAACCTTCATGTTGTCATTTTGCGTCAAAAACAATGTTGCGAAATGATTGTTTGAGTATTTCGGCCTCCGAGATGCGCTACAACGTGGTCTTTGAGCGTCGGCGAATGCGAATGGTTTTGAGGGTGTGGCGTGTTAAGCGTACAGATAGGAGTACCCCCACGCAAAAACAAAAAAAACCTCGTTCTTAATGGAACGAGGGTAAAACAAAAGCGTATGAAAAAATATTATTTCTTTTTCAGATACTCCTGTACGTTCTCAGCAAGTATGACTTCCTCTTTGAACATATAGGCGTTGGTCTTAGGTGAGCGGACCATACGGATAACCTTTGCATAGCTCTTGCCGGTGTTGGACTTAAGTGTTGCAACAACTTTTTTTGCCATAGTTCGTTTCCTCCTTCGTTACTTGATTTCTTTGTGAACGGTTACTTTCTTCAGGAACGGGTTGTACTTTTTCAGTTCCAGACGTTCCGGGGTGTTCTTCTTGTTCTTGGTAGTAACGTAACGGCTCATACCAGCAACACCGCTGTTTTTCTGCTCGGTGCATTCAAGAATCACCTGCACTCTTGCATCTTTGTTCTTCTTTGCCATTTTATTTTAACGTTTTTGATTTATTTTAAGAAAAAACGTGCTCGATGTTCCACCAGAAACTTGCGTAGCGTGGTTCTCGAAAGCGGGTGCAAAAGTACTATTTTTTTTTGGATTGACAATAAAATTTTCATATAAAACGAGTATCTCGCTAATAGTCAGTATTGTTTTCTCGATTTATTATTCATTGGGGCGTGATAAATAAGTGTTTGTTATCAATGTGGATATGTGAAAAAAAACAGTATATGACCAAAAACCTTGCGTTATGAGAAAACAATATATAAGCCATTATTTTACAATCTTTTTATTGTTATGCTTTTTTTATGTTTATGAAAAAACTATTTTTGCATATTAAATCTATGAAAGGGCGTTGGCTGTAAAATGCTGTCCCTCATGGTGTTTGTTTATATAGGTATATAATAAAAACAAATAAAAATGACAACAAAAGGGAAAATCATCACCACTGTAAGTCTTGTTCTTGTGCTGGGACTTGCTATTTTTATTTTCTTTAAGTTCTGTTTTGTATATAGTACGGGTGTCAATGCCGGCGACATCAACTATTTTCAGAAAGAGGGAGTAATCTTCAAGACCTATGAGGGCAAGATGATACAGACGGGGTTCCGTTCCGATGGCAGTAATGCAGGTAAGAACAACTTGCGCTCTAATGAGTGGAAATTCTCCGTCACGGACGAGCAAGTGGCGCAGAAGCTCATGCTCTGTTCGGGCAAGCATGTAGAGTTGCGTTGGAAGCGTTATCTTGGTACTTTGCCATGGCGTGGCAATAGCCAGTATATAGTATATGAGATAGTCTCAGAGCAACCTTCGCAGGTTAGTTCCACGTTGCCGCCGGTCACAGAGTAGGCATATAGGAAATCTCTACTGACTTGTGCTCCTTCGCCATGCGAAGGCGGAAATCAATACTTATATGCGTGGATAAAAGAACAATTACTTACATTAACTATTCAATACAATGCGCTACGAAGTTGACTTCCTTATTATAGGTTCAGGCATAGCTGGTTTGAGTTTTGCCTTGAAGGTGGCTCCCTACGGCAAGGTGTGCATCCTGACAAAAGCCGATGCCTCCGAAGGCAGCACCAAATATGCACAGGGTGGCATCGCCGCGGTGATGTACGACTCCGACAGTTTCGAGAAACATATCGAGGACACCTTAATAGCTGGCGACGGCTTGGGCGACCGAGAGGTAGTGGAGATGACCATCCGCGAGGCTCCCGAGCGCATCAAGGAACTGGTGCAGTATGGCGTCAACTTCGACCGTGAGGGCGACCATTTCGACCTTCACCGCGAGGGCGGGCACAGTGCCTTCCGCATACTACATCATAAGGATAATACGGGTGCCGAAATAGAACGCGGATTATTGCAGGCTATCCACGACCACCCCAATATTGAACTGAAAGAAAACAATTTTGCCATAGACCTCATCACGCAGCACCACCTTGGGCAGCGTGTTACCAAACACACGGTAGGCATCGAGTGCTATGGTGTCTATGCCCTTGACTGTAAGACGGGGAATATAGATACCTATCTCTCAAAGGTTACGCTACTCGCCACAGGAGGTATGGGCAATGTATATACCACGACAACGACACCCGTTATTTCGACAGGCGACGGCGTTGCCATGGTGCATCGTGCGCGCGGTGTGCTTAAGGACTTGGAGTTTGTGCAATTCCATCCCACGTCGCTCTATAATCCTGCCGAGAAGCCGGCCTTCCTTATCACCGAAGCTTTGCGTGGAGCTGGAGCCGTCCTCAAGGATGCTAATGGCGAGGAGTTTATGCACAAGTATGACCCGCGACTGTCGTTGGCTCCACGCGACATTGTGGCACGCGCCATTGATAACGAGATGAAGCGCAGTGGCGTGGACCATCTCTACCTTGATGCTCGTCATATAGGACGCACGGCGTTGATGAACGGTTTTCCTACAATCTACGCAAAGTGTCTTGAGATAGGTATAAATATCTCCAAGGAGATGATACCTATACGGCCTGCGGTGCACTATCAGTGTGGTGGCATTGCTGTTGATAAATCTGGCGAGAGCAGCATACATAATCTTTATGCTGCCGGCGAGTGCTCGTGCACAGGCTTGCATGGTGGCAACCGCTTGGCCAGCAACTCGTTGCTTGAGGCCGTTGTCTATGCCCACAATGCTGCCATGTCTGCCATAGAGCGCATAGGAAAGGTCAGTATCTGCCGTCGGGTGCCAGACTGGAGCGCCGAAGGGGTGGTGTTCAACGAGGAGATGGTGCTCATCACACAGACTAAGAAGGAACTGCAGGAGATAATGTCCAACTATGTGGGCATAGTGCGTAGTGATTTGCGTATGCACCGCGCTCTCAACCGCCTGAACCTCATCTATCGTGAGACGGAGGCTCTCTATCGTCGTAGCGTCCTCACCGAAGAACTGTCGGAGTTGCGCAATCTCATAGCCTGTGCCTATCTGATAACTAAGCAGGCTATGGAACGTCGTGAAAATCGTGGTCTCCACTATTCAATAGATTTGTTAAAAGGCGATAAAAAGGCTGATGAGGCTGCAAACGTTTGAAACAGACTGCGGTGGGATAACGATAGAAAGTTATAATATTAGAACAACAATTTCGCTTGCTATAAACATGAAGATACATATTGTTCAGCACGACATAATGTCTTTGCGTCCAGAAGACAATCAAGAGTGGATATTACAAGAATTGGAGACGGCAGAAGCCAAGGATTCTTTGCTCACTGTCTTTCCTGCATGCACTTTGTGCGGTTCGCCGCTGTTTGGTGCCGCCGCCTACACCGAGTTGCAGAAGCGTACTCAGGCAGTCCTTCAGCAGCTCATCAGCTATTCTGACCATCGTGCCTTCCTGATAGGTATGCCGTTGCAGATACAGGATAAGGGATTGTGCAACGCCATAGTCTTTGTGCAGAATAATGCCATACGGGCTATAGTCACCAAGAAATACCTTGCTCCCGACGAGCAGAAATACTTTGTACGTGGCGAGGGCGTGCAGGTTATCCAGTATCAGGAGCAGCAGATAGCCATAGGATTCTATGAAGACCTCAAGGAGCTGAGCAAGGGACATATAGAGCAGCCAGACATTGTTGTCTGCTGTGGCTGCAATGTCTTCGACTGCAACAAGCCTTTCCGCACGCGCTATCGTATGCGCAAGATTGTGGAGAACCTCAATGCGTCGCTTATCTATGTCAACCGCATAGGAGGCGAAGGACAATACCTCTTTGCCGGAGGCTCTATGGCCTTCAATGCTGCAGGCAATCTGCTGTGCCAGTTCCCATATTTCAAGGAGCATAGTGCGAGTGTCGATATGCAGTTGCTCGAAGAGTGTGAGGACAAGAAGCCCAACTCCATTGCCCTTGTCCATGATGCCCTCGTCATGGGAGTACGCGATTATTTTGCCAAGAACGGCCAGCGGCGTGCCGTCCTCGGACTCTCTGGCGGCATAGATTCGGCGTTGGTATGCGCCCTTGCCGTGGAAGCCCTTGGTGCCGAAAATGTGCATGGTCTGCTCATGCCGTCGCAGTATAGTAGCGACCATTCGCTACGCGATGCAGAGGATTTGGCACACAATTTGGGTATCGGTTATGATATTGTGCCCATAGCACCGCTTTTTAATGCGTTGCGTTCCACTATGCAACCTTTGTTCAAAGACCGTGCCGAGGATGTGACCGAAGAGAACATGCAGGCACGTCTGCGCGGTGTGATAGTGATGAGCTATGCCAACAAATTTGGTGCCTTGGCCCTTAACACCACCAACAAGTCAGAGGCTGCTATGGGTTATGGCACGCTGTATGGTGACAGCTGCGGTGCGCTGGGTGTCATCGCCGACCTGTATAAAAGCGAAGTTTATGAGATGTGCGATTTTATCAACAGCAACGGCATCATCATACCGCTCAACACCATCAGTAAGCCGCCGTCGGCTGAGTTGCGTCCCAATCAGAAGGACAGCGACAGCTTGCCAGATTATGGCGTGCTCGATGAGATACTTAGTCTGCATATTGAGGAGCAGATGAGTAAGGATGAGATTGTCGCTGAGGGTTATGACGAATCTACCGTAGAAATGGTGCTACGCCGTGTGCGACAGAATGAGTGGAAGCGACTGCAGTTTGCTCCGTTGCTGAAGGTGTCGCCTATGGCGTTCGGCATAGACCGTCGTGTGCCTATCTCGTGATGTGTTCTGCATTGAGCATGAGTGCATAATGTAGTAGCTGACAGGATGGTGTTTTAGCAAAAGTATTACGACACATGGAATGGAATCCCCAACTCTCCCTCGCCGAGGAGTATCTGACAAGGACGGGAGTCTCAGTATTCCTCACAGGCAAGGCTGGTACGGGGAAGACCACGTTCCTACGTCATATCGCTAATACGATAAGTAAGCGGTATGTCATCGTGGCACCAACAGGCGTGGCTGCCATCAATGCCGGCGGCGTTACCATACACTCTATGTTTCAGCTGCCCACCTGCCCTTATCTGCCCGACGTCAAGGAGCTGGTGAATGAATACAACATGCCAGAATACCGTCAGCGTCTTCGCAAGAACAAAATCAACATATTGCGCACACTCGAACTGCTAATCATTGACGAGATAAGCATGGTGCGTGCCGACCTGCTGGATGCCATAGACAACACGTTGCGCCACTACAGACGTAGCAGTCGTCCGTTTGGTGGCGTACAGCTGTTGATGATTGGCGACCTGCACCAGCTGCCGCCGGTGGTCACCGACGACGAGCGCCGCTACATAGAGCAGGTCTATCCATCGCCTTTCTTCTTTTGCAGCAAGGCTCTTTGCAAGACGCAGTTCGTCACCATAGAGCTGACGACAATCTATCGCCAGCAAGATGAGCGTTTTGTCAATTTGCTCAATAACATACGCGACAACAAATATGATGCCGCTACCCTTGAGGTGCTCAATCGTCGCTATATAAAGGACTTTGATGGCGACGGCATACACGAGTATATACGCCTCACCACGCATAACTACCAAGCCGACAGTGTAAATCGGCTTCGTATGGATGCCTTAGACACTGAGGCTGTGACCATAGAGGCTGTGGTGAACGGCAAGTTTCCAGAAAGCAGTATGCCCGTTGATAGGGCGCTGACGCTGAAGCAAGGAGAGCAGGTCATGTTTGTCAAGAACGACTCGGAGCCAGCACATGCCTACTACAATGGCAAGATAGGTACAATAGAGAGCATCGTAGAAGGCGATGACGACTTCGTGATAACGGTGCGGGACCAGGATGGGAACCTCATTACGGCACACCGCGAGACGTGGGAGAACCTTCGCTACGAGATAGATAAGAGCGATAACAAGATAAAGCAATATGTCGATGGTAGCTTCGAGCAATATCCGCTGCGTCCGGCGTGGGCCATCACCATACACAAGGCGCAAGGTCTGACTTTCGATTATGTCATCATTGATGCTGCTTCGGCATTCAGCTACGGGCAGGTGTATGTGGCGTTGAGCCGTTGCCGTAGCTACGAGGGCATGGTGCTCTCCACGCCTATAGGAATTGGTGGGGCTATAAGTAGCCGCGACATAGACTCTTTCAACAGCACACAGCCCAGCGAGCGGCAGGTGCGCGAGAGCCTTGACGTATATGAGACCAGCTATTTCTACGACAACGCTAACGAACTGTTTGACGTCAGTGTGATGGAGCGCAACCTTGACAAGATTGTTGGCATTTTCAGTGAGCGGCTTGCTGCGGTCTATCCGCGTCAGAGTGAGCAGCTGCTGTCGCTGCGCGACAGCATGGTGTCCCTCTCCGAAGTGACGTCCAAGTTTCGCAATCAGCTCAGCCGTCTTGCTGTTGCCAATGCGCCTACAAGCGATGTCGTCCAGCAGCGTCTGCGGAGTGCTGCAGAATACTACTATGGACAACTCGCCCCCCTTGCAGAAGCAATGGATGTCGTTATGAATTTGGAGATAGACAGCAAGCAGACTCTTAGTGATTTGGCCGAGCCTTTCAGTGTGCTGGATGAGGCTTTGTTTGTTCGTCTCAAGGTGCTGAAGCATGTGGCGGCAAAAGGCTTTGATGTTGCCGACTACCAGCGTATTAAAGCTGATGCGATGCTGGCGAAAGATGGAGCGGACAGCGGTGCAAAAGAGACGACGCATAGGCAGATAGGACATGGTAGGCCGTCTGGCCTTGAGAGTCAGAATCCCAAACTGTTAGCGGCGCTCATCAGATGGCGTAAGGCTAAAGCTGACGAGAGACAGGTAGAAGCATATATGGTGATGCAGCAGAAGACATTGAAAGCCATAGCTGATGCAGCCCCAACAACGCTTCGTGAGCTCCAAAAGGTAGAGGGCATGGGGAAAAAGAGAGTAAGCGATTTTGGCGAGGAGATAATAGCAATAGTCAAAAAAATGAAGAAAGCGAGCTCGTGATTGCCATTATATGGCGCAGGTTGCTTATTTTGTGAAAAAGAACACTTAAATTCAACATTGTTTTATAACACCATGTGAATAAAAAAGTGCCGAAAAATTGGCACAATATGGTAAAAATGATGCATTTGTGCTGTAGTTATGAAAATTTTTTCATAAATTCGCAAATTCAAATTTACCAAATAGATGTCTTTTAATTGTAGTAAAATATTGAAAGTTAGTAAGATAGGGGGGGGGCTGCGACTTTGGGGCGGCTCCATCGTAGTTGTTTTATTCCATCTTATATTCAGACAGATTAACGAAGCAGCCTATATCCGCTTTATGTGGATATAGGCTGTTTTGTCGCTATAAAGGGTGGATAAACACTCATAGAAGGTATGTGTCAATACGAAGATTCAAGTGTCAAGTAGAAATAAAGTAATAACAGATTGTAATCAAGTAGTACGAAAAGAGAGATATGGAGCATTCAACGGTACGGACGACGAAATATTTGTTCATCAATACTCGAGATGAAATGCTACGCCTTGATGTCGAGCGTATCGTTTTTTTTCATGCCAACGGGAACTATACCGACATTCATTGTGCTAACAAGTTGAAATATACAATAAATATGAGTCTGTCGCGACTGCAGTCGTTGTTGGCTATAAGTCTGTCGCAGGCGAATGGTTCCTTTGTCAGAGTAGGCAAAAGCTATATAATCAACACCAACTATATAACGCACATCAGTGTTCCTCGGCAACGATTGATGATGAGCGATTTATCTTTTTTCGAGATAGAACTTAATGTGGCAAAGGACGCATTGAAGAGCTTGAAGATGATGCTTACAACCCCATCGGGAAAGACGACGAATGGCAGGTTAAGCAATACTAATAAAACGGATAAAGGAATATGATTGAAGCAATAATAGGACGCGAGACACCCCGTCGTAGATTGATGATAACTGTGGGAGAACGCCATGCTGCCATAGGCAATGATTACAGTGTGCCGCAAACAGTTAGCAGGCAGCAATGTCTGTTGCAGATAGATGGCGAGAACATCACGGTGACAAATCTGAAGCCCGAGGCATCGCCTATCTTTGTTAATGGTATGGAAGTGATATCAAAGGTCATTACGGCATCCGACCACCTTCAGATAGGCAAGGGAATCTATAATGTGGATATTCAGCAGGTTTTGGATGCTATAAGCAAGATGCCTAATCCTGAAGGAATGTACTCTATAACGCATTTGCGTGAGGTATGGGATGGTTATGAGAACACAAAGAGAAAGATGATGGAAACGGAAAGCCGTAAAAACGCCATCAAGGGTCTTGGGTCTGTGTTTATGATGCTTGGTGCTGCGGTGTCTTTCATGTTGGAGGATGTGGGTAATGCTATACGCATAGTCTTTGTGGTAATAGCTTTGGCTTTAACCCTTGTGTGGATAATACCCGCTTTCAAGTCAGGGACTTCTATGCAGGTGCGTATGGACGAACTCAATAAGCAGCTACGCCAGAAATATATATGCCCTAATCCAGAATGTCAGCAGTTTTTGGGTCTAAAAAGTGTTGACGAACTTCTACGAGCACGCAAATGTCCTCATTGTAAAAGCAAGTTCTCTGAATGAGAAATAACAATAAAGTGGTATTTTGTCATCAAAAACGTCAGTTTCCTCATTCAAACGTCAGAACGAGTATTACAATTTGCTGCAAATGATTACTTTTGCGGTATAAATAAAAAAACACAAGACTATGACAGACCTCAAATCAAAACGCAAGAAAATTATAGCAAGTGTTGCTGCGGGTACTTTTTCTGGTACGGCGGCTGGTCAGACACTCACGGGTGATGACGATTCCATTTTGCAAGACATCGATAATGTGGTGGATGATGTCCCCCGAAAAAAACTTTCAACAAATGAGGGACATCACGAAGGTGCGTCCGACTCCCTCTTACGCCAGATTGAGGATAATGATGTTGCAATAGAAGGCGATGAGGAAATAATGCTTCACGTAGAGGTGGCGAGTGACGAGGATTTGGCAGAGTTGGCTCACGAAGGAATGGGAGGAGATGAGGTGATAGGACCGGACGACGAGGTACGGCTGAATATCAACCGTCCTGCCGAGATGGAGTCGCGTCTGCGCGAGGTGGAGCAAAATGACGATGCAATAGGAGCAGACGACGAGGTACGGCTGAATGTCAATCGTCCTGCCGAGATGGAGTCGCGTCTGCGCGAGGTGGAACAAAATGACGATGTAATAGGAGCAGACGACGAGGTACAGCTGAATGTCAATCGTCCTGCCGAGATGGAGTCGCGCCTGCGCGAGGTGGAACAAAATGACGATGCAATAGAAGCAGACGACGAGGTACAGCTGAATATCAATCGTCCTGCCGAGATGGAAGCAAAATTACGTGATATAGAGCAGGATGATGTTGCTATAGACCCCAGTGAGGAAATCCAGCTTGACATTGATGTTATTGCTGACAATGATGCAAAGATTCAACAGTTGGAGGACAACGATGTGGCTATAAGTGGCGACGAGGTTGTGGAACTTGAAATAGCGGCACCGTTACAAGCAGAAGACAGTTATGTAGACAGTAATGATTATGTAGATATGGAACTGGCTGGGGCGTCTGTTGAGAAGGCAGATGAGGCCAACAATGACGACATCATCGAAGTGGAAGTGCACGATGACGCTATAGATGTTGTGGCTGTAGGACAAACGCATCCCGAAGATATGCAGGGCAATGAGTCAGATGTCCGTGTGGCATCGATAAAGCCGTTAGGTATGGTAGGAGAAGTGCATACTGACATCGACGATGTAGATACGTCAGCCTACGATACTACCGTGGACACCAGTTTCGGTAGCAGCGAAGCGGACTTCATGAATGATGGCAATATAGATTCCTTTATTCAGTGAAGCATATAGAGGCTTAATAATTGTATAGTCGTTCTAAAGAAAGAAAAAGAAATGAACAGCAATGAGGAGACTATCGTAGATGGGCAGCTTCAAGAAGAAGAGACCATCATAGAAGTAGTTAATGACGAGGCATCGGAGGATACGGTTATAGAGACCGTTGGAGATGAAGAAACGGTGGCGGAGGCAGTCGGTAGTGGTAAAACTGGTGCCGCCACGGCGAAGTCCGATGAAGTGCGAGGTGAGAGACATGGCAATGCGGCTAACGCTGCGGCGACAGTGGTTGGTGCCACAGTTGGTGCAGGCTCTGCTGCTTTTGCTCCGCATGTTGTCTCGGCATTGAATGATGATGCTACGCAAGAAGGAGACAGTGGACGGCCCGTGTCGAATGAAGGAATGTCCAGTGGACAGGATATATCATCGCATAGCGGTACTGCTGCTACTGTGGATGATATAGATGTCTATGAGATAACGTCGGATGATATAGAGATTGTTGACCTTGGCGACGACGTACAGATAGACAATGTGTCCGTTGGCGGGGAAGATTATGTGGTGATAAATCTTGATAGTGATGATATTATAGAGGTTTTCCCTGAAGATGTGTCGCTTGTGGACGATAAGGATGCCATAGAGGTTACGGTAGAGCCTGATGATGGTGTGGTTGATATGGGGGACGATGGCTTGTCGGAGCCTTACGACTTTGGCATGGCTGACGGTGGCACTTTAGATATAAATTAAAAATAGCGAGTTGTTCATATTAAGGGATACTTGTCACGTACTTTTTTGATGTGTAGAATGATAAAAGTAAGTCCATTGAAAAAAGGATATAACAGAAACTACTAACCCCTTAAAAATGATGAAAAAGATTGCTTTTGTCTTGTTTGTTCTTGCAATAAGTTTGAGTGGCTATGCCGATACATACCTGTTATCTGTTGGTGTTTCGGATTATTGCGATGAGGCCAATTATCGAGGTATAAAAGATTTGCGTGGAGCGGCTAATGATGCGCGCTCAATCAATGACTTTTTTGCTCGTCAGGGCAAGATTCATAACATCTTGCTAACGGATGCCGATGCCACGCGTGGCAATATCCTGCAGCAGATGACAAAGCTATATAGCCAAGCCGCAGAAGGCGACCAGATAGTCTTCTTCTTGGCATGTCATGGTGGACGAGGAGGTTTCATAGTGCATGACAGTGCCATATACTATACAGAGATAGTGGAGAAGATGGCGCAGAGCAAGGCCCGCAGTAAGGTGATGTATGTTGATGCCTGTCTGTCCGGCGGGATGAAGCAGGATGGCGTCAGCACGAGCGACAGGGAGACCTTAAATCAATATAGCATAATGTGCTTCTTCTCTTCACGTCCTAACGAGTTCAGTTTTGAGTCGCCAGATAGTGATAGCGGCCTCTTCACTACAACCCTGATAAATGGTTTGGAGGGTGGGGCCGACGGCAATAGCGACGATATTGTTACGGCGCGTGAGCTGTTCTTGTATGTAAGTCCCAAGGTTGCCGAAGAGAGTGACACTAAGCAACACCCTCAGATGTGGGGGCATTTTGATGCCCAGATGCCGCTTATGGTTAAAGGCAAATAGGATTAATCAATATAAAAATGTTAACAGGTAAAAAAAGTAATAGATATGTCACAATCGGATGTGCCTCAAAAAACAATTATTAAATGCCCTTATTGTAGTGCAAAGTTAAAAATTGCCTCAATGCCAGAGAACAAGAAAGGAGTAGCCATAACTTGTCCAATATGTAAGCATAAATCGCTGTTGTCGGATTTTATTGTTGTCAATGCTAATAACCTTAATGATGGCGGTGCGCCATCCACACAAGAAGGCAGGGCATCGACGGGGGCCGTACAGCGTAAGATGTCGTCCGAGGAAACCCTTATAGGGACGCTGGATAGAAAGCTTGGGCAGATAGGTTCGTTGGTGATGCCTGACGGCGGAATGGTGAGGCTGCATGTGGGAGTAAACACTATAGGACGACGTGCGCAGGCATCGCAAAGTGAGATACAATTTGCTGACATCAATAATAGTAAAAAGGCCAGCCGTCATCATGCCCGCATAGAGGTGATACCGCAATCGTCTGGTAGCTACTTGCATACTATCTCCAATTGGGAGAACAAAAATGGTACTATGGTAAATGGGGTTAAACTCAATGAAGGAGATACTGTGGTGCTACATGACGGCGACCTTATAACATGTGGCGATGTGCCGTTGCGCTTTGTTATCGTTGTGCATGAGAACACATTGCCACAGGAGAATACTGGTGCATAGGATATTGTAAGTGTTGTATTAAAGGTAATAAACAAGGATTAAATAAAAGTGCTATGGAATATAAAGTAAAGGTAATGACTATACATGAGGTGGGAAAGCGTACAGACAGCAATGGGAAGCCACATCAAGAGGATTCTATCTACCCTGTTAGCATCTCGCCCGACGGGTCGGAACGACTATTCATTCTTTGTGACGGCATGGGTGGCCATGCCGCAGGGGAGGTGGCAAGCCAGACGGTATGCGAGACGATGGGGCGAGCTATAACAGAGAGCAAAGAGCCTTTTGACGACGAGGTGTTGCTGCAAGCCCTTGCTAAGGCGTATGACAAACTCGACCAGATTGATGTCGATTCGATAGGCACGCACAAGATGGGTACTACGCTGACACTCCTCTGCTTGCATGATGCGGGAGCCACTATTGCACATATTGGCGACAGTCGTGTCTATCATATACGTCCCAATGATGCGCACAAGGACGAGGTGCTTTTCCGCACGCGAGACCATTCGCTGGTCAATGACCTTATAAAGATTGGGAGCATCACGCCGGAGGAGGCCAAGCACCATCCGCAGAAAAATGTCATCACACGCGCCATACAGCCACATCAGGACAAACGCAGCATGCCAGATATATACCATACAGAGGATGTGCGCGTAGGAGACTATTTTTTCCTCTGCTCCGATGGTATGCTTGAGGAGATGGAAGACCGCAATCTGTGCAATATTCTTGGCGACACCGTTGACGATGAGGCAAAGATAAATATGTTGCGTTTGGCAACAAAAAGCAATAACGATAATCATTCGGCAATAATGGTTCGTGTGGTGGAGATGTCTGGCGCGCCAGCAAGTGTTAAGCCCAAAACATCTGCCGAAGAAAAACCTGTATTGCCGAAAACGGCGACAGCACGGCAGGCATCGCAGCCAAAGCCGCCGACCTCGGACACGCAGAATGGGAAGCCGAAAGGCTCTGATGCCCAAAAGAAGTCGCCACGCCGAATGTCGTGGATAATGGTATTCCTTATCTCCGTGGTTGTAGCATTGCTTGTGGCGCTCTTTGCCGCAAAATGCTGACAGTAAGGGATGCTGCCGTTTTTTGCGATAGTGAGGCCTATTGGTAAGAAAGAAGATAGGTTTGGCGTGATGCCCCTATCATATAATAAATAGAAATAAGACGAGCACAAAAAAAGATAGATATGAGTGAAAAAATAATACAGTCGTTACCCCAAGGTACTGTGTTGCAGGGTGCTAAAGGTCGCAAATATAAGATAGAACGAACACTTGGACATGGGACATACGGAATCACCTACCTCGCCGAGACCAGCGAGGTAACGCCAGGATTGGGCGAAGTGGTGGTGTATGTGGCTATCAAGGAATTCTTCATGCACGAATTCAATACGCGCGACGATACGGGAAGGCTGACGGAGACCTCGCAGCATGGCACCATAGAGAAGTACAAGAACGACTTTCGCAAAGAGGCTAACAACCTTGCACGCATAAATCATCCGAATATAGTGAAAGTAAACGAGGTGATAAACCTCAACAATACGTACTATATCGTGATGCAATACGTAGATGGGTCAAATCTGGACGACTATATACAGAAAAAAGGACATCTCTCGGAGTATGAAGCTTTGGAGAAGACGTGTGCTGCCGCCAAGGCGTTGGCCTATCTTCATGACCAGAAGATGCTGCATCTCGATTTGAAGCCCAAAAATATCATGCTCGACAAGGAAGGTCAGATATACATTATTGATTTTGGTCTCTCCAAGCAGTATGAGGACAATGGCGAGCCGGAGTCGAGTACCAGCATAGGCATGGGTACGGCAGGCTATGCACCCACGGAGCAGATACAGCGTAACAGCAAGACCTTCAGTCCAACAATAGATGTTTATGGTCTCGGTGCCACGTTCTACAAGATGCTGACAGGTGATGTCCCGCCAGATGCATCGACGATACTGAACAACCCCGAGATATTGGAGATGAATCTTAAGTCGTACGGCGTCAGTCCGGCAATCATGCGTATTGTGCAGAATGCCATGCATCCGTTATACAAGAAGCGCATACAGGATATGCACGAATTTGTACGTCAGCTCAATAAGCAGCTGATGTTGCGTGGTATGGAAATGCCGGATGTTGATGAAAGTACGATGATTGATACTCCAGAAGAGAAGCACGAAGAGAAGAAACCCCAGCATAAGGTAAAAGCATCTGCGGAGAAGAAGACAAACAAACTCAAAGAGAGTTGGCCCTATTATGCAATAGGCGCAGCGGTAGGTGTTGTGGTGGTCATTGTGGTGAGTCTGCTGTTTCGACCTTCGACGTCAGCGGTGTCTGATGCCGAGCTCAATGTGGCACGCTACAACAGCCTTGTAGAACAATGCGAACAACTAATCAAGAAAGGAAGTACGACGAACTATAATGAGTTGATAGAAGCAAAACGTCTTATTTTGGATTCAATCATGCCCCTTGAAGTGTCGTATAAGAAAGAAAAGCCTGATGTTTACAATGCTTCGTCGCGTCTTACTGCCAGCCGTGTGAAGAAGGCTTCGAATGTGGCAGACATTTTCTACAATGATGCCCATGACGATGCCCAGAGAATACTCGGTGATATTAAAGATGGATATCCGCCATACCCTGATGAAGTGGACAAGGCACTTAATGGACTCAAGATAGCATATCAGTTGGATGAAAGTAGAGAAGATGCCCGTCGCGAGTATGGCGAGCTGAGCAAGCAATCTAAGGCTTTTCTGGAAACAAATAAATAAAAGTAAACAATTATGAAGCGAGTACTAATAATTATTATGTTGCTGTTTGTGGCGTCAACCTATGCGCCATTGCAGGCTCAAAGCGGCTGCTTTGCCAACAAGGTGAAGAATGGTAAGACAGCTATGGAAAAGAAGGACTACAATCGTGCGAAGCGTTTCTTCAATGAAGCATTAAACACGTGCGATGATCGTAACGACCATAAGAGTGAGTTCGCTAACGTTAGAAAACTGATGAAGCAATGTGAGGAAAAACTCAATCCAAAGTCGAAAAAAGAGGATGCAGATAATAAAACGAATGTGACGGTAACGTCAAAGGCTAAAAAAGCATCAACGTTGACTATCGATAAGAAAACGAGTATAAGCGAGCAGGTGGGTAGGGCTGCTTCTGAACACAGTTACACGGTGGCAACCGATGGAAGCGCGAAATGGACAGTGGTGAGCAGTGTCGATTTCATCACTGTTGAGCAGTCAAAGAATAACACACTGGTAATGCGTGTTGCGGCTAATGACAAAGTAGAAGTCAGGCAAGGTGAAGTGACTGTGAGTATCGATTCTCTCGTCGCCACAATCAAGGTGGTTCAGGAAGCGGCAATAGACACTACGCCACGTGTTGAGATTGCCTTGGTTCCATCTACTGATGTGAAGCAGAATCAGAGTATTGATGGAGGCTATGGCATTACGCTCAAAGTGAAAGCACATTATCTTTTCCTCAAAGACAAGCAGGTGAAACTGTTTGCTTGTTTTGTCGATGAGCAGCAAAGAAGAATCGGGGTTCAAGGTAGTGCTGGCGAGTTGCGTTCGCGCGAGCAGGCTAAGGCCATAGTGCCAACATCGGACGATTTCACAAAAGAGGTTATTCTTGAGCTGCCGTATGAGTATGTGCCGCTAACGCTGAAACAGGGAGAAAAGATTGGTGTCTATTTTGATATTCTTAGTAGTAATCACTTGATTTTAAGTACAAAAAATCTTGCTAAGGAAACAGCGGAGCAGAAGCGCTACTACTATTTCACTTACGAAGAAAAACAGCAGATAGCCCAACTGGGTACCGACAAAGGCAAGACGAGCATCAAAGACAATGTGTCTATTACCGATGGAGAGCGCGTGGTCAATACAGGACAGATACGTGCGGCTGGCAATGGCTTGAAATTTCATGTAAAATATTCGTTGTCAAATATGCTTGGGCATAAGGCTGTTTTTGCTGTCTTGCTGTTTGATAAGGATGGAAACCCTCTGGTGGACGAGTTAGACAACTACTATAACCTGCAGACGGAGTGGGCGAACCGCCACGTGGCCACCTACGATACTCTCGGTCCATTGACCGTCGATAATACTGATGGTGATTTTATGACAGGAATACCCTATAGGCAGATACCTCTTATGAATGCTGGCAAGGCAGAAATAAAGTATAAGATAGCCATATTTGATGTATATGAACGCAAATCGAAGTTGTTGATGGTTACGCCTGATTTCGGTAGCCATAAGTTCTCTGTCAATGCTAAGGATGTGCAGTTGTTCCTACTTGTAGATGGGTCTCACAACCGTGCTGTTGTCGAACTTTCTAAGGAGAGCGGTTCGGCAGATACGTTGCAGATACGCCACAACTGTACGAAGGTAGATTTTTATGGCATTAAAAAAGAGAAGCTCGACAAGAATTTTGATATACAGTTTATAAACAATAACAGTGCGTTGGTCATCCGGAGTCTCTATGCAAACACTACTGGTCAGACGAGAGGTGGCATATTCACCTTGAGGGCATTTAATGATAAAGGTGAATATGTTGATACCGTGGACATCGACCTTCGTCAGTTGCCCACAACAATACAAAAAACTGTCAAGCAAAAAGCAGAGGCTGCACCTGTCAACCTCACGGTGGAGCGTTCTGGATGGAATGTGGCGCAGGCAATGTCATCTGAGCAGCTGAACAAGCACTCATGGAACGAGCAACTGGATAAACATTGGTTTGGTATCTCATTTGGCTATCGTCAGCGTCAGTGGGTGACAGCTGGAGGAAAGGAGCTTGGCCCCTTCTCGGAGTGGGACCCCACGACGACGCATACTAATGGCCTGATGGGAGGTTTGCGTTTTACGCCCCAGATAGGCGGTTTGGCAGGTTTTGGTTTTGACTTGGGTATATTCTATGAGTTTTGTAGAGCGCAGAGTAACTATGATTTGACTTTATATCCGGATAATACGGCTTATAGAATTGCACCGCAGTATAGTGACAAGTGGGGTGGTAGCTACATGGAGTTGCAGTCCCATTGCGTCTATGTGCCGCTACATCTAAAGTTCAATGCCAATTTCTACAAATGGTTTTCAATAGGCGTATATGGCGGTATCGGGCTAAACTATACTGTTGCAGGTAGGTTTCGCTTCCGTCGTAAAAATAGCTATGATGGCGAAACGTTGATAAAGTCGTATGATATAGACAGATTCTATGATAGCGAATATATAAACTACTTAGGTGATGGATATGTAGATGCATCTTCACAGTTGAATGGTAGCAAGCTGGGAGAGAAGTTTACCTACCCTGGAGGATGGAAAGAGCTTAACACAACCTTTGACGTAGGAGCCTCCTTGCGTTTGGCTATGTTCCAGTTTGACGTCAGCTATTCGATTGGTCTCAGCGATTGGAATACCATTGGCGATACAAAGGTGTCTCAGAATTACCCGTTGACAACATCTGTGACTATTTTGTTCTAAAAAGCCTTATACGTTACTTCAAACATCGTGTATCGTTATGATATGCGATGTTTGCTGTTTTTACTGGTTTAATCTATTTTGACTGAATGATTTGTTTTTTTTTTATACTTTTGCAAGTAGTGTTTTTGTACATTATGGTATAGTAGTGTTCGTATGGACTTATGTACCAATGTTATGTGTATGTCTGAACTAAAAAAAAGGAAGTGATATGATAGAAGCGATAATCGGAAGAGAGCCAGGGCGTCGTAGATTGCAGATTATTGTAGGAGAGAAGACTACTACGATAGGGAATGACATGAGTGTGCCGCAGGACATCAGTCGTCGGCAATTCAGGTTGCAGATGGATGGTGAAACGCTTATCTTGACGAATCTGAAGCCGGAGACGACACCGATATATATCAATGGGTTGGAGGCTGTCTCGCAGCCTGTGACGCTCAGCGACCGAGTGCAGATAGGCTACGACCTGTATGGTGTGGACATTGCTGCCGTGGTGGAGGCTATAAAGAAGATGCCCAAACCGGCTGTCATCTACTCTATAGGTCATCTGAAGAAGGTTTGGGAGGATTATCAGACAACCAAACTAAAGATGATGGATAATGAGAACCGCAAAAACGCTGTCAAAGGTTTGGCCTCGGTTGTTTCCATGGCAGGAACTATTGTTGCCATAGTTATTCCCAATACGCGCAGCATCCTGATTATCATAGCGGCGAGTATATCTATCATTCTTGCGCTGATGTGGATATTGCCCAGTTTCAAACGTGGCTCGTCGATACAGGCTCGTGTGGAGGAGCTCAACAAACAGCTGAAGCAAGACTACGTGTGCCCTAATCCTGATTGTCATCATTTCCTCGGCAAGCCGTATGAGGAGATTGTAAATATTGGCAAATGTCCTAAATGTAATAGTAGGTTTCAAGAGTAGCCATTGCTGTGCCAAGTGAGTATTGCAAATGGTGTGTATAATGACAACAACGAGATGAAGAACGACATTGATGGAGAATATGAGGAGGTGGACGTCTCTGTTTATGACAGTGCTCAGTCGGAGATGCCGGATGCAGAGGAGGTGTCGGTAGAGATTGTGGAGTCTGCGTCGGTCGACTCGAATGGTGCTGACTCTGCAACTCATGCGGAGGTGGAGGTTGAAGAATACCAGATGGATGAGGAAGATATTGAAGAGTTGGGCAGAACAAGGAGACACGGCCCTCGTTTCAGCTCTAACGAAGTGGGGGAGTGCAAGATTGGTGATGTGGAGGAAGTAGATGTGCAAGCGGTTGTCGCTGGCGATATGGATGGTATCTCATACGATGGAGGATTGGGAAGTGGGCATGATGGTGTGGATGTTATCCATGAAGACATTTTTGGTGACCCCTTTGGCAGTAATGATTTCGATTCGTTAGATAACATGGTTTCAAACGACAGCCACATTCTCTTCTAAAAGCTGAGCTATGGCACAAGATATGATTATAAAATGCCCATATTGTAGCGTTCAGCTCAAGATAAAGAAGTATCCGGATAATCCAGATAAGGCGTTTATCACTTGCCCTACATGCAAGCATAGGTCGCCTTTCCGCGAATTTGCATCTATAGAGATAGATGAGCGTCAGTATTATCCGGCTGGGGATGATTCCAACGAGGATATGACGCAGGTGGGCATACGCAGGCCTGTCAGCCATCCGAATAGCGATGAGACCATGGTTAACCTGTCGCGGCAAAGGCGTGGCGTGATAGGCTCTCTCGTGTTGCCTAATGAGGAGGTGGCACAGCTCCATGCAGGGGTAAACACCATAGGTCGCTGTGCACCCAATTCGCAGAGCGAGATACAGTTCCCAGACTTTGACAACACCAAGATGTCCAGTCGTCACCATGCTCGCATAGAGGTCGTGGCGCAGGCTAACGGGCGGTATATGCACATCCTGTCCAACTGGCAGAACACCAATCCGACATTCGTTAATGATATACAGCTGCAACCCGATGCTACAGCCGTGTTGCGTGATGGCGACATAATAAAGTGTGCCGACGTAGAATTGCGGTTCTCGTTGAACGAGAATGAGGACAAGACTGAATGAAATGGATGTGAGGGTACGTAGATTTATTTGTCGAAAAAAAAAGATACATCGCAAGATAGATGAAATATAAAGTTAACATACAGACCGTATATGAGGTGGGCAGGCGTACTGACAAGAACGGACGTCCGCATCAAGAGGATTACATAATTCCCCTTCATGGACAGGCTTCCGGCGATGAACGTTTGTTCATCTTGTGCGACGGTATGGGTGGCCATGAGGCTGGCGAGGTGGCAAGCCAGACGGTGTGCGAAGCCATAAGCCATACCATCCTTACGAGCCAAGAGCCATTTAGCGACCACCTGTTGCAGCGTGCCATAGAGCATGCCTATGACAGGCTCGATGAATGTGAATATAGTGCTGATGCTAGTCGCAAGATGGGCACCACGCTGACGTTGTTGGCGTTGCACGAGAATGGCGCAACGATAGCTCACATAGGCGACAGCCGCGTGTACCACATACGCACTAATGCCGAACGCCGTGACGAGGTGTTGTTTCAGACGTATGACCATTCTCTCGTCAACGACCTGATAAAGATAGGCAGCATAACACCTGAGCAGGCTAAGCACCACCCGCAGCGCAACATTATAACGCGAGCCATGCAGCCAGGACAGGAGGAACGGTGCTGCGCCGACATTTATCATACCAAAGACATTCGGAAAGGTGACTATTTCTTCCTCTGTTCCGACGGTATGCTTGAAGAGATGGAGAATGAGAACCTATGCAATATCCTGAGTGGCGAAGCCACGGATGCAGAGAAGGCAGAGACGCTGCGTCAGGTTACGGCGAACAATAAGGATAATCATTCGGCAATACTGGTGCATATCATAGATGTAGATGACGCTGAACAAACGGTTGGCGCCGCTGCCTACGAGGAGGTAGCGCCTGCCGAGCGTCAGGACGAAAACCATGATGAAGGTCGTCCGATGGTGGAGACAGAGTCGCCAATGCCGACAGACGAGGAAGAAAAACGGAATTACCCGTGGGTTACGATAATACTTGTTGTGGCTCTCGTGGCACTGGCCATGATTTTCTTATGGAAATAGATGCGGCTACGGCAACGCACAGAGGCTCTACAATAAATAAATGAACAAAAAAAACACTCATGAGCGAGAATAATATACAGGCACTGCCACAGGGCACGATACTGAAAGGTGCCAAAGGTAAAAAATACACTATCAAGCGCGTGCTCGGTAATGGGGCTTTCGGCATCACCTATCTTGCCGAGACCAGCGAGATGACGCAGGAGTTGGGAGAGGTCATGGTATATGTGGCCATCAAGGAGTTCTTCATGCACGAGTTTAACTCGCGCGACGAGTCAGGTAGTCTCATCGAGACGTCGCAGCAAGGCCCCATAGAGAAGTACAAGAATGATTTCCGCAAGGAAGCCCACAATCTGGCGCGTATCAATCATCCCAATATCGTCAGGGTCCATGAGGTCATCAGCCTGAATAACACCTATTATATCGTGATGCAGTTCATCAATGGTGAGAGCCTTGACGATTACATATCCAGCAAAGGGCATCTTTCGGAATACGAGGCTTTGGACAAGACGTGCGTGGTGGCTAAGGCCTTGGCCTACCTGCACGACCAGAAGATGCTTCATCTCGATCTCAAGCCAAAGAACATAATGCTCGACAAGGGCGGCAAAATCTACATCATTGACTTCGGCCTATCAAAACAGTATGATGAGAGTGGCGAGCCGGAGTCGAGCACAACCATAGGTATGGGTACGCCGGGCTATGCTCCTACCGAGCAGATAGACCGCGACGGAAAAACCTTCCAGCCAACGATAGATGTCTATGCCCTTGGTGCGACGTTCTATAAGATGCTGACGGGCAAGACTCCGCCAGTGGCTACCACTATCCTCAATAAGCCGGAGACGCTGACGAACAACTTGCGCACCAATGGGGTGAGCCCCGCTATAGCGCACATAGTAGAGAATGCTATGAATCCCAAGTACAGCGAGCGCATCCAGAATATGAACGAATTTGTGAGCCAGCTGAACAAGCAACTCGAGCTGCGTGGCGCCGATGTCAGCGAGGTGGAAGAGAACACTACGGTTGACCTCTCGCTAACATCAGCAAAAAACAAACCGACTCAACCGCAGGGGAAAAACGCCACGCCAGAAAACACGCCACAAAAGCCCGTAACGCCGACACCCGGTGCCAGCGTAACGAGCGACACAACAACAAACAATAATAAAACTACCTCAAAAAAACAAAGCAATATAGTGTACTACATTATAGGCGTTATTGCAGTTGTTGCGATGGTTGCCTCATTCATATTCTTGCGGCCGACATCGACTGTAGTGTCGGATGCCGTGCTTAATGTGGGACGCTATAACGGCCTTGTTGCTCAATGCGAAAAACTAATTGAACAAGGGCAAGCCGAGGACCTGATATTCGCCAAAAATCTTATTATCGACTCGCTGTCGCCTCTGGAGGCTGCCTATAAACAGGACATGCCGGAGACGTATAATGCGGTGAGCCGCTTGTCGGGTCAGCGGATGAAGAAAGCTGCCCCGCTTGCCATCGAATGGGCTGCCAAAGGTCGCGAAAAGGCAGGAGAATATAAGGATGCGCTCGAACTGGACGAGCATTATCCTGAATTGAAGACCGAGGCACTGAAATATTACGAGACAGCGATAGAGCTGGACGAAAGCAATGTGGAAATTGCAAACGAATACAATGAATTAAAAAATCTCTAACTATAAAAGATATGAAACTAAAGCTACTGTTTTTCTTTTTGTTGGCTGCGTTGTATGTGTGTGCGCCTTTGACAGCACAGACGCCCTGTTTTGAGCGTAACTCGAATATGGCGCAAAAGTTTTTCGAGAAGGGTAACTATGAGAAGGCTAAGGAGTATTGCACAAAAGCCCTCCAGTGCGACGATGCTGCCAATCACGCCAAGGAAAAGGCAGCAATCAATGCCTTGCTGAACAGGTGTAACGAGAAGCTTTCGCCAAGTGCAAATGACGATAATACAAAAGAGGAAAAGCCGGCGGTGAAGGTGAAGAAGGCTTCCTACTTAACGGTCAATGGCAATCAGAAAATCAGTGAACATCTGGCTACCGACATGGTCAAGAAGGACTATGCCATCATGACCGATGGCAGGATGTGGGAATATGAAGTCGAAGGCGACTTTGTTACTGCCGTGAAATCAGGAGGTACGCTGTCGCTGACGATAGGACAAAACACCACATTCGTTGACCGCAAAGCCAGAGTGACGCTTCGTGCTGACGACGAGACAGCGACAATAGATATCGTGCAAGAGGGGGCAGTCAACACAACGCCGCGTGTAGAGGTCATGATGGTCCCACAGGTGGACATCAAGCAAAACAGAAAATTGAAGAATGGCAACAACGGATTGGTGATAACTCTCAAGGTGAATTACTTGTATCTGCGCGGCAAGCAGATTGAGATAAAGGCTCATTTCGTAGATGCCGAACATAACAACAAAACGCTCTTTGCTCGCGACTCCTATGAGCTCTATGCTGTCTCTCAACTCGTGATACCGTCCAGCGATGCCTATAGCGATGTTGCCACCATAGAGCTTGACTATGAGCTGCTGCAGGAGGAAATAAAGGAGGGTACGTTGTTGGGTGTCCGTTTCGATGCTGTCAACACACAGGGTAGAACGCTCATTCCTACAAGTAGCGACATAGAAGCCACTCAGCATAAAAAATACTACACATTCAGTTTCAGCGCTAAGAGTCCTACGGCAACTATTGGCGACGGCGGTACTAACTCCACGATTGCCAACAATGTGAGAGTCGAACAAAACTACTATGTGCCGAGTTATGGTGCCGCAAATGCGACGGGACGAGGCTTGCGCTTTTCTACGGCATACACCATGTTCAACATGATGGGGCATAAGGCCCGTTTTGCCGTCTTGTTCTACGATACTGACGAACAGCCAATTATTGATATCTTTGATACCGTGAACAGTGTTTATATGCCGGCTATGGGCATACGGCAGGTGGCAGCCATAGGCGACATAGAGAATGTTAATTTGGATAATATCTTAGATACTAATCACCAGTTGATAGCCTATCGTCAGCTGCCTATCAATAAGGCGGCACCTAACACGTTCAAATATAAGGTGGCAATATTCGATATGAGCTCATCAACGCCAATGCAACTCTATGAGAGTAATGACTTTGGTACGGTCACGTTCACTCCCGAAGAGCGCGACATATACCGCTATCTAAGTGTAAATAATAGCCCCGACACCGTTCACCTGCTGCTGTCCAAAGAAGAGGATTCCTCGGACACTTTGCACATCAATACTAACTATGACCTCTCTACGCTGCAACTATATGGCACACACGCCAAAGCGTTCAAATGGAAACAGACAAAGGACAAGAAAGGCATCGTGATACGTAGTCGCGATACCAATAACACGGATGGTCCGATACGTGGGACACTTTTGCTTCGCGTAAAGAAAAACGACAGAGAGTTTCTTGACGAGGTGGTGATAGAGATAGAACAATCAAATCGCACTATCAGAAAGTAGAAGAGAGGTAGGAGGTCAGTCTTTTCTGACATATCGGGGGAGGGATAATCCCCCAATAGTATATGACCAGTTTCATGATGGAGCATGGTATTCGTTTGCTGATGTAGGGATTTTCCTATAAGGCAATGGTTAGATGCTATAAACTCTTGATTACTTATCTAAATGTTCGTCTGTCATTTTCGAATGGTTCCAAGACAGAATGGTTGCTAGGCAATAATATTGGCGTTATAGTATGAGATGCATGTTTCGGTCCAAAATCGAAGTACTAAGGCTATTATTTTGAATCTTATTGCTCTAATCTGGAATATTCCATATTTTTGCAGTTATAAAAATGTGGTAAGCCACAGAAAAAACACCCTAAATGGTAATACCCTCGTAAAAAATATTTACAACAGTTGATTGATGCCAAAGGTAATGGAATGGTAAAATTCGTTACTGGCATACGACGTTCTGTCAAATCGTATCTACTTATGACTCTTTTTCACCAACATCTTGTGGAGCATGGAGTATCAGAGAGTCATATTATAGAGATTTCATTAGACAACCGAAAAACCTGAAACCTCCGAAATCCTGATATTTTACTGGACTACATTGACAAACAAGTACATACAAACGAGCAAACCTACTACGTCATACTTGATGAAGTACAACTGGTTGAGGATTTTGTAGAGGTATTGCTTGGCCTGATGCAAGACAATCGGCATGATGTTTATGTTTCTGGATCCAACTCAAAGTTCCTGTCAAAAGATGTTGTTACAGAATTTCGCGGCAGAGGCGATGAGATACGGATGTACCCTCTTTCATTCAGTGAGTATTATGCCGTATTGGGTGGGGATAAACATGATGCATGGAACAACTACTATACATATCCTATTAGACCCCAATAGCATCTAACGGATGTTCTAATTGGTTGATTAGAACCTCTTCCTTGCTTTTCCACTCGCCAAGCAGTCCGCTTTGTCTTTGGGGTATTGACTTGATGTCATAAGTGGTTTAACAATAATAGAGGTCATTGTCGCCTTTTCTCGCACGCTTTTTATTGTGCAGATTGCTATTTTATTCGTACTTTTGCAGACTGAAAAAGTGCGTAATGCACTCTCTTTTGAAAACGAAATAGTTTGTTTGACATGATGAGCATCAGCAATTTGGACGAACTTATCGCCATGGCGTTGCGCGAGGACATAGGCGATGGCGACCATAGCACATTGGCCTGCATACCGCCTTCAGCCACGGGGAGTGCCAAGATGGTGGCCAAGCAGGATGGCATTGTTTGCGGATTGGAAGTAGCAGCAAGGGTGTTTGAGGCTGTTGACTCCGCGCTCGTGGTGAGCTACATGAAGCAGGATGGCGACGCGGTGGCTAAGGGCGATTTGCTGATGACTATAGAGGGTCATACGGCATCTATCCTCACCGCCGAGCGCACGGCCCTCAACTATCTGCAACGCATGAGCGGCATAGCCACCGAGACGCACCGCATGGTGCAGATGCTTGATGGGTTGCACACCTGCCTGCTGGATACGCGCAAGACGACTCCCAATATGCGCCTGTTGGAGAAATATGCTGTCAAATGTGGTGGCGGTACCAACCACCGCATAGGGCTCTACGACATGGTGATGCTGAAGGACAATCATATAGATTTTGCCGGTGGCATAGCGGCAGCGATAGACCGCACCCATGCTTACCTCGAAGCGCACCACAAGCAGTTGCGCATAGAGATAGAGGTGCGCAACCTCGACGAGCTCGACGAGGTGCTGCAGCATGGTGGCGTGGACCGCATCATGCTGGACAACTTTGATGTGGCTACGCTGCGTGAGGCCGTAGGTCGTATAGCGCACCGCTACGAGACGGAGGCCAGTGGCGGCATAACGGAGGCCACGCTGCGCCAATATGCCGAGACTGGAGTGGACTTCATCTCTGTCGGCGCACTGACACACCATATTAAGAGCATGGATATCTCATTGGTCAAGAAGTGATAAAGCGTAGGCGGCAATGATATATCCAATATATTACGCATAGAAGAACATCAACTATTGGTCGCAAGAATATTGACGAATGGTGTGGGCGCTGCCCTGACGAGAGGTAAAAAGGGTGCGATAGGTGTTGACATTCTTGTGACGGCAGACGGATAGAGGATATATTCAACGGATAGAGAAAAAAAGAAAAAAAATCATATAATGATGGTATTAGTGTAACACTTTGATAGTTGGTTTATATTGCTGTGCGCTGATATCATACAAAAAAAATACTATTCACAATACACATCATGATAATAAAAAAAGAAAACGGAAAGAGTGAAGCCATGCGCCCTGCATCGGGACGACGTTTCAAGATGATAGCCAAGACCATGGCGGGATTGGAAGAGATACTTGCCGAGGAGGTGCGCGGATGCGGTGGCGACAATGTGGAGGTGCTGAAGCGTGCTGTCTCCTTCGAGGGCGATATGCGCGTGCTGTACCGTGCCAACTACACCTGCCGCACGGCGTTGTCGATTCTGAGACCGTTTGCAGAGTTTGAGGCCAATGACGAGCAGGAGCTCTACAATCAGGTGAACCGTATAGCGTGGGAGAAGCTGATGAGTATTGATAGTACATTCATGATAGACAGCACCACCAGTGGCGAGATATTCACTCATTCCTACTATGCAGCCTTGAAGACCAAGGACGCCATCGTGGACCGTTTCCGTAAGAAGTTCGGCCGTCGGCCGTCTATAGATACCGAGCATGCTGACTATAAGTTTAACCTCCATATAGCCGACAATCATGTCACGCTGTTGCAAAATTCCAGTGGCGACTCGCTCCACAAGCGCGGCTACCGTCAGGCCGTGGGCATAGCACCTATCAACGAGGTGCTGGCAGCCGGCATGATAAAGCTGGCAGGGTGGAAGTGCGACTGCAACTTCTTTGACCCCATGTGCGGCAGCGGCACTATCCTCATAGAGGCAGCCATGCTGGCCAACAACATCCCGGCGCAGTACTATCGTGGCGACAACTACTCGTTCATGAACTGGAGCGAGTTCAACCTCGGCGACTGGAAGATGGTCAAGACCGAGGAGAATCGCAAGATAGGGCAGGGTGACTTCGATTTCGAGATATGGGGCAACGACATTGACGAGGGCGTGTTGCGGCAGGCCGAGCAGAACCTCGAATACGCTAAGCTGCATAAGGATGTGATGCTCTTCCACGGCTCGTTTGAGGACCAGAATCCGCCCGAAGGTCGCTGCATGATAATCACTAATCCGCCCTACGGCGAGCGAATAAAGATAGAGGACTTGAACGGCATGTACTCGCGCCTTGGCGACACCTTCAAGCGTCTCTATGGCGAAGGCTGCGAGGTATGGCTCATCACGAGCGACTTTGAGGCCATGAAGCACATTGGACTGCGCCCCAGCCGTAAGATACCGCTGATGAATGGTCCGCTCGACTGTCGTTTCATGAAGTTCGAGCTCTACGACGGCAGCCGCAAGGCTTCGAAGCAGAAAGCGCAGGACGAGCAGTAGAACGCGCTAACCCAACGCCCCCTATTCTCCACCATGTCCGCACAGCCACATAAAAGCCTTGACAGCCACCTTGTCAAAGCCTGTGCGGCGGAGGTGGGTTTCCATGCCTGTGGCATAGCAGCAGCACACCATATAGGCGACTACGCCGCCCTCTACGAATGGAAGCAGGCACATGGATATAATGCCGATATGGACTACCTCACCCGCTACAGCGAGCAGCGCTACAACCCCAGCGTGATGGTTGAGGGGGCGCAGTCGGTCATCTCGGTGCTGCTCAGTTACAATCCGTCGCGCCTCATGTCGTCATCGCCTCGTGTGGCTCGATATGCCTATGGCGAGGACTATCATGAACGTGTGCGACGTATGCTCTATCAGCTTATAGCAAAACTGCGCGAGCATTACCCGTCGTTCGATGGCCGCCCTTGCACGGACACGGCCCCTGTAGCCGAGAAATATTGGGCTTGGCAGGCGGGTCTCGGATGGATAGGTCGCAACACGCTGATAGTCAACCCTCGCTATGGCACATGGTGCAACCTCGGCGAGGTGATAACCACGTGGCCTGCCGACAGATACGACCAGCCTATGGAAAACCGTTGCGGCACATGCCGTCGCTGTCAGCAGGCTTGTCACAACCATGCTCTCGCTGAGGTGGAGCCGAGCAGCGTGTCGGCTACAAATGGCGCCGAGACCTCTTTCCCCGTCTTGGATGCGCGTCGCTGTGCCTCATATCATACTATAGAAAACCGCGATGCGACGCTGCCTGCCGATGTGCGTCTCTCTGGCTACCTTTTCGGATGCGACATCTGCCAGCAGGCGTGTCCCTACAATGAGGAGGCTCCCGTAGGCCTTGATGTCACGCCTGAACGTATGGGACAACTCGAGGAGCTCGCTGTATGCGACGAACAGACATTTAGGCGCACGGCAAAGCACTCCGCCATCAACCGCATAAAGTACACTCAGTTGGTGCGCAACCGTGGTGGAAAATGAGCCGCACCATCAAGAGCCCTATTAGATAAAAACCATACTATGCGAAAAGAAGAACGTTATAAGGCTGTCATTGAATATTTTGAGCGGACGATGCCTGTGGCAGAGACCGAGTTGCACTATGCCAACCCCTACCAGCTGCTGGTGGCGGTGGTGCTGTCGGCACAGTGTACGGATAAGCGCGTCAATATGGTTACGCCGGCACTCTTCGCCGCCTACCCTGATGCCGCGCGTCTCTCCTGTGCTACGCCCGACGAGGTGCTGGAATACATAAAATCCGTTTCGTACCCCAACAGCAAGAGCCGCCACCTTGTAGGCATGGCGCAAGGCTTGGTGGAACGCTTCGGCGGCGAAGTGCCGGAGGACATTGATGCACTGCAGACCCTGCCAGGCGTGGGGCGTAAGACGGCCAACGTGATAGCCAGCGTGGTGTTCAATAAGCCTGCCTTAGCCGTGGACACTCATGTCTTCCGTGTGGCCAACCGCATAGGGCTGACGCGCAACAGTCGCACCCCCTTGCAGACCGAGCAGGAGCTCACGAAGCATATTCCGGAGAGCAAGATACCCATAGCGCACCACTGGCTCATCCTCCACGGCCGCTACACCTGCACGGCGCGCTCCCCCCGCTGCCAAGCCTGTGGCCTTGCCCCCTACTGCGCCTACCACGCCCAAGCCTGCAAAGGCGAGAAGGACGGATGTTAAAGATGTTTCTTCTTTTAATAGGTCTGATAGACAAAAATGCTATGATTTTCGCATTATATATCTATCTTTTTCTTCATTTTCTGAATCGTATTGATGCCCTCACCCTCGTCCTTTGCAATCATTCGGATGGGATACCCTTTCCGTAGTTGCTTGATGACACCGGCATATTCTTCTTGTAGTTTCTCATCAGACTTCCGATAACCTTCCGTACGACCGAACTTACCGCCTTCGACGATGAACTTTTTCTTCCCACTGTTGAGTCTGAACTTTATATTCTCTCGTTCCATCTCTGCACAAGCCCCCAATACGGCAATGGAGATGGTCAAGAACGGATGTCCATTGCCATCTGCGTTGAAGACAGACAACGGTTCATTTTACAAAAATATGACCAAATTTGTTATTTGAATGCACAACCCTTTATTAGTTTCCGACCAGCCTCTGTCAGCACATACTTCTGTTGACTGGATGGTATTCGTCTTTGGTTTGAAGTCACAATTGGTGACCTCAAACCATCATTTCTATACTTGAACTGTCGCAAATTATGCGACGCTTGCCATTGCCCCAATCACTTTTTGCCATTGTTATATCGCTCTCTTTCTTTGCCATATTGCTATTAGGACACGATGTGGAAAATAATATGTAGCGACATATTGGTATTTGAGGATGTTTTACTTTGACTCATTTTGGTATTTTTACAGAATTTACTACAAAAGATTTGGGTATTTTTGGGTATTTCCCCAAAATAAATTTGTGTAAATAAAAAAGAAAGTTTATTTTGCAATTGAAACAGGAATAATGCTCATATTGATATGAATTTGATTTTCAAAAGAAAACTGTATGAAAGATTGCTCGAATGGAAGCGAGTTCGTGATGGAAAGACAGCCATTTTGATTGAAGGAGCACGACGTGTGGGGAAATCGACATTGGTTGAACAATTTGCCAAACACGAGTATGAATCATACATTCTCATTGATTTCAACGAGGCATCAGCGGAGGTGAAGTCTTTGTTTGATAATCTGATGAATTTGGACTTTATCTTTTTGCAGCTACAGTCGCTGTACAATGTGGTCTTGAAACAACGTAAGTCAGTTATCATCTTCGATGAAGTACAGAACTGCCCCCTTGCCCGTCAAGCCATCAAGTATTTGGTGAAAGACGGCCGATACGATTATATCGAAACCGGTTCGCTTATCAGCATCAAGAAGAACACAAAAAATATCACACTC
>JAFSPS010000039.1 GCA_017451385.1 Bacteroidales bacterium
CAGCTGGAGTACACCGATGAGGACAACCAGAAGAAGACGCCCGTCATGATTCACCGTGCTCCCTTCGGCTCACTCGAGCGTTTCTGCGCCGTGCTCATCGAGCACACCAGTGGTCACTTCCCCCTCTGGCTCACACCCGAGCAGGTGGCTATCCTGCCGCTGTCGGAGAAGTACAACGACTATGCTCAGGAGGTTTGCAAGAAGTTCAGCGAGGGCGGCGTCCGCGCCACCATCGACCTGCGCAACGAGAAGCTCGGCCGTAAGATTCGCGACAACGAGCTGAAGCGCATCCCCTATATGGTCATCGTCGGTGAGAAGGAAGCTGCCGACAAGACTGTCGCCGTACGTCCGCAGGGTGGCGGCGAACAGAGCGTCATGACCATCCAGCAGTTCATCGACGAGGTGAACGGCAAGGTGGCTGAGATGACGAAAAACTTCTAACATAGATTAATAGATTATCCAGGATACCGGGGCGGCTCGTTTGCCCCGGTATTTTCAATAGCTTTTACCCCATGAATCGCAATCTGTCTGTATTGGCTGTGGTGGTATCGGTCGTGGTTTGCCTCCTTGCCGCCTGCCACAGTGGTGAGCGGCAGCGTCTCCAGCTTGAGGAGTTGGAGCGGCAGAACCGTGCCGACAGCCTGCTACTGAATGACTCACTGGCCCGCGCCCTCGCCGACTACTTCGACCGTCACGGCACCCCCAACGAGCAGATGCGTGCCTACTATATCCTCGGTCGCACTTACGCCGACCGTGGCGAGGCGCCAGCCGCTATTGAAGCCTACCACGAGGCCATCAGCCGCGCCGACACTACATCCCAGGACTGCGACTTTGCCAAGCTCAGCCGTGTTTATGGCCAGAGTGCCACAATCTTCTATCAGCAGGGATTGTATCGCAATGCGTTGGAATACCAAGATTTGTGCACTGATTACGGTTGGCGAGGTAAAGACACGTTGAATGCATTGAGAAGCTACGCTATGAAAGCAGCCTCTTACGACCAACTTAAGATGGCAGATTCAGCTATCTATTTTTATAAAAATGCTATAAGGTTATTTCAGACTTATCATTTTGATATAATAGCATCAGGTTTTGCTGGTGGACTTGCGGAGATACTTATCGATAAAGGTGAAACGGTGGAGGCTGAATCATATATGCATGACTATGAGCAACAATCGGGCTACTTTGATTCCGCTGGGAATATTGCGAAAGGACGTGAGATCTACTACTATGCTAAAGGTTTATACTATCTGAAAAGGAAAAAACTTGACTCTGCTGAATATTATTTCCGTAAAGAATTGAACACCGCCAAGGACTTTAACAATCAAAATGGTGGTGCCAATGGTTTGGGGTTACTATTCCAACAGACACACAAGTCTGATTCAGCAGCCAAGTACTTTGCATATAGCTATGCTATGAACGATTCAATGTATGCCCTAAAGGCGACACATGAAGTTGAGCAAGCTATGGCAATGTATGACTATACGCGACAGCAGGAGATAGCACAAAAAGAACAGGAAAAAGCAGCACACCTTAAATACTATCTATTACTTAGCATACTCTTCATCGTTATAGTTTTGTTTGTCTCAGTGGTAATCAGCATCAATATGTCTCATAAAAAGAAGTTGCAGGAAAAGGAGGCTGAAAAGCTAAGAACGGATTATTCCGATGCAGTTGCTAAGAAAGAGCAGATAGCCAAAGAATTGGAGATGCTTCGGATAAACCACGAACGGCTAAAGGTTTCTGAGCAAGAGTCAAAAATCTTGATAGAGACAGTTAAAACCAATAATAGCCAATTGTTAAGGACAAAAGAGAAGGAGATAGCGGTACTCAATGAAAAAATCCGAAAATACGCTATACGCTTGCTAAACTCCCCGAAGAAGATTAGCGATAACCCACAGTTTGCTCTTCTCATAGAAGATTTTCATAGAAAAGCTATAAGGAAGAAGAATACATCCCTACCTCAAAGAGCAGATTGGGATCAACTTATCAGATTATTCGCACAAAAACAGCCGGAAGCCTATGTTGCTATTGGAAGAGAGCAGACATTATCGTCTCAGGAATTAAGGGCATGTATTCTTCTATTATTGAAATTCACAAATGGAGAGATTATTTCACTGCTTGACATCACCTCTCAAGGAATGACGAACATTCGAACCCGTATCAATGAAAAACTCTTCCGTGAGTCGAAAGCCTCAACTCTTGATTTTAGACTAAAAGAAATCCCTATTGTTTAATCCCGTGTAAAACTTTTTATAAATAGCTGACATACAATCTATTGACACATGGATTGTGTATTTTTCAGTGTATTATTTCATTGCCTTTTTTTTGTTTTTATTATTTTGTTGTCATATCTTTGCCATTGAATTATAAACTATAACAACAATGAAAAAAATAAGCAATTTAATGAGAGTATTAATGTTAGCAATTGTCATCCTTGGTGGGGTACTTTCTGCTAATGCGCAAATTAATGGGAAGCAGATTGATTTTGGTTTTAGTCAAATTGATCCTACTCCAATGGGAACTGGTAATGGCAAAGGTCCCGTTCTTATACCAACGGTGTGGCAGGATGGTTATTCACTGGATTTCCAAGGTACTCATGGCGACTATGTGCTCCGCATTGTCGATGCAACGGACACGGTGGTTTATTCTGCAGTAGTTCCCTCGTATCAGACGCTGGTTTGGCTACCCACCTATCTTGTCGGAACCTACCGCATCGAGCTGCTTACTGATCTCTGGCTCTTCTATGGCGTTATTACGCTGTAAAGCAATCATTCATGACGGAGTGCCGGCGTTAATAGAGCGTCGGTCTCCGATTAATTGAGAGAATTACCTACCAATTTTTATTACGGATTTATAAGTCTGTAA
>JAFSPS010000040.1 GCA_017451385.1 Bacteroidales bacterium
AAAATATATTGATTGGTATAACAATAAAAGACTAAAATTGAGGTTAAAAGGAATGAGCCCGGCACAATACCGAGCTCACTACTATAGAGAGTTGAATAATTAATGTTTAATTTAATGTCCAACTTTTCGGGGTCACATCATGGAAAGGACACCCACTTTTATTAAGTCATCTATAAGACTGCCATAGCCTTAGAACTTGCGCGATGCTCCGCCGCCACCAAAACTGCCGCCACCAAAACTACGGCTGGAGCTACTTGAACTACTCGAACTGCTGGACCACGAGCTGCTATGCGATGAGGAACTATAACCGCCGTACGACGAACCGGAATAGCCACCGCCACCGCCGTTCTTCTTGTGCCTCTTGTAACTGCGGTAATACAGCCAGAATATGCCACCAAAGAAGAGGAACGTAAAAATGCCTGCGATGGTGTCGCTCATCTCATTGTCCTCTTTATACATCTCGTAGCTATACTCGCCAGCCGCCACGGGGAAGATAACATCCAAGGCCTTGTCTATGGCGGCATAGTAGTCGCCCTCGATGAGCGATGGTATCATCTTGTCGTCGATAATTTTCCCACAGAACACGTCGGGGAATGCGCCTTCCATGCCGTAGCCCGTACATATAGCCACATCGCCGTCAGGTTCTTCGGATGTCTTGGTTTTAATGATTATGAGCAGGCCATTGTTCAAGTCCTTCTGCCCAATGCCCCACGACTGCCCTATACGCTGCCCTACGGCCTTGATTTCGTCGCCATAGAGCGTGGGCGTGATAACAACGACAATCTGGTTCGACGTGCTGTCGTTGAATGCCACCAGCCGCTGCTCCAAGGCATCATGTTGCTCTTGGGTGAGAATCTGTGAGTAGTCATTTACAAAACGGTCTGTCTTCTCGGGAGTCCACTCCTGCTGTGCAAGAGCAAAAACAGGAAAGAGCAGCAGTAAAGCATACAAAAAGGAGCGTTTCATCTGAATGGGGCTTTGAAGGTCAAAATAACGAAAAGAATTGCAACGAAAAGACTCGCCGCAACTATTTGTTAAAATTAAACTCCACCTTTACTGCCTGTTCGGCACCTTGTGCAGCAGTGAAATAACCTTTCTTCTCGAAGCCCAACATACCAGCAATGACACTTGTGGGAAACTTACGGATATAAGTATTATAGACGTTTACCGCATCGTTGAAGTTGTGCCGCTCTACGGCAATGCGGTTCTCGGTACCTTCAAGCTGGGTTTGCAGGTTGATAAAACTCTCGCCGGCAGCAAGTTCGGGATAACGTTCGATGATGACATTAACTGCACGACCTATAGAGGTCGTCAGCTCGTCCTGCGCCTTCTGGAAGGCTGCAACATTTGCCTCGGAGAGATTATTGGCATCGATATTGACCGATGTGGCGCGGGCGCGGGCTTCCGTTACGGCGGTAAACGTAGCCATCTCGCGGTCGGCATTGCCCTGTGCGGTAGCCACCAGCTGAGGGATAAGGTCGTAGCGACGCTGATAGACATTCTCCACCTGACTCCATGCTTTTGCTACAGTCTCTTCCTCCGTAACGAGCTTATTGTTGACTCCGACAGCCCACATGATTACTCCTCCCACGACAGCAACGAGAACGAGGATTACGATAATAGATTTCTTCATAGCAATATAAATATATTTATTTGATTATAAATATTTTGAATTGTTTAAATGTTCTAAATTAACGTGCAGATTTTAATTAAGGAAATATATTAATGCCAAATAATGTGCAAAGATACGTTTTATTATCATAAAACACAAACCTCAATGCACTTGGTCAGCCAAATACTGGTTGCAGCAGCCTCTCTATCGAAAGCCAATCTTTGTATTTTTTCTTACTGCTGCAATAATGTCATCATCGTTTTTTTCATCATGTCGCTATTTTTTTTTGTTAAATAATTTTTTTAGTATATCTTTGCACAGACTTTGCGACAAACAGCAAAGCAACGTAAACGATTAAAAAACAACAATAAATACTACTGCTATGGGTATCAATGCAAACAAAAAAGTCAAAAGAAGAAAGGTAAGAGTCTCCTGCAACAAGAACTCCACCAACAACTGGGGTCTCAACGCTGCTGGCTGGAATGCCGTACACAAAGCCGTCATCGAGGCCGAGTAAGTTTTTTTGACAAAAATGCAAGGCAACCTTAACGCATAAAACAAGGCTGCTTAAGAGAGAAAAGTCTCGAGAATATAATTTTCTGAGACTTTTTTTGTTTATCTTAATAGCAGGGCGACATCGTAGAGTGAGCATCATACGGAGCGGAGCGAACGCCTACGCCCTACACTACGCCGAGTAAAACAAGAAAACAAGCACACAGCAATAAGAATGTAACTGTCTATACGACAGCCCACATAACACAAAAACAAAAATACATCTATCTATGAAGAATAAGCCACAGCATTGCCTTCACGCCAAGCTTACCTGTGCATTGGTAATGCTCCTGCTGCCCTTTGCCAGCATGGCGCAGCTGCAGAGCGTGATAGACCGTTCTTACACCTTTGTCACCATCGGCGGCCAGTGCTATCAGAACGACGCCAACCGTGCTTTCCAGCATCTGGGCTTTCAAGGCGAGGCAGGTCTGGGAGCCTACCTGTTTGACAACATGGGCATGCGCATAGCCATAGGTGCAGGGCAGAACAAGAACGTTAAAGACATCACCAGCAACTACATAGGCCTGCATGTTGATTTGACCTTCAACATCACACAACTCATCTACGGCAAGAACCCCGACCGCAAATCACACCTGCAAGGCTTTGTCGGCGCAGGACTGATACAGCGGCGTTCCAACTACCGGCAGGAGGCCGACAACGACGTGATGCTCGTCCCCGGCCTGAAATACACCTATCCCATCTTCAACGGCATGTACTTCCTTGCCGAAGGCAAAGCCCTCATCTTCACCTCGCGCTTCGACTACAACAAAAAGATGTCGGCAAAGTTCCTTCTGAGTATCGGCATCGAGCAACGCTTCAACGACAACAGCTACCGCAACGGCATTTATTCCGGTCCCAACAGCAGCTACGAGAACTGGCACGTCACGCTAAGCGGCGGCATCAACTCGCTGCAATACAGCGGGCTGACATCGAGCGAGCGCACCCACCTCATCAAGCCCGCCGCCGAGCTGTCGATAGGCAAATACCTCTCGCCCGTGATGGGGATACGCCTCGGACTGTTAGGCATCAGTGCTGCCACTGCCAACAAGGAGTTCAACATCCTGAACACCCATATCGACATGACGTTCAACCTTGCCAACATGAAGACACCGCAGCAGAACAGACCTTTCAACATCTCGCTCTATGCTGGCGTAGGCCTCATCAACCGCTTCGACATGCACAATATGACCGCCAACATCAACGCCGGCGCATTGGGGCGCATCTGGCTCACCAAACGGTCGGACCTCACGCTCGACCTGCGCTACACCATGACCATGTCGCGTTTCCTGAGCGACATGCCCAATCAAGGACGCACCTCCGTAGGACTCTTCTCCGCACTGGTAGGCTACACCTACAACATCACCAACGGCAGTCTGCGCTAAAACAGTCCTCTTCTAACAGCCCGTGGCATATACCACAAGCCATACATGTCGGCACATTGAGAGTTTCAATGTGCCGATTTTTAAGCATATACAAATGTATTAGACCTCTATTTTCAAAAAAAACGTAAATTTGCGTCATGGATGTACGCAACGATATCATTGTGTCCGACACGCTGACGGGAATAGGACACGACACGCTCGCCGGCTATCTGTGCCACGCCTATTGCTATCATGGCTTCTGCTCGTTCCGCTTCAACGGCAGGCACTACACCCTCGCTGCTGGCGACTGCCTAATAATACGCCGCACCGACCTCGTGGCAGAGGTCCGCGAGAGCGACGACTTCCGCGTTGATGCCGTCTATGTGACGCCAGAGTTCATAGAAATCTCTACGCCCCACAGCAACTACTGGATGAAAGGGCAGCTGTCGCTCTTCCTCAACCCCATAATGCACCTTAATGAGGAGCAACAAGGTGTCTGTGCTCTCGATATCAACTACATAAAACAGCGCCTAAGCCTCACCACACACAACTTCCACCGCGACGCAATGATTAACGCCATACAGTGCATGATAATAGACCTCTTCGACTTCCATGCCTCGCAGAATGGCAACGAACGCATCTCCTCGCAATACACCGAACTGATGAATCGCTTCCTCGCCATGCTGGACCGCGGCGATTTCAAGCAGAATCGCAAAATAGAATACTACGCCGATGCACTGTGCATCACTCCGAAATACCTGTCGGAGGTGTGCAAGAAAGTGAGTGGCTTCCCTGCCAACTATTGGATTAACCGCTTCACGGTGCTCGACATCAGCCGCCAGCTACGCGACCGCAAACGGACACTGTCAGCCATCGCTGAAGAATACAACTTCTCCTCGCCAGCCTATTTCAGCCGCTATGTGCGCAAATATCTGGGTATTAAGCCGACAGACCTTATCGAGTGAACCGTCCCCGCTATGTATGACAATAGGACAGAATGAAAAAAATGCGGACAAGCAGTACAAAACCAACGCTAATATGAAACGACTTCAACTATTCTTTGCTTTCATCTCCTTGATTTCCTATCTTCACGCACAAACTGTGGTGGATGTTCACAGCCATCTCCTCACGCCAGAGTTTCTGACAGACCTAAAAGCCGAGGGGCGCCTGATGGAAGAAGGTTTCCCACTGCCGCATTACGCTATAGATGAGCACCTCCGGTGGATGGACGAGGCAGGCATACAGACCTCCGTGCTCACCTTGGCGGCACCGCAACCCTCGACGCCCACAGTGATACGGCAGACCAATGAAACGGCAGCACGCATCAAGCAAGAGCACCAAGGCCGCTTTCTCTTCTGCGCCGCCTTGCCGCTGCCCGATGTCGATGCCGCCCTGCGGGAGGCCGTCTATGCCCTCGACACGCTGAAAGCCGACGGCATAAAGCTGGCTACTAATGTGGCAGGGCAGTACCTCGGAGCCCCAGAACTCGACACGCTCTTCGCCCTGCTCAATCGGCGTCTCTGCGTCGTCATCCTTCATCCGCATCGCCCCACGCCAACCAACGAGCCGGTGATGCAGCAGACACCGCTGGCCATGCAGGAATACCTGTCGGAAACCACGCGCGCCATAGCCAACATGATAAGCCGCAACGTGCTGGCACGCTATCCTAACGTAAAGGTCGTCGTGCCCCACTGCGGAGCCTACCTGCCGCTGGCGGTGCCTCGCATGAAGTCGCTCACACCCGTGATGCAGGCCAACAAGATGGTAGGTCCCATAGACTGGGACGCCAACCTTGCAGCACTCTACTACGACCTTGCCGGAGCCCACTCGCCCGAAGTCATCCGCATGATGCTGACCATCACCACCCCCGACCACCTGCTCTATGGTTCGGACTATCCCTATGTGGCACCACAGGTACTCACGGCAAGCCTTGCACGCATGAAGCAGTACCTGAGCCGCGAGCCAGACCTCGCCCCCTTCCGCGAGATGATTCTCCACAAGAATGTCGAATGGCTCATGGGCATGAGCAACGATCAGCCATCGCCCCAGGCCGCTGCGGGCAAGATGATTGTCCGCATTGCCGATATAGAAGTCTATCCACAGCACCTTGCAGAATACCTCGCCTACGCACAAGAGGTGGAGCGGCAATCCATAGAGCATGAGGCTGGCGTCGTCTGCCTCTTCCCGATGCAGAGCGAGGAAGACTCCACACACATACGCATACTCGAAATCTACGCCGACAAGGAGGCCTATCAGCATCACATAAAGACCGCACATTTCCAAAAATACAAACAAGGCACTCTCCACATGGTCAAGCACTTGTCGCTGCCGTCCCTGCAACCCCTTGACCGAGAGACTATGCGCCGCCTCTTCAAGCGGCTGTAAGGCACCGCAGCGTCACAAAGAAAAACATAGCATGGCTCTACGGACATAGCATTCTACCCCTCTGACACTTACTTTTCCGAAAAAAATGTATTTTTCTCCGTATTTTTTGAAAAAAGAGTACGGAGATAACTTTGTACTTTTGCAAAATTTACATCCCGAGATGGAAGAGCCATACGAAAAACAAACACATTATCAAGTCTTAATCACATCAATCATAAATAAAAAAAGATTATGCAGACAATCAAACTGAACAATGGCGTAGAGATGCCACAAATAGGATACGGCGTTTATCAAGTGTCGCCGGCGGAATGCGAACGCTGCGTTGCCGACGCGCTGTCGGTAGGCTACCGCATGATAGACACCGCGCAAGCCTATCAGAACGAGGAGGGCGTGGGCAACGCATGGCGCAAGAGCGGCATAAAGAGAGACGAGCTCTTCCTCGTGTCGAAGATATGGTTCAGCAACTACGAGTACGAGCAGGCCAAACGCTCTATCGACGAGAGCCTGCGCAAGATGCAGACCGACTATCTGGACCTCATGCTGCTGCACCAGCCCTACAGCGACCGCTACGGTGCCTATCGCGCTCTGGAAGAGGCCTATAAAGAGGGCAAGCTCCGCTCCATCGGCGTCTCCAACTTCTACCCCGACCACTACATAGACCTCTGCGCCCACTTCGACATAGTGCCTGCCGTCAACCAGATAGAGACACATGTGTTCTTCCAGCAGAGAGAGAGCCGCAAGTATATGGACGAACTGGGCATAGCCCACATGTCGTGGGGACCTTTGGCCGAGGGCAAGAACGGTTTTTTCACCAATGAGACGCTCGTAGGCATAGGCGAAAAATATGGCAAGACGGCAGCGCAAGTGGCTTTGCGCTACCTGCTACAGCGCGACATCATCATCATCCCCAAATCAAGCAAACGTGAGCGCATGGAGCAGAATTTCGACATCATGGATTTCTCGCTCACGTCAGAGGATATGGAGGCCCTTCTCCATCTCGACACGGAGCACCCTCTCATCATGCCCAGCCATCACGATGCAGAGATTACCAAATGGTTCATGTCGCTGATTAAGAGATAGTACGCAAAACGACATATATCATAAGCCCTGAAGGACCATTACTCTTTCAGGGCTTTGTTGTTGCTCTCGACACTGCGAGACACGGCAGTCCACTCAATAGCGGGCGTCACGACATCTGCGACGGCAGTGGGATAGGCGCGCCGTTGAGTTTGGCGGCTACAAGGTCGTCGCCCTTATAGGTCAGTTTCAGCGAGAAGAAAGGTTCGTCGTCTAAGATGAGCTTCAGGAAAATGCGGTCGCCCTCCCATGTGGGATAGTCCGACAGGCGCGCCTTGTCCACCCACTGCAGGTCGCCCTCGTCGCACACCACCTCTTCCCCACTCCACTGGCTGATGGTGAAGAGGTGCATATACTCGCACGGCCACACATCCGAGATGAACGTCACGATGCCACGGTAGTGCCACTTCTCCACCTCGAAGCCCGTCTCCTCCCTGACCTCGCGCACCATACATTCGTCGGGGCTCTCGTCGGCTTCGCACTTGCCGCCCACACCAATCCATTTGTCATGGCTGGCGTCGTTCTGCTTCTTCACCCTATGCAGCAGCAGAAACTGCGTGCCGTTATCTATATAGCATAATGTGGTCTGTTTCATATCGGAAGTATTGTTATCTCATCGTAGCGGCTATAGCGTCATGCAGTTCGTTGAAATAGTAGAACCTATGCCGCGCATTGTCGCGCCATATCACGGTATCGGTATTCGGGAAGAGCTGCAGGAGCGGACGGTGGTCGCCCAGAACCTCGTCATCCGTTGAGAGAGCGAAACTGAGTTGCCTATCACGACGTGGCAAATGCTTGAACACGCGTTCATCAAACGCACTATAGGCAGCTATCATCCTCTCGCCGTCAGCCATCTGCACCGATTGCGCTCCGCCTGTGCGTTCTGCCACGAAACGCTCGTCAACGCCTCGCATCAGCAAGCCTTGGATGGTGGCAACAACATCTCGCACAGGATTGACACACCACACGGGACCCTCGAAGAACTGAGTGGCACAGAGGGCGTGATAGCCACCGAAGCTGCTGCCAACTATGAGTCGCACATCATTCTCTTCGATGAGCCTACGCAGCGTCTGCTGGATAGCCTCGGGCAGGAGCTTATTGTAGTCTAACGTGGGAGCCACAACCTTGCAGGAAGGGAACATCTGCTGCAGCACCTTCGCCTTATAGGCATTGCCAGACGAGGCATAGCCGTGGATATACATCAGCGTGGGATTATCCTCAAACTCTTTCATTTCAAAAGGCTTTTTATAAGTATTTAATCAGTACTCAAACACCGTTCTGACGATGCAAAGATACATCTTTTAAGACAAAAAGAATGGCTCACTGTTATATTAAACAAAATGCTTAACTTTGCACTCGCACAATTTGCAACACATCAGGCGCATATCAAAAAACCACCTATATTCCAAACTGTTATAACCTCAATGAACATAACTCACAAAATTGCAAGGTCAAAATATCTGTATTTCATCTCACCGACAAACAACTATTCACCACCTAATGAAAAAGATAAAACTACTCTTCGTCTGCCACGGCAACATCTGCCGCAGCCCTATGGCCGAATACCGCATGAGACAGATGGCGGAGGAGGCTGGCTGTATCCACCTGTTTGAGATAGCCTCTGCCGCCACCACCAGCGAGGAACTTGGCAACCCCGTCTATCCGCCTGTCCGCCGCCTGCTGGAGGCCCACGGCATGGACTGTAGCATCAAACGCGCTCGACGTATCATGCTGGACGACTACGCCTACTACGACATGATAGTGGGCATGGACGAGGAGAACCGCCACGACCTGCTACGGCTGACGCACGGCGACCCCGACGGCAAAGTCTCACTACTGCTGGACCACACCGACCCTGCTGACACCATGCACCACGACCGCGACGTGGCAGACCCATGGTACACGCGCAACTTCGACGCCACATGGGACGACATAGAACACGGCTGCAAAGCACTGCTGGACAAACTAACACGATGAAAGAACCCGCACGCACCATTGCCCTTGCAGCCCTACTACTGATAGCCTTCGGCTGCGCCATGACGGGCTGGCACACCGTCATGCAGAAAGAGACATTCTGCGGACGCATTACGACCCTCGTAGAGAAGATTGGCCTGCACCACAGCGACCGACTGCCCAACCAGCAAGGGCAATGGGCATACGAGCCTATCAACAACGGCACCATGACGCGATGGGATGCCGAGCACTACAAGGCTATAAAACAACACCTCTACAACCCGAAAGAAGAATGGGAGGGTGATTTTGCCTTCTTCCCCCTCTTCCCTCTGACATGGCGCGTCAGCGCACTGGACAGCATAGGCATCAGCCTGTTCAACTATCTGATATTCACCGTAGGCGTTATTCTTCTACTCCTTTGTTTTGACCAACGGCAGCCGTGGACCCCTTTCCTCGCCCTATGCCTGCCATGCCTTACGCCTTTCATGGTACCCTACAGCGAGAGCCTCTTCTTTGCCTTTGCCGCCCTTGGCATATACGGCTACCGGCGCCGCAACTACTGGCTCTACTTCGCAGGCTTCGCCCTTGCCGCCATGACGCGGGCAGCAGGCACACTGATGATTGCGGCATGGATAGCTACCGACATCGTCGTAGCCGTAGGCAACAAAAGCTCGTGGCGCACAGCAGCTGCCACCATGCTGCGCCACCTGCTGCCCGTGGTCGTAGGCATCATGACGGTTGTAATCATACAACGTCTATGCGGTGCCGAGCACTGGCTGGAATACCCTCTGGCACAACGCCATTGGGGCAAATCGCTGTCGCTGCCCTCGTGGCCGCTTACCGACTGGTCCGAGGAAGGCAGCAGCATCACGAAGCCGCTCATCTTCGCCTACTTTGTCCCCTGCATTGCCTATCTGGCTCTGCTGCTTTGGCGTGGGCTGCGTGGCAAAGAGAACCGACAGTATGACGAGCGCGAGACGTTGCGTATTTTCTGCCTGATGCTCTTTGCCGGCAACATAACGCTGGCGCTGCTGACACAGCACGGATGTATGTACTCTATGGCACGATTGCTGACAAGCACCCCGTTCTTCCTCTACCTGCTGATAGACCTCTCGCTGAGCAAAAGCAGGAGGTGGCAACGCATGATGGTCTTATGCCTCGTGATGGCGGTAGCCCTCACATTCCACCAAATGTTCGGCAAAGTGTCGCAACAAGGGATATGGCTTTTTGTGTTGCTGTCGCTCATCGTCGTCTATGGCCAGCGGCTGCCGGCGTTAGCACGCATCATGCTGATAGCCGTCACCGTTGCTTTCAATCTGTTCTGGACCACCTATCTATTCAACGCCTACCTGCACGGCACATGGATTTTCATCTGATAGGCAGGCGAAAAACTCATCCGCACTATGGTGCGTCACAGTGTCCGAAAGCCTACAGACCACCAGATGCTCGTTCGCTGAAAAAGGTGTGATACGTTGTAATACATCGCTGTATTCGTCATATCGTTGCCGCACCATCTCTTTCTCTATCACTATGGCATCGGCACCGAAGGTGAGTGCTGCGGGGGCTCGCGAAGGCGTTATGTCCATCACTATATATCCATGCCTGTGGAGCAGCAGGAGCGGTGTCTGCTGGGGATAGGAGTATAGCACCAGCACCTTGGCATCTGGCGCAATGCCGGCATCATCCATCAGGCGGTCGCCACCCATGAAACGCTGCACCACCTGATAGGCACGGTCGTCGGCAGGGCATCGCGTCGCATGGTTGCTGCTGACGCCATGCATACAATAGACCGTCAGAGCTATCAGCAGGCTAAAGGAGACCACGCCGCCCACCCTACTCCTGACCGAGGGCAGCACAGCGAGGGCAAGCACAAAAGCAAAGAGGATAGGCAGGAAAAAGCTGTCGAGAAAATAGTAGTCGTGGTCATGATACTGACGCAGCATGGCGACAAAAAAGAGCAGGACGCCAAAAAACCATATAGCCACCAGCCACCACAGCGAAAGGTGGGCTGCCGCATCCTTTGAGGCGGCGACGACAGGGCGGCGACGCACACACAAATATATAGTCATCAGCATGAAAGAGAAGGCTACAATCCAATAGTGTATCCTTTGGAAATAGTGGTATTTCCAATTCCCTTTCATGTAAGCGTAGATGTCGCTGAAATCCGACATCTGACGCGGTGGCAATAGGTAGCTTAGAAAGAGCGAGCCGTAGCGCTGACGCAGGAGCCCGTTCCAGTACCAGTAGGCGCCATAGACAGCTAAGCACACAAGGACGACGAGCCACTTGTAGCCCACAGCAGTCTCACGACGACACATGCGCAGAAACTCGAAAGCCAACACCGCCACCATCATCACGGCAAAAGATGTACGCATCAGCACCCCCACAGTCATCAGCACCATAGCACAGACAAAAAAACGCATGGGACGGCCCTTATAATAGAGTAAATAGCAATAGAGGCCTGCAATACAGCATGACAAGGAGGGCACCGTAGGAATGAAGGCGGCATAGTAATAGGCAAAGGCCGGTGCCGTCATGGTGACGAGGACTACGAGCATAGACTTGAACCAATCGTCCGTAAGCAGGCGGCTGATGAGGAACAAGAAAAACATGCCAGCCATAGCCACAATGAGCGTCCAGAGGCGAAATATCCACGGCGCCGTAGAGCCCAGCAAAGTCATGAAAACAGCTATCACATACTCATGCAACGGACAATCGACAGCGGTGATGGGACTATCGCTTGCCTTAAACCAGTCGTCGGGGAACTGCTTGTTATATACCGAAGTCTGCGGATGCAGGAGGTCTAACCCGTTGTCCACATAGCCCACGGCGAGGGCATAGCGGTCAGCCATAGCCCACGCATGCACATAGGCTGGATAGTCGTTCAGATAACGCACATTCATAAGCAGCGACAGCAAAACGATTATCGCCAATGCCGCAAGCGAGCCTATTTTTCTTCTATTCATCGTCATGATATATTATGGGTGAAAGAACGTTGCCTAATTAAGAAGTAAATGTTTAGTGAATTGCCATCAGCAAACTGCAAATCAAAACACTTTTTTTCCTCTCACAATCAAGACATTGCATTAGCGCTATGTTATAAAAAACCTTTGACTATTATCCAACACGCGTGTCAATCATAAACAAAAAAGCACTCACTTATCAGATACTGATAACGAGTGCTATAGATATCGCAGAATAGAACACCTGCTAAAGGTCTGTCGGCATCAGATGCCGAGTTTCTTCTTGACGAGAGGCATGAGGTCCTCGCTCTCAGGGCTGTAGAGGAGCGTTCCTACGCCGGAGTCGAATACATAGGTGTATCCATTCTCCTTAGCCACCTCTTCAATGGCCTTGCGGGCACGGTCGATGATGGGTTTGAGCAGTTCGGCCTGACGGTCCTGCAGCTGCTGCTCGGCATTCTTTTGGAACTCCTGAGCGCGCGCCTGCATGTCCTGCAGTTCGCGCTGCTTGGTCTGCTTGATGAGGTCCGACATAGCGTCCTGCTTGGCGAGGTAGTCGTTGTAGCGAGTCTCCAACTCTGACGACATAGACTTGAGGGTGCTTTCGAGGTCTTCCATCTCTTTCTGCAACACCGCCTGTGCCGAGTCGCGTCCGGGCATAATCTGCATCAGTTCGTTGGAGTTGATGTGTCCCAGCTTGATAGTTTTTTGAGCCATAGCGCTGCCGCTGCATGCCACAATAGCGACGAAGAGGAGAGTTAAAATCTTTTTCATTGTGTTGTATTATCTTTTTACTATTTATTATTCAACAAGTTCAATAGTCATCCCAAAATGGAGAGAGTTAGCAAAGATAGTTTTTTTTAGTGAAAAAAATATTACAAATGGATTAGTTATTTACGTTTCTTCTTACCCTTCTCGTTGTCGGCAGGGGCACCGCCTTTCACGCCGAGGTTTTCGAGTACTTGCGTCGTGATGTCATACTTCTCTGAGACATACAGCACCGTGGATGAGCCTGCCTTGTCGAACACGAAAGCGTAGCCTTTCTCCTTGGCGATGCGCTCTATGGCAGTATATATGCGGTCCTGTATGGGACGCAGCATCTCGGCGCGTTTCTTGTCGAGTTCGCCATCAGGAGCGAAGTATTTGCGTTGCAAGTCGCGCACCTCTTGGTCGCGCGTCTTTATCTCCTGCTGACGGCGGTTCTTGAGGTTGTCGGGCAGCAGGTAGGCCTCCTGTTGGAACGACAGCCGCAAGGTCTCCAACTCCTGCATTTTGCCTTCTATCTCGCGCTGCCATTCCGCCACATATTTGTCTATACGTTGCTGCGCCTGCGTGTAGTCGGGCATCGACTTCAGGATATACTCCGTGTTCACACAAGCATACTTCTGCGCTACGGCAGAATAGGTCATTCCGCATAGCACAAGTAGGAAAAGGACTGTCAGGCGTTTCATGGCGTTAGTAGGGGGAAAAAGGGATTAGTCGAGGCTCTGGCCTATGGAGAAATGGAACTGGCTACCACCCGTAGAGCCTTGGAAGCCGTAGCCCCAGTCGATGCCTATGAGGCCGAACATCGGCATATATAGGCGCACACCGAGGCCGGCAGAAGTGTACATCGAGAAGGGGTCAAACTCTTTGATGCTGCCCCAGCAGTTGCCACCCTCAGCAAAGGCGAGAGCATAGATGGTGGCATTGGCACTCTCTATGATGGGCTGACGCAGCTCCATAGTGAAACGGTCGAATACGGAGCCACCGCCGGAGGGTGTAAGCGAGTTGTTCTGGTAGCCGCGCAGAGGTATTACCTCGCGGCCATCGAGCATCCACGTCGAGAGACCGTCGCCACCCAGATAGTAGCGTCCGAAAGGAGAATCGCCTATATCGCTATTATAGTAGCCCATAATGCCTAAGCGCACACGCGCATTGAGCACCACATCGCCTATGAGGTTGAGCATCCACGAGCCGCGCGCATTGACCTTGAAATACTCCACCATGCGGTATTTCTCTTGCGGAGTAGCATCGCTGAAATCTCGTCCCGAGATGATGGAATAGGGCGGCGTGAGCGAACCTGTGATAGACACATCGGAGCCACTACGAGGGTAGATAGGCGAGTCGGTGGAACTGCGCCCTATGGTGAGACTGTAGGACAAATCGTTGGCTACGCCATTGGTGAAGAGCGCCGAGAGGCTGGAGTAGTTGTTGAGCGTATAGTGCTTATAGGCTATAGCATGCGAGAGGATGAAATAGTCGTCGGGCCACTTGAGACGACGTGAGAGCGACACACCGCCACCAGTGATTTTAAGGCTGTAGTAGTTGGCACTGCTCTTGTCGTAGAAGAAGCCGTTGCTGTAGAGGTTGTGATAGACCGAGACGCTGAGGGCCTGTGCACGCCTGCCGCCGAGCCACGGCTCGGTGAAGGAGCCACTGATGGCATAGTAGTACTTGCCATTGGTGACGAGGTTGATGCCCAGCTTCTGTCCGTCGCCAGCAGGGAGCGGCATCCACGCCTTCTTGTTGAAGATGTTGCGTGCCGAGAAGTTGTTGAGCTGCACACCGAGCTGTCCAATAATCATGCCGCTACCATAGCCGCCCTGCAGCTGTAGCTGCGACGTGGAGCCCTCTTCGACCTTATAGACGATGTCCACGGTGCCATCCTCGCGGTTGGGACGTGGCTCAGGGATGATGGACTCCTCTTTGAAATAGCCGAGGGTGACGAGCTCGCGACGGCTGCGGATGACGGCGTCGCGACTGAAGAGGTCACCCGGACGCGTATGCAACTCGCGCATGATGACCTTGTCGTTAGTGATGGTGTTGCCCTCGACAGTGACATTGCGTATGCGGGCCTGTTTGCCTTCCACGATACGTATCTCGATATCTATCGAATCACCATCGGCAGCCATCTCCACAGGCGTAGCGTTGAAGAAGAGGTAGCCGTTGTCCATATACATGGAGGTGATGTCGGTGCCAGCGGGGTTGTAGTTGATGTTGGTCTCAAGGAGCGTCTTGTTGTACGGGTCGCCTTTGGCTATGCGCAACTGACGCAGCAGCACGTCAGAGGGATAGATAGTGTTGCCTGCGAAGGTGATATTGCGGAAAGTGTAGCGGTTGCCCTCGTGGATGCGTACCTTGACATTGACGCGGTCCTGCTTGTCGGTACCCTGAACGGGATAGACGGTGTCCAGCACTATGCGTGCATCGCGGTAGCCTTTCTCGTTGTAGTAGCTGATGATGTCGGCAAGGTCCTCTTGGAACTTAACATCTATATATTTCGAACTCTTCCAGAACGACGAGGTCCAGAAGTAGAGTTTCCAGAAATAATGCACATCGTGCGTATTCTTCATCTTGCGCAGGAGGGTGTTGGTACTGATGGCCTCGTTGCCCTCGAAGATGAGGTTCTCTATCTTCAGCCGCTTACCTGTATTGACGATGAAAGCCACCTCCACACGGTCTTCCTTGCCGCCGGTGGTGTCGGGCGTCACCTCGGTCTCCACCTGCACGTTGCCGTAGCCGTCATCTATATAGTAGCTGCGTATGCGGTTTTTCGACATGGTGAGCATGTTGTCGGTAACCACGTCGCCCACGCCGATGTTCATCTGCTCGCGCAGCTTGTCGGCATCGCCTTTCTTGACACCCACAAAACGGAAACGCGACAGCTTAGGACGCGTCTGCAGCACTATCTTGAGGAATATCTTGTCGCCCTGTATGCGCGTCACGAGGATTTGCACATCGTCGAAGAGTCCCTGCTTCCAGAGGTTGTCAATGGCGGCAGCAAACTTGTCGCCTGGCACGCGCACTCGGTCGCCCACATGGAGACCTGAGACGAGGAGCACCATCCTGTTGTCAAGGCCTGTGCCACCCTCCACCTCTATGGCACCTATCTCATATTGTTTTGGCGTGAGATAGTCTATATCAATAATTTGCCCGCCACCGATAGAGATTTGTGCAGCAGCAGGATAACATATACAGAGGAACAAGAGTATCGCAAATATTATTCTATAGTTCATCGCAGGAACGAGAGAGTTTGACGTAGAACGTTGTATTATTGAATAATAACTCAATTTAGCGTTTTTTATTATATTTTGATGGATGGGCAGTAGCATCTTGCCTTGTCGTAGAGACGTAATGCGGTGATAATAAAATCTTTTTACCTTTGTGCCTCTCCATGCACCAGCAATCTATCTACCGTCCCGACAGCATAGCATCAAATCTTCTTGTCTTCCACTTGGTCGCCCGATTTGCCGAAACGGCGCTGACGCCCCTGATAGTCGGCAACGGCCTCAATGAAATGCTCTTCACGGAAGTCGGGCCACAGCACATCTGTGAAATAGAACTCGGCGTAAGCCATCTGCCACAAGAGGTAGTTGCTGATGCGCTGCTCACCGCCGGTGCGTATCAGCAAGTCGGGGTCTGGCACGCCATACATGGCGAGGTGACGCTCAAAACAGCTCTCGTCAACCTGCGAGGGCGACAGCGAGCCGCCAGCAACCTCTTCGGCTATCTGGCGCACAGCGTTGACGATTTCCCAGCGCGAGCTGTAGCTCAGGGCTATGGTGAGCACATAGTCGTCATAGACGGCGAGTTCCTCTACGGCATAGTCTATGGCCTCACGGGTGGCGGCAGGCACACGCGACAGGTCGCCCACCACACGCAGTCTGATATGGTGCTCCTTCATGCTCTCAAGCTGATCCTTGATGACTTCCCGCGCCAGCACCATCAAGCCATCGACTTCGTCCTTATGTCGATTCCAGTTCTCGGTACTGAAAGCATAGAGTGTCAGGTATTTGATGTTCATATCACGGGCTGCCTGCGCTGCCTCGCGGATGGCGGTGATGGCGTTCTGGTGCCCGAAGAGGCGTTCATGGCCGAGGCGTTGCGCCCAGCGGCCGTTGCCGTCCATGATAATTGCCACATGCTGTGGAATACGGGTGGGGTCAAGGTCTTTTATTGTCATTTTCGGGTAATTATTTTCGAGTAATTTCAGTTATTTCCGATTAATTCTTTCTCGTGAAATTATATTTGTTTTTATCGGTTAATATCGGGAAATTATATTTTTTTAGGCGAATTTTGATGAATTATGACGAATGGTGTTCGGGTAATTTCGAGTAATTACAATTAATTTCTCGGCGAATTATTACTAATTTTGACGAATGGTGTTCGGGTAATTTCAGGTAATTATTTTGATTGAAGTATGTTTAGTTATTTCTTATCGTTATAGCATCGCTTGGGTCTCATCCATCCGAAGAGGAAGTCGGTATCTATAGTTATCGAGGCGTTGAAGAAGGCATACCAGTCGTCGAGACTGTCGTCGCCCCTTATGGCACCCTCGGGGTGTGAGCTGCCACCCTCGCGCTCAGCAGCACGGTCAGCCATCCGCAACGCCACCTCGTCGTCGGCAAAAATGGCGGGGTCCACATAGAGCGTGCTGACATCGTCGATATAGTCGGTCCACGTCTTGCGGAATCCGTATTCAAAAGCGAAGATGACGGTTTTAGAGATGCGGTATTTGAAGCCCAAGCCGAAAGGGATGCACAGGTTGTAGAGGTTGTAGGGGTAGCGGTCGGGATAGAGGTCAGAATGTTGTCCCTCCGTGCCGAGAGGCTGCAAATCAACGGTGGACGAGGCTCCCGTAGAGGGGTCTGTGTAGGTAGCTTGCGGGTTGAAATGGAATATGCCTATGCCACAGAAGAGGTAGGGCGTGGTGCGGTAGCTGACATCGCCGAAGCCAAAGCTCACGAAGTTGAACTCGGCACGCAGCGAGGCCTCACAGAGGTGCGACGAGAAGCTGAGGTTGCGCAGTGGCTGCACATCAGGATTACCACCCACGAGGGTGCCGTAGGCTGCCGCAATGGTCACCGCCCATCGGCTGTCGATATTGTAGCGGTAGAAGAGGTTTGCCGCCGGCCGCACCGTGCCGAAGAGCGACTGCCCGTTGAGGTCGCCGATATAGTTCATGCCGCCAACGCTGAAGCCCAACTCTCCATAGGGTTTCTGGCGTTGTGCCGTGACCACACCTGCCGACAGCAGGAGCATCACGACGAGGCAACTATATCTTTTGGGCGTAGCGAGCATCTATCTACCTGATAAAAGTGTTATTGCTTTTCTTCCAAGAACTTGATGGAGTGGCAGATGCCGTCAACCTGCATCAGGTAGTCGCGCTTGTTGAAGCGAGGGCAATAGACATAGCCTGTGAGCGTTATGACCTGCCTCTGCTGCGGGTCGAGAAGCGTATAGCATACAAAGGGGCCACCCATGAAGTCGCCCATGAGGCGCCAGCATCCGCGCGTCTCCACGGCGTAGGGGCTGCCGCCTATGGAAGTCTTGACGGTATAGAAGTCGAGACGCCGCTCGGTAGCCATATAGCTGCTGTCCGACGGACCCGGCACATGACGGCGCATCAGCGTGTCGAGACGGTCGAGGATGACCTCCTGACGGAAGACCGCCGTGTCCGTATAGTCAGCAACGCTCACCAGCACGCCGATGCCGAAGTCCTTAGCCTCCTTGCGTATCCACGCAAAGTCTGACGACGGGTTGTTGGCATTAGCCATCTGGAACTCGTTGGACAGCGTCAGCGAGAAGCCGAACTGCTGCTCTACCTTGTGCATGAGGTCGTAGCCCGCAATGCCGCCAAAGGCTTTGGCTATACGTCTATAGTCGGCCTCGTGCATCTCCTTGATGATGCGCGGCGCGAGATGCTCTATCATGGAATCGAGCGCATGACGCGACGAGGCTGCCAGCTCGAAGACCACCTGCGGAGCAGCCCAACGGTCGGCATACTGGTACGCCTTATTGGGGTTGTCCTCCTTGATGTCGCACACCAGCACGTTGCGGTGCACGCGGAACATCTCGGTGTTGTAGAATGACGACGTAGGGATATTGACCACGTCAAACATAGGCTCCGGCTGCGGCAAGCCCATCTGCGGCTGCTTGAAGAGGGAGTCTATCAGCTGCTTGGTGTCACCGGCATAAACACTGCGGTCGGCAACAACAAGCATCTCCAACGTCTTGCCCGACGACCCTTTTTTCTGCGTCGTGCCACCTTGCTGCCCACATGCGGCAAAGAGAATAGTGGCAAAAAATATGACAATATATACCTTTCTCATCTCTGCTTTTGTTATAGTATAAAGAAATGCAAAATTACATTTTTTTACTGATACATGAGACGCAAGATGAACAGAGAACCTTAATTTTCTTCTCGGCGAATGTTTTTGAATTATGACGAATGAGGCTTTCTCGGTTAATTTCTTTTAATTTTGATTAATATCTTTCTCGGCAAATGTTTTTGAATTATGACTAATGGGTCTTGGTTTTTTCTCGGTTAATTTTAATTAATATTAATTTCTTGATGTTTTTTTTCAATGAATTATATCGAATTAGAATTAATATGACTGGGTTCGGCTTCTTCTCGGTAATAGGTAAATTGACAACTATATTTTGTTTTCTATTATGTACAAAAAAAACTTACGGCTTCTGTATTCGAATTACAAAAATAGGGCAAAAACGATACATCAAATGAGGCATCAGCTACTATTGTACGAACAACATCTTCGTATAACATCTTCGTATGTATGAAATGTATTTGGGGTATTCTTTCCTCACATGAGAAGATATCACCCTTTCTCGCGTTTTTTTTTATAAGTCGTCATAAAACAGTTGCGGCGGATTGCTCAATCCGCCGCAACTGAAAAAAACTATGACTTTTACTGTTTACATTCCTCATCTTATTACTGTCACCTTCTTGGCGGCGTAGTCGGCTATCTTGACCATATAGACGCCGGAGGCTGGCACGTCGAAGCGGATGGGCAGGTAGGTGTCGCGCCGTGTGGCGAGGACGCGTCCCTGCAGGTCGTACAGCACCACCGGCTGTCCCTCGCTGCCTTCCACCACC
>JAFSPS010000007.1 GCA_017451385.1 Bacteroidales bacterium
GCAGGATAAGGCGGAGGCAGTGCGGTGGTACCGCAAGGCGGCGGAGCAGGGGTATGCGGCTGCGCAGAACAATCTTGGGCGGATGTATAAATATGGTGAGGGCGTGGCGCAGGATAAGGCGGAGGCAGTGCGGTGGTTCCGCAAGGCGGCGGAGCAGGGGCATGCGGCTGCGCAGAACAATCTTGGGTGGATGTATGAATATGGCGAGGGCGTGTCGCGGGACAAGGCGGAGGCAGTGCGGTGGTATCGCAAGGCGGCGGAGCGGGGGTATGAACAAGCTCAGGCAAGGCTGAAAGAATTGGGATGATTTCTAAAAAAAATACAGATATATGCGAACAATCATAAAAAACATAAAAGAGTTGTGTCAGGTGGAGGAGGCTCCACGGCAGAAGGTTTGTGGCAGCGAGATGGCTGCGATGCAGACAATAAAAGACGCCTACCTTATCATAGAAGATGATAAAATCCTTGACTTCGGTGGCATGAGTGCGCTGAAGGAGCAGACCTTCGACCACGAGGTGAATGCCGAGGGGCGCATGGTGTTTCCCTCGTTCTGCGATTCGCACACGCACCTCGTCTATGCCGGCAGCCGCGAGGTGGAGTATATAGACAAGATACGTGGTCTGAGCTATGAGGAGATAGCGCGTCGTGGCGGCGGCATCCTCAACAGTGCCAAGCGTGTGCAGGATGCCAGCGAGGAGGAATTGTACGACGATGCCATGATGCGGCTGCAGCAGATGATAGGCTACGGCAGTGGCGCCGTGGAGATAAAGAGTGGCTACGGCATGACGGTGGAGGCAGAGATGAAGATGCTGCGCGTCATCCGTCGTCTGCGCGAAACATCGCCGCTGACTATACGTGCCACGTTGCTGGGAGCCCACGGCGTGCCTATGGAGTATCGTGGTCGTCAGGATGCTTTCGTGGACCTCGTGGTGAGGGAGATGATACCGCAGGCTGCCGCCGAAGGGTTGGCAGATTTCGTAGATGTATTCTGCGACGAAGGTTTCTTCACGGTGGGCGACACGGAGCGTATGTTGGAGGCTGGTGCCAAGTACGGGCTGCGGGCCAAAATCCATGCCAACGAGCTGGCCTGTTCGGGAGGCATACAGGTGGCGGTGAAGTACGACGCCCTCTCGTGTGACCATCTGGAGTACACCGGCGAGGCGGAGATAGAATGTCTGAAAGGTAGCAACACCATGCCCACGGTGCTGCCGGGTGCGGCATTCTTCCTCAATATGCGCCATGCCCCCGTCCGCCAGATGATAGATGCTGGACTGCCTGTGGCTATGGCGAGCGACTGCAACCCGGGGTCGTCGCCGTCGCCCAATATGCAGCTGATACTCTCTATGGCCTGCGTCAACTACCGTATGCTGCCGGAGGAGGCGTTCAATGCTACCACCATCAACAGTGCTTACGCTATGGGCGTCAGCGACCAGCTGGGCAGCATAGCCCGTGGCAAGCGTGCCAACTTCTACATCACAAAGCCCATTTCTACCTATGAGTATATGCCCTACGCCTACGGCGAGAACAAAGTCGATGTGGCTTTCCTGAACGGAAGGGTGTGTTAGGGGCACGACAAGAGAAAAAGCTATAGAAAGACCATGCTAAAGATAGAAGAGATAAGCAAGAGCTACGGGCCGCTGAAGGTGCTCGACGATGTGTCACTTGTCGTAGAGCAAGGCGAGGTGGTTTCCGTGGTGGGTGCGTCGGGAGCCGGCAAGACAACGCTCTTGCAGATAATAGGCACCCTCGACCGTCCCGACAAAGGGCGCGTTATATATGACGACATTGATGTCACGCATTTGGGGGACAGGCAGATGGCACGTTTCCGCAACGAGCATATAGGCTTCGTGTTCCAGTTCCACAATCTGCTGCCGGAGTTCACGGCGTTGGAGAATGTCTGCATGCCAGCCTTCATCAAAGGTACGCCAGTGGAGGAGGCGCGGCGTGAGGGGATGAAACTCTTGGAGTTCCTCGGCGTTGCCGGCCGTGCGGACCATAAGCCGGCACAGCTGTCGGGTGGCGAGCAGCAGCGTATGGCTGTGGCGCGAGCCCTTATCAATCGTCCGTCGGTGGTGCTTGCCGATGAGCCGTCGGGCAACCTCGACTCGCATCATGCGCGCGAGCTGCACCAGCTCTTTTTCACGCTGCGCGACCAGTACCATCAGACATTCATCATAGTTACTCACAATCAAGAGTTGGCCGACATGGCTGACCGCAAAATCACTCTCAAAGATGGCAAAAAACTCTAACCTCGTCTATGGCTTGCGCCCCGTCATGGAGGCTATAGCCGCCGGACAACAGATAGACCGCATATACATGCAGAGCGGCTTGCAGGGCTCGCTCGTAGGGCAGCTGCGTGCCATGATACGCGAAGCATCGATACCATTCCAATTTGTGCCGCAGGAGCGTCTGGACCACCTCGTGCAGGGCAACCATCAGGGCGTGGTGGCATCCATTGCTGCGGTGCGCTACCATGCGTTTGTTGATGTCATGGAACGCCTGCAGGAACAGGAGAGGCTGCCGCTGATAGTGCTGCTGGACCATGTCACCGATGTGCGCAATATGGGGGCCATAGCCCGTACGGCGGAGTGTGCTGGCGTTGACGCCATCGTGGTGCCCGACCGAGGGAGTGCGCAGATGGGGGAGGATGCCGTCAAGACCTCGTCGGGGGCGTTGCTGCGTCTGCCCGTCTGTCGCGAAACCAACCTAAAGACCGTCATCAATATGGCTCATCAGTATGGTCTCAACGTGGTGGCGGCAACGGAAAAGGGCAGCATGCCATATACGCAGATTGACTTCCGTCAGCCTACGCTCCTTGTCATGGGTGCAGAGGAGACGGGCATCAGCAATGAGGTGCTGCGGCTGTGCGACCAGCGTGCCGCCATACCTATTCGTGGTGAGGTACAGTCGCTCAATGTGTCGGTGGCTGCGGGCGTGATGATTTATGAGGCTGTGCGGCAGAGAAGCGTCTGAAGGAGTAACGAGGCGGGCATTTATCAGAGAGCAATATCTCTCCTATTTAGATGAACCCGTTATGGGGAATTATAGTATTGAACAGGTGTTTTAACTGCATGGTGTGACCAGCTCTCGCTCGAATGTGTGAGGCATCACTCGAAAAAAAACAGACAATATTATGGTACGTTGTTTCTTGCTCGTAGCAATTATGATTTCCGCTCTCGCCATACCTGCAGTGGCGCAGGATGACGAGGTGGCGGTAGATATGCGTGTGGCGAAAGTAGGAGTCTATCAGGTGCCGCGCTATCATCATTCATCGTATGTGTATGCTGTCGTTGTCAATGAGGGAAACGACACCTTGTGTGGTTTTGAGATGCTGCTCACCACTACGCTCAATCGTTGTGTGGTGCGTGAGCGTGTGGAGCAGTGTTTGGCTCCCGGGGACACGTTGCGAGTGGTGTATGGCACGCAGGTGGTGCCGGAAGACGAAAGCCTGACGATGGTGACTATCACCGCATCGGTTGCAGTGGCGGATGACGGGAACGAACGGAACGATAGCAAGAGCGCAGACTATGTGCTGTTGGCGGCAGACGATGATATTTCGGCAGAGCAGATGCTTGCCCCCGAGGGCGTAGAGACCATAGGCGACACTGTGGCTGTGGCGGTGCGTCTGTGCAATATGGGCGACTATGCGGTGACGGAAGTGCCATTGGCAATAAACTATAACAACCAGTTCTATGACACCGTCGTTGCGGATATGTTGTCAGCGGTTGGCATTGCAGGCTTGACGGCTGGGCAATGTGTTGACTACACTACTCCGCTGTTCTATCGTGTCACCGTGGGCTATACTACCGTTGAGGTCATTGCTCTCGCGCCCTACGATGTTGACCACAGCAACGATACGCTTTTTGTCCTCTTTACTTCGGAGACAGGTTTTGAAGGCGTGGACGACGTGGAAGGCTACTTGCCAGACATGGCCCTTTACCCAAACCCTGCTACGGACAAGATACGCATAGCCTTCGGGACTGTCGCGCCTGTGGCATCCGATGTGCTTATTGTGGACGATTATGGCAGAGTGGTGCGGCGACGCAGGATTGCTGCCGGAGCCGATGGTTGTACTATTGATATAGGCGACCTTGCCGCAGGGCGTTATCATGTCGTTGTGGAATCGGCAGGACGCTGCCTGTCGAGGCCTCTTGTCGTTGTCAGATAGTTAACCAATAACTTCCGCACGATGTTGTTGTCGCGTTTTGTAGAACAATGTGAGCAGCTTTTCGGCAGCGATGCGCGGCTGCTCCTTGCTGTCAGTGGTGGGCGCGACTCTATGGCGTTGGAGCATCTGTGCAAGCGTGCAGGATTCAACTATGCCATAGCGCATTGCAACTTCCATCTGCGTGGTGCCGACTCGGAACGCGACGAGCGTTTCGTAAGGCAGCTTGCTACGCAGCATCGGCGTGAAATATTTGTAGCCCAGTTTGATACCTCGTCGTATGCTGCTGAGCATGGTCTCTCAATAGAGGAGGCTGCACGCGAACAGCGATACGCGTTCTTCGAGCATGTGCGAAGCGAGCAAGGGTTTGACTACATCGTGGTGGCGCACCATCGAGACGACACCATCGAAACCTTTTTCATCAACCTCTTGCGTGGCACTGGCATATCGGGACTACGGGGCATGCGTGCGCTCAATGGCTTTGTGGCGCGTCCGTTGCTTGCCTTCGGGCGTGCTGAGATAGATGCATATATCGGAGAGCATAATATCGAATATGTAGAGGATGTCACCAACGCCGAGTTGGTCTATCGGCGCAACGAGATACGCCATAGGCTGTTGCCACTGTTACGCGAGATGAGCCCGTCGTTCGACAGCACCATGCAGCGTACAATGAACTATCTGGCAGATGCCGAGCAGGTATATATGGATAGGGTGGGAGATTTGCGTGCTGCCATGATAAAGAGCGATGCCGCTGAAAGCTATAGCATAGCGATAGATGATGTTCGCAGTCTGAAGCCTCAGTGCACCTTGCTCTACGAGTTGCTGAAACCTTTCGGTTTCAACGTGGCGCAAGTGGAGGACATCCTCTGTGCGCTCGATGCGCCGTCGGGGCGACGCTTTCTCACTGAGCAATATGTGCTGGTCAAGGACCGCGAGCGCTTGCTTATCGTCAGTCGTAAGGGTGATGGCGTCACTGACGTGGTACCGCAGATAGAGACTGATAGAATGCCGGTGCCGGCAGATATCTCCCTCTTACGGAGCATGACTACTGCTACGACAGCATTCTTTGATGCTGACAAGGTGGCTTTGCCTATCCGTCTGCGTCATTGGCAGGAAGGCGACCGTTTCTGCCCCTTCGGGATGCGTGGGTCGCAACTTGTGTCGGACTATTTCTCGGACCACAAGTTGTCGCTCGTTGAGAAACGTGAGCAGTGGTTGCTGGTGGATGCCGACGAGAGGGTGCTGTGGATTGTGGGCCGACGCACCGACCGCCGAGCATCGGTAACGACGGAGACAGAGCAGATGCTGCGTGTCACGATATGCTGAAAAGCTCATTTTTTTTGTTCACATGTTCCAACGATTTTGTGCCGAGGCGGCGTTCGCTGTCGTGGCTGGTCGGAATAGTACGACAATAGTTGAGCTATAAATCCTGTTATTTGGATGCTGCATTGCTATGGCGGTGTAAATGTTTTTTGCACATAAACTTATCTGATGAAAACGTTTTTTGTTGTGATATGTTATTAACAAGATTGTAATATGATGATGTGTTTATAACTTTTTGTAATTCTTTTAGTTTGTTAAAATATAGATGGTTATTAACAATTAAATGTGAACAATTATTGTTAATATTTTGTTGATAACTATTTGTATTTTATTGGAAAATTGTATTTTTGCAATGTGTTGTGTACTATCGCAACATAATGTAAGCACGAAATGAAAACGCCATAAACGGTTGAGAGACTGGTTTTTATGGAGTTGGTATGTAAAATGTAAAACAAAGAAACAAATACATCTAAATATGTTGTACAATAGACCTTTTATTCGTGGCATCCTTTTGTTGCTCACGCTCATATTGTCTATGAGTGGAGCCAGTGCGCAGGGGGTATTCAAAGCCTGCGGACAGTTTCCGGACGACCCGACGAAAAGAACTGGTGATATTGTGAATATACGAGGAGAAAACTACATCCTCGTAGTCATTTCGCAGGAGCCAGACACGGTGCCATTGCATCTTTATAGGCCATCAAGATATAGTGATGACACCTTGTGGGGATGCCCACGCGACGGCATTACTTTCGGCACTTCGCCGTTCCAGCAATACTATTCGCGTGCGACCTCGGATGACATGGACATATATCAGAAGGTGGGTCAGCGCAATCAGGAGACCGACCTGCCGAGTGGCGGGACGATGCAGTGTCCTATTGATACGATAGTGTTCTTCCATACGATGTTCTTCAACGCTCCTATATTATTTGATACTATCGACACCTGTCTCGCCAACCCCTCATACAGCTTCACATGGCGTGGCAGGAACTGTGGCACCACTATGCTTATCGGTGGCGACAGTATATATAAGGATACCGTGGCTGTGGGACGTCGCATAACCTGCTCTACCGATGTCAAGTTGCGTCTTGCACGAGGCAACTGGGAGTATGACACCGCCATAGTGGATGCCTGCGATGAGTACCTCTGGACGCAGAACAACCAATCATACGTATATTCTGGCGTTAGCTCCTTCCGTCAGATATATGACTACGACACCGTTGCTAATGGTTCGGCACCTGTAACGGGCTATCGAAACACGTTCAGATGCAACAAAGTCTATGAGCTTGACCTGAATATTTACAACACTCACAGTAGAGATACTTCCGTCACGGCGTGCGACTCCTTCCGATGGGACCGCACAGGGATGCTGTACAATAGCAGCAATCTGGCAAGGCAGAATGACCGCCGTTTTGAGTACGATTCTGTCCGTACCGCCTTCCGCGACCTTTCGCGTGCGGGCAGTCTGACCTGCCACGACACTATCTGGTTGAAGCTTACCAACGATACCACCACTCATGCTATCGACTCAGTGGCTGCCTGCTGGAACAACGGCAGCACGTTCCGTTGGATAAACGGTGTGAACTATCCTAATGATGTGACGGATGGCAGCGTGGTAGATACCCTCGTCGGTGGCAACTACAAAGGCTGCGACAGTGTCGTTTCGCTATATCTACGTGTGTTCCATAATGATACGCTATATGATACCCTTCAGGCGTGTGGACATTATCAGTGGCGAGACGGGCAGCAGTACACTACCGACCAGATGCCTTTCCAGCCTGAATACCGTTCGCAGGGACGTACCCGCAACACTGGAATTTACGCCATACGCAGCTATGAAGATTCATACCATACGGCACATGGTGGAGACTACCGCGACGGTGTGTTCCGCTGCGACAGCCTCTTCTATCTTACCCTCACCATTGACCACACCTACTCTTTGAGCGACCGTATTGATATATGCGACTCGTTCTCTGTCATGGCTTTCCGCGAGGGTTTTGTGCCACCCACCAATAGGCAGTATGAGCAAAACCTTGCTGCCGACACCTTCCGTTATCAGTTCTTTTTTAATGACTATCAAGGTGCGCCGACGCATCATTATTTTGACACCTTGCTGCACCTGCCTACGGTGCGCCTTGGCTGCGACTCGGCTGTCACATACAACATACATCTATATCATTCGCCCGATACTACATGGCAGTCCGACATCACCATGTGCGCACTCGACGAATGGGCTGTTAACGGCACTATACGTCAGCAGGTGATGGACTCCGGCGTGAACGCCTATACCTTCGTCACGCCGTATGGATGCGATTCTGTCGTGGCGGTGCATATCAACTTCCGCCCCAGCTGGAACGACACAGTGGTGTACGGTCCAGTCTGTCGTAACGAGGGCTATCCCTACTTGAGCGACCTCGGCATGATCTATCAGCATGATACTATGGTGTTGCATGCACGCCGTCCGGTCGTTGACGACCCCTCCATGTGCGACAGCATGTGGTGGCGTATGTTCACCTTCTCGCCTGTCACCGACAGCGTCGTCACGGTGTCGGCGTGTGACACATTCTACTGGTACAATGCGTCGTTCACGGCGATGGATAGTGCCTATACCACCACGCCTGCCACGCCTCCCAGCAAGACCTTTGCCGGTGCCGACCGTTATGGCTGCGACTCCACGCTGAGCCTCAATCTTACTATAAAATACAGCTTCCTGCGTATGCTGCCCATAGATACTGCTTGTACGCCGTTCAAGTGGGCACGCACAGGGGCTATAGAATACACGCGTACTCCTTTTGATACGGCACGTTTCGCCTTCGTTGGTGCGGCATCCAATGGCTGCGACAGCGTCGTGGCGCAGCCTATGCGACTGTACCCCTCATACGATGTGAGGGACACCATCGACGCTTGCGACAAGTACGAGGAGATGGTTCGCGGCTCGTATGTGCGCACCATCTATCGCAATGCTTCGTCAGACTGGGCATTGAAGACTGCCGCGCCGGTACGCAATGGTGTCAACATACCCGATGGGTGCGACAGCCTTGTCCATGCCCGTATCATCATCCACCACTCCGATACCAATCAGGTGGATGAGGCGCATACCTGCGACAGATACACATGGTTTGACAGCACCTTCACCAGCGATACCGTTATCTCCCGTCGCCACACACTCTACGGCTCCAACGACAGCCTGCGCACCATACATGGTTGTGACAGCGCACGCTCGTTGCGGCTGACAGTGCATCATAGAGGCATAGACACAGCCATTGTCAATGCCTGCGACTACTACGATTGGAACCGTCAGAGCCAAGGCATGCGCCATTATGAGCTGGCTGCCGGTCAGACGGATACCAACATCATGGATAGCGTGACTACCGTAGCCCTCACGCGTTATGGCTGCGACTCTGTCTCGCTGCTGCGCCTCCATCTGCGTGCCAACTCCTATAAGCACATAGATACGGCTGCTTGCGGTATGTTGTCATATAACGGCTTCACCTATCATATCTCTGATTCCATCCCTGTGCGTCATGCCGGACAAGCTGCCAATGGTTGCGACAGTGTTGACCTTGTGAAGATTACTGTGCATAACGTGCCTGTTGTCGATACCGTGCGCAATATGATAGACTGCGACACGTTGGTATGGAATGGACATACCCTTACGAGGGACACCATTGTCTCCGATACCCTTTATGCCGACAACGGCTGCGACAGCATCGTCAATCTGACGTTGCGTCTCCGTCATCGTGCCTATACTTATGTGGATTTGCAGTCGTGCGACAGCATGTTGTGGCATGGCCGTCAGTTCTACCATTCCACGTATAATTTCACCGAGGAGCATCTGCGCACCAGCAGCAGTTACGTGGTTGGCGTGGCAGCCAACGGGTGCGACAGCATAGAGCTGCTGCGTCTGCAAGTGTTCCCCAGCCATGTCTCTGAGGATGCGGGACGCGATACCGTCATCGCTTGCGACAGCTATACATGGACTCTTAACGGCTCTACCTATACGACCTCAAACACTGATGCTATGGAGTCACGCAGTGCCGTCACGCAGACAGTGCACGGCTGCGACAGTCTCGTGTTCCTCTACCTTACAGTAAACCGTAGTCATCCCGACACCACCAATCTTGCCCCTGCCAGCGGTTGCGGCAGCTATACATGGTATGACACCACCGTGGTACAGGACAATACGGGCAACCCTGTGGTTGCCAATCTCTACCATGCGTTGCATAATGTTGTAGGCTGCGACAGCGTGCTGCATATCACTGTTACCGTCAATCCGGCTCCCGTTATCGTCGATGTGCGAGGTCGCCATCTGCAGGCCGACAGTGTCAGCTATTCGCCGTCGGTATGCGACAGCATCCTCTGGCGTGGACGCTACTTTACGCAGACGGGTGTCTATAGTGATACGGTGCATCTGGCAACTGGATGCGACAGCGTCATCACACTCGACTTGGTGGTCAGCGCACCATCCGATTCGGTACATTATCAGCATATATGCAATGGCACCTACACATGGCATAACAACACCTACTCACACTCCACCAACACTGCTACTTTCAACGCCGGGCCCAATGCTCAGGGCTGCGACAGCACTATTCGTCTCAACCTCATCATCAATGATGAGCAGCTATATGTAGATACCATTACCTCGTGTGTGAACTATACGTGGAATGGTGTGCTCTATACTCGTTCGGTCTCCCTTGCCGACAATGTCACGCATCACGATGTCAGCACACATTCATGCGACAGCGTTACGCACCTCTTCCTCACCATCAACTATAACGACACCATTACCGATACCGTCACGGCGTGCGACAGTTACTTCTGGAGTGGTAATAACAACACCTATACCACGAGCACCGATGTGCATACCCTTTGGGGCGGGCGCAATGCCTATGGCTGCGACAGCGTGCGCCATCTGATGCTGACGGTCAACTATTCATCCTCCTACGATGATGTAGTGCGCGCTTGTGAGGAATACACATGGAACGGACGCACTTCGCGCCAGAACCGCAACGGACATAACGAATATGACTGGCGTTATCATGTGCAGGGCGGCAATGCTGTAGGCTGCGACACCACGGCGTTCCTCATCTTGACTATTGATACAAACTCGCGTGGTGTTGACCATCGTGAGTTCTGCAACTCGATGACATGGCATGGCTACACTGTCTCTACCAACATCCTGCCCATCTTCCCCGAGTCGCCGCAGGGCATCTACGATACCATTCATGGTGTCGCTGTCAACGGCTGCGACAGTATCTATGCGCTTGAAGCCGTCTCGCGTGGCTCCTTCGTCAGGATAGACACCGTGCAGGCTTGCGACAGATATATGTGGCCGCGCAACAACGTGACCTATTTTGAGTCCAACCACCACGCCACCGACACGGTGCGCGGAGCCGATGCCGTCACGGGTTGCGACAGCATCTATGGTCTTTACCTCAATCTCTCGCACAGCACGCACAATGTTATTATGTCGAACGTTTGCGACAGCCTTATCTGGCATGGGAGCACCTATCACATGGATGGTCGCTACACCTATGCATATATAGACAGCAATGGGTGCGCCAGCGTAGATACGCTTGTCTTCACGCCGCGCCATAGCACGGTCTTGCCAGTGGTCAATATGGGCGACCGTTGCAACTTCATCCGTTGGCAGGATACCACTATAACATCCTCAGGAACATACTACCGCGTCCTGCAGAATGCTGTGGGCTGTGACAGCGTGGTGTCCATGTCCATCGTTATCAACTATAGCGACTTCTATGATACGTTGACCTTCGTGGGCTGCGACAGCGCGCGCTACTACAATCGCTACTATTTCCGCGACACCAATATCTTTATTGACCGCGGACATAGCAATCCGCAGCATTGCCCAGACTATGATGTCCATCGTATCATTGTCAATCGTTCCTATCATGTGCTGCTTGACACTACCGTTTGCGACAGCTATACATGGCAGAACGGAGTAACATATACCGAATCGGTGGCTTCGGTTGTCGATGCACATGCTGCTCAGGGAGGTTGCGACAGTATCCTAACCCTACGTCTTGGTGTCAACTATGGTGTCTTTGACACCCTCGCACCTGTCACGGCGTGCGACACATTCCGTTGGCAAGGTACCTTGTATGCCAACACCACGATGGCGCAGTCGGTCTATGGCACTACCGTCGATGGCTGCGACAGCACCCATGTGTTGCCAGTCAATATAGTGCACCGCACTGTCGTGGAGACGCTGGATACTGCGTGTAGCAGATATACATGGCATGGCCGCAGCTATACGAGGTCTACAGTGGATTCGTTGAACCTCGGTACCAATGCCTATGGCTGCGACAGCGTGGCGCATCTGAACGTCACTATCCTGCCGCTGGCATCGGGTAGCGTCACGCGTATCGTCTGTGACAGCCTGCGCTGGTATGACTCGCTCTACACATCATCCAATACCTACCGCTACACCTTTGCTGGCGGTGCCGCCAACGGATGCGACAGCGTCGTCACGATAACCCTTACCGTCAATCAGAGTCCGACGACGACCTATAATGTGCGCGAGTGCGATAGTTACCTGTGGCCTATCAATGGCGAGACCTATCGTTCATCCAGTCGTGTTGTAGTACATTCCAACCCCGATGCTAATGGATGCGACAGCATACATCTGCTGAACCTCTCCATACGCACCAGCCCGGTTGCTAATATCTACCAACATGGTTGCGACAGTGTGCTCTTGAATGGTACCATGTATCGCACATCCAATACCTACACCAATGTTATCGCCCGTTCCTATACCGATGGGTGCGACAGCACTACCAATATACGCCTCGAGATAGGTACTACCACATATAACCGCGTAAATATCAATGCCTGTATGAGTTATACATGGTACGACACGCTGTTTACAGTCTCCGGCAACCACCGTCACGTCCTCTCCACGCCCAATGTGACAGGCTGCGATAGCGTGGCACTCCTCAGCCTTGTTATCAGTCAGAACGATACCTTGGTGCATGACACTGTGGCGTGCGACAGCATGATGTGGCATGGCACAGTCTATCAGTGGTCGCAGCGTGGTATAGTACATACTTCGGTGCATCCCGTAACTGGCTGTACTCATTTCGACATCCTCAACCTCCGCATGGGCTACCGCACCACACGCGACGTGCCTGCCGTCACTGCCTGCGAGACCTATACATGGCATGGACGGACATACACGGCATCTGCGTATGCCACCTTTGACACTCTGACGACTCTCGGGTGTGACAGCATCATCCGCATGAACCTCACCATCCATCGCCCATACAATGTCGACTACAATGCTGGCGAGTACTGCGGCTCCTATCGTTGGCACGACAGCACCTACACTCGCTCCACCGACAACGCTTTCTACCGTTCCGGTAGCCGTGGTCCTAATGGTTGCGACAGTATCGTCACGCTGCATGTCACAATCCATCCGCAGGGACCGTTCTACGACACTGTGGTGGGGTGCAACAGCTACACCTACGACGGTCATGTTGTTACGCGCGACAGCATCGTCACCACTTCTGCATCCTCCATTCATGGCTGCGACAGCACGGTGCATCGTCTCTTCCTCATCGCTCATAGCTATAGCAAATCGTTAGACACCTCGGTGTGCGATGGCTATATGTGGGAGGGCAACAACTACACCAGTACGGGGGTCTATACGGTACGTCGCCCAACCTTCCTTACTGGATGCGACACAGTGTTGAGGCTCTCGCTCGCTGTACGCGGCAATACGGTTAATACGCCTATAACCATAGGCGAATGTCCCGGCTACGTGTGGCATGGCATACCGCTCGTCTATACGTTAGACACAAGCATCATGGTCGGCACGACACGCATGGGCTGCGACAGTATTGAGACCATACATTTTACCCCGTCAGACACTCCGAGAGTCAGCGATACCTCGATACTTGCCTGCGATAACTATACCTATCAAGGAAACTATCGTAGATACTATGTCGTCCGCGATTCCATCATAAGAGAGAGCATACCTGTCTCGTCGTCGGGATGCGACAGCGTGTCGGTGGTACGTGTATTCATCTATCCCACGGTCAGTGCCAATGACAATGTTACGGCATGCGACAGCTATACGTGGCGCGACGGCATCACATATACCGCTTCCAACAATACTGCCACATATACTGATTCTTCGGCTAATCTGTTATGCCCCAGCATCTATCGTCTCAATCTTCTCTTGAATTATTCGCATAGCTACTCGATGCGTGCTGTCGCTCAAGACTACTACCAGTGGGGCGATACGGTCATCGGTGTTTCGGGCATCTACACACGGCGTTATCCCAGCGTGCGAGGCTGCGACAGTGTTGTGACGCTCGACCTTACCATTACCGACCAGCCGTTGCCGCGTATTGTGTGCTACGATGGCCGCACCCTCATGGTCAACCATTATCCCTATGGCCAGAACTACGAGCGTGTGGAGTATTACGCATATAGATGGTATCGCAACGGCGTGCTGATTGCTGGAGCCAATAGGGACAACTATAACGAGTACAACCATTCTCCACTTAATGGCTGCTACACCGTAGAGGTTGCCATAGACGAATCCCTCAACACGTGGTTGCCATCAGAACCCTATTGTCTTGGCACCTATGGTATAGACGATGTAGAGGTAGAGGCGATAGACTTCAAGGTGATGCCTAATCCTGTCAGCGAAGGCAACAGCATCACAATCAGTACATCGCTTACCGAGCAACAACTATCGCAAGGCGTGGTCTTTGACCTGTATGACATGCAGGGTCGTAAGGTGTACAGCACACGGATGCAGAGTGCCGTAGAGCGCATGGCATTGCATCTGCCTGCCGGCATCTACACCGCTCGTCTGACTGTTGATGCGACACGTGTGATGACCAAAAAGCTTATCGTTCGTTAGCTGTCTCAATAATTGAGAAAATAAGTAGAACATACTTTCATACGCCACCGTTTTTTTTCGGTGGCGTTTTTTTATGCTTATTTTCTTTCTCCCTCATTTGCAAGGTTTCATCTGATATATATGAATATCTGTGTTTTGTTATGGTATTATCACTTATAATATGTTCTGAATGATAATGTATGTGTTGCATATTTCTATAATGCAGCATTGGGGGATAGAATCAAAAGCTGGGACAACTGCTGGAGTATAACGCCTCTATAAACACATTTTGATTTTTTTCATAAAAGTGTTTCACTTGGTATTTGCATCAATGCAAAGTGTAATGTGGTGGAATTTGTGGATTGCCATTTTCCGACTAATTAACAATCGATGTTGATAACTTGTTGGTGTAAATGCCTTTAATATAGTCTTTTTTGTTAATTTTGCATTATGGTAAGTAATATGTAATTGTTGTAAAAGTATTAACGGCTTGCTGTGTATATCTTTTTGTAAATCATAATGTAAACATATATGAAAAAGCTCTTTGTACTATCGCTTTTCATCGTTCTTTTGATGCCTGCGTCCCAAGCTTCGGGCCCTTTTGTGGGTAGTTCTGTGGAGGTTGGCGGACATTTCGGTATTGGTGCAATAATGCCTGTGGGTGCCATAGATGTGCTTTATACTCCGTCTTTTGCTGGCGGTTTCGACTTGTATTACACATATATGGCAAATCCCTATTTCGGTTTTACCACAGGTCTGAGTTTTCTGCGTCTCAATAGTTCGCTCTCTGGTCAGGACGTTGTTAGTACTTATCTTGGCGAGATGAAAATCGACCTGCCCTTTGAGGGTCTTGTGACGTCGCAGGTGCATTGTATTGGCACCACCACCACCGTCAAAGAGAGTTACCAACTCTCGTTCATTGAGATTCCGGCACTGCTCGCTATCCGCAATGGCAGGTGGTATTATGATTTGGGGTTGAAATTCGGCATCCCCATCAAGGCTAATGCCGATTATGAGTACGGCCGCACAGATTTCCTCGTCGATGAAATCTATCGTACGGGAACGGTCTTGGACGACCCTGTGCCGCAAGAGCCGGAGGCTGGCAGTCATGGCTCCTACGACCCGATGAAAGGCCGTTCGGCATCCATCTTCGTGCAGTGGTGTATGGAGATAGGCTTCTCTATCGACCTCGGCAGTTCCAGCGCCCTTTCGCTGGGAGCGTTCTTTGACTATGGTATGCACGACGTTTCGCTCGACAATCCGCAGAATGCCGAACTGATGACCCTTAATGGTAGCAAGATAGAACAATATAATGGTGCTATCAATTCCAATATGATGACCCATGTTCGCTACTACAAGGCCGGCATTCGATTGCACTTCAACTTCGGCTTCGGCTCCCATATAGGTGGCTCTGGTCGCAAATCCAAACGACTGATATAGTCCTGCGTTCGTATGTATTGATTTATAAGTAAGTGTATTAATATCCCATTATATATTATGATGCTCTATTACTCAACTGGGAAGAATAAACAAAGTAAGGCCTTATTTTTTTCATCGCTAATGCAACATCGTGTTTTATTACGTGTGGCATTTGTTGTTGTCTTATTCTTGTCTTTTGTCCCGACAGTATCATTTGCTCAGTACACTCGTCCATGCGATGAGCAAGGTGCAACGATTGAGAATATAGGAGGCAATCCAGTTACAATACATGAGAGTATGTCACTGTCTCTTTGTATCACATTGGATAGCACTCTTACTTATCGTGAAAGCGGATACGTGAATACTCCGCCGGTATTTGAGGCGACGTCTTTTCCGTCATCAACACAGATAAAGACGATAGATATAGGCTCTGCTGATGATTATGGTACATGCAAACATACAAAAAAACTGATTGCGACCATTTATGCTCGTAATCGTCCACAGCCTTATCCTTTTGCTTGGTGTTATGATGGGGTGACTAATGACATGTCGATAGGTGTTTTGTCTATACACAGGGGAGACGTAACTGATGGGCAAACGCTATATAACAGAGTCATTGCGGAAGAACAACCAGAGCTTGGAATTTGTGCGCAACCTTATGATATAACCCTTAATATAGAGCCAACACCTCCAGCACAGAGTCATGATACAATGGTGTGTGAAAATATAGGTTCTAATATGTCGGGCTGGTCGTGGCACATCATACATGGGACGTTCAATAAGACCGTTACACCACGATACACCTATTCCAGTGGTCGGTATATATATGATACGGTTAAGATTGCATCAGTTCGAGGCATCTGTGATACGTTACACTATGTTCAGGTATATTTGACCGATGTGAAGTTCTGTAGAGATACTGCACGTTTCATGGCGGGTTCTGGTGTTTGTGACACCTTTGTTTGGCAAAGAAATCCTACATTTGTTTATAGGGGTATAGGTGACATTACCGACAATCTTACGACCACAGACAAGCAATGTGATATAAACAGTGCGATACATAGTGATAATAGTTACCTTCCATATCAAAATAGCTGGGATGATGGTCAAGGCAATGTTATAACGTATGCTAATACTATGTGTGATAGTGTCCACCGACTCGAATTGCATATAGATAATGGTCTGCGTGATACACTTCGACCTAATGAGTGCGACACCGTTAGGCTGCTTGCAGACCGCACAATCTGGAACACGGACCCGACGATGGCAATCTCTGCTGAACAAGTATTCACCTCCAGCATGCCGCTCTCATCTGATAGTTCTATCTTTGTTACCAATGTGACTAATGGCTGTCGTGATACCATATATTTTGATGTCACGGTGCGTCATTCTACGGATAGCACGCTGGTGGTCACGGCATGTGAACAATATACATGGTATGTGAGGGACATCAATGTTACGGCTGACGACAGCATAGAGGTTGGCACGTGGACCTATCGCAACCTCTTCGGCGACCGTCGTGCCGACACTGTTGGCTATCAGCTGCCTGTCAACCCTGCGGCTCCTCTGCTTAATGCGGTAGGGTGCGACAGCATCGTCTCGCTACACCTCACGCTGGGTATCAACGACACTACCTTGTCCGATGATGCGATGTGCCTGAGCCGCAATAGCGAGTACTATTGGGCTGACCGTAACCGCACCTATTCTGACCTGCCGTCGGAGCAGTCGTTGGTGCATCTCTATGACACTGTGAACGGTGCTACGAACAGCTTTGGTTTCGTCGGCGAGGCGTGGTGGGATGCCACAGCGTTCTCATGCGATATGATATACGACATGTCGCTGACGCTCTATTCAGACAGCGTCGTCAGCGAGGCCGATGCCGACCGCGCTGTGGCGTGTGGCTCCTATGAGTGGCGTGGCAACACTGTAACAGAGGCGGATACCTATTATGACACTGTTGCCCTTGCTGTTCATGGCTATTGCGACAGCATCTACCGCCTTGATGTGAATGTCGCGGACAATGACACTGTGGAACGCAATGAATGGGATGAGGTTTCATCATGCACGCAGTACTACTGGGAGCGTGCTGCCCAGTTTTATCCGCCCGATGTAACATCTGCTGATAATTGGATAGACGGACACCCTGCAATGGCTGCAGGTGCGGTTGATACGTTCTATTTCATCAAACGAGGGGTCGGCCCTCTTGTTGACGATGGGCATGGAAGCACTATGCGCTGTGACAGTGTTTACATCCTTAGCCTTACCACCTACGACAGTGTGCAACGCGTTCTTGACACTGCGTGGTGTGAAGGTGGTGAGCCGTTCACATGGCTTGATGGAACCCTTAGCGCATCGGTAATGGCCAATTTGAATGGTTCTCGTTCTGACTTGCTCGACAGTCTGGCTCATTTTCATGGCGAAATGCTGCCCGATGATGTATGTCAGTCGGTATTTCTTGCCCGATTCAACCTTCTCCCAACGTACAATAGAGACTATCATCCGCAGAGTGTTGACGGTAGCGACAGCATATTCTGTGATTTCTTCGAGTGGCAGCACACTCTTGACCCATCAGACCCGACGAATGTAACAAACACCATAATAAGATACGGGTCAGGACCTACATACAATGATTTGCTTGACAGCAATTTTACGGTGTCTTCGCGTGAGGCATACGCAAGTGGCGTGCTTGGCGTTGAGGGCTGCGACAGTGTTAATCATTTGGTGTTCGACTATGATGTTAATTTCTGTGATACAAGGATTAACGATGTCGTTGTAGACAGCACGGTGTGCGACAAAGTTGTCATAGCCTCGCATGGTGCGGGCGCTCATGTTACCAATCTCTTTACGGGTGCTGCTTTTGATGTTGCCTCTTCGTATGAGCTCAAGGTGGCAGACCGCGGCAGTTATATAAAAGGCACTCCGCTCTACGAGGTATGGGACACCATTCGCAATGGCAGTAGCAATGGCGTATGTGACTCCATCTCGCACTTCAAAGTGAGTTTCTATTATAATGTTAGTGATACTCTCGAGGCAGCGTTCTGCGATTCTACCAACACTATCTATGGCGCTGGCCTTATTACGAAAGACACCTTGGTCATCTATGCATGGCAGAGTGGCAATGCTCCCGGGATGTGCGACAGCATCCACTATTTAAGTGTAAAAATCAACTATACCAAGCGCGACACCCTCGCTCCCATCTATGCGTGCGACAGCATGATTTGGGGACATTATGACATTAATAGTGTTCCTGGCACCACGTGGGACCTCCGCACCAATCCTCCCACACGTAGCGCCGATGGTATATGGTACACTGACATTGCTGCTGGCGAGGTGGTGGACAGCCTCAAGCAGGAGAACAATACTTGTGACTCGCTCGTTTATCTGACGCTGCAGCTTTCGCATCATGCTGATGTCGTTTATGCTGACACTGTCGCTTGTGGTTTCTTCGAATGGTATGACAACGCGTCGTCAACTAATCATCTCTCACTCTATCTTAATGAGACCAATCACCCTATAGATACTACGGCAACACATACATTCCGTTTTGGCTTCGAGAATAGCAGTGTGCGTGTGGGCAATAATATAGGACGGTGCGACAGTACTGTGGAGCTGACAATGCACATATACGATAATCAATATACTATGCATGATACCGCAGGCTGTGAGCGTGTTGCTATTCCCGGCTATGCTGGTGGATGGATTACTGCTACCGATACGGTTGTCTATACTTACGGCTCGCAGCAGCTACCCGCAATTCATGCTGGAACAGTTGCTTGCAGCACTGTGACCGCTTATCATGTGATTGTTACGCATCCCTCTCGTACGGTATATGACACTATGGTTTGCGAGCAGGTGCTTGATTTTATGGGCTCCGGCGTTGACTTTGTGTACGATTATGCTGCCCATAATGGCGATTTGCGTCCAGATACTATCGTGTATGAGTGGACCCACGCTTCTCTCGGCGGTTGCTATGATAATGATACGCTCAAAGTTGTGCTTGTCCCTAACGGACGCGACACTACTTTTGCTGATACATGTGATACTTATACATGGCGTTCGCGTGGACGTGGACCTTACACTGTGTCTGGTACAGACAAGTATATTACTCGTGGCGTGCTGCCGAAGCAGACCTATCAGCGCAATAATGGTTCGATAGTAGAGCTTCAGTGCGATAGTATCAGCACATTGATTCTCACTATTCGCAACTCTGTAGCCAGCACACTCGACACCGCAGTGTGTGGGTCGTTCACATGGACAGATGGCGACGGGCATACTTACGATACCACCAACTACGATACCGACCACCAGACTACAAAGGGGTTGCCCATAGATGGCCCTGTGAGTTATAAATATGCCGCTGCAGCAGCCAATGGATGTGATAGTACGGTTACGCTTCATCTCGCTATCAATCAGGCTAAGCGTAGTGTGGACCGTGCTAATCGTGGTTCTAATCTTATCATCTGCGATTCCTACGAGTGGAACGGACGTATGTACACCGAAAGTTCCCATACCGTCGATTCTATCGTTTTCGCTGGTGGTGCTGCTGACGGGTGCGACAGCATAGTCTATCTCGACCTCACGATGGGGCATTCGAGCTATGACACCATCTATCTTGACTCGTGCCAGAAAGTGGACTGGCCTTTGCGTCGCTGGTTCTTTGAGAACTATCGCAATATGCCTGGTGACTCGGCTGTGATATATCACTCTGGCACCTACGAGGTACACGTCCCCGGCTCGTCGGAGTATCATAATGTGGATTACTGCGACAGTATCGTTACTGCTGTCGTTACTATTCGTCATCATTCGCTTGATAATGTTGCCTACGCCGATGCCTGCGACAGTGTGGTGTGGAACGGACGCATCTATCGCAGCAGCTATGTGGCAGACGATGATTCACTCAAGATGGTGCTGTCCACAATTGTCCCAGAAGGTATGCAGGCATGCGACAGCGTCATCACGCTTCATCCTACCATTCGTCGCAGCTCGCCACGCACCGACACGGTGCTTTATGCTTGCGGCAGCGTGCGTTGGACCAATAGGTGGTATGACGAGAACGGTATCTTTGTTATCACGGATAGCATCTATCGTCATATTGAGGGGCGTGACACACAGTATGACACCGTACATGCACTCAACGTTGAGTCATGTGACAGTGCTATATATGCTGTACTTAATGTGCTTGACACGCGTCGTCACATGCTTACCACACCGCAGTATCATCCAGACCACATGTCGTGGTTCTGCGACAGCGTGGTATGGCGTGGACGTGTCATCACTGAAACGGGCATTTACGAGGACACTGTGTTCAATGCCACCACCATTGATGGGCGTCAGCTCTGTGACAGCATCTATATCTTCGATGCTGTGGTACATCATTCCTCTGTCAAGGATTCCAATATCGTCTCTACGGGTTGCGACATCTATACATGGAACAATGTGCCGTACTATCAGTCAACAGTTGTTGACGACACGTTGCCCTTCCAGAATGAAGAGGGATGCGACAGCATAATGCGCGTGAACCTCACTGTCCGTCAGAGCACGCGCACTGTGGAACGTGACACTGCTTGCGACACCTATGTGTGGACAAGCAGCCGCTGGATACGTGGTCTTCGCAACCGCGACACCATTGCTCACCACACGCATGCCGACGTGACGGTGGCTGAGTTCGACACCCTCACGCAGGCTTATATCAACAGTGCCGACTGCGAGAGTTTCGACACCCTGCTCCTCGTCCTCTATCCTACTGATACGACGATTGTTGATACCCATGCCTGCGAGCTCTTCCGTTGGCAGGCCTCTAATGCCGAGCATGGTACATATATCAATGAGACCTTCCGTGATTCGGTCTATGCTATACGCCAGAGCGTCAACAACGCCTTCGGCTGTATGCATTACGACTCGCTGGCTCTCTTTATCCATCGCCCGCAGACAGAGGTCTTAGATACCGCCGTCTGCGACAGCATCAACTGGCACAACGAGGTACGCCTTGCCCGCGACACCGTAGCCTTCTACGAGACGGGAGTGCGAGACCAGTATGGATGCCACATTAACTTGCAGATTTCGCTCAGAGTGTATCCTACTGTACGCAGTACCGACGCGCAGCAGGCCTGCCGTCAGTACACATGGTATGATATGGCTGATGAGTACGGCATAGCCCCTACGTTTACCGCCTCCGGAGTATATCATGACACGGCGAGCACCGTTTACGGATGCGACAGTATAGTCACTCTGACACTTACTATCGACACCAATGCTGTGGCCTCTGTCACCTACGACACTATATGCGAAGGGACGACGACCTACGCATGGCGTATTATGCGCTATGGCAACGAGATGCCTCGCCGCATCTCTATTGTTGAAGGACAGGAGCATTATGTGTATAACGAGTCGTGGCCGGACCTTGCCAATCCCAACGGATGCGACACGATGGCTCATCTCTATCTCACGACGAATAGCGTGGCGCGTGATACTATGACGGTTGACACTTGCGGCGTTTATAGATGGCGCGGTGGCAACGACGGCCGTTATGACCGTTCCACCACGGTGTCACACATCTTTGAGGAGCAGGCTGTCAACGGATGCGACAGCATTGTGACGCTCGTCCTCAACATCGGAACGCCTGAAATCACAAACACTGTGGAGTATGCGTGCGACACGTTCACATGGGTCAACCGTGGTCATGTCGTAGCACGCTATGATGAGAGCAATGTCAGCGGTCCTATATTCCGCGCTGCCGACATCACGACGCGTCGTGGCGACTGTCCTATCATCGACTCGCTCGAGTTGCACATCCGCTTTGCCTCGCACAATACAGATACTGTTCGTCCTATAGCCTGCGACCGCTATACGTGGATTCCTTTCGAGGGCTTCCCCTCGGAGGAGTTCTCCAGCCCCATGCCTATTGCCACCACAGCACGCACCATGCACCGCTCCTATATGCAAGGTTGTGACACCACCGTCTATCTCGACCTGCAGATGGGCTATTCGCAAAACCGTATAGACCGTCTGCCTGCTGCCTGCGACAGTTTCTATTGGGCTCGTGGCGAGCGTTGGTTCTATCAGAATGTTGGTGGCGACACCGTGAGCTACCAGAGCGCGCGCAATGCCTATGGTTGCGATACTACGGTGGTCATCAATCTCGTTGTCAATCATAGTACGCCGCAGGCCCTCGGCCTTCGCGAAGAATGTGACAGTATGGTGTTTACTCTCGGCGCTTGGGACACCAGCTTCGCGCAGCCAGGCCGCATCAACTTCTCGCATGGCGTCAATAGCAATGGTTGCCCTGTCAACTATAGCGTTGACCTCCATCTGCGCTACTCACATACCCTTGTCACCAACGAGGTGTTGTGCCAGCCCTACACGTGGTCTGTCAACAACGTGAACTATATTGAGACAACCCATGAGACGCTGCGTCGCAGACATACCTACGCCGAAAACTGCGACACCACGTTTGTCCTTGACCTCACTATCGGCAGCGTAACTACGGGAACGACGGACACTACGGTATGCGACAGTATAGTTTGGCGTGGCATCACCTATACGCGTCCCACCGACGAGACAGGGCGTTTCCTGATTAGAGATACGATACACAGAGCCAACGGTCGTTGCGACAGCGTGCGCCGCTACCGCCTCTTTGTCAATGCCTCGCAGAATGTATATCATGACACTATCGTATGTGACTTCTACGATTGGCGTGGCTCGCACAACACTGATGGTGCTTTCATTAGTGAGATGCGCCCCGGTGTGAGCACCTCCAACGGGTGTGACAGCACTGCGTTCTTGCGCTTCCATGTCAACCATTCCACAACGATAGACAGTGTAGTGGCTCAGGCGTGCGACACCTTCTTCTTCGCCTTCAATGGTACCAACTACCAGTACACTGCCCCAGTGCAGCGCGAGTTCCTCATGGAGGGTGGCAACAGTGTGGGATGCGACAGCATTGTTCGTCTCGACTTGCAGGCTGTATATAACCATTCTGTTGGCGATTCCGTCGTCATGCTGTGCAATGATGCTAACCCCAATCACTCCAATGTATGGAATGGTGCTTTGCAGACTGCCACACACTATGAGACCGTAAGGCTGCCTATGCTCAACCAGTATGGTTGTGACAGCCTGTCAAGAGTACATGTCGTTGTCCATGAGGCGACGAGGGGCATTGACCATCGCCGTGTGTGCGATGTCAGCTATCGCTGGGTTGACGGTGTAAGATACCACGACGATATCGATGGCACTTCGCCCGATGCGCCTTCGGTCATCAGTGGTATAGAGAACATCTATGGCTGCGACAGCATTGTCTATCTGGACCTTGTCCTTGAGGACACTATACGTCAGCCTCTCAACATAGAGGCCTGCAATGAGTACACATGGAGCAGTGGCAACGGACAGCGCTACACGCAGTCCACGGTACGTCCGTATCCCACCTATGCCTACCATCGTGGCGAAGGACTCTGCGACAGCATTGTTGAACTACGTCTCACCATCCATCGTTCCACCTATCAGCCTGTCTATGCGTCGAGCTGCGACTACTATGAGTGGGCACGAAATGGCCACACCTACGCCACAACGGGTACCTACACTGCCGACTATCACAACGAATGGGGCTGTGAGAGCACCGACACCCTCCACCTGACTATCAACTCAGGACAGAACATGTCGGATACTGTCATCGCCTGCGACCGTTATGTATGGCATGGACGCTCCTATGCGGTGAGCGACCTGGGCGTGGGTGTAACCCATCGTGACATTATGCACTTCAACCAAGACCCCAGCTGCCGCCATACCGACACTCTAACAATAACACTCTATCGCACGCTAAGATATGTGGCTTCTCATGCCGTCTGCTCGCAATATACGTGGCAACGTCCTGTTCTTGGTGATACGCTGCTGACAACTTCTGGCGAATACACATTCTCCGTATATTTAGATGATGATGTTTGTCCGTCGCTCTTCAAATTAGATTTGGAGGTTATGGAGGACTATCAGCGTGATTTCGAGTTGTCCTTCTGCAACGACACAACTATCGTGCGCTATCTCCACGAGGGCGATGCCACGCCGCTCTACACCTACAACTATCCGCAGGATGGCACCAGCAAGGAGTATTTTGTCACCATTGAGAATGGCGGTCCTACCTGCACGCTGCACGATAACTTCAACTTACATGTGGGTCATTCGTCTCCGCATACCTATATGCGCGACACCGCTTGCAACAGTTATGAGTGGTGGCATGGCAACCAGCGTGCCGGTCGCTTCGACATGTCAGGCGACTACACATACACCTTCACCAACAGTGAGGGATGCGACAGCACTGTGACTATGTATCTCGTCGTCCATCAGGGTGACACTACGGCAAATGATACTACGGTATGTAACCATTTTGAATGGCAGGGTCGCACTTATACTGACAATCGCACCATCGTCAGCTTCTACACCAACGACGATGGGTGTGCATCGGTCGATACGCTCCGCTTCGCCGTTTATCATTCCTCTACGGGCTACGAGAACAGGGTGGTGTGCGACAGTCTGCGCTGGGACTTCGATGGCCAACTCTACACACGCACGCGTGTCATCACGCAGCATGGCGTTGCCGCCAACGGCATCTGCGACAGCACCGTGGTGCTCGACCTGCGCGTCAACCGCAGTGCCAGCCATCCCATCCACGTCAATGCCTGCGACAGCTATGTGTGGCACGACCATGGCAACTATGGTGAAATCCTTGAAGCCTCGGGTACTTATATCGGGGTGCCCTACAATACTGCCGAGGGTTGCCGCAGCGTCGATACGCTACACCTCTCAATCCGTAATAGCGCACACTCGCGAACCTCGCGTTCCGAGTGCGACACTGCCGAGTGGTTCGGCTCCTTCTATACCACGTCAGGCATGAAGGTGCATAACGACACTACGCTCAACGGATGTCCTAAACTCGATACCCTCGACCTCATAATCTTCCATAGCCGCAACACCGTCATTCCCGCTGTGGCATGCGACAGTTATGAATGGAACGGACAGACCTTCACCAACTCCGATACGGTGACCTACAGCAGCTCTACGGTCAACGGATGTGACAGCAATGTGACGCTCATGCTCACCGTCAATCACAACACTAATAGCGTTGTGCCTCTCACTGTCTGCGACAGCGTGACCTATCGCGGCACCTATTTCGCTACATCTGGCGTTTACCGCATAGATTATCTCACGCCGGAGGGCTGCCCAAGCTTCGACACCCTCAATCTTACGGTGAACTACAACACCAACTCACGTACAGACACCACAGTGTGCGACAGCTACACATGGCACGGCACGCAGTACACCACTTCGGGCACATACACTTATCAGTACACCTCGCTCCAGACGGGCTGTCCCAGTGTCGATACGCTTGTCCTTACGGTGAACTACAGTGCTCTGCGCCATGAGGTTGTCCATGCCTGTGACTCTTTCGTATGGCGCGATGGCAACACCTACACCGCCAGCACTTATGGCGATGCGTCGTATCATCTGCAGACACCTGCCAACTGCGACAGCATCATACTGCTCGACCTCACTCTTGGTTATACCTCAGTCAATCCTACACCTATACGCCGTGAGGCATGCGATGTCTATAACTGGGTGTACACCATAGGACACATGAACGGACGCACCTTTGTCGCCGACAGCACAGGCTACATAAACGGCATCACGCAGTCGGGCAACTACTACGCTCGCTTCTGTACTAATGCCAGCGGATGCGACTCGTTGCAGCATCTCGTGCTTGCTATGGGCTATCGCGACACTGTGGAGACTGCCGTTGCCGCTTGCGGACAGTATTCATACAATGGAATCACTTATTCCAACACTACCGGACGCGACACCTCTCTGTGGGTCTATAATACCATCCGTCGCACATATATTGATGGATGCGACTCAACGACCCACATGAATATAGTTCTCTATCCGGTACGCGACAACAACCCCACGGAGCATGCCACCGCCTGCGACGGCTACACATGGAATGGCACGCGCTACTCTGCTTCGGGCAACTATGTCTATGAGGGCGTTACGGTGCATGGCTGCGACAGTGCTGTACGTCTCATCCTCGTTGTCAATCGTAGCAACTATCGCACTGTGACTTACGACACTATATGCGAGCGCATAAACTGGGGCGGCAGGATACTCAATGAGAACGGTATCTATCGCGACACCCTGCATACCGTACAAGGATGCGACTCGGTGCTCACGCTCAACCTCACTGTCTATCATCGTTCCTTCACCAGCCAGACGCGCGAAGTGTGCGACCAGTATGTGTGGCCTAACGATAACCTTGCTGACACGCTGCGTCGCAGCACCACCGTATGGCGTACCACGTATCCCGATATGCAGGGATGCCAGCATGTAGATACGTTGCACCTCATCGTCAAGTACTCTTCTGACGATGTCGTGGAGCGTACCGTGTGCGACAGCATCCGCTGGTACAGCAACAGCAGCACGCGTGGAGCCTACTACACCCGTTCGGGCATCTACCGCTACAATGTGCCTACACGCAACAGCGTAGGATGCGATAGTACCAAGACTTTGTACCTCACCGTGCATCCGACCCTGCGCATCAGTACTGTTGTTACGCAGTGCGAGCCTCTGACATGGCACGGACGCACCTATACGGCATCTGTCAGCACTGTGCGCACGTTTGACTCCGTATATAGCGACGGCCAGACCTGCCGTGTTACCGATACGTTGCGCTTTGTGCGTACGGGCAGCGATGTCCTCACGGAGACCACTTCGCAGGCAGCTTGCGACAGCTTCTATTGGAGCCGCACCAACATGGTCTATTACGCTTCGGCACGTCTCTCAGACACGGTGCGCAACGCCAACGGATGCGACAGCAGCATAGCGACCCTCGTGCTCACCATAGCTACATCCAATAGCAGCCGCACCGATACGGTCACATGCAGCCCCGTGGTATGGATGGGCTCCACCTACACCACCTCAGGCACCTACAGCAAGCGGGTACATACCTCCAGCGGATGCGATGATGTTCATACGCTCGTTCTGCATGGCGTATATATGGATACGCTGCCCGACATCGTGGCTTGCGAGAGCTACCTGTGGAATGGCACACGCTATGACACCGAGGGCATACATACGGCCGTCGCAACCCATAGCTCCATCTACGGATGCGACAGCAATATCTATCAGCCTGTGCGTATCATCAAGAGTCTGCGTGGCTCGCTCGATACGCTTGTCATGGCGGAGAGCTTCTACTGGGAGTCGCACCGCAAGACCTTCACGCAGGGCGGCCGCTACATCGACACCGTCGATTTCACCCCTGCCGCTCGTTGCGGCCGTATCGACACACTGCGGCTAAGCCTCTCCACGTCGCGCCTGCCCGTCATCGGCATCAACCAGTCGCACACGCTGCTCATGGTCAACCACTATCCTGATGGTGAGAACGGCGAGCGTGTGGATTTCGATGAGTATCGTTGGTATATCGACGGCCGTATAGTCAACGGCTCACGCGGTGCTGGCGACAGCTATTCCAACTCCGACTTCAGGTCGCTCGACGGTCACTACTACTATGTAGAGGTGCTGGTTGACAATGTATGGCTACGCTCCAACGTCATAGACCTCCGCCGTGGCGTGGGCATAGACGATGTGCAGTCGTCGCTTGCCTTCTCGCTCTATCCTAACCCGATACGTAGCGGCAGCATGCTCAATGTAGTCGTTGAGGGCGAAGAGAATGTCGGCGATGCCACTCTTGAGTTCTACGACCTGCAGGGACGCTCACTGATGAGTAGTCTCCTCCACGCCGCACAGACCACTGTCGAGGTGACTCTGCCGGCAGGCGTCTATAGCGTGCGTCTCACCACAACAGATGGTCGCAAAGCTGTGCGCCGTATCGTAGTACGATAGTTATCTCCAATCCAAGGTGAGCACCATGGCTCACCTTGGATTTTAATTGAAAGCGAATAGTAGAAAAGTATTATAAGGATGTGGCAATAACGCCCTCGCAAAAAAAATGTTTGTCGTTCACATGGCTATTTGCTGATAAATGAACACCACTTAACAATGCAAGTCCTGCAATGAAAACAATCAACCATAATACCCCTGTACTTCGCAGTCTGGCTGTCGTCATGCTGACGTGTGTTGTCTTGTTCTCTTCTTTCAATGTCTCGGCAGAGCGGGGCAGCTCGTGGCGCAACACTTTCTCTGATTCCTATATCGGTGTCGGTCTGCGTGGCGGCCTGGCGGGGATGACCATCTCCGGCGACCTCAAGACTACGACGCATCCCGGTTTCACCTACGGCCTCGACCTATGCTATATGGGCGAGATGGGGCGTTTCTATGGTTTCATTGTTGGCATCAGCTACGTGGAGACCAATTTCTCTTTAGAGGCTTCCGATGTTAAGTCTGAATTTGACGGCATTTTGCGCTATGGCTCCTATGGTTACGGCGATGCCTTTGAACTTGAGGCACACTATGTAGGTACAACCTCTTCTGTACGCGAGGTGATGAAGGCGAATATTGTCGAGATACCGGTACTGTTCACCTTTGCACGCGATAATTTTTATTTGGGGGCTGGTGTCAAGTTTGCCATACCGTTCAATATGTCTTCGCGCTATACCGTGGGCGAGACATCGAAGATAATAGACCGTGTATATACCACGGGCACGCTCCTTGATGATGACCTTGCTCTCGATGCCGGAACCGTGCAGGGCTTTGATGGTCGCTACACCATCTTTGGCTCCAACGGCAAGATGGTCCCTGTTGCCGTCATGGCTGCTGTGGAGGTGGGCTATCGCATGCATTTTGGTATCAACAACAGCTTGCAGTTCTCGCTTTATGGCGAGTTCCCCCTCGGCTCTCTGTCGCTCAACAATGCCACAACCGACATGCTTGTCACCCTCGACGAAGAGGAGTTAAAATATCGTGGCATTGCTAATGCCGGCTCTATAACGGGCCTCAACTATTTCAAATATGGTCTCCGCGTGCAGTATAATTTTGGCCTCGGCAAAGCCCCCCGCAGCGGACATCCTCTCCACATCTGGTAGTTTTCAGAAGAGAGCTCTATCCCCAATAGTGTCAAGCATTAGTATAATAGTGTGACGAGCTTATTTTTATGCTTTTATTTGCTGACTAACTATAAATAACTATGAAAACGACAAGATTTTTTATTGCAGCATTGCTGCTCATGGCATCCTTTTTTGTTGTGGGATGCGGCAAGGAGTCGAATGAATCGGATGTTACTCCTTCGGATTCTATTCCTAATAATACGGAAAACCCTACTTCGGCCCCTATCTCCAATGACTATTGGGTGGACCTCGGGTTGCCGAGTGGCCTGCTGTGGGCTACGTGCAATGTGGGGGCTACTAAGCCCGAGGACTATGGCGACTACTTCGCTTGGGGCGAGACGCAGCCGAAGAGAACGTACACATGGGGAAATTACAAATACTATCGTTCAGATGACAACGGAGATGGATTTACCAAGTACTGCCCAAAATCAAGCTATGGCTACAATGGTTATCATGACAACCTTTTTACCTTGCAGTCGTCCGATGATGCTGCAGCGGCAAACGTACCAGGTTCGAGGATGCCCACGCGAGCCGAATGGGAGGAGTTAGGAGAGAATTGCACATGGAAGTGGATAACGTTGAATGGCGTGAACGGGATGTGCGTTACTGGACCGAGTGGCAAGTCCCTTTTCCTGCCTGCGGCAGGCAACCGCTTGGGCGATGAGACGGACGGCGTTGGCTACGACGGCTACTACTGGTCTTCGTCGCTCAACGAGGACTACCCGCGCCTCGCGTGGTACCTGGACTTTTACTCGGACGGCCGCAGCATGCACTACTACAACCGCACGTACGGGTTCTCTGTGCGTCCTGTTCGTTAGAACATTACCCTTTTGCTCCTCATTAGGCATCACGGACAGGAGAAAACTGGCTGGCGCGGGCGCGCACGGAGTGCACCAGTCCTCGTCTGCCAGTTTTTTTCTCGACGTATAAAGTGCGGAAGAAGAAATTGTAACTATTTGACATTCTTTTTTTGCTGACTAACTATAAATAATGATGAAAACAACAAGATTTTTTGTTGCGGCATTGAAGTTTATTGAATCCTTCTTTATTGTAGGAGGTGGCAAGAAGTCGAAAGAATCGGAGGGTACTCCTTCGGATTCTATTCCTAATAATACAGAAAACCCTCCTTCAGACTCTATCTCCAATGACGATTGGGTGGACCTCGGGTTGCCGAGCGGTCTGTTGTGGGCTTCGCGCAATGTGGGGGCTACGAAGCCCGAGGACTATGGCGACTACTTCGCTTGGGGCGAGACGCAGCCGGAGGGTATGTACATAGGGCTAGATTACAAATACCATCGTTCAGATGACAACGGAAGCGGATTTACCAAGTACTGTTCAGATTCATACTATGGCTACAATGGTTATCATGACAACCTTGTCTCCTTGCAGTCGTCCGACGATGCTGCTGCGGCAAACGTATCAGGCGCAAGGATGCCCACGCGAGCCGAATGGAAAGAGTTGAGAGATAATTGCACATGGAAGTGGATAAAGCTGAATGGCGTGAACGGGATGTGCGTTACTGGACCGAGTGGCAAGTCCCTTTTCTTGCCTGCGGCGGGCAGCCGCTTGGACGGTGAGACGAACGGCGTTGGCGGCGACTACTGGTCTTCGTCGCTCTACGAGGTCACCCCGGACGACGCGTGGGGCCTGTACTTCTACTCGGACAGCCACGGCATGGACAGCTACTACCGCGGACTCGGGTTCTCTGTGCGTCCTGTTCGTTAGAACATTACCCTTGCCCCAAACGGGCAGGGAAAAAGCTGGCTGGCGCGGGCGCGCACGGAGTGCACCAGTCCTCGTCTGCCAGTTTTTTCTCGACGTATAAAGTGCGGAAGAAGAAAATGTAACTATTTGACATTCTTTTTTGCTGACTAACTATAAATAACGATGAAAACGACAAGATTATTTATTGCGGCATTGAAGTTTATTGAATCCCTCTTTATTGTAGGAGGTGGCAAGAAGTCGAAAGAATCGGAAGGTACTCCTTCGGATTCTATTCCTAATAATATAGAAAACCCTCCTTCGGCCCCTATCTCCAATGACGATTGGGTGGACCTCGGGTTGCCGAGCGGTCTGTTGTGGGCTTCGCGCAATGTGGGGGCTACGAAGCCCGAGGACTATGGCGACTACTTCGCTTGGGGCGAGACGCAGCCGAAGAGTACGTACACATGGGAAAATTATAAATACTATCGTCCTGATGACAACAGAGGCGAATATACCAAGTACTGCCCAAAATCAAGTTTTGGCTACAACGGTTATGTCGATAACCTTGTTACCTTGCAGTCGTCCGACGATGCTGCTGCGGCAAACGTATCAGGCGCAAGGATGCCCACGCGAGCCGAATGGGAGGAGTTAGAAGATAATTGCACATGGAAGTGGATAACGCTGAACGGCGTGAACGGGATGTGCGTTACTGGACCGAGTGGCAAGTCCCTTTTCCTGCCTGCGGCAGGCGAACGCTGGGACGATGAGACGTACGGCGTTGGCAGCCGCGGCCTCTACTGGTCTTCGTCGCTCTTCGAGGACTACCCGAACGGCGCGTGGTACCTGGGCTTCGGCTCGGGCTTCCACTACGTGGACAACGGCTACCGCGACTACGGGTTCTCTGTGCGTCCTGTTCGTTAGAACATTACCCTTGCCCCACACTGGCATCACGGGCAATAACTAATAACTAATTATAAATAACGATGAAAACAACAAGATTTTTTGTTGCAGCGTTGAAGTTTATTGAATCCTTCTTTATTGTAGGAGGTGGCAAGAAGTCGAAAGAATCGGAGGGTAATTCTTCCGATACTATCTCCAATGACGATTGGGTGGACCTCGGGTTGCCGAGCGGCCTGCTGTGGGCTACGTGCAATGTGGGGGCTACTAAGCCAGAGGACTATGGTGACTACTTCGCTTGGGGCGAGATGCAGCCGAAGAGTGCGTACACAGATAATTACAAATACTATCGTTCAGATGGCAACGGAAGCGGATATACCAAGTATTGCACGCTATCAAGCGCTGGCTACAAAGGTTATCATGATAACCTTGTTACCTTGCAGTCCTCCGACGATGCTGCAGCGGCAAACGTATCAGGGTCAAGGATGCCCACGCGAGCCGAATGGGAGGAGTTGACAGATAATTGCACATGGAAGTGGATAACGCTGAATGGCGTGAAAGGATGGCGTGTTACTGGGCGGAATGGCAAGTCGATTTTCCTGCCTGCGGCAGGCGGCCGCTGGGGCGGTGTGACGAACGACGTTGGCCTCAGCGGCTACTACTGGTCTTCGTCGCTCTACGAGGACTACCCGGACTACGCGTGGTACCTGGACTTCTACTCGGGCTACCGCCGCATGAGCTACTACGACTACCGCATCTTCGGGTTCTCTGTGCGTCCTGTTCGTTAGAACATTACCCTTGCCCCAAACGGACAGAGAAAAAACTGGCTGGCGCGGGCGCGCACGGAGTGCACCATCCAGCCCGCATCTGCCAACTGTTACTCAAAGCAAACAAATCAAGATGACCGAGGTGAGGAGGAAGAAAACAAAAACGACAGGGCACAAATGCGTCATTTCCACCTTCATGTTTTTGAGCGGTAGGGCTACAGCCCTCGTCGCATCCAGTCTATGACTTTCGGAGTTATTGTTGTCAGCAGCAGGCTGACGGTTAATGCTGCCATGCCCCACAGTATGCTGTGGATGATGCTGACGGTGACAAATAGAGCTATCATATAGATGATGGATAGCAGCAGGCGCACTCCGAAGTTGATAGAGCTGCGGAATTGGCTGTCCTCGATGGCGTGGTGCACGGCTATGTGCGTGGGCAGCAGGGGCAGGGGATAGCAGACGAGGAGAGTCAGCAATATGGTGCGTGTGAATGTTGGTATGAGCAAAAGGACAGCGGCAAGGATTGCTCCAATGCGTAGCAGGCGAGCTGTGGTCGAAGGAGGTTCTGCAAGGCGGGAGACGGAGGTGTGGTGCTGTGTGGCGTAGTTGCGTCGTCCGTGGGCAAAGGCGAGCAGGCGTTGCAGTTCGTCGGCATCGGTGGATGATGGTGCCGCTGCGGCAGCGCGTTCAAGAGCATCAAGGCGTTGTGCAATCTTTTGGCGTGCCACGAAGCGGTTGAAAGGCGTGTCGTTAATGTCGAGGCGTTGGCGTTCCTCGCGGTTAAGGAGGAGGCAGAGGTCGGCAAACTCGTCATAATGCTCGTGGCTGTCGATGTTGTGCATCACGGCTTTCAGCCTTGTCGTGAGCTCGTCGCGCATAGCGTTGAGTGCCACGGGTTCGTCGTTGCTGGCGATAGTCAGGAAAGGGCGCACATCTATCGGCTCGCCAACGTTGAGCACGGCATGGCTGTAGGGACGCTCGTAGTGGTCGAGGTCGATGCCGAGAGGTACGATAAACAGGGGAGCGTCGCCCATCTGGTGCTGGGTCTGCAGTGCAATGCGGAACATGCCTTTCACCAGTGGCAGCAGTTGGTGGCGGTCGTTGTGGCGTCCCTCTGCCATCATGCTCAGCGGGAAGCCGTCGAGCAGCACCTGTCGCGAGCGGTTGAAGGTATCCTCGTTGCGTGAGAGCGCTTTCAGCCCGTCGCGCCGGCGGAAAATAGGGAAGATTTTCAGGAAGTCGAAAAGGCGTGCCAGAGTAGGGTTCTCAAAGATGTCGCCTCGGCAGATGTGATAGACAGGGCCCGGGGTGAGCAGCATAATCAGCAGCGGCTCCATCATGCCGTTCTGATGGCATGGCGCAATGATATAGCCACCCTCTTGTGGCAGCCGTTCTGCGCCGCGGATGCTGACGGATGCGTAGTGGCATCGGGTGGCATACTCTACCAGCGGACGGAGGGTGTTGTATAGTGCGTCGTTTGCCATGACATGCTTTTTTTTTGCGAGTGCAAAAATACTACTTTTATTTCAAATTGTTGATAAAACACTTATCGTTATACTGCGTATATCAGTGTAAATTGTTACATTTGCAATGCTGTAAATGCATCTTGAAATATGGATTTTGCACACCTACTAACTGATACTTATGCTGTTGTGGCGTTGTCTGTCGCTATGCTGGCACTCATATACCTCGCCATATACTACGGTCTCACGTTCCTTAAAATAGGACTAAAGTCTAAGAAGTATGCACCGGTCGATGATGAATCTGAGGATGATATGCAGTTTGCTGAGGGCTGCCCATCAACAACGGTAGTCATGGTGGCGCATAACAATGCGCAGTCTATGCGTGAGCACATGCCGAATATTCTTGTCCAGAATGTATATGACTATGAGATTATCGTTGTAGATTACCATAGTGTTGACGATACCAATTTCGTGATACAGGTATGCTCTGCGGACTATCCTAACCTCAAGTGTATCAGCATGCAGAACGATGTCAATTTCTTTCAGGGCAAGAAATATCCGCTTTCTATGGGCATACGTTCAGCTACTGGCGAGGTAGTGCTGCTCACCGACCCCGACTGCGAGCCAATCCATTACAGCTGGGTGCAGCACATGGCGGAACCATTTACCAATAGCAATATACAGATGGTGCTCGGCGTGACACGCCTGCGCACCAAGCACAACCTCTTGGGGGCTTTGCAGCAGTACCATAACATGGCCTATAGCTGCAGTTTCCTCTCGTCAGCCCTCATGGGGCATCCTTATACCGGCATGGGCACCAATATGGCTCTTCGTCGCTCCTTCTTCTTTGAGAGAGATGGATTTATCAACCACTATATAGAACCTGCTGGTGCTGATGATATATTCGTCAACCGCAATGCGACCAAGACCAACACGGCGGTATGCCTTGACCCCAAGGCAGCCGTGACGACAGAAGGGGCTTTCTCATTCTTCACATGGCGTTACCAGCGTCGTCAGATGTATTCCACCCGATGCTACTACAGCTTGATGCAGCGTCTGCGTCTTGTCCTGCGCCCGCTCATGGTGATGGTGTTCTATCTGGCGTGTGTGGTGATGTTTTTGCTGCCGTCGGTGCCGTGGGTTATTCCCGTAGCTCTGTTGCTGCTCAAGGTGGTATGGCAAATAGTGTGTGTGGGCTATGCGCAGTCGCTCTTCGCCCTACGCAACTATCATTGGTTCGCGCCATTGCTGGAACTTTATTTTGTGTTTTCAAATACTTTTTTGAGTATTATTTCGTTACATCCTAAAAGATGCAACCCGTAGTGACTTGTAACGAAAATAGCTCTTTGCCCGAGGGTCGTATAGTCGATGAGTCTAAACTCATGACTGAGAAGGCGCGTCGCGACTACAAGTTGGTCCGTCTTGCGCTTCACGAAGGCGACGAGTCGGCCTATGCCAAGCTCCTCAAGCTCTATAAGGAGCCTTTGTTCCAGATGCTCTACAAGATGATAGGCAATGTCGATGAGGCCGACGACCTCACTATGGAGACCTTTGGCAAGGCTTTCTGCCAGTTGGACCGCTACACTCCTACCAATGCTTTCAGCACGTGGCTCTTCTCCATAGGCTCCAACTGTTGCATAGACCTTATCCGTCGTCGTCGTCTGCAGACAGTCTCTATGTCGTCCTTCACCGATAGTGACGACGAGGTCTATGAGCTGCCCATGCCGTCCAACAGTCCTACGCCCGAAGAGGAGGTGATAGCCTCGCAGCGCGCGGTGCGTATGCGTGATGTCATCAGCCAGCTGAAGCCTGCCTACCGTCGAGTGATAGAGATGCGCTATTTTGAGGAGTTGAGCTATGAGGAGATAGCCGAGCGGCTACAGTTGCCTATGGGTACCGTGAAAGTGCACCTGCTGCGTGCCCGTCAGCTGTTGGCAAGCATCATAGGCAGCCAGAGTGAGCCTATATGAAAAATGAAAAATAACTATAACAAGCAATGAAACACAGGCATAGGCATAAGACAATGTGTGATTCGGCATCAAACGATGATGCTGGAGGTAGTACGCCACGCTTGTGGTATGTGGCATTGCTGTTGGTGGCGATGCTTGCTACCGGTGGCGTGGCACAAGCAAAGAAGAGACCCCAAGGGTTCGGGTTGTCGGGATTGGCGGTGAGCGTTGATGCAGGGCTGCTAATACCGAGCGATAAGCAAGCTTTTTTATACGATGGGCGCGATGAGCGTCTCAACACTATACGTCGTCTGCTCGGCAGTCAGACCTATGGCGAGCAGATATGGAACGCGTTGCAGAACAGCAGTACGCCGCTGGTTGGCGTGGGCAGCTACTCGCAGATTACTATAGCCGAATATCCTACAATGGATTTTCGTCTCACCTACCAGATAGGTCTCGGTTTGCGGTACGACTATGATGGTGGCTGGGGCTGGTTTCTGCGGTTTGACTATAGCCGCGTGAGGGCTACGGGGCAGTTCCTTATCAATCGTACCGCCTCGCCAGCCTCTATGACTAATCAAGGGTCTTATGTGGTATGCGACATGGTGGGGCAGGAGAACCGCATATACATTGATTTGGGGCTTGACAAACGCTTCCTCCTCGGCAACGGATTTGAGCTTGAGATAGGTGGCGGACTGAACGTCAACAACACGAAGGTGCAGAAACAATATATGGTCATAGCGGGACAGTCGTTCAGCATCCTCAATGTGTGGGACGGCGATGTCGTGCAGGCTGGTGCCGGCAGCTACGAATATCAGAACCAAGGGCGCCTCGGCATAGGCTTCTTCGGCAGCGTCGCCTTGTGCTATGCCATAGCCAATATGGGCAGTGTGGATGTGGGCTACACCCTCTATCGCACTCAGACGCGCTATATAGACATCAGCGGAGATGAGGCTACAGCACTGCAGCATGTGGTCTTTCTGCGCATGAGCCTTAACAATTTCTCCTTCTTCGGCAGTTGATGGTGGCGTAGGAGGAGTAGCATACAAAAAGGAAAACAATATAGAATAAAAAATATAAGATGATAACCTTTACAGAATTAAGAGATTCAGACCATGTTCATTTCGCCCGCGACCTTTTCGAGTCGGCTTTCCCCGAGGTGGAGCGTCCCGATTTTGACAAGTTGAAGCGTCGCGATAAGCGTTTCCATTTCCTTGTTGCCACTACTGCCGATGACGACCAGCCTGTTGGCATCCTCTCGTACTGGGATTTTGAAGACTACACGTACGTCGAGCATTTCGCTATCGATGAGGCGTTGCGTGGACAGGGCTTGGGTAAGGCTGTGTTTCTCAACTTTATGTCGCAGCGTACGGGGCAGGTGCTCTTAGAGGTGGAATTGCCGCACGATGAGGTGTCAGAGCATCGCATAGAGTTTTATGCCACAATGGGTTTTGACAGCAATCCGCAGGCCTACGAGCAACCCTCCTATCATAACGACAACAGCAGGGTGCCTATGCTTATCATGTCAAAGCTGCCTCTGGACGATGAGGAATTTGAGGAGATGCGACAGCAGCTGGCACGTGAAGTATATAAGGTAAAATGACCATGTTCGCTTCTCGTCAGCATGCTCATGTACCTTTTAGTATGGGGAAAAAAACGTTTTTGTAATGGTTTGAAACGTGGTTAGATATGAATTAAAATTGGGGAAAAAGAAAAAAATATTTGGTGGGGAACAAAAAACTTCGTACTTTTGCAACCGCTTTCGGGAAGAGAAAAGCAAGTTAGATTGGCTCCTTAGCTCAACTGAATAGAGCATCTGACTACGGATCAGAAGGTTGCAGGTTTGAATCCTGCAGGAGTCACAAAAAGAGGAATCTCAGATAGTGAGATTCCTCTTTTCCTTTGTGTGCGACGACTTTCTGGTTCTTGATAACGATATTTTTTTTTCTGTCGTCGCGGATGCTGGTGGCATCCTGTTGTCTTTTAGTTACTGGAAGTAGATGTCGGTGCTTAGTTGAGTGTCACGGAACCTACGTAGGCGGTTGGTGCTATCAGCAGTCCGTCGGCGCTGCGTGTGATGATGAAAACCTCAACGGTATGTCCGCTCCATGTGGCTGGGTAGCTGATAGTGCCTGTCTGGTCGCGACGAGTGTATGCTCCGTTGTTGTAGGTAGATGCCATCATCGTTGGGTTGAAGACGCATATCATCACAACGTCGTTGGAGGCAATGCTTTGGTCGCTACTGGAGTTGTCGGTCCATGAGACATTGATGGTGTTGGAGCCGTCGCCACTCATGGCGGCACCCATACCAGTAGGGTTCACATGGTGGCCGTGAGAGAGAGACACTTTGCTGTAGTCGAGGGAGAAAGAGCCCACGGTGCCCTGAATACATCCGTTGCTGAGGTTGTCGCGGACGGCGACGTTCATCTCGCTGATGTTGCCGGCGCTGTTGGCGTAGCCAGCCTGCACAGCGGAGAGACATGCCGACACAAAGCGGCCGATGAGAGCGAAGCGTTCGCGTTGAGCTATCTGTGCTTCTGTTTGAGGGTTGTGCACATGGGTTGCTACGCTGCGCATAACGTCGCGTCCTTTCCATGTGGTGCCGATGACGGTACCTACTTTGCCTTTGAATCCACCGAGGATGCCTTTTTTGAATGTTGCCATAATAAATTGTTTTTTTAGAGTTAGTAATTGATTTGTTCTTTTTGCCCATAGGCTGCGGCACGTCTGCTTGAGCTTTCGGACAGAGGCTGTGTTATCGCGACAAACACAGTTGCAAAAGTATGGCGAAAGGGCACCGGACAGCATCGGATAGTGCAGGGTAGATGATTGGATAGCATGAAAGGATGGCGTATGGATTGTTTGTGGAGGCGGGGGGAAAGAGGATTATATAAACTGTTTGTATAAATGTATCAAGCGTTAGAGTAAAATAAATTTTTTAGAAAAAAAAGGTGTATATTTGCAAAAATACAATTCATTCGATTATGGACGTAATATTCGTCTCTCTAATGATAGAGAGAAAGATAGATATATAAATAAGAGCAAAGATGAATACCTTGAAAGAAGTAGAGCACAACGAGCAAGAAATAGAAGGCATAGAGTACAAAGGAGTATTCTATCCTTATGATTTTAAGGAGTTAAAGCGCAGGGCTGATGCGCTGATGGTGCCAGTGGATAGCAGGATAGAATATCTGCAAGGTGCGATGATGGCATATAGTATAGAGCGGCGAGATATGACGGAGCTGATGTGCTATATAGGGGAGTTGCAGGACGAGTATGACAGGATAGTAACGATGATGGCGCGTACCGAAGAGCTGAACAGTAGGTGTACTATCCGAACGGATACTTATGGATATGGCGAAAGCGGCGGTTCGTATATGGCGAGATTTGGCTTTCCGATGAATTTGCGACGTGATGCGGAGCGAGTGCCAATGGGTCTCAATATAGCGATGATGGGACGAATAGGAGAGGCGTTCAGGGTTGCAGATGATATAGAAGAGGGCGATGTGCGGTCGTTGCAGAACAGCCTTGTCAGCAGTAGGCTGCTGTCGGTTGGAGAGGGATGTCCGTATAAGGACCCGCTGCTGGTGTGTTTCGGCACGAAAAACAATGCAGGCAAAACGCCGTACAAGTTGCAATGGCTGGGGAGGAATAATCAGCTGAGGTGTCTCATAGACACGCTCTATTGTAATAAAGTTATATCGTGTGCTAAGGACCGTAAATGGGCTATCACGTCGCAGCTCTTCGTCAAAGGGCATGAACGCGTGCCCTATACGAGCAAACAGATATCGAACGCAAAGGATATAAACATTGATGACGAGCGTGAGGTGGTGAAGTGTATTCCTAAATTGTGGATTTCTGGCAAACTAAGAAATATATGAGTGCAGAAATAGAAGGTCTCCTTGTAGAGGCAGGGATAAGAGTTACGGCAATACGCCTGCTGGTGTTGCGTACGATACGTGATGAGGTGGAGGGCGTTTTCTCGCTTGCCGATTTGGGTGAGAAGCTGTCGTCGGTGGACGAGTCAACGCTCTTCCGCACGTTGACGCTATTTTCCGAACGTCATTTGGTGCATAATGTTGATGACGGTTCAGGCGTGGCGAAATACTGCGTGTGCCGTTGTGAGAAGCATGACCACACGCACGGGCATATCCATTTGACCTGTACGCGATGCCATAGAACATACTGTCTTACTGGTGTGATGATACCTGCCGTGGCGTTGCCGTCGGGCTTTGTAGCCGAGGAGGCGGAGTATGTGGTGAAGGGGTGTTGCCCTCATTGTGCGGGGCGATAGGCTAACTTTGCATATAACTTGCAAAAAGGATGTGCTACTTTTGCAATGTGAAAAAAACATTGCGATATGGCACATCATCACGAACACCAACATACGCATGCTCACGAACATGAGCACTCCCACGGGATGACGAGGCAGATTGCTGTCATCGTCGTTGCCTCCTTGCTGCTTGCTGTGGCGGCGTGGATAGAGCATCATTTCTCTTTGCCTACATATCAGCTTTTGCTAATATATCTGGTGCCGTACCTGCTTGTTGGATATGGCACAATCTGTGAGGCTGTGGAGGGCTTGTTGCATGGTGATGCTTTCAACGAGCATTTCCTAATGACTATAGCCACCCTCGGGGCCTTGGCGATAGCCTTCATGCCGGGCGGTGAGAGTGAGTTTGCCGAGGCAGTGTTCGTCATGTTGTTCTTCCAGATAGGGGAGCTCTTCGAAGGATATGCCGAGGGGCGCAGTCGCGACAGTATCTCACATCTTGTAGCGTTGCGACCAGACCGAGCCTCGGTGGAGCGTGGTGGTGCTGTAGTAGAGGTGCGGCCAGAGGAGGTGAATGTGGGCGAGACGATAGTGGTGCGAGTTGGCGAGCGGGTGCCGATAGATGGTGTGGTGGTTGAGGGGGCATCGGCGCTCAACACCGTTGCGCTGACAGGCGAGAGTCTGCCTCGCAGTGTAGAGGTGGGAGATGACGTGATGTCGGGATGCGTCAATATGTCTGGCGTGTTGCGTGTGCGCACCATTAAGGCGTATGGCGAAAGCGCGGTCAATCGCATCATAGAGCTGGTGGAGCATGCGACGGACCGTAAGTCGCACAGCGAGACCTTTATAGCACGTTTTGCGCACATATATACACCTGTTGTGGTGGCGTGTGCCGTAGTGTTGGCATTGGTGCCACCGCTGGTGCAGGGTGATTTTGTCGGCTTGTTGCCGTTGTGGCTGCATAGGGCGTTGATATTCCTTGTCGTATCGTGTCCTTGTGCGTTGGTAATCAGTGTGCCGCTGACTTTTTTTGGAGGCATAGGAGCTGCCAGTCGTCATGGTATTTTGGTTAAGGGTTCCAGTTATATTGATGTGCTGTCAAAGGTTGACACAATGGTGTTTGACAAGACAGGCACGCTCACGCGCGGCACCTTTAGTGTTGTTGCAGTGCATCCGGAGCGGTGCGACGAGCAGCGTCTGCTGCACCTTGCGGCGCATGTGGAGCACTATTCGACGCATCCTGTAGCTGCGGCCTTGCGCGAGGCTTTCCCCGACGAGGCGACGGATGGCTGTGAGGTGGCAGAGGTGGTAGAAACGGCAGGACAAGGGGTGAGTGCCTTGGTGGGAGGCGAGCGCGTCAGCGTGGGCAACAGCAAGATGATGGAAGCAATGGGCGTGGCATGGCATGACTGCCATGAGATAGGCACAATAGTGCATGTGGCTATTGACGGTGTTTATGCGGGACATGTGGTGATAAGTGATAGTGTGAAGGAAGAGAGTCGAGCTGCCGTGGAGCGTCTGCGCAGTATGGGTGTGCGTCGCATGGTGATGCTGACGGGTGACCGAGGCGAGGTGGCAGAGGCTGTGGCTGGCGAGGTGGCTGTGGACGAATGGCATGGCGACCTGATGCCGTCCGACAAGCTGTTGCACGTGGAGCACCTGATGACGGGTGAAAAGTCGGCTGTTGCGTTTGTTGGCGACGGCATCAACGACGCGCCGGTGCTGGCGCGAGCTGATGTTGGTATTGCTATGGGCGGGCTTGGCAGCGAGGCTGCCATAGAGGCTGCCGACGTGGTGCTGATGGATGACAATCCGTCGCGTCTGCCTACGGCTATAGCTATAGCGCGACGAACGCTTAGAATAGCGCGAGAGAACGTGTGGTTTGCCATAGGCGTAAAACTTTTAGTCCTGCTTCTTGCTGCAGTGGGATATGCTACGATGTGGATGGCGGTTTTTGCTGATGTAGGTGTCACTGTGCTGGCTGTAATCAATGCCATGCGAGCGCTGCGGTATAGGGAATAGCCTCACGGTGGTGCTATGTGTGGTAGGTGAAAGGCGGCGGGTTAAGTTTTTTTGTCCAATTGCTTATTTATTTGTAATTTTGCAATATATAAAGTGTGCATTCTCATGCTCCGGCATGAGAATGCGCGAGATTTATAGGGCTGAAAAACTAACAATTACTATACAAAACAATGTCGTTTATTAAGACAGATAATATTAAGGGAGATGTCTTTGGAGGCATCACTGCGGGCATCGTTGCCTTGCCTTTGGCGTTGGCATTCGGTATTCAGGCTTTTGGCGGCATCGACGACCCTGCCGCTTCGTCCATAGGAGCAGTGGCGGGATTGGTAGGAGCCACCATGCTGGGATTTTTTGCATCGCTTTTTGGCGGCACGCATAGCCAGATAAGTGGTCCTACGGGGCCGATGACAGTGATTACAGCATCGCTGATAAGCGGTGTGTGGGCGTCGTCGCAGGGCAACATTTCGGCAGTGCTCATCAGTATGTCGATGGCTGGCCTGTTTTGCGGCTTGTTTCAGATACTGTTTGGCATCATCAAGATAGGCAAGTATGTGCGCTACATACCGTATCCCGTTTTGTCGGGATTCATGAGCGGCATAGGTGTTATCATCATATTGCAGCAGCTATACCCACTGATAGGGCAGAAATCGCCCGTGCTGGTGGTTGACATGGTCATGCAGCTGCCGGAGCGTGTGGCTGATGGTATGTCGCTGACGGCGTTGCTGCTTGGGCTGGGGACAATAGCCATCATATATCTTTTCCCGCTGATTACCAAGAAGGTGCCGGCGACGTTGGTAGCACTTATCGTTATGACGGTGGTGTCGCTCTTCTGCAATCTTGACGAGCGGCTGCTGATAGGCAGCATCCCGTCGGGGCTGCCGATGCCGTTCTTTGCCAAGGAGGGCGTTTCGTTGGATGGCATCAATTGGATGTCGCTCATAGTGGCGAGTCTTGTGCCAGGCCTGACGCTGGCGGGTTTGGGCAGCATCGATACGCTGCTTACATCGGTGGTGGCGGACAACATCACGAAGACCAAGCATAACAGCAACCGCGAGTTGATAGGGCAGGGCATAGGCAATGCTGTGGCAGGAATGTTCTGTGGCATCGCTGGTGCCGGGGCTACGATGCGAACTGTTGTCAATGTGAAGAGTGGCGGTAGGACACAGATAAGCGGCATGGTCCATTCGTTGCTGCTGCTGGCTATCATGCTGGGGCTTGGGAGCTTGGTGAGATATGTGCCGTTGTCGGTGCTGGCAGGCATCCTGCTTACCGTTGGTGTTGGCATCATCGACATACGAGGATTTAAGGACCTGCTGAAGATACCGCGAGCCGATGCCGTGGTGCTGATTACGGTGTTCTTGATGACGGTGTTTGTCGATTTGCTTACTGCCGTAGGCATAGGCATGGTGATAGCCTGCGTGCTCTTCATGAAGCGTGCGAGCGACCTGGTGGAGGGCGGTTACAGCTCGTCGCCGATGACCTCTGCCGACCTTCGTAAGGGCCTTCCTGCGCCAGCGGTGGATAATTTTGACAAAACGGTGCCGTGGCAAGATGAGGGTGGTATCAATGAAGAGATATTGGCACACACATACATACAGCGTTTGAATGGTCCAATATTCTTTGGCACTATCACCAAGTTTCAGGATGTGATGCACGATGTGCCGGACGATGTGCGCATAGTGATTATCCGTATGCGTTTGGTTAGTTTTATGGACCAGAGCGGACTCTACGCTATGGAGACGGCCATCAAGGACTTGCAGGAGCGTGGCGTGATGGTGTTGATGACCATCATACAGCCTCAGCCTATGTATATGCTCAAGACTATGAACGTGATACCTAACGTGGTGCCGGAAGAGCATACCTTCAAGACTTTTGAGGATTGCACAGTGTTCTTGAACAGTCTGCCGGTGCTGAAATAGGGTGAGTTGTGAATAGTGAATGGTGAGTAGTGAATGGTGAGTAGTGAATGGTGAGTAGTGAATAGTGAATGGTGAGTAGTGAATGGTGAGTAGTGAATGGTGAGTGGTGAGTAGTGAATGGTGAGTAGTGAATGGTGAGTGGTGAGTGGTGAATAGTGAGTAGTGAGTAGTGAATGGTGAGTAGTGAATAGTGAGTGGTGAGTAGTGAGTTGTGAATGGTGAGTAGTGAAATATTTTTGATAATCAAAGTACAACAATAAACAACATAAAAAACAATGGGTCGCGCATTTGAATATCGCAAAGCGAGAAAACTGAAACGGTGGGGCAATATGGCTCGCACCTTTACACGCATAGGCAAAGAGATAGAGATGGCAGTAAAAGCTGGAGGACCGGACCCAGCAAGCAACCTGCGTCTGCGTCTGCTCATGCAGAATGCCAAGAACGAGAGCATGCCGAAGGAGAACGTGGAACGCGCCATAAAGCGTGCTATCAGCAAGGATACTACCGACTATAAGGAGGTGGTGTATGACGGCAAAGGCCCTCACGGCATCGCTGTGGTGGTGGAGACGGCGACGGACAATCCGACGCGTACCGTCGCCAACCTGCGCGCTGCATTTGTGCGTGGCAAAGGCGAGTTGGGCACTATGGGCATGAACGATTTTCTCTTTGAGCGTAAATGCTCCTTCGTGGTAGCCTATAATGACAGTATCGATATGGACGAGTTGGAGCTGGAGCTCTGCGACTATGATATCGACGAGGTGTTCCGCGATGAGGATGAGATAATGATATACGCAGATTTCAAGAACTATGGTCCTATATCCAAGTATCTGGAAGACCATAACCTTGAAATCAAGTCGTTCAAGTTTGAACGCATACCGCTGACCATGCGCGAGCTTACGGCAGAAGAGCAGGAGGATGTCAACGGACTGCTGGAACGCCTTGAGAACGATGACGATGTTGTCAACGTGTTTCACAATATGGCGTAAACAATCAGAAAGTCTATGAAAAATAATTGTTGCAGGATGAAGAAATTGCACAAAATATTCGAAGAGCGATTTGGCGAGGGCGGGGTGCATTATAGTGCGCCCGGGCGTATCAATCTGATAGGTGAGCACACCGACTACAATGGTGGCTTTGTGTTTCCCGGAGCAGTGGTGCAGGGCATACATGCTGTGCTGAAACCCAACGGGATGGCAATGGTGAGGCTCTATGCGGCAGACCTTGACAAATACTGCGAATTTGCTATCGACGACGAGCAAGGTCCATCGGATATCAATTTCCGCTATGTTTATGGTGTGGTGCGCGAGATGGTGGCCAAAGGAGTTGCTGTCAAAGGTTTTGATGCCGTATATGGAGGCGATGTTCCGCTTGGAGCAGGCATGTCGTCGTCAGCGGCTCTGGAGAGTTGCTTCGCTTTCGCGCTGAACGATATTTATCACGGCACGCTCGACCGGATGACGCTTGCCAAGATAGGGCAGGCTACGGAGCATAAATATGTGGGAGTGAACTGCGGCATCATGGACCAGTTTGCCTCCATGCATGGTCGCCGCAACTGCCTGATGCGTCTGGACTGCCGCAGTGGCGAGTTTGAATACTTCCCGTGGCAACCTGATGGCTATCGACTTGTGCTTGTCAATTCGTGTGTCAAGCATGAGTTGGTAGGTTCGCCCTACAACGACCGTCGTCGCAGCTGTGAGCATGTGGCGTCGGAGATAGGCAAAAACAAGGGCGGCGTGGAGACGCTACGTGACTGCACATGGGACGACCTTGAGCGCGTCCGCGGTGTGGTGGGGGATGAGGATTATCGTCGTGCACGCTATGTGCTGGGCGAGGTGGACCGCGTGCTGGCGGTGTGTGATGCCCTCAACCGAGGCGACTATGAGACCGTAGGGCGACAGATGTATGCTACGCATGACGGATTGAGCAAAGACTACGAGGTGAGCTGTGACGAGATAGACTTCCTCGTGGATGTGGCGCGCCGCTGCGGTGTTACGGGAGCCCGCATCATGGGGGGAGGCTTCGGCGGATGCACTATCAACCTCGTTTCGGACACGGTGTATCAGCATTTTGTGGAAACGGTGCAGCACGAATACAAAGAACGTTTCGGCATAGAGTGCAAGGTGATAGATGTGGAGATAGGTGACGGTGCCAGAAGGGTGGAGTAGTGAGAGAAAAAAAGGTAAGTCAACTATTAGCGGATAATATCACCATATAGAAAAAAAAACAAAATCAATGAAACTAAGAAACATTATGGCAGCAGCAGTTGTGTCGGCGGCAATGCTTGGCGCGTGTGGTGGCGAGCAGCCGAAGCCGATATCGGGCATAGAACCCAGCGATTTTGAAACAACATATAGAGATGCGTTGCGTGGCGAGAAAGCCGTTCATCTCTACACCCTAAGGAATGCCAACGGCATGGAGGTTTGCATCACCAATTTTGGCGGACGCATAGTGTCGCTCATGGTTCCAGACCGTGAGGGGACGATGCGCGATGTGGTGCTGGGCTTTGACAATGCCAAGGATTTCTTTCCCGAAAACCATTCGTCGGATTTTGGTGCCATCATAGGGCGTTATGCTAACCGTCTAAACCAAGGACGGATAGTGATAGACGGTGACACCATCCAGCTGCCGCAGAACAACGGTCCGCACTGCCTTCATGGCGGTACGACGGGGTGGCAGTATCAGGTATATGATGCGAAGCCGGATGGCAACGTGCTGGTGCTGACACAGGTAAGCCCTGATGGCGACAACAATTTCCCTGGAGAGATGACTGTGAAGGTGACCTATACGCTGACAGATGACAATGCTTTGGAGATAGCCTATGAGGCAACCACCGACAAGCGCACTGTTATCAATATGACCAATCATGCCTACTTCAACCTAAATGGTGACGGCAGCACGCAGATAACTAACCACCTGCTGACGATAGATGCCGACAGCTATACGCCGATAGATAGTACCTTCATGACGACGGGAGAGATAGCAACGGTGGAATATACCCCGATGGATTTTCGCACGGCGAAGGCCATAGGGGAAGAGATAGACAACTATGAATTTCAGCAGCTCAAGAACGGCAACGGCTACGACCATAACTGGGTGCTCAATACGCGTGGCGACGCTACGCGTGCGGCAGCCCGTCTGGTGAGTCCGACAACGGGCATAGTCCTTGAAGTCTATACCACAGAGCCTGGCATGCAGGTTTATACGGGCAATTTCTTGGACGGCACAGTGAAAGGCAAACATGGAATAGTCTATCCTCAGCGTTCGGCAGTATGTCTTGAGACGCAGAAATATCCCGACTCGCCGAATAAACAATGGGAGGAAAGCAACGCCTATCTGAATGCCGGCGAGGTGTATCATAGCTACTGCAAATTCAAATTCTCTGTGGAGTAGAAAGGTTCTGAAAAGAAGAGAAAACTTTGAAATTCAAAAAAAAATAATATCTTTGCATCGTGTAACGAACAAAACGAATTGTTGTCTGAAAGGGATTGACGGATGTTCAAATGGTGCTTGAAATGTGATGAAACGATGATTAAAGAGTGAATGTAGGACAATTAATAGAAAAACTGATTTATTTCAAATAAGAAACCTTAATTCAATTATTAACCACAAAAACAAACAACATGAAAAAGATTTTAATGTTAGCATTTGCTGCAACGGCATTGCTGTGTGCTACCTCATGCACAAAGGATGATGACGACAGTGGAGACGGCAACTATCCAGAGAACCTCACCGGTGTGTGGACTCCAGAGGATGAAGCTATTACAGCAGCTATAGCTGTGCAGGCTCCTGATGCCGCCGGCGTGTCTGAATTTGAGGCCAAACTGCCCCTGATGAACCTCCCCGTAACCGAAATCAACAGCACTGTAACCTACGATGCGACTACTGGTATTGGTACTGTTCCCGAGCAGACTTTTGAACTTTCGTCAGAGCTGCTGGCAATGCTGCAGACCACTGGTAATCCCGTTTTCGTTATCGAAATAAAGGGTATTGGTGCCAACAAAATAAATGTGAAATTGCGCATAAAGGGTGAAGAGAATACGTTGTTCTCTAAGAACTTCAAGCGTGAGTCTCGCTATCCTGAGTATATGGACAGTGTAGTGATAGTACCTGTTAACCCTGGCACTGACCCCGAACCCCAACCGGAGCCTGGCTTCATTCCTCCTGAGGATGCAAGTGGAACGTATGTGTACCACGATTCTCTCGACTTCGGCGTTGTAAAGGGTACTGTGAGAGCAACGGTCACGCTGCGTCAGCTCCCGACAGCTGCAAACCAGTATTTCTTCCTTCTTGTTATTAATGATATATCAGAGGATTTGGGTAATATGTTTGTGAAGTCGGGCAACCAATATGCCGGTCTCGCAGAATATGATGCAGAGAATGGCACTTTCACTTTCGACAAAGACCTTGCCAAGCAGCAGTATCCTGAGTATGCAGCAGGTATTGACCTCATTAAGACTCTCAACGCAAAGTTTACTAACACGGATAAACTGCACGTGAGCCTTGTGTTGGATGTTACTGGCAACGAGGAGATTATGAACCAGATACCCGAGCAATATCGTGGCTATGCTTCTAATTTCCCATTGTTCAACAATGATTTTATTCGTCAGAGATAAGATAATTTTTTCAAAAAAGCAGCGGCTGTCAGGTTTGATAGCCGCTGCTTTTTTTTATTTATATGTGACATCCGAATACGAATGGAGTTCAATAAACAAAGGGATTTGTTTTTTTATTCGAATACGAAAGAGGACGAGGGCAGCATAATTTTTTTTCGACCACGAAATAAACGAAAGGGACGAATGTTTTTTTCCGAATACGAAATAAACGAAAGGGACGAAAGGATTTTGGATTTTTTTTTCGAATATGAAATAAACGAAAGGGACGAAAGTATTTTGGAATTTTTTTTTTCGACCACGAAATAAACGAAAGGGACGAAAGGATTTTGGAATTTTTTTTCGAATACGAAAGAAACGAAAGGGACGATTTTTTTTTCCCGAATACGAAATAAACGAAAGGGACGAATGGATTTTGGTTAAATTTTCGAATACGAAGTAAACGAAAGGAATGAATGTTTTTTTAGTGTTTTCTATTACCTTTTTTGAGGAAGGTAAAGCGACAAATGTCTATATATTGCTAATTTAGTTATCTATAGTGAATTATATGCAGTATGCGAGTTTTCTTTTGGCGGACAGCTGTTTGTATTGAGAGGAGTCTTGTCTGTTGCTAAAAGCCAATAAAGTTAGACCCCAAGGCACTTTTTGTGGACACCGATATAATAGAATGAGCCTTGTCGGAGAGTAAAGGGTTTATTGTTGTTTTTCTTTTGTGAGGCTGTTGATGATGGTGGTCAGTGCACCATCGCCCATGACGTTGCAGGCAGTGCCGAAGCTGTCCATGGCGATGTAGAGAGAGACCATGAGAGCCTGCATCTCAGGTGTAAAGCCCAGCACTGATGCCAGCAGTGGCAGCGCCGCCATGATGGCACCGCCTGGGACGCCTGGGGCAGCCACGAGAGTGATGGCGAGTAGGCAGATGAGGCCGAAGAAGAGGCCGAAGGAGAAGGGCTGGCCGAGCATAATCATCAGAGCCAAAGAGCAGGCGACAATCTTGAGGCAGGAGCCTGAGAGGTGTATGTTGGCACAGAGTGGCACCACGAAGTCCACGACGCTGGGACGTGCGCCAGTGAGTTTGGCTTGACGCAGGGTGACGGGGATGGTGGCGGCTGATGACGAGGTGGCGAGAGCGGTAAGGTAGGCGGGCAGCATGGTGTACATGAGACGGAAGGGATTGCGACGAGCCACGGCACCGGCGATGAGATAGAGCCCAACGAGCCACAAAACATGAAGGGCAAAGATTATGAGGACGACATAAAGGAAGGTGTGCAGCACGCTGCCAATTTCGCCTTTGCTGGTCATGGTGAGGAATATGCCGAAGATGTAGAGCGGCAGCAGAGGCACGACGGCTTTCTCTATGACGAGCATGATGATGTCGCGCAGTTCGCACATGAAGTTCTGAATGGTATGGGCATGGGTGTGGACAATGCCGAGTCCGAGCATGAAAGCGAGCACGAGAGCCGATAGCACGTCGAGTGTGGGAGGCAGCTTGATGGAGAAGTAAGAAGAGAGGTCGATGTCTGAGGCTGTGGCGGCATGGAGGTCGGTTGGAGAAATCCAGCGAGGGAAGAGCCACGCTCCGGTGCCATAGGAGACGAGGCCAGCCACTACGGTGCTGAGATAGGCCAGAGCGAGGGTGAGGAGCAACATGCGTCCGGCGTTGCCGTGCGTGTCGGCAATGGCGGCACTGACGAGTGCGAGGATGATGAGCGGCACGCAGAAGTTGATAAGCTGTCCGAAGAAGTCATTGAAGGTGGCGAAGATACGCACAATCCATGTCGGAGTGATGAAACCGAGGGAGATGCCGAGTACGATGGCGATGAGGACGCGCCAGATGAGTGGAAGACGTAATAATTTTTGCATGAGAGGAATGAGTGTGAAAGGGTGTAACGAAAGGTGATTATTGTTGTTCTTTCTTGCGCTTTGCAAGCTGGAAGAGTTCGAAGAGTACGATGATGCCGAGAACGATGGCTACGCAAACTTTGATGGCGGTGAAGCCTGTGGCGAGAGCTGCGGTGTGCTGAGCAGAGACGATGTAGTATGACGTCCAGAAGATGCCGGCTCCGGGGATGAGAGGGAAGATGCCGCAGATGAGGAATACAGTGACAGGACAACGCCGCCAGACTGCCATGAAACGGGAGAGGAGAGCCACGAGCATGGTGGCAAAGAACGTGGCTTCGGCAGGCGAGAGGTGCAGCAGGTGGCATAGAGGTAGGTAGAGCATCCATCCAGCCATCCCCACAATGCCGCATCCTGCGGCGTGGCGGTGCGGCACGCCGAAGAGGATGGCGAAAGCCACGGTGCCGAGGAATGCTGCGGCACACTGAATGGCATAGTGTGCCGTTGCTGGGTTGGTCTGCATCCCGTTGAGAGGAATGATGCTGCCTTCTATATGGCTGTCAATAAGGAACACCAGCACTACGCCGAGTGCTATACAGAAGAAAACGAGAATGGCGTCGAGGAGGCGTGTGGTGCCAGCGATGTAGTCCTCGTTGGCGAGGTCGCGTACGCCATTGGTGAAGGGGACGCCAGGGATGAGAGGGATGATGGCGCCGATAATCATGTTGCCAAGACTCTGCCCGAAGCCTACGGAGTAGGCGACGAAGCAGAGGAGGGTGACGAGCGCGCCGCCGCAGATGTTGCCCATAAGTTTAGACATGCGTGGTGCGCTGACGTAGAGTACGAAGAGGTAGAGCAGAATGCCGACAATGAAGGATACAAGGCTGTCAATCCATCCGCCGCCGAAGATGATGCAGAAAGCCGCGCTGCCCAATCCGGAGGCGAGAATCTGCTCGTAGGCGGGGAATCCGCTATAGGAGCGTATGGCATCGAGGCGTTGGCGCACCACGTCGAGAGGCGGGTGGTCGTGTTCGATGTCGCGCGAGAGTTGGTTGACGGCTACCACTTTGGCAAGCTGTGTGCCTTTGAAGGGGATGAATTTCACTTTGGCATAGCCGTGTGCCGTGGCGAAGATGCCGTTGCTGAGGACGAAGAAGTCGCTGTCCGCCACGCCGTAGGCTGCGGCGATGCGTGCCGTGGTCTCCTCCACGCGTGCTATTTCGGCCCCGTTCTCGAGCAGAATGTTGCCTGCCTCGTAGGCCACTTCGAGTACTTGCTGTGTCTCGCTGTCGGTCATCATGCGTTATTTATTGTTCTTGAACGATGTACTGTTTGATGTTTCTTCTTTCGCTGGATATGTTTACCCCAATCTTGAAAGTCTTTCGGTCGTGGTCGGCGGCAAAAGGTAGGGGATAGTCCGTGCTGTCAATCTGCTGCAGAGCCTCTTGCGCCGAACGGTCGAACTTGAACTCGAGGATGTATCTGTAGCTGTCGGTAGCGATAGTCATGTTGATACAGTATTACTACCTTTTCTGCCCTCGAAGTAAGCCTTCATGGTGGAGACTGTGAGGCTTTTGCCAAAACGTTGCGGACGCGAGAGAAAGAAATAATTGCTGGAAGATATAAGACGGAAGATAATGGCGGTCTTATCTATATAATAGTAGTCCCCCGTGCGTATTTTTGAGAAACTCTGTAGGCCTATAGGTAGTCGCTTCATGATAAAATAGTTGACGAGTTATCCGCCTGCAAAGGTACAAAAAATAGTCAAATGACATAAGATTGGAAAATGCTGAAAGTATTTACTACGAAAAACACATTATTTTACTGAAACACAAGTGTGAAAAGCAAGAAAAATACATTTTTCCAATGCGAATTGTCTTTGTTTTTTACATTTTTCCAATTTAATAATGTTAAAAAAATGACATTTTTCCAAGATTTGAAGATGGTGTTTTCGATGAATAGAAGTATTTTGTTGTTGAAGAATAGCGTTGCATTTCATGGCTCCGTTTTGCGGCTCGGAAATGTAAACTGGTTTACATTTCTCTCGCTCTTGCAAAAATGGTTCGGCAAAAATTGGCTATTTATTTCGGCATCAACGGTTGCTGATTATTTCAAACTCGAATGTTTATTTGTTTCCACGGATAACCATGAATGGTTGATAAAATACCCTGTTTGTGGGGTAAAATAGCGAAATGTATTATGTCCAATCATACAACTCCGTCGGTGTTGCATGAGACATGAATGTTCGTGGTGACTTATGGGTGGTGTGTTTTTCCTGAATAACTGTCTCAAAATTCGTCCACTACGTGGTCGATGCGGTATAGCTTGTCGCCACGGTGGAGCACATCACTGGTCTTGAAACTGAAGGTGTCGCCTTGTTTCACCTCGTTGACGGTGCCGCGGTCGAGGCGCATTTCGTCGAGGGTGTCGGTATATACGCCGGTGGTCTGTCCGGTGACCATGATGCGGTCGCCTTTTTTTAGTTCTTGCGCTGTCTGAATGCGTGCTTCGGCGACGCTAATTTTGGAGAAGAAGTTGGTGATGGTGCCGAGATATACTTTGTTTTCTGTGGCTTGCGAGCCGTAGCGGTCGCTCCATTCGCCCATGGTGCGCCCCAGATAGTAGCCGTCCCAGAAGCCGCGGTTGAAGACGGTGCGCAGGCGTTCGGTCCAAGCGGCGATGCGTTCTTGGCAGTAGGTGCCGTCGGCTATGGCATCGACGGCTTCGCGATAACATTCGGTGACGGTGCGCACATAGTCGGCACTGCGTCCTCGTCCTTCGATTTTAAGCACACGGACGCCGGCTTTGACGATTTTGTCGAGGAAGCCGATGGTGCAGAGGTCTTTGGGCGACATGATGTATTGGTTGTCCACCACCAGTTCGGTGTCGCTCTCGAGGTCTTTGACCAGATACTGACGGCGGCAGAGTTGGAGGCAGGCGCCGCGGTTGGCACTGTAGTTGTAGTGGTCGAGGCTGAGGTAGCACTTGCCGCTCACTGACATGCAGAGTGCGCCGTGGGCGAAAATCTCTATCTGTACGAGGTCTCCGTGCGGGCCGCGGATGTTGTTATCGCGTATATATTGTGTTATTTCAGCCACCTGCGCCAGCGACAGTTCGCGTGCTGTCACCATGACATCGGCATAACGGGCGAAGAAGCGCACGGCCTCGGTGTTGGATATGTTGCACTGCGTGGAGATGTGCACTTCGAGTCCAATCTCGTAGGCGTACTGTATGACGGCAAGGTCTGAGGCAATGATTGCTGTGATGCCGGCGTTGAGTGCGGCATGGAGAAGGTGTCGCATCTCGTCGAGTTCGTGGTTGTAGATGATGGTGTTTACCGTCAGATAGGTGCGCACGCCATGTTCTTGTGCGATAGCGACAATCTTTTTGATGTCTTCCTCTTGGAAGTTGGCAGCGGAGCGCGACCGCATGTTGAGGTTGCCCACGCCAAAATAGACTGCGTTGGCGCCACCTTGTATGGCAGCCATGAGGCTCTCGTAGGAGCCTACTGGCGACATTATTTCAATTTTGTTCATTATTATTGATATGGTGAATAGTTGATAGGGGTGAGGATAAACGTTGCTTAGATGATGAGTAAGGAGTGCAAAACTACTATTTTTATTGTTATCAGACAAACTTTTTTTGTTGGTGTAGCAATGGAGGAGAAACGTTGAAAATGTGGGATGTGAAAATATTGTTAATAATCTTTGATTCTTTTTGATTTCATTATTTTGTCGTATGGTGAAAAAAAATTATATTTGCAATCTGAAATAACGGAGCAGAGTGCTTGGGCGAATCTGTTAGATTGCGAGAAATCAATAGTTTGTGCAGCACCTTTGTTCAATTATTTTCGTTGAGAAAAAAAGTTAATCATTAATAAACAAAAAACAAAAACAATGAGCAATTATCGTATCGAAAGCGACCTTCTGGGCGAGAAACAAGTCCCTTGCGAGGCCCTCTACGGCGTACAGACCGCACGTGCTATTGAGAACTTCAAAATCAGCGGACGCAAGCTGAGCGAGTTCCCCAACTTTATCAAAGGCTTGGCTATCACCAAGAAGGCAGCCGCTATAGCCAATGAGAAAGTCGGCATGATAACCCCCGAGCAGAGCAAGGCCATCCAGGCTGCTTGCGACGACCTGCTTGCTGGCAAATATCATGAGCATTTCCCCGTCGATATGATTCAAGGTGGTGCTGGTACTTCTACCAACATGAACGCCAATGAGGTTATTGCCAACCTCGCATTGGAGCGCATGGGTCATGAGCGTGGCGAGTACAAATATTGCATGCCCAACGACCATGTGAACGGTTCGCAGTCAACCAACGATGCTTATCCTACCGCTATCCACATGGGTATGTATCTCGAGCACCTCGAGTTCATCCCCCACATGGAGAAACTGGCCGAGTCTTTGGAGAAGAAAGCCAAAGAGTTCGCACATATCATCAAGATGGGTCGTACCCAGCTTCAGGATGCCGTTCCCATGACCCTTGGTCAGACTTTCGGCGGCTTTGCTGCTACTATCCGCATGGAAATTGAGAATATGAACCATGCTGCTGAGGAGTTCCTGATTCACAACATGGGTGCCACCGCTATCGGAACCGGCATTTGCGCATGGCCTGGCTACAAAGAGGCTTGCGACAAGGCCCTTCGCGACATCACTGGATGGAACACTCGTCTGGCCGACAACCTCATCGAGGCTACCAGCGCAACGACCTGCATGATTCAGTATCATGGTGCCATGAAACGTCTGGCTCTGAAACTCAACAAGATTTGCAACGACCTGCGTCTCATGGGCAGCGGTCCCCGTTGCGGTCTGATGGAAGTGCATCTGCCAGAGCGTCAGCCCGGTTCGAGCATCATGCCCGGCAAGGTGAACCCCGTTATCCCCGAGGTGATGAACCAGGTGAACTACAAGGTCATCGGCAACGATACCTGCATCGCTATGGGTGCTGACAACGCACAGCTCGAGCTCAACGTTATGGAGCCCGTTATGGCTTACACGCTCTTCGAGAGCATCCATCTGCTCGCTAACGGTATGGACACCCTCCGCACGCTCTGCATCGATGGCATCGAGGCCAACGAGAAGCGTTGCAAGGAGCTCGTGGAGAACAGCATCGGCATCGTGACGATGCTCAACCCCTACATCGGCTACAAGCAGTCCACCAAGGTTGCCAAAGAGGCTACCAAGACTGGTCGCGGCGTTTACGAGCTGGTTGTTGAGATGGGCTTCCTCACGAAGGAGGACCTCGACAAGATTATGAAGCCCGAGAACATGCTCGAGCCTGTCAAAATCGAGGGTCTGTCTATTCAGAAATAAATAACAACACGCAAAAGTGGCGTGCCGACTAATCAGCGCGCCACTTTTCTTTTTTGTTTTCATCTATATCAAAGATTTTATCATGTCTGATGTTATCAAGATAAAAAAAGGTCTTGACCTTCCCATCAGCGGTGTCGCAGAGCAGAAGACGAGCGAGGCACTGGACATCAGGCGATACGCAGTGAAGCCGACGGATTTCGTCGGTCTGATGCCGAGACTTTTAGTCCAAGAGGGAGACGAGGTGCAAGCTGGGTCGCCCTTGTTTTGTGAAAAGAAAGATACTCGCATCGTTTTCACATCGCCTGTGGCTGGCAAGGTGGCAGCAGTGGTGCGTGGCGAGAAGCGTGCGCTGCTGGCTGTCGTGGTTGAGACTGCTGATGCTGAGCTCCATACGATGAAGGTGGAGTCTCAGATGACTGATGCCGAGAGCATCAAGAAGGTGATGTTGGAGACAGGTCTGTGGACCGCGTTGCGCCAGCGTCCTTTTGGCACTGTGGCATCGCCTGATGCAAAGCCGAAGAACATCTTTGTCTCCGCCTTTGATTCGGCTCCATTAGCTGCCGATATGGACTACTGCCTGAAAGGCCGCGAGGCTGATTTCGCCAAAGGTATAGAACTGTTGTCCAAACTGACTGGCGGCAAGCTCCATGTCAGCTTCCGTCAGGGGCAGAAGTTGGAGAGCGCCGTGGCAGAGAAGGGCAATGTGGTGAAGCACATCGTTGCTGGACCTCATCCCGCCGGCCTCATCGGCACGCAGATTGCCGCCATCGAGCCTATCAACAAGGGCGATGTGGTGTGGACCATGAATGCGCAGGATGTTGCTGTGCTGGGCCATATAGCTAATGCCGGCGAATATAAGCCTGAGAGGGTCATTGCCGTAGCAGGTCCGCAGGTGAAGAATGCTCAGTACTATCATGTCATGGCAGGTGCACAGGTTAGCGGCATCATCGCTGGACTGAAGATGGAAGAGAACCCCGAGGGCAACGGTTTCCGTTACATATCGGGCAACGTGCTTTCGGGCGTGCAGATTGCTGCCGACAGCTACATCGGCGCGTACGACAGCCTGCTGACGGTGCTTCCGGAGGGCGACCACTATGATTTCATGGGCTGGCTGTTCCCCAAACGCGGACGTTTCAGCTTCTCGCGCACCTTCCTCAGTGGCTTCACAGCCAAATGCAGCAAGAAGTGTGGCAAGTCAACCTTCGACACCAACCTGCATGGTGGTGTGCGTCCGTTCATTTTTACGGGTGCTTTTGAGCAGGTGTTCCCCATGGACATCTACCCGCTGCATCTTATCAAAGCCTGTATCGTGGGCGACATAGAGCTCATGGAGAACCTCGGAATCTACGAAGTGGAGCCGGAGGATTTCGCACTATGCGAGTTTGTTGATGTCTCGAAGACAGAGATACAGACCATCGTGCGTCAGGCTCTTGAACAATTAAGAAAGGAGGCCATGTGATGAAAGCATTGCGTAATTTTATAGATAAGATAAAGCCCACTTTCAGCGAGGGTGGCAAGCTTTCGTGGCTTGGCAGCACCTTCGAGGGGTTTGAGACTTTTGCTTTTTCGCCTAACACGGTGACGCGCAAGGGCAGCCATGTGCGTGATGCCGTTGATAGCAAGCGTGCTATCTTCACGGTCATCATAGCCCTGCTGCCAGCCCTGTTGTTTGGCATGTGGAACATTGGACATCAGACCAATATCGCCACTAATGCCGACTGGGGTTTCTGGTATGAGTTCTGGTTTGGCTTCGTGCGTATGCTGCCGCTCATCGTGGTCAGCTATGTTGTCGGTCTTGGCATAGAGTTCACATTTGCCCAGATACGTCATCATGAGGTCTATGAGGGCTATCTTGTGTCGGGTCTTATCATCCCCATGATTGTCCCTGTAACTACTCCGTTGTGGCAGCTGGCTTTGGCTGTTGCTTTTGCCGTCATCCTTGGCAAGGAGGTGTTCGGTGGCACGGGAATGAACTTCCTCAACCCTGCCCTTGTGGCGCGTGCCTTCCTCTTCTTCAGCTATCCTACGCACATGTCGGGCGACAAGGTGTGGATTGCTGCCGATATGTGGGGCACTGATGCCATTACGGGTTCTACGCCCCTTGGCGATATGGCCGTTAACGGCAGCACGCAGGCTTCGGCCCTCGACATGTTCCTTGGTACCATCGCCGGCTCCACTTGTGAGACCTCGGTGCTGGCCATCCTTATCGGTGCTGTCATCCTGCTGTGCACGGGCATAGCCTCGTGGCGCATCATGCTTAGCGTAGTTCTTGGCGGCGGCCTGATGGGCCTGCTCTTCAATGCTATTGGCGGCACGCCCTATCTCGACATGCCTTTCTACTATCACTATCTGATGGGTGGTTTCATGTTCGGCGCAGTCTTTATGGCTACCGACCCTGTCACCGCTGCTCAGACCAACTGTGGCAAGTGGATATACGGTCTGTTAATAGGTATCTTCGCAGTGCTGTTGCGCGTTGTTAACCCCGCCTATCCGGAGGGCATGATGCTCAGCATCCTGCTGCTCAACTGCTTTGCCCCGCTCATTGACCACTGTGTCGTGGCTGGCAACATCAAACGTCGTAAGAAAAGAATGGAGGTAAAGGCATGAAAAATTTTAGCAACAAATACATGTTCCTCTACTCGGCTGCCCTCGTGGCCGTAGTGGCTGTGCTGTTGGCTTTCGTAGCCATGAGCCTCAAAGAGCGTCAGGATAAGAATATCCGTAATGAGAAGATGCAGTCGCTCCTCAAGTCTATTGACATTGTTGTCGAGGCTGACGGGGCCGAGGCTGCCTATATGCAGTACTTCAAGCAAGAGCTTACCGTCAAGACCGATGGCAGCATCGTGACGGACTATCCTGTTGAAGAGTTTGCCAAGATGCCTGCCGACCGTGCTTTCAACGTCAAGCTGCGCGACGAGCAGAAACGAGGAGACGAGGGTGCTTTCCCTGTCTATGTCTTCGAGAAAGACGGGCAGACTGGATATGTCATCCCCATGCAGGGTAATGGATTGTGGGGTGCTGTCTATGCCAACGTGGCATTGCAGGCCGACCTCAACACCATCATCGGTGTGACATTCAGCCATGACAGTGAGACCCCCGGATTGGGCGACAAGATTACCACGCCGGAGTTTCAAGCTCAGTTTGTTGGCAAGCAGATACTTGACGAGAACGGACAGGTGGTGTCTGTCAAGGTCAAGAAGAATGCCGACAAGGGCAGCATGCACGAGGTGGATGCTATCTCTGGTGGCACGATGACCAGCAACGGCGTTGACGCTATGCTCCTTGCCGACCTTGGTCGTTATCAGAAATTTATCGACAGCCGTCGTTCGGGTATGCAGGTTGAGGAGGCCGAGGTGCCTGCCGACCTTATAGCCCAAGAGATGACGGAGGAAGAAATAGAAAAAGAAGAAGGAAAGGAGGCAAACAATGAGTAGTAAGAACAGCAGCCTTATCACTAACCCGTTCAGCAAGAACAACCCCATTACCGTTCAGATACTGGGTATCTGCTCGGCCTTGGCCGTTACGGCGCAGCTCAAGCCTGCCGTGGTTATGGCTATAAGCGTTACCGTTGTGGTGGCTCTTGCCAACTTGATTATCTCGCTCATGCGCAACACTATCCCGCCGCGCATTCGTATCATTGTGCAGCTTGTGGTAGTGTCGGCATTGGTGGTTTTGGTCAATCAGGTGCTGATGGCTTTCGTCTATGACGTCAGTAAGCAGCTGTCGGTCTATGTGGGCCTTATCATCACAAACTGTATTGTGATGGGACGTCTCGAGGCTTTTGCCATGACCAACAAGCCGTGGGATTCGCTCCTTGATGGTATAGGCAACGGATTGGGATATGCCATAATCCTTGTCATCCTCGGCTTCGTGCGCGAGCTGTTTGGCAGCGGAAGCATCTGGGGCTATCCTATTTGCGAGAAATTGGGTCTTTACAATATTGGTTATGAGAACAATGGTCTTGTGATTCTTGCTCCTATGGCTCTTATCCTTGTGGGCATCATCATCTGGATACAGCGTTCGTCGGATAAAACACTTCAAGAGAAATAAGCCATGTTAGAGTTTTTCAATATCTTTGTTAAGTCGATATTTATCGACAACATGATCTTCGCATTCTTCTTGGGAATGTGCTCCTTCTTGGCTGTTTCCAAGACTGTGAAGACCTCCGCCGGTCTGGGCATCGCCGTCACCTTCGTGCTGCTCGTCACCGTGCCTGTCAACTATCTGCTCAACAAGTATGTGCTGCAGCCTGGCGCACTTACTTGGATTAGCGACTCGCTGGCCAATGTGGACCTGTCGTTCTTGAGCCTCATACTCTTTATTGCCGTTATTGCTGCTATAGTGCAGATTGTGGAGATGGTGGTGGAGAAATATTCTCCTTCGCTCTACAACTCGCTGGGTATCTTCCTGCCCCTTATAGCTGTTAACTGTGCCGTGATGGGTGCTTCGCTCTTCATGCAGCAGCGCGACTATAGCAATATAGGCGATGTGTTTGCCTTCTCGTTGGGTTCGGGTATAGGCTGGTTCCTTGCTATCGTTGGCATTGCTGCCATACGAGAGAAACTACGCTATTCTCACATCCCCGCCCCTCTCAAGGGTGTTGGCATCACGTTCATCATCACCGGCTTGATGGCTATTGCTTTCATGTCGTTTATGGGTATCAAGTTATAATTATTGTCTAACATCTAAAAAACTATATACGCTATATGTCACAAACAATTATAACAGCCCTTATTGTTTTCTTGGTAGTCGTTTTGCTGCTGGTGGCGCTGCTTCTTTTCCTGCGTGCCAAGCTGGTGGCTACGGGCAATGTCAAGATAAACATCAATGACGACAAAGAACTCGACGTCCCTGCTGGCGGCACCCTCATCAGCACACTCGGCGAAGCCGGCATCCACCTGCCTTCGGCATGTGGCGGCAAAGGCAGCTGCGGACAGTGCAAATGCCGTGTCGTTGCTGGTGGTGGCAGCATCCTTCCTACCGAGGTCAACTTCTTCAGCCGCAAGCAGCAGCAGGAGGGATGGCGTCTCGGATGCCAAGTGAAGGTCAAAGAGGATATGAAGACCATACTGCCCAAGTCTATCCTCGACATCAAGGAGTACGAGTGTACCGTTATCTCCAACAGCAATGTGGCTACCTTTATCAAGGAGTTCAAGGTGCAGCTGCCCGCAGGTGCTCACATGGACTTCGAACCGGGTAGCTATTCGCAAATCAAGATTCCTAAATTTGACATCAAATACTCTGATTTTGACAAGTCTCTGATAGGCGAAGAGTATCTGCCTGCTTGGGAGAAGTTCAAGATGTTCGACCTCCGCTGCGTCAATACGGAGGAGACCGTCCGTGCCTATTCTATGGCCAACTATCCTGCTGAGGGCGATGTCTTCATGCTCACCGTGCGTATTGCTACGCCGCCGTTCAAGCCGGACCGCAGTGGCTTTATGGAGGTCAATCCCGGTATTGCATCCAGCTACATCTTCTCGCTCAAGCCGGGCGACAAGGTCATCATGTCGGGTCCTTATGGCGACTTCCACGTCAAGCAGCATGCTGCCGACGAGAAGGACAAGCCCGAGATGATATGGATAGGTGGCGGTGCCGGTATGGCTCCGTTGCGTGCACAGATTATGCACCTTACGCGCACCCTCCACACTACGGACCGCGCTATGCACTATTTCTATGGCGCTCGCGCCTTGAACGAGGTGTTCTATCTCGACGATTTCCACAAACTGGAGAAAGACTATCCCAACTTCCACTTCCACCTTGCCCTCGACCGTCCCGACCCGGCAGCCGAGGCAGCGGGAGTGCCCTACACTGCAGGCTTCGTCCACAATGTGATGTACGAGACCTATCTGAAGGACCACAAGGCTCCGGAAGATATCGAGTACTACATGTGCGGTCCTGGCCCTATGAGCAAAGCTGTAGAGGGCTTGCTGGATAGCCTTGGCGTGCCTTCCGAGAACCTGTTGTATGACAATTTCGGCGGCTGATGAAAATGCTCTTCATGTCCGGCAGCGTGTCTGATGATGGCACGCCGCTGGACATTTAATGAAAAACAAAACAAATCAATAAAAATTAACCATAATGAACTTAAACCAATTTCATTCCATCTCGAAGAAGATCACTGTTGCTCTGCTGGGAGGTTTTCTGCTCATTTTTGTCCTCTTCCATGCAGGTGCCAACCTCTGCATCTTACGCAATGACGACGGTGCTTGGTATAGCGCTTTCTGTCATTTCATGGGCACCAACTATATAGTAAAGGTGTTCGAGGTCATCCTTATGGCTACCATTTTCTTCCACATCTGCCTGACCCTCTGGTTGGCTTATACCAACTATAAGGCTCGTGGCACTGTGCGCTACCACCATGCCAGCAAGACCAAGACCCACACTGGGTCAAAGCTTATGGCTTGGACGGGCGGTTTTCTGCTTGTTTTGCTTGTCATGCACTTCTGCGATTTCTATTTTGTTAAACTCGGATGGGTCGAAGGTAAATATATGGTCAAGACCGAAGAGATAAACAAAATAGCTCAAGATGAGAACGCTATGACTATGCTGCAGGTTGCACAGTATGCTGATGTTGATGAGTATCTTAACAATCTGGAGAAAACCGATACGCAGAAAGCTGCCAAACTAAGGGAGTATATTCCGCTGGTTGATGTTATCAAAAATATGGAGAGCAAACTCTCTGAGGATAAGAAATATATGAAGAACCTATCGGTTGAAGAAAAGGAGGCTCTGAGTGTTATCAATGGAGTTGATGTAGAGCCCGACTTCTACACCATGGCACGTGGGAAATTTAAGACATGGTGGGTCTCAGTGCTCTATCTTATCCTTTTCGCACTCTTATGGTTCCATCTCCGCCACGGTTTCCCCTCGGTGTTCCAGACCCTTGGTTGGAACAACTACACCTATAGCAAGGCCATAGACGTCATAGGCATCTGCTATGCCTGTCTCGTGTTCCTGATGTTTGCGGCTGTTCCTATCGGAGTATATTTTTTCCTTTAATCATTGTCTAACCTGAAGAAATATTACCATAGAAATGACTTTAGATTCCAAAATACCTGAGGGTCCTATAGCTGAAAAATGGACCAACTATAAAGCCCACCAGAAACTGGTTAACCCTGCCAACAAGCGCAAACTCGACATTATCGTCGTAGGTACCGGTCTTGCTGGTGGCGCCGCTGCTGCATCTCTCGGTGCGCTTGGCTTCCATGTCGATGTGTTCTGCATCCAGGATTCGCCTCGCCGTGCCCACTCTATCGCAGCACAGGGCGGTATCAATGCAGCCAAGAATTATCAGAATGACGGCGACAGCATCTATCGCCTCTTCTACGATACCATCAAGGGTGGCGACTACCGTGCCCGCGAGGCCAACGTCTATCGTCTTGCCGAGGTCAGTGGCAATATCATCGACCAGTGCGTGGCACAGGGTGTGCCTTTTGCACGTGACTATAGCGGTATGCTCGACAACCGTTCTTTCGGTGGTGCGCAGGTGAGCCGTACCTTCTATGCCCGTGGTCAAACCGGTCAGCAGCTCCTCCTTGGTGCCTACAGCGCATTGAGCCGTGAGGTGGCTCGTGGCACCGTCACGTTGCATGAGCGTCACGAGATGCTCGACCTCGTCATCATTCCGGACAAGGAGGGTAAGCCCCGCGCTCGCGGTATCATTGCCCGCAACCTCGTAACGGGCGAGATAGAGCGTTATGCTGCTCATGCCGTTGTCGTGGCTTCTGGCGGATACGGCAACTTGTTTTATCTCTCTACCAATGCTATGGGTAGCAATGTCAGTGCAGCATGGGCCTGCCACCGCAAGGGTGCTTTCTTTGCCAACCCCTGCTATGTGCAGATTCACCCCACCTGCATTCCCGTGCATGGTGATTATCAGTCCAAGCTCACCCTCATGAGCGAGAGCCTCCGCAACGATGGCCGCATCTGGGTCCCCAAGAAGAAAGAGGATGCCGAGGCTATCCGTCGTGGCGAGAAGAAGGGTAAGGACATCCCCGAAGAGGAGCGCGACTATTACCTCGAGCGTCGTTATCCTGCTTTCGGCAACCTCGTGCCGCGCGACGTGGCTTCGCGTGCCGCTAAGGAGCGTTGCGATGCTGGCTACGGCGTAGGAACAGGTCTGGCTGTCTTCTTGGATTTCAGCGAGGCTATCAACCGTTTGGGCAAGGATGTAGTGAAACAGCGTTACGGCAACCTCTTCCAGATGTATCAGAAGATTGTTGACGACGACCCGTATGAGACACCTATGATGATTTATCCTGCCGTGCACTACACGATGGGCGGCCTCTGGGTTGACTATGAGTTGCAGACTACCATCCCCGGCCTTTTCGCCGCTGGCGAGGCCAACTTCTCCGACCATGGTGCCAACCGTCTTGGTGCTTCGGCACTGATGCAGGGCCTTTCGGATGGCTATTTCGTCCTGCCCTACACGTTGCAGAATTATCTGGCAGACCAGATTTATGTGGGTAAGATTACGAGCGACACGCCCGAGTTCGACAAAGCCGAGCAGGATGTGCGCGAGCGTATCAATAAGCTCCTTGAGATTGGTCACAAGAACGAGAACGGCACAGAGCGTCTCACCGTTGACCATTTCCACAAAGCCCTCGGCCACATCATGTGGGAGTACTGCGGTATGGCACGTAGCGAGGAGTCTTTGAAGATTGCTATGGAGAAGGTCGTAGAGCTCGAGGCAGAGTTCTGGCAGAAGGTTACCGTTCCCGGCAACAATGAGGAGTTCAACCCCGAGTTGGAGAAGGCACTGCGTCTGGCAGACTACTTCGAGCTGGCACGTCTTGTCATCACCGATGCACAGCACCGCAAAGAGTCCTGCGGCGGCCACTTCCGTATTGAGAGCCAGACCGAGGACGGCGAGACCCTCCGCGACGACGAGCATTTCATGTATGTCGCTGCTTGGGAATACAAGGGTCACGACGTGACGGAAGAGATGCACAAGGAAGACCTCCATTATGAGGCTATCCACATCGCCAAACGTAACTACAAGTAATCAAAGACAGTCGGATTGACATTCTGCCGGCATCATCGTCGGCAGAATGTAATCTCCGAGAAAAAGATAACCATATAAAAACGACAAAAAATGAATTTAACACTTCATATCTGGAGACAAGAGAATGCCAAGGCCAAAGGTCGTTTTGAGACCTACAAGGTCGAGAACATCTCGCCCGACTGCTCCTTCCTCGAGATGCTTGACATCCTCAACGAGAAACTGACCAACGACCATATCGCTCACCCTGTCTGTTTCGACAACGACTGCCGCGAGGGTATTTGCGGTATGTGTGGTCTCTACATCAACGGTCGTCCTCACGGCAACGACGACGGCGTGACGACGTGCCAGCTCCACATGCGTCATTTCAATGATGGCGACGAAATCTGGATTGAGCCTTGGCGTGCCAAGCCGTTCCCCGTCATCCGCGACCTCGTGGTGGACCGCACCGCTTTCGACAAGATTATACAGGCTGGTGGCTATATCAGCGCTACTACGGGTGGTGTGCCTGATGCCAACAGCATCCTCATCCCCAAACACAAGGCCGACCAGGCTATGGATGCCGCTGAGTGCATCGGCTGTGGTGCCTGTGTGGCAGCATGCAAGAATGCCAGTGCTATGCTTTTCGTTAGTGCTAAGGTGAGCCACCTCGCTCTCCTGCCGCAGGGCAAGCCTGAGGCTCAAGACCGCGTGAAGAAGATGGTCTGCAAGATGGACGAGCTCGGCTTTGGTGCCTGCACCAACACCTACGCTTGCGAGGCTGAATGCCCCAAGCAGATTAAGCGTCAGAACATTGCCCGCCTCAACCGCGAGTGGATTTGCTCCGCCCTCGGCCGCGACCGCAAGGAGAAATAATGTTTTGCGCAGATGCATAACGGTGACTTCTGATAATAACTCCATAGGAGTTACAGATAAAAAGAAACTATTTGTTTTTTCTAATCCTATAGAGGCTACAAGTTAAATCAAATTTATAGAAGTTGCTAAATGATAAGAAGCTCTTCGCCCGCAGGCGAGGAGCTTCTTTTATTTTCTGTGAAATCCTCAGAATTCACAGAAGTCTCTTGTCGCTATTAGTGATTGCTACACCATTGGCTTACAACCCGAATAATGTCTTGGTGGCACGGATGGTGTTCTCGCCAACGGTGTAGGCATAGCAGGCGGCAGGGAGAAACTGTAGCTGCCCGGCAGGGATCTGACGCATCCCCGTCTCGCTGATAGAGGTTACTATGGCATAGTCGAGACCATTGCGCTCCATGAAGTAGTTGAGCGAATGTAGTTCCCCTTGCGGATTGTGATAGGGGCGGTTGGTCCATTTCACCTCCACAGCCCATGCGGCGGTCTGACGTGCAGGGTTGATGCCAATGATGTCCACCTCGCCTTTCTTGTTGTTCCCCTCGTTCCAGTTGGCATAAGCAATTGTTGTGCTCGTGCGTGGAATCCATTGAGCATAGATGGCTGTCTCCACGAGGTTGCCTATCAGTTCGTCGTTGCTGTCTATGGGTTGGAAGAGTGCACAGCGTAGCGACGGGTTAGTGAGATAGAGTTTGAAGTTGATTTCACGCTGATATTGACGAGCGTTGTCGTCAGAGCGATGTATCTTCTTCATCAGGAAGGCGGCTTCGAGATATTCTATGTAGCGTCGCAGCGTCTCTTTGCGTATGCCCGAATCTTTAGACAGTCCTTGATAGGAGAATTGTGCCCCGGAGTTGTAGGCTATCATGGCGAAGAGCGAGTTGAGCTCCTGCACGTCAGTGATGCCGTACAGACTCGGCAGGTCGCGTAGCAACACCTTGTCAATAATATCATGACGAATGAACTGACCCGGATTTTCCCTTATGCGGTCGGAGAATACAACCTCAGGGTAACCTCCGTAATTGATGTAGTCAATGAATAGCTGATTCAGTGTTTGTATGTCTATAGTGCTGTGGCACGCAATGGGTTGTCCCTTCCAGTCGATGCTGGCGGGTATCATAAGTTGAGCATAGCCTTTCAGATGCAGATACTCGTAGAATGTGAGAGGTGGCAGGCTGAAGTCAGTGAAACGACCTGCTCCGCTCTCGTTACTGCTCTTCTTCAGTGCCGCCGCTGCCGAACCCGACCCTACGAATTTCACGTTGAGATAGCTGTCCACAAGCGTTTTCAGATGTATCTCCCAGTCTTTAAGATATTGTATTTCATCGAAAAATACATAATAATGCTCATCGTTGTTGCTGGGCTTGCCTAACGCTTGTTTGGCAAGGATGAACAGTTGCTCCAATGGGATTTTGTTGTATATAGGTGTCTCCACCGATATGTATATGATATTCTGCGGTGGCACGCCATCGTCTATCAGATGCTGTATGGTGTGGTATATCATCACCGTCTTGCCAATACGCCGCGGACCCATCAATATCAGTGCGCGACGTATCATGCGGTCTTTCACCAGCGGAAAGAAGATGTCCAAATAATGACGCGGCAGCATATTCTTATAATATGCTGGTATTTGCCCGTCAATCCACCAAGGGTTGTCCATCTTCAAACGCCCTAATATCTGTCCTTCTATTATACTGTCGTACTGCATAGCGAAATATATTTAACGTTGCAAAATTACAACTTTTTTACTTATTTTGATAAGAAATATAAAATAAGCATGAAATTTTAGGCTTATTTTATATTGCATATCTTAAAATATGCTAAAAATATATATTTTAATTTCAAAAAGTCAATAATTAGACTTTGTTATTTCTTAAAATATAATTGTAATATGATGTATTATAGCTTGTTAGTGTGTAAATATAAAATAAGCACGAAAAAACGTGCTTATTTTATATTAACCTTGAAAATAAATTATCCATTCTTTCAGAATAGTCATAGCTAATAGGTAAAAGTTTAGAAGAATCCGTGATTGCTTTTAGGCGTAATAGTCATTTTGCAGGCTGAAATTTGCAAGTTTTGTACTAATAGTCAAATTGCAGGTTCGAATTTTGGGCGGACGATTGCATAGTCTAAAAACATTGTGTAGTTTTGTCGCGCAGTTCGAAGCATAGCGGA
>JAFSPS010000041.1 GCA_017451385.1 Bacteroidales bacterium
AAAATATATTGATTGGTATAACAATAAAAGACTAAAATTGAGGTTAAAAGGAATGAGCCCGGCACAATACCGAGCTCACTACTATAGAGAGTTGAATAATTAATGTTTAATTTAATGTCCAACTTTTCGGGGTCACATCAAGAAGTCACCCTCTTTTTTCGTATCTTTGCCACATGACAACAATCATCATAGGTCTTCTCATCCCACTGCTGGGGACAATGCTCGGCTCGGCTTTTGTCTTTTTCATGAAGAAAGATATGCCGGTGCGTGTACAGAAATCATTGCTGGGATTTGCATCGGGCGTGATGGTGGCAGCATCTGTCTGGTCGCTACTCATCCCTGCCATGGAGATGGAGGCGCCGAGTGGCGCATGGTCCGTCCTCCCCGCCGCCGTCGGATTCCTCATGGGCATGGGATTCCTCCTGGCCCTCGACGAACTCACACCCCACCTGCATCTGGGTAGCGACAAGCCCGAAGGCCCTCGCAGCCGTCTCTCCCGTACGGCGATGCTCGCCCTGGCAGTAACTATCCACAATCTGCCCGAAGGCATGGCGGTGGGCATCGTCTTTGCAGGAGCAGAGAACGGCGTCGCCAGCATCTCGCTGACATCGGCCATAGCCGTCTCACTGGGTATCGCCTTACAGAACATACCCGAAGGAGCCATCATCTCCATGCCCATGCGCGCCGAAGGCAACTCACGCTGGCGCTCCTTCCTGATAGGCAGCCTCAGCGGCGCCGTAGAACCCGTCGGAGCTCTGGCAGTACTGCTGCTTGCCTCTGTCCTCGTACCCGTACTGCCCTATATGCTGGCCTTCGCCGCCGGCGCCATGTTCTACGTGGTGGTAGAGGAACTTATCCCCGAGGCCTCCAACGGACAGCACTCCAACCTCAGCACCATTGGCTTCGCCATAGGCTTTGTCCTGATGATGGTCCTCGACGTAGTGATGGGATAACCATACGTTACTTAAGATAATAGATTTGATGGCGAATTTGCTTCTTGCTGCTGACGACAGAGATGGCATCAATACAAGTGGGGGTGATTCTACAAGTGAACTGACCAATTGGGACGGCACAAAAAAGAAGGCTGGCTGGGGGATGTAATGTGATACTATGTTCCGTAAAATATCAAGGTGTGTGTTTGACACTCCCTTTGCTGTTATCCTTTATCAATGACCTCCCAGTGACCACTATAGCCACTACGACGAATACATATATGTAAATTTTAATGAACCTTTATCAATGACCTCCCAGTGACCACTATAGCCACTACCTACATAACGGATATGTGGCATATTTGCTATATGTCTCTTGACAGTTCTTAAGCCCTTTTTACTCATTTTGGCCAATTTCTCTGTGGTAATATGAGGATTCTGCCTAATCTGGTTTTCTATCCATTCGTCAAATTCACATGCCTGCAACACAAAGATGTTACCCTCCAATCGCCGATTATCGATAAACTCATTCTTGTCTGTTCCTTGGAAACGGGCCAGGCGCATAGTGAACTGCGTGTACATGCCGGTATCTTTCGTGAAAAGTGCTGTAGCAGCATTCAAAGGTCTTTTACCTGTAGTCAACTTCCATTTACCCAACACATCTTCAATGGGTTCAGTAAGAGCCAGTTCTGACAATCTGCCCCTTTCAACACCAAGATGTACAACACCGACGAGAATACTGAGGACAAAAAAGATGAGGATGATGGACGTTCAAGCGATGATGATAAGCCAGATGACGACAACACCATGTAGTATATGCAAATTTGGCTGTCGGTGATTGTCGGAGATTCTTTTACGAGATTAATCATTTTCTACTGATGCTCAGCAAGTTTCGTCACCGACATATCTCCATCATCACGTTTTATATGCCGACAGCAGGATGTCAGCCTTCATCAGTCAGCGAAACCGACTGGGGCTTGTTCCAAGTAACGGTGGTAACATTCATCGAGAACATATAGCGGTAACTGATAGTGTCAGCACCGAAAGACTGTGCACTAATCCCATGGGTCAAAGGAGAGAACGGTTGGCCACAATCCTTGAAAGTCATAGAGAAACAATCATCCATTTCGACGAAACAGACATCGAGGTATTTCAATCGTTGATACCTATGCTCCTGTGCGATATGATAGAGCATGCTGCCGGCCTGGCTTACCTTCTTATAAATCTCCTCAGGCATCTCGCAGGTATCGGCAAACGTTCTAAAATCCCTCTTTATGCCCTCAATATTACGATGTTCATAGTCGAGCGAGTAATCTAATCTAATATATTTGGGAAATCTATCAATGAGCGTAAACTTCGTATATCCAGGGTGTTTACGATACTGCCAATAGCCAAAGGCCAGACTTGCCACCAGCAGTGGCACACTGCCCACAATCATACCCATCCACATGGCGTCAGAGTCTATCCACGAGAGGCCCAGCATGCATAGATAGGTGATAATACCCATACTGAACACAAGCACAATCTTGGCTCCTACATGGCCCGCCAACTGCAAAACCACCGTCACATAGACCGACACCATGCAGAAACAGAAATAATAAATAGCATAGCAGGTAAAGACCTTGCGTGCCATGGCTACATCAACGACACCGGTGAGGCCGAAGCACCACAAGAAGAACTGCGGAACCAAAATCATCAACAGTGCCAATAAGCCATAGAACCATAGCACCAGATTGCGGGTGCTGTCCATAATACGTTGTAAGCCTTGGCTGTCACCGACCACACGTAGATAAGTGACGTGCGAGATAGACGCAATGCAGACACCGACGACCACCGAGAACGTGGCTGACTGTATTTGCATACAGACATCAAAGAGCGTCAAACCTTCGATACCGGCAACCCTAAGCACCAAGGCACTGCCCAGCAACATAAAGGCGTTGACCACGATATAGAACACATTGAAACCAAAACCATGTTTGAGGTTATTCCAGAGTATGCTCCACGTGTCGCCCTTAAGTTTGGCCAGCCTACATTGGCTCTTACCTGACAGGAAATAGGGCATGATAAGACATAGATTGATGAACCCCGATACCACAGTACCCCATGCAGCGCCGCTGATGCCCATGTGAAACACGCCGATAAACAGGAGGTCAAGCACCACATTGGCACTGCATCCAGCCATGACAGCACGGGTGGTCAGCTGGGGATAGCCCTCGTTAGTAGCAAAGTCGTTGAAAGTGTTGTTAAAAGGGATAATTATGAAATACAGCAATATAATGCCCATATATTCCCTCACATAGGTCGCACATTCGGGTCTGCCAGTAAGGGCGAGAGCCACCGCATCGATGTTAATCCATAGCGTCAGTGCCACCAATATCGCCACCAGCACCGATGTGATGAGCGAGACAGTAAATATCCGTTGGGCCTTGTCCATATCGCCTTTAACCAACCGACCAGCCGCCAAGGCCGCTCCTCCTCTGCAGCATATCAGAGTCAAGATACCCACGGCATTAACTACCGGAAGAGTGGTGCTGACGGCAACGAAGGCATCACGTCCTAACATATTGCTACAGAAAAGGCCATCAACCAATGTTGCTATCAGCGGAGTCAATGCCGTAAGGATAGTACTCAACAGCGTTATCCGGTAAGTCTTATCGACAATATAACTTGTGCGATACGGACTGATTTTCATTTCAAAATGTTTTTTTTTGTAAACTATTTTAACACATCCTCGTTATACAAATTTACATATTTTTTTTCGAGTCCGATAAAAAGCAAAAAAATGACACACAAAAATTCCGATTCTCATGATATGTCGTGTGTCGCAGCCGAGGTAAAGTCCACGAGATGCGACACCCACTCGTCGTAACGTATGACGCAGTATGCCTTGATGCCCCACCCATGCTTATTGCCGTGCGTGGGATTACAGCCTGCACCTTTGAGAATAGCAAAAAGCAGCATTATCGTTGTAGAATCAATAACATACAGACGTTTCTGCGCTCTCGGTCAGGCGGCTGTCCAATAGGCACATATATCTGGCAATAAGGCAGTGCGTCACCCTACGGCCGTCCCCACGTGTCACGGTCCAACGAGCGGTAGTTGATGGCTTCGCTCAGGTGCACCACGTTGATGTTCTCCGCCCCCTCAAGGTCGGCAATAGTGCGTGCCACCTTCAGGATGCGGTCGTAGGCGCGAGCCGAGAGGCCCAGCTTCTCCATAGCCATCTTCATGCGCTCCTGACATTCGGCGTCAAGTACGCAGTACTGACGGAAGAGCTTGCTGCTCATCTGTGCGTTGCAGTGCACACCCGCCACACCCTTATAGCGTTCCTCCTGTATCTTGCGTGCCGCAATGACGCGCTGACGTATCGTGGCACTGCTCTCGCCAGCCTTCATGGTAGAAAGCTGGCTGAACGGCACCGGCGTGACCTCTATGTGCAGGTCTATGCGGTCCAGCAGCGGCCCCGACACCTTATTCATGTACTTGCGCACCGCTCCCGGGGCACACGAGCACTCTATGGTCGGGTGGTTGTAGTAGCCGCAGGGGCATGGGTTCATGGCTGCCACGAGCATGAAGCTGGCAGGATAATCCAC